>CAWKAG010000025.1:0-99302 GCA_963847455.1 uncultured Acidimicrobiia bacterium
CGTTCGAAGCCGTGGTCGAAGCACGGGCCGCTTCGCAATCCGCCACCACCGTAGAGAGCCAGGCCCAAGCCGAAAACATGCTGACCGGAGCGCTCAGGCAACTCTTCGCATTGGCCGAGTCCTACCCCGAACTCAAGGCCGCACCGAACTTTCAGTCCCTGCAGCAGGAACTGTCGGAAACCGAAGGCAAGATCGCCATCGCCCGCCAGATCTACAACGATGCCACGCTCACCTACAACAACGCCGTCCAGACCGTACCGCGGAACATTGTCGCCTCGTTGCTCGGGTTTCGCCCGAAGCCGTACTTCGAGGCGACTGGCGACGAGCGGAGCGTCCCGCAGGTGGACTTCTGAAACGATCGCTCCTGGCGGTTGGAGCACTCCTGCTGCTTTTGGCGGTGTCGTTAACGACACCTGTTGAGGCCCAGTCGAAATCGTTCTGGTTTCCTGATGTCGATGTCACCGTCGAGCTGACGGGTGACGGCACCGTGGTCGTTACCGAAAACCTGACGTTCTCATTCAGCGGATCCTTTGAGGGCGCCTATCGCGATATCCCGGTTCGTGGTGGCGAGACGGTTTCGCAGGTCACGGTTTCGGAGCAGGGGACTGCGTTTCTCCCGGGCGCGTCGACGGAGTTGGGCTCAAGCGACACCCCCGGAACGTTTGGAGTTGAGGACCGCGGGTCGGTGACCCGGGTCGTCTGGCACTACCGGGCTACTGACGAGGACCGCACGTTCACCGTCAAGTACGTATTCACCGGTTTGGCTGTGGCCTATGACGACGTCGTCGACGTCAACCTGCAGGTCTGGGGAGATCAGTGGGACGTCGGCGTGAGCGAACTGCGGGCGCGCTTCCTGTCTGCGGACCTTGGAACCGGAGACGACGTTCTCGTGTTCGGGCATCCGGCAGACGTGGATGGGGGGACCTCACTGGGAGTAGACGGTATCTCGCCGGATCTGGTCGCCTACTCGGTGCCAAACCGGCAGTTCGTCGAATTGCGGGTCGTGGTTCCCCGGTCGGTGCTCCAGTCGACCGCCGGCGCCAAGGTCGTATCCGGAGACGGGCTTGAGGCGATCCTGGCCGACGAGCGTGCCGAGGACGCCCGGGCGGATCAGCGGGCCGCGAGCCTCCGGGTCGCCGCGTTTGCTCTGTTGGTGGCTTTCGCCGCGTATCCAATCGCCGTCGTAGCGGGCTACCTATGGTTCGGCTCGGAGCATCGGGTGAGCTACGACCGCGAATATGAGCAGGCGCCGCCCTCGACCACCTCTCCGGCCGTCGTGGACGCCCTGGCCCGTCAGGGTTTCGTCGACGAACGAGGCTTCACGGCCACGTTGTTCGATCTCATCAGGCGGGGGCGATACACGGCAACGCCGGCCACGGTCGAACAATCAACCTGGCTCGGATTGAAAAAGGAGCAGATCACCGACCTGGAGATCGGCCTTGGCAAGGATACGGTTCCCCTCGAGAACCATGAGCGTCCGGTGGCGTCGATCGTCGATCGGATCGTGGCGGCCGGTCCCGTCCCTCTCACGGAATTCCGGCGCGAACTCCGTGAGGACCCTTCGACCAACCATGCCGACTATGAAAGCTTCAAGTCGGCGTCATCGTCCACGCTCAAGAACCAGGGACTGCTCGACACCGTCGGAAAGCGCTTCCCGATATACCTGATTCTCGGCGTGATCGTGATGGCCGCCCTGGGAGCCTGGCTGCTTCCCTGGGCACTCGGGAGTCGGCTGTCGTTCGAGGCAAAATCGCTCATGCAAGTCGGTTTCTTCGCCTTCGGGATCTTCGGCGTGGCCGTCAGCGCTGTGTTGGCCGGCAGAACCAAACTGTGGGTGCGTCGCACGCCCGAGGGCGCGCTGCTCAACGAGCGATGGAAGGCGTTTCGGCGTTATCTCGAAGACTTCAGTCGTCTCCATGAAGCCCCGGCGCTTTCGTTGGGTTTGTGGGAGGAATATCTCGTCTACGGGATAGCGCTCGGCGTTGCTGACGACGTGCTTGAGGCCGCCCGCCTGTATGCCCCGCAAGACCTGGAGCAGACCTCCAGCGTCTACTGGTACGGCAGTCACGGCTATTCGGGAGGGCATTCGAGCAACGCTATCTCCGGGATCGAATCTGCCCTGTCCGGTGCGTTCGCTCCGCCGTCTTCGTCTGGTGGTGGCGGCGGTTTCTCGGGCGGCGGTGGTGGCGGTGGCGGTGGTGGTGGCGGGGGAGCCTGGTAGTCCGCGTTACCAGCGTTCGTGTACGTGCGTCCGGATGTACCGATCATACGTGTTGCGCACCGAGGCCATGTCGTCTCCGTTCAACGGGGGCAAGTCGCTGGCGGCGGCGTTGTCTGCAGCCTGTTGGGGATTGCGGGCGCCCGGAATAACGACCGAAACCTCTTCGTGCATCAGGATCCAGCGTAAGGCCCACTGCGCCATGCTGGCCCCTTCGGGGACCAGCGGTCGGAGCGCTTCAACGGCCTTGAGGCCGGTCTCGAAGGGAACGCCCGCGAAAGTCTCCCCGACATCGAAAGCCTGTCCATCGCGGTTGTAATTGCGATGGTCGTCGGACCCGAACGTCGTTTCGGCTGTCATCTTGCCCGCCAGAAGGCCCGACGCCAGTGGAACCCTGGCAATGATCGCCACATTCTTTCTCGCTGCGTGGCCGAGTAGTTCCCTGCCGGGTCGTTGACGAAAGGCATTGAAGATCACCTGGATGCTGGTCAAGGTCGGCCACGTCAAGGCCAGCTCGGCCTCGCTGATTTTCTCGACGGATACCCCCCAATACTGGATTTTGCCGGCGGCCACCATGGCGTCCATGATCTGGAACTGCTCAGTCCCCGCGTACACATCCGAGGGAGGGCAGTGCAGCTGAACGAGATCGAGGGTTTCGACGCCGAGGTTCTGGCGAGATCGATCCACAAATGCGTTCAGGTTGGTTTCGTTGTATTCGGCCGAGGTGTGCGGATCGCATCTGCGCCCCGTCTTGGTAATGATGTGGAACGGTTCGGATCGCTCACTGCGAAATTTGGCCAGTCGCCGCTCGCTCAATCCGTCTCCATATACGTCGGCGGTGTCGAAAAGCGTGACCCCTGCGTCGAGAGCCGCGTGCAGCGTGGCCGAAGCATCCTCCTCGGAAACCTCACCCCACTCGGCCCCGATCTGCCAGGCCCCAAACCCAACCTCCCCAACGTTCCAACCGGTCCTGCCAAAAGCTCGTGTTTTCATGGCGCGAGCGTAGCCGTGAGATCGAGTGTGAGATTCCGCAGAGAGAGCAACCCAAGCTCGGATCGGCCCTGGTCAGTCGTGGCCGTGCGCCCGGCCCTCGAGCAGATTCTTGAGGCGGCCATAATCTGCGTTTATCGACCGCTTCACCATCACGTTCATGACGGGATTAAGGAGTCTGAAGAATCCGGTGGCATCACCTTCAATGATGGCCCGAACCCGGGAACCCCCGTTGTGCGGATCTACGACCCGGGTGAACGTGATCGGGAAGCTCGACTTGGTGGTCGTCGCTTTGACGCGACGGCCGGGTTGGTACTCGATGACTTCAAACGAAGACAAGATCTGGCGATTGGCCATGTGGGCGACCTGATCGTACGTCGAGCCCACGCCAAATTCACCATCGGACGTGATCGTGCAGGAGTCCATCCCGTTCTGCCATTGCGGGTTGTTTTCGAAGTTGGCTAGAAAAGCGAAGACTTCGTTGGTGGGACGGTCGATATGGATATCGACCTCGACTCGGGTAGCCATGGAATCTCTTCCTCATCCTCGGGCCCTTGGGCGATCTGTGACCGCCAACTCTCCCCGACAGTCACCATCGTATCCGAATGGCGAACTCAAGGCGTGGGATTTTATGGCAGGCTCCGGTGGCTTTGATTCCTAACGGGTTCCCGGCGATACTCGCAGTGGCAGATCGGCAAGGAGAGCACAACATGGCAACGCTGTTTTATGAGAGCGACACGGACGCTTCGATCATTTCGAGTAAGACCGTGGCGATAATCGGCTTTGGCAGCCAGGGCCACGCACACGCCCGCAACCTGCATGAGTCCGGCGTCAAAGTCGTCGTCGGCCTTCGAGAAGGATCGCGCAGCCGGGTCGAGGCCGAAGAGGCCGGCCTGACGGTGCTCTCTCCGGTTGAGGCTGCCAAGGTCGCCAATGTCGTCATGATGCTTGTGCCCGACCAGCACATGGCCGACCTCTACACAACCGAGATCGCTCCGAACCTCGAACCAGGCGACGCACTCTTCTTTGCGCACGGCTTCAACATCCACTTCGGGGAGATCGTCCCTCCTGAGTTCGTCGACGTCGTCATGGTCGCTCCCAAGGGCCCGGGACACCTCGTCCGCCGGACCTACACGGAAGGTTCAGGGGTGCCGTGCCTGATCGCCGTTCATCAAGACGCCTCCGGCACCGCACATGACCTTGGTTTGTCGTACGCCTGGGGCATTGGCGGCGCCCGAGCCGGCATCCTTGAGACAACGTTCAAGGAGGAAACCGAAACGGACCTCTTCGGCGAGCAAGTCATCTTGTGTGGTGGCGTGTCTGAGATGATCAAAGCGGCCTTTTCGACCATGGTCGAGGCCGGCTATCAGCCCGAGTCGGCGTACTTCGAGACGTTGCACGAACTCAAGCTGATCGTGGACCTCCTGTATGAAGGTGGTTTGTCGTGGATGCGCTATTCGATCTCGGACACCGCTGAATATGGTGATTACACCAGAGGACCACGCATCGTGACGCCTGAGACCAAGGAAGTCATGAAGTCGATCCTCGGCGAGATCCAGAACGGCGACTTCGCCCGTGAGTTCATTGCCGAGACTCGTGGTGGTGGCGAGGGTCTTGTGACCATGCGCCATGCCGAGCAGGATCATGAAATTGAGCGGGTGGGCGCCAAGCTGCGCTCGATGATGCCGTTCCTGACCCCCAAGGCTCCTCCTGCGGATTAGGTCGGGAAGAACCCCCATCATGAATATCGGGATCCTCTCTCGGAACGCGTCGCTCTATTCGACATCGCGTTTGGTTCAGGCGGGCCGGCGCCGCAACCACCATGTGGCGGTCGTCGATTACCTCCGGGCCTACATGGAGATCACTTCAACTCGTCCCGAGGTCATTCTTCGGGGCAGTCGCCTCATGTACGACGCGGTGATACCGAGGATTGGCGCCAGTCACACCTTCTACGGCACGTCTGTAGTGCGACAGTTCGAAATGATGGGAACGCCCACGGCCAACGGTTCGGTGGCCATTGAGCAGTCCCGCGACAAACTGCACTCGATGCAGTTGCTCGCCCACGCCGGGGTGCCGATGCCGGTTACGGGGTTTGCTCACAACATTCAGGACATTGATCTGTTGCTCGAGGCGGTGGGCGGGCCACCTGTTGTGATCAAGTTGCTCGAAGGTACTCAGGGTCTTGGTGTGGTGCTCGCCGAAACCCGCAAAGCGGCCGAATCGGTCATTGGAGCCTTCCGGCAGATCGACGCCAACATTCTTGTGCAGGAATACATCGAAGAGTCCGACGGGGCTGACACGAGGGTGATCGTAGTGGGCGGTCAAGCGGTGGCGGCGATGCGCCGCATCGCGCCGGTTGGGGAGTTTCGATCGAACCTGCATCGAGGCGCCAAAGCCGTTCCGGTAGATCTGACCCAAGAGGAAGAGAAGCTGGCAATCGACGCCACCCGCATCATGGGGCTAGGGGTCGCCGGTGTCGACCTTCTCCAAGCCGATCGGGGGCCAGTCGTCCTTGAGGTCAATTCTTCGCCAGGACTCGAGGGCATCGAGAACACCACAGGGATCGATGTGGCCGACCGTATCATTGAGTGGCTGGAAGTAGTCGCGGAGGTGACCAATGGCCAGTAAGGCACGTCGTCCTCGCTTTGAAATTGCCGGGGTCAAGATCTCGTCCGGGTATCGAAAGACCCTCGAAATTCCGCTCATGAAACTTCCAACGGGTTCTTCGTTGTCGTTGCCTATTACGGTTTTGAATGGCATCGAGGACGGTCCCGTCGTCTTCTTGTCGGCCGCCATCCACGGCGACGAACTCAATGGTGTCGAGATCGTTCACCAGTTGCTCGGGACGATCTCCGCCAAGACATTGCGGGGCACGATCATTGCCGTCCCGGTCGTCAACGTGTTGGGATTCGTGAACGAGTCCCGCTACCTGCCCGACGGACGTGACTTGAACCGGCATTTTCCCGGCTCGGCCCGCGGATCGCTGGCATCACGTATCGCGAACCTGTTTATGACGACGGTGGCGAACCAGTGTGAGCTCGGGATTGATTTTCACACCGGGACCGGTCACCGCGGCAATATTCCTCAGATTCGGGGCAACATGGACGACGCCGAAGTGCGCAAGCTGACGGAGGTCTTCGCCCCACCAGTTGCCCTCCATGCCCGGCTCCGTGATGGATCGCTTCGGGGCGCCGCATCCGACGACAAGCGCAAGGTGCTCCTGTTCGAGGGTGGCCAGGCGCACCGCTTCCAGCCGAACATGATTAAGGCGGGCGTGGATGGAACGCTCAGGGTTCTCGCTCACAAGGGGATGATCGAGAGCGCCCCCGAGCCAGATCACGAGATCTTCTGGTCGCGGTCGGCCAAATGGGTTCGCGCGAGACGTTCCGGCGTGTTGCGTCTCGAGGCGAAGCTGGGGGACAGAGTGGCCAAAGGGGATGTGATAGGGCGGATCGGAGATACGTCGCCCGGAAAGAGCCTGCGGGTGCTGTCGCCGGTCAACGGAAGGATCATCGGTATCATTCGTAATCCGATCATCAATCAGGGTGGGCCGATTGCCAACATCGCCGAACAACAACCGAACGGAGCAGCGAAGTGAGTAGTTCCGATTGGTCTCCAAAAAGCACGACCACCCGGTTGTCACCGGCTGACGTCGGACCCGCTCAACTCGAGAGCTGGAAACCGGCAACGTCGGCCGACTTGCAACGATTCAAGAACGGAAGCCACGCCGGTGTGCATCGCTTTTTGGGCGCTCACCGGACCACGCTTGACGCCGAACCAGCGGTCGCGTTCGCCGTTTGGGCCCCGGCGGCCACCCGGGTCACCGTGCTCGGGGACATGACCGGATGGGATGAGGTCCCGCTCCGTCCCCGTGAAGGCATCTGGGAAGGCACCGTGGCCGGCGGTCAAATCGGAGACGGGTACCACTACAAGATCTACTCTGGCAGCGCCGCCGTTGACAAATCTGACCCGTACGGAGCATGGTGGGAGGTTGCTCCCGAACGCAACACCCGGCTTTGGTGGGACGAGTACAGCTGGTCCGATGACGAATGGATGAAGGGCCGGGGAGCAGCCCACGATGGACCGGTTTCCATCTACGAAATGCACATTGGGTCTTGGCGAACCGACGACGGAGAGCTGATCGGCTACCGGGGACTCGCCGCCCCGCTGATCGATCATGTCACGGGAATGGGCTTCACGCACGTCGAGTTCCTTCCACCCAACGAACACCCTTTCGGTGGTTCGTGGGGCTACCAGCCCATCGGTTGGTTCGCGCCGGCTTCGCGATGGGGAACCCCCGAAGACTTCAAGTACCTGATCGACCAATTGCACCAGGCCGGGATCGGCGTGATCGTCGACTGGGTGCCGGCTCATTTCGCCGTCGACGCTCACGGCCTGGTGGAGTTCGACGGTGGACCGCTGTATGAATATGCCGATCCTCGTAAGGCCAAACATCCTGACTGGGGCACCTTCGTGTTCGATCTGGGTAGGCCCGAGGTCCGGAGCTTCTTGCTTTCCAGCGCGGCAGCTTGGTGCGAGCGCTTTCACGTTGACGGTCTGCGGGTTGATGCGGTCGCCTCGATGCTCTATCTCGACTACTCCCGTAATGACGGCGAATGGGTGCCCAATCGCTACGGAGGACGCGAGAACCTGGAGGCGATTGACTTCCTCCGTCAGTTCAATGACACGATCCATACCGGCTTCCCTGGGGTAGCCACGTTCGCCGAAGAATCAACCGCCTGGCCGATGGTGTCATCGCCAACGTACGTCGGCGGGCTTGGCTTCGACTACAAGTGGGATATGGGGTGGATGCATGACACCCTCCAGTACCTCGGCCGTGATCCGATCTACCGCTCCCATCACCACGGCGAGATCACCTTCCGCGCCGTTTATGCGTTTTCCGAGAACTACACGTTGCCCCTCAGCCACGACGAAGTAGTGCATATGAAAGGGTCATTGCTGACCAGAATGCCCGGAGACGATTGGCAGCGTTTTGCCAATCTCCGGCTGCTGCTCGCCGAACAGTTCACCCAACCCGGCAAGAAACTGCTGTTTATGGGTGGAGAGTTCGGTCAGGTTTCTGAGTGGAACGATGCCGGGCAGCTTGATTGGGAAGCGCTCGACGACCCGGCCCATGCTGGCATTCTGGCTCTGGTCTCGGACCTGGCGCGCCTCTACCGCGATCGCCCGGCCCTTCACCGCGGCGATCACGAGCCCGGGTCATTCGCCTGGCTGATGGCCGACGATGCAGATCGATCGGTGCTGGCCTGGTCTCGCTCGGACGGTGATGACGTAGCGGTGGCGGTCTTCAATTTCACGCCGCAGGTCCAGCACGATTATCGCTTGCCGGTTCCAATCGACGGCGGATGGGAAGAGATCATCACCACCGACAACGCCGTATACGGCGGATCGGGGGTCATGCAAGCCGGACCGCTGGTCGCCAAGGACGGATACCTGTCGGTGACCCTGCCTCCACTGGCTGCTTTGGTTCTCGTCCCGCGTTAGCCACCGGGTATGGGCAACCGAATTGGCCACCGGAGCACCGGTTCGGGGCCTCGACCAATCGTAGAGTTAGGAACGAACGCGACCACTTGGGGTTTCAAGATGCTGGAGTCACGATGACCATCAGACCCGAATTGGTAGCGGTCATATCCCGGACCGGGCCGATCCCTTTCGAGGAGTTCCAGGAACGCGCCTTGTACGGATCCGGCGGGTTCTTCGTTGGTGACGCCCTCCGATCTGTGAAAGCGGGCGACTTCCTGACCAGTCCTGAGGTTTCACCGCTTTTTGGAGAAACCCTCGGAGCCTTCGTCGATGCCGAAGCAGATCGTCTGGGCGCCATGCCCCGGGTGGTCGAAGTTGGGGCGGGTTCGGGTTCACTGTTGAAGGCTTTGTTGGAGGTCGTCCCTGCGGAAGCCTGGGCGGTGGAGATCTCGATGGCAGCTCAGCTCGCTTCGAGTTACGTGGTTGGTGAAGATCGGGTGGTGCCATCCCTCGATGACGTTCCATTCGACGGACCCATGGTGGTTATTGCCAACGAACTCCTCGACAATTTCCCGGTTGCCCTTGCGGTGCGGACCGAATCCGGATGGGAAGAGCGATGGATTGGCGTCGATGGTGAGGATCTGTGTCTGGTAGCCGCACCCCTCCGTGATGAAGTCGCCGACTGGGTGAATCGCTTCGGAGGTGACGTTCCGGTAGGGGGGATGGTCGAAGCCCACGTCCTGGGCGATGCCTGGTTCCGGGACCTGCTCGGCCGCATCGAAACTGGCGCCGTTTGTATTATTGATTATGGCGACACTGCCGAAGCGCTCGTACCACGGCGAAGCTTCGGAACGTTGCGCACGTACCGTTCCCATCACCGGGGTCCCGATCCGTTGGCGTTCCCGGGCGAAACCGACATCACGGCCGACGTGAACTTTTCGTCTTTGCTGGCGATTTGTAGCGAGCTCGGTTGGGAATCCACCCTGGAGCGGCAGGAAGACTTTCTTTCCCGGTTCGGGTTGCGTGCCCGGCTCAGTGAGCTGCGGCAAGAGGAGCTGGCCCTGGCCCGCGATGGCGACCCGATGCAGCGCCTGGTCGTTCGTAGTCGCAAGAACGAAGCCGAGACGCTGCTCCAGTCGAGAGGTCTCGGCGACTTCCGCGTCCTCATCGCCCGCCGCTAACCCCAGCGATCGCTGGAACCCTGGGTTCTGGTACCAACCCAGGGTTGTTCTCGGGGCTGTAACTATCGTTTTCCGGCGGTAGGAACCCAGGGTTTAACCCTGGGTTGCAATCCAGGGGGATCCCCCAGGCCAATCGCTAGGTGTCCGGAGTGGTCGCCGGTAACCTGCGCACACGCCGAAGGGCGGACGTGACGGAAGGTTCCACGATGACGGTCAACCAACAACTTTGCTCGGGGTGCATCGCATGAGTGTGATGACGAGGCCCAGAGAGATTGCCCGCCAGACCCCGGATGATCGGTTGCGAAGCATCGACTTCATCCGGGTCGCTTCGATGCTCGTTGTCGTCTTCGGTCACTGGTTGATGGCGCTCGTGTGGATCAATACCCTTGGCGAAGCCGAGTTCGGTGATGCCCTGGCCGAAAGCCGCATCCTTCAATACGTGACCTGGATCCTCCAGGTCATGCCGCTGTTCTTCCTGGCCGGCGGGTTCTCAAATGCACGATCGATTTCGGCCGCCAACCGGGCCGGTACTCCCCGCCGTGAGTGGCTGGCGTCGCGAGCTCAGCGACTGATCACCCCGACGCTCCCCGTGATCGCGGTCTGGAGCCTGGGCGTGTTCGCCCTCGGGCGCTTCATTGATCCAGGGATGCTGCGGGTCGGAACCATTGCCGCCACCATCCCCATGTGGTTCCTGGCCGTCTATCTCATGGCCGTCGTAGCGGCACCATTCACCTTTGCCGCATGGGAACGCTGGGGCTTCAAGTCGGTGGCTTTTGGGGTCGGGTTGGCGGTCCTTATTGATGTCCTGCGCATTGGGTTTGATGTTCCCTACGTCGGGTATCTGAATTTCCTGGTCGTCTGGCTGACGATTCACCAACTCGGTCACGGCTGGGATCGTCGTCCCAAGCCCCGCACCGGTTGGCTGATCGCCGCCGGTGGCCTGGTGCTCCTGGTTCTCCTAACCCAGATTGGTCCCTACTCAGTGGCAATGGTTGGCGTAGATGGAGCCCGGGAGATGAGCAACAACTCCCCGCCCACAGTCGCCTTGCTGGCTCTGGCGATGTTTCAGGCTGGCTGGCTGGCCGGCATGACTCCAACGCTGGAACGCTGGTTGAAGAAGGAAACCCCCTGGTCGGTGGTGATTCTGGCCAACGGCTTCACGATGAGCGTCTACCTGTGGCACATGACGGCCATGGTGCTCCTTGTCCTTGTGTCGTTGTCCTTCGCTCAAGGTCTCTTGCAGTTCGTCCCGCTCAGCGCCGAGTGGTGGGCGACCCGGCCCGTCTGGATCGGCATCCTCATCGTGATCACGCTGCCGCTAGTTCTGTTGTTTCGGCGTTTTGAGCATCGGAGCGCCCGCCAGGTCAGCCGACATCCTGTGGCGCTCGGTTTTGGGATTGCCATTTTCGCCATGGCGCTCGCCGCCACGGTGACGCTCGGTCTATCGAACGCCGAAGGGGCGACCCGACTGTGGATACCGCTTTCGGCCTTCGTGGGAGCGGTTCTGGCCGGGGTTCTCGAAATCAAGCCCAAATCGAAAGTGAGCTAATCCGGGTCCGGTTGAGCCGTTAGCGGAGGCAGGCGAACAGGCCCTCGAGCGTCTCCTCGTTGACGGTTTCGAGTCGAGCTTGGACATACCAGCGTTCGACACCGATCTCCTCCATCTGCCCGAGGATGTCGGCCACCTGATCGGGAGTGCCGTGCGGAAACCCGCGGCGCTCAAGTAGGTCGTGGAGGTCGTCGGCCGTTTCCTTTCCCATTATGGGGACGGCGTCTTCGAGGGCCGCTCGGTACGCCTCCTCGGTTAGGCCAACGATGGGTGGGCAGGCAGTGCTGATGAAGAGGTCATCGCCTGACCTTCCCGCCCCAACCGCGGCCTCCCTGGCGCGTTCGATTCGAATTCGCATGTCGTCGATTGGCCCTGAATATACGTTGAACTCGTCGCAATAGAGGCCAGCCAATCGGGGCGTCTTGTGGGGTCCGAAACCGCCGATGAGCAACGGCACTGAAATCATCGGTTGTATATCGAAGGAATCCAGCTGATATCGGTCGCCGGTATAACCCGGGTTGGTCGGGTCAAAAGCTGCCAGGCAGTAGGCGAGCGCTTCCTCGAGATGCTCGAATCGTTCAGCGCGTTCGGGATACGTGATGCCGAAGACCTCGTGCTCGGCATCCATCCAACCAGTTCCCAGACCCAGCTTGAACCGGCCACCCGACATGTCGGCCAGCGTCACGGCCGTCTTCACATAGACCGAGGGATGGCGGAACGTGATCGGCGAGACCAACACGACCAACTCGATGGTTTCGGTGTCTCTGGCGAGGCCGGCGAACTGGATCAGCGCGTCGTAGGCCGGTTTGGCTTCTTCGACGGTCGACATGAGGTAGTGATCGGGGAGCGCGATGGCCCCCAGGCCAGCGGTTTCTGACCATCGGGCCGCCAGTTCGACGGCCTCATATCTACCGGACGTTTGTAGTGCTAGCTCCACTTCCGTTCCTCAGGTCGGGTCTTCAACAACCTAATCTCAACGACCAGCCCGCTGCGAGTCCGGACGATGCGCCGTGGCAACTGACGGCTCTCATGCGTGGTTCGCGTTCCCGAGACCATCGATACCTTGAGCGAGATCTAGGCAGGCGTTGGTCACGCCACCTTGGGAATGGCTTGTGATCGTCAATGTCACTCGATTCCACGCAATCGTGATATCGGGGTGATGGTTCAGCAGCTCGGCGATCTGAGCCACCCCGTTCACGAACTCCATGGCCTTGGCAAAGTCGGCGAATCGGAACTGCTTCGTGATCGAACTCGTTGACCCGGACCACCCGGGGAGGCTGGCCAGCCTCAGGTCCAGCGTGGGTTCGTCGATCCGCATCCGACCATCGTATATCGGCGCGCACCATCGGAGGTCCTAATTCCCGGCCGGGTCGTCCGGCCCTTGATTGGGCCGGACGGCTATCCGTACGATGGGAGCGTGTCGGAATCAGTTATCGTGCGTAAACCTCCTCCGACCATTATCGGGGGTGTCTTTCTTGCGTGGCTGGCCGCGATAGCGATCGACTTCTTCGCTTACGGTGGCGTCTTTGCAGGGTTCTTCGTAGCGGACGACGCGAGCGTACTTTCGCCCCAGCAACTGTTTGTGCGGATTCCTGCCGGCTATGCGTCGTTTCTCATAGAAGTCGTCGCGTTGGCATGGTTGCTGAACCGAACGGGTGTTAGCACCTCCACGCAAGCGTCCCGTCTCGGCGGAGCCGTCGGACTCGCGGGGGGTGCCGCCCTCGTGCTCGGGGTCTGGTCGTTCAGTCCCATCTCGCCGGGGCTTCTGTTGTCGTGGTGGCTGGTCCTCGTTGTCCAGATGTCGATTGAAGGCTGGATCCTGGCGACCTGGCGAAACGGAGAACGTCGAAAGGTGGGTCGATTCGTAATCGTTGTTGTGGTTAGTTCCGTCCTCGGAGGGGTTCTCATACAGAATGCCTTCCCCACCGGTTAAGTCCTTTTAAGTCGTAAATTGGCGCATTTTCTCAGGTATTTGTTAAGCCGCAATCCCGTCCGGTCGATAACAGGTCAATGGCCATCGTTCGCGTCCCTTTTCACGGTGACTACCTCGCGGATCGTGCGGCGAGGTTCAGGCTTGCTACGTATGGCCTGGTGACCTTGATGACCGTCGTCGTCGCGGTCGTCGCCCCGTCTAATCGGGTTCTCGCCATTCTGGTGGTTCTGCTGGTCGCCGGCTGGCTGCCGATGCTCGAACGCAGCGACGCCGTCAGTCACCTGTCGCTGGCCTTCAAAGTAGACGCGGTCGGGTTCCTTGCGCTCTGGTGGCTGATGGGCCCGGTGGCCGGTCTCGGTGTGGGGCTGTTCCTCGTCGCCGCGTTGGCTGGGACAATCCTGCCCTCTCGAAATGCGCTCTTCGTCGGTGTATGGGTCTTGGCCTCAGAAGCCCTCCAGATTCCACTGCACTGGCTGGCCGAACTTCGTGACGGCATGCTTCCGCTGCTACATCCGCCTGGTCAGGTAGTCGCTATCGGCGATTTTCTGGGAGCTTCGGCGGTTCGACTTCTGGTGCTGGTCGTCACCATCGCGACTTTCCGGTCGATCGGGGCTTCGATGCGCCGGTATCAAGGACAAATCACAGAAAGCGAAGCGGCGTTCCGTGGAGCCTTTGAAGGCGCTCCGGTAGGGGTTGGTCTGGTCGATGGTCAAGGCAACCTCGTTCGGGCGAATCACCGATTGCGCGATGTACTTCCGCTCCTCGCCACCAGCGACAGCATGACTGTGTTGGAGGATGGCCGCTCAGACCAGGTGTGCACGCTGCTGCGTTCTGTGCTCGATCGAGCGGTCGAATCGGGCTATGTCGATGTTGAACCCGTCGACTCACGCTTCACGAGGGTCTGGGTCTCGGCGGTTCATAATGAGGATGACGAGTTCGTACACGCGGTGATTCACGCCGAAGACGTCACCGATCAACACGAGGCCAGTGAACGACTGGAGCGGCTGGTGCGATCCAAGGACGAGTTCGTCGCAGCCATCTCTCACGAGTTGCGAACACCGCTCACGGCAGTCGTCGGGTTCTCCGGGCTCCTGCACGAATCACGGTCTTCGCTCGACGATGACCAGGTTTCCGGCATGATCGCCGACATCGTCCGGGAGAGTGCCGAGGTCTCGTCGATCGTTGAAGACCTGCTGGTGATCGCTCGAGCGGACATCGGGAAGGTCACCTTGCTTCCCGAAGTGGTATCCGTTGCCGATCAGGTCGAGCAAGTCACTCAAAACCTCGACGTTGCCGACCGGTCTATCTCCGTTCAGATCGCCGACGGTGCTGTGGAAGTCGACCCTGTTCGGTTTCGTCAAATCGTTCGCAACCTCGTGACCAATGCCGTTCGCTATGGCGGTGAGCAGATCCTCATTTCGTCGCGGCGTGATGGGGATCGACTCGTAATTGCGGTCTCTGACAACGGATTGGGCATCGGGTCCGGAGCTTCTGAGCGCATCTTTGAAGCCTATGAACGAGCCCATGAACAGCCAAGCCAGCCTGCTTCGGTGGGCCTTGGCTTGGCAGTCGCCCGAAGCCTCGCTCGAGCCATGGGTGGTGACATTGAGTACAGCCGCGTGGATGGGTGGACTCGATTCGAACTAAGCGTTCCCGTCGCCGATGTATCGGTCGCTACCGCGTCTTGACGGTTCAGCAGTACTCTTGAGTGAGTGGATTCGCTACCTATACCCCAGCCTGTCATCGACCCGACGGCGTTCGTGGCCGAAGGCGCTCAACTGCATGGGAGGGTGACGGTCGGACCCGATGCCTTCATCCTGTTTGGCGTTGTCATCCGCGCCGAGTTCGATGTGATCCGGATCGGGGCCCGAACCAATATCCAGGACAACTCGGTATTGCATTGCGACGAGGACATCCCGTGTCTCATAGGCGATGACGTCACGGTCGGTCACGCCGCCGTCGTGCACGGTGCGACGGTCGGAGATCATTGCCTCGTTGGCATCGGTGCCCGGGTGCTCAACAACTCCGTGATGGGCGAGGGCTCATGGCTGGCAGCCGGGTCGGTTCTACCCGAAGGCAAGACCATCCCGGGTTGGACTCTGGCGATGGGCATCCCGGCCAAGCCGGTTAGGGCGCTCACCGAGGGCGAGATCGAGCGACAAGCCGACGGCGTTCTCACCTATCAGCGCTTGGCCGCCGCCTACCGGGCCATGAAATCGTAGGTCTGGTTGGCTGGCCCGAATCCGAGCCAGCCAACGCAGGTTGCCTCCCTACGGCAGAGCTGACACTTCGGCGATCGGTGGGATCAGGGCGTTCTTGGCGACCCAGAGCTTGCCGTCCTTGCCGAACGTGATCGACGTGAGGATGGGAATGTCACTCGCAACGACTTCACAGGCGAGGGTGGTGACATCGCAAGCGTTCACGGTCCCACCAGACCCTGTTTCGAAAATCTCAACAGCCGCCCAGGACCCTTCGTCTAATTCGGCGACGTACAGGCGTCCATCCGGGCCGAAGGCCAGGTCGATGATCGACGTGAATCCGCCATTGAATATTTCGACGCAGTCGGGGCTTGACCCGCACTCTGCCCACGATGCTCCGGGGGCTACCCGCCAGATGCTCGACTCGTCAGTCGGGCTCGGGAAGCCCTTCAGTTCGCCGACGTAGTAGTAGCCGTCAGATCCAACGGCCACCGAAGTCGGGACTGACTGAGCAGGCATGGCGGGAATGTCGCATATGAACGCGAAGTCGGGTATCGGGTCGCCGGCGCAACCGACCAGTCCCTGGAAATTGGCCGTCGAGACGACCTCGTCCGGGAACACCGCCAGGACGTTGATCTTGCCCTGGTTGCTGACACGCATGAGATCGTTGCCGCCTGCGTCCACCACCAGTGCCGCGTTTCCACCCAGGGATGCGACATCGAACGGGTTGGAATCGACTCCGGCGCCATCAGGATCGTACTTCTCCTCAAACGCGAAGAGGTTGGCTACCAGCTTCGACGTCCCGTTCGAAGCCCGGTGCAGCCCCTGTCCGGAATCGGTTTCAGCATCCTCCCCGGCGGTCGTCGCCCAGAGTGAGCTCTTGCCGATCGGTGCGACGTCGGTGACGCCGGGAAGGGCGATGGTGCGCCCGGCCGCTCCCTTGCGAATCGTGGTTATTCCTGCCCCTGCGTCGGCAACGAGAATGTCGCCGTTCGGAGCGGTGGCGATGCCGAAGACCGGCCCTTGAAACCCGGTGGCTGCTGAGACCGCTAGTGGTATGGCGACAACGGCGATGACAGTGAGAAGTACGACGACTTTGGTCCGTAGCGAAGACATAGGTGAATCCCCTCAATCCGATCTGGACTCCCAGGCGTGGGAGTCAGCGAGCAACATATCGCAAACGGCGATCCACTTCTACTGTTGATTTCGAGAGTGCCAAACGGTCTAGCTACTAGCTTGCCAGGCATGAACACCCATATTGCGTTGTTGCGGGGCATCAATGTCGGAGGGACCGGGAAGCTGCCGATGGCCGATCTCAAGGTTCTGCTCGGCGACCTCGGGTGCGAAAAGGTGGTGACCTACATCCAGTCCGGCAACGTGGTGTTTGATGCCGCACCGGGGGAGTGGAGCGATCAGATCGCTGACGCCATCGAATCGTCAGCTGGATTTCGTCCGCGGGTCATGATTCTCACCGCCGATGAGTTCCGATCGGTGGCTGCCGGCAATCCGTTTCCGACCGACGAACCCAAGGCCATGCACGTCTACTTTCTTGATGGACCGCCCAACTGGACGGCCAAAGCCGAAATGGAAGCCGTGAAGTCGGACATCGAGCGGTTCTACATCACCGATCGGGCGGTCTACTTGCACACCCCGGAGTTCTTGACGGGGTCGCTGCTTGCCCCCAGGCTGGAGCGCCTTATCGGTGTGCCCGCCACCGCTCGCAATTGGCGAACCGTTGAGAAGATCCTGACGATGTTGGACGAGCGCTAGCGACGTCGGGTATCGGGGCCGAGTCGGAGCGGCACGATCCGACGGGCCACCAGCGCAATGGCGATCCAGGCAATCCAGAGATGTGCCGTAACCATCAGTCCTGATTCTCGAGTGACGAGCACAACGAGGATGGCGCCGACCAGGGTAATCCGGCGAGCCGATTGCAGGCGGCGAGGCACCAACGGTGCTTTCGACAGGTCTCCGCGTGAGAGAGGAACGTATGGCGGTGTTGTGACAGCCGCCAGCAATCCGAGAACGAACACGAAGATGAGGGCGATCGAGGGGAGCGCCGGATCGATGATCGGGATCAGGCTTCCGAGCCCCGACGACACGTCCGAGGACTGGACTGCCATGCCCGTGGTACCTGCGGCGATCGCCAGGGCAGTGAGGCGGGCGCCATGGGCCGTCTCACCCTCCAAGCCTCGATCTCTCGCCACTGCAAAGGCAAGTACCAGGCCGAGCAGCCAGCCGGGACTGGTTCGGCCCGCAGCAACCCCCACGCCGAACAAGACGAGGTAGTCAATGAAGTGGGGGGCGTGGCCGGCCGGCCGCAGCAGCACCCGTGCGGTAAGCACGAGCGCAAAGATCGCCACGAGGTCGGGAACGCCGAACAGAGCCCAGGCGGGGATGGACAGGCTGGCCGCGAGGGCGGCGCTGCTCGGATGGTCCGGGTCGAGTTCGCGAGTCATCGCCCAGACGCCGATGGTCGCCGCGCCAGCCCGGAAGGCCACGCCGATCGCTTCGCGTAGGCCGTCGTCGGTCGAGACAAGGAACAGGACCAGTGCCGCTGCGCCGCCGAGGGCGAGGGCGTGGAGGTTTGACCGATAGCGCGGGTCGAGGGCTCGGAGCAACCGGGGAGGTTTCAGAAGCTAGTCCCGGAAGTTGGTGAACTGAAGCGGTACTCGAAAGTCGAGTCCCTTGAGGTGCGCGATCACTTCCTGCAGATCATCTCGCTTCTTGCCCTGGACCCGCAGCTGATCGCCCTGGATCTGGACCTGTACTTTGAGCTTCTGATCCTTGATCGACTTGTTGAGTTCTTTCGCGGCGTCCTGAGGGATCCCCGAGAGCAATTCGAACACCGCTCGGACCCGCCCGCCCGAAGCCGGCTTGACGTCGCCGCCCGAAAGCGCCTTGATGGACAGACCGCGCTTGAGGAACTTGGTCTGGAGCACATCGATGGCCGCATCCATGCGGCCTTCCGAGGCAGATTCGACAACAATCGTGTTTTCTTTCAGTTCGAAGGTCGTATTGGTGTCACGAAAGTCGTAGCGGGTGGTTGTCTCACGATTCGACTGATCGATCGCGTTGGTGACTTCTTGCATATCGAGTTCGGAAACGACATCAAATGTTGGCATGGAATGACCATATCAGACCGGTTCGATCGTCGAGAATACGTAGGGAATCGTGGAACCGATCAGGGGCAGTCGGGCGTCAGAAGGTCAGGTATTTCCCAAAGGAGTGAATCGGATGAAAAGCAAAACCGCTCTGTTGGCAATCCTGGCGATTGTGGCAGCCGCCTGCACCGGCATCACAACCACCTCGCCGACGGATAGCACGGTCGAACGCCAACCTCAGGCCGACGGTTCGGTGTTGGTCGGTGGTTACTTCCAAGAATTCGCCAGCTGCGATGCTCTTTTGGATTACTACATCTCCAAGGCAGTCGACATTGTTGGTCCATGGGGTTTTGGCGGTGGCGGCTATTTCCTTGAGGGCGACGTGGTCGTGGATGAAGCCTCAAGTGACGGGGCCCTGGCACCTGCTGCGGGCAATGCCGCCCGCTCGGACTACACCGGTTCCAATGTTCAGGTTCAAGGGGTCGACGAAGCCGACATCGTCAAGACGGATGGCAATCGCATCTTTACGATCGCCGAGACCGGCCTACAGGTGGCAGTCGTGACCGACGATGGGGTGGAATTTACCGACAGTCTAAATCTCGACTGGTGGCCTCAGTCGATGATGCTTCATGAAGACACCCTTGTGTTGATGGGTGTCGTCTGGTCGCAGGATGCCTACCGGGGCATCGGTTACTACGGTGGCGCGCAGAGCAGCACTACCAAGATCATTGAGGTGGACGTCTCTGACCCGAGCAACGTAAGCGTGAAGCGGACCCTGGAGTTCGACGGTCAGTATGTGTCCGCTCGCCTGGTTGGTTCAGAGCTGCGAGTGGCCGTCAACTCGTCGCCGGTTGGTCTTGCTTTCGAGCAGCCACAGGGTTCGGGTCTGCGGGCAGAGCGTGACGCCACCGAAGCCAACATTGCGGTTATCGAAGCGTCCAATCTTGACAACTGGTTGCCGTACTACATCCTCAAGAACGGCTCCGCCGAGTCCGAGGGACGGCTGCTCGACTGCGCAAGCGTGATGGCCCCGACCACCTTCTCAGGCGTGGACACGCTGGCGCTCCTCACATTCGATCTGGCCGGTCAAGGCGTTGCGAGTTGGGACACGGCTGGCGTGGTCGCCACCGGAGCCACGATGTACGCCAACGAAAACCGTACGTACCTGGCGACCGCTCGCTGGCAGAACTGGGCGATCCTCGCCGAAGACGAAGCTCGGTCCGAAGCCGAAGAGTTCAGCACCGACATCCACTTGTTCGACTCTTCCGGCACAGCCCCGAGTACGTCGGCTCCGGCACCGTCAAAGGATTCCTGCTGAACCAGTTCGCCATGGACGAATTCGACGGAAACCTGCGGGTCGCCTCGACCACCACGCCGAACTGGTGGGGTTGGGGAAGTTTCGATTCGGAAAGCCAGGTCACCGTCTTTGAGGTCACCGGCGGCGACCTGGAGCAGATCGGGTTCGTCGACGGACTCGGCAAGACCGAACAGATCTACTCGGTTCGCTTCATGGGTGACACGGCTTACATCGTCACCTTCCGTCAAACCGATCCGCTGTATGTGCTCGACCTCTCCGATGCCACCGATCCAACGGTGACCGGTGAGTTGAAGATCCCTGGCTACTCGGCCTACCTGCACCCGGCTGGTGAGGGTCGCCTCCTCGGCGTCGGCCAAGGCGGCAACGATGATGGACAACTCCAGGGCACTCAGGTCTCGCTGTTCGACGTTTCCGATCCAGCGAACCCGAAGCTGTTGGACACCGTGATGGTCGAGAACGCCTGGTCGTCGGTGGAAGGCGATCACCTGGCTTTCACCATGACCGAGGGTGTCGCATACGTGCCGTTCGAGTCGTGGATCTGGGACGAGAAGACCGAGAAGGAAAGCTTCGACACCGGCGTCATGGCGGTCACGGTCGGGACCGACTCGCTTGACCTGACCTCGATTCTCCGCCCGGTAGCCGACGGTCCAATCAACTGGAACGAGCAGACCTTCGAAGAGTCCGGCATCGCCCCCGATCCCTGGAGGATGGGCACCCGCCGCACGATCCGCATCGACGACCGGGTCTATCTCATCACCAACGGTGGGATCGCCGTGTTCGGTATCGACGGGTTCGAACGGTTGGTCTACACAGAGTTCTAAGTAGCAATATTTCCTTACCGAGGCGGGTCGCCCGATGCTCCAGCATCATCGGGCGGCTCGTCTCTCCAGGTTAAGGACCGTTCGCTAGCCTCGAATAACCGAGAGACGAACGGAGGGGTCGTGGAACACAGGCCGGCAGAGGACATTGACTGGGTGAGTGCAGGATACGAACACTTCACCGGAGCCGTGCGCTTCGGAGCCTTGTCAAGCGGTCCCGATCGCAGTCTCAACGCTCTGGGAGTGCTGTTTGAACCTCAGGCCCGCACCGATTGGCACACCCATCCCGATGGCCAAGTGCTCTACATCGTGTCGGGTGCCGGCAAGGTGCAGACCGACGCCGGCGAAACCGTTCGAGTCTCGGCGGGAGATGTCGTTTACTCACCAGCCGGGGAAAAGCACTGGCATGGCGCATCAGAGACCAGCTTCATGATGCACCTTTCGCTGACCACCGGGGGAGCGACCGAATGGCTCCCCGAGAAAGTCAGCGACGATGACTACCGCAGGTGATCTGTCTGAGAGGAGCCAGAAATGAACTACATCCCGTCAGGCACTGCCTCGGCGATTACCACCTATATCTGTACCCGCGAGGCCGCCAAAGCGATCGACTGGTACGTCGACGTGTTCGGTGCTGTTGAAGAAGGCGACCGGTACGTCGACTCGGATGGTCGGATCGGGCACGCTTCGATCAACATCGATGGAGCCCAAATCATGGTGTCGGACGCCTATCCCGATTACGGCGCAGTATCGCCCGAACCGGGTAACACCACTGCCACGTTCGCCCTGAATCTCTACGTACCGGACGTCGACGCCACACTGGGTAAAGCTGAACAGCACGGGGCGGTCGTCCAACGACCCGCCGAAGATCAGTTCTACGGCAGCCGCAGGGGCACGATCATCGATCCGTTCGGAGTTCGCTGGATGATCGCCACGCACATTCGCGAGGTTTCTGACGAGGAACTCGCCAGGTTTGCCGACGAATTTGGCACTGCGGAACCGGATTCGGGCAGCTAAGCCCGATGCAACGTGGCGGTGAGATGTTTGGTCATCGGCTCGCCGACCGCTTCCATCGCAAACACATACGACAGCTCGTCGGCGTCGATGGTCAGTGTTCGGGTGCAGGCAGAAACCTCAACGGCGGTTGGAGTCGTAAGCACCTGATCTGAGATGAATGAGTAGACGCCATTGACAAGGCTGCCGGTGTGGACTTCCACGATCCCGGTGGGTTGGGCAATCGTCAGTTCGACCCGGCCAGGCCCGGCCGAGCGAATATACCCGGCCTCGGTGTGGAGCGGGGCACCCGTTTCTGCGTGGCGGGTCTTCTGCGTGTAGACGAGGAAGGGTTTGGTCGGGATCGTCGAGAACGTCACTTCTTCGAGGTAGTCGAACCCCTCGATGGTCGGGTAGTCGCCGTGGCCTTGCCCTTTCCAGGTTCCGATCAACGGTTCGAGATCGGTTGGAAAGTCGGTCACAGGTAAACGCCTGGATACTGTGGCGAGTCGGGCGCTTCGATGGCCGCCCTCCGCGACATCTCCGACAGTTGTGACTGAGCCGCCATCTGTTGGCTCATGAGGCTCGCCTGGATGCCGTGGAACAAGCCCTCGAGCCAGCCGACCAGCTGCGCCTGGGCGATCCGCAGTTCTGATTCGGTAGGAGTCGGCGACGTGAGCGGCTGAAAGATCTCCGTGAACTCGTCTTTCAAGTCGTCTGACAGGACGTCGGCGAGTTCATCGAGGGACCGCTCGTGAATATCGAGTAGGCGGCGGCGTCCCGCCGGATCGAGGGGAGCGTGGCGCACCTCTTCGAGCATCGCCCGGGTCATCGAGGCGATCCGGATGATCTTGGTCGGCTCGGTGAACGGTGGTTGGGGGCCATCCGGTTGGTGGTCGCCCTGCTCGGTGGCTTCTTCGACGGCGTCGGGCCGCATGGGTTCGGTTTCTCGGGTTGGTTCAGCTTCGGTGTCCATTCCGCCAGGCTAGTGGCGCCATGCGTTTGGTTGACCAGCCACTGTCGGACACACCCTCTTACTCCCAGCGGAAGAGTCTTGATGCCATTGTGGTGCCGACCACCAGGATGGCGACAAGAACCCCGGTTTCGAGGAGAAGAGATCCCCACGATTCTCCAAACCACAGCCCTCGTAGCAGTCGAACGGCGTAGGTCAGCGGGAGAAATTCTGAGACTGTCTTGATGGTGTCTGGCATGACCTCCAAAGGTATGCCCGCCCCGGACAGGAACAACATCGGGTAGAGCACGACCATGCCGATTACCTGGGCCGCACGGGCGCTCGACGCGAGGCCAGCGATGAGATAGCCGATGGCGAACATGGACGTTCCCGCCAGAAGTACGGCCAGAAACACGCTCACGACTTGACCCTCGAAGCGTACGTTGTAGAAGATCGATCCAACAATCACCACCCCGGCCATCCCGATCAGGGTCATCACGAGGTTGGCGACGACATCAGCGACGATGTAGACGAGCGGTCGTAGCGGTGTCATCCGGAACCGGCGCAGAATCCCGGCCTCGCGATAGCTGCACGTATTGATAGCAACGCCGAGGAACCCGACCGAACCGAGAATGAGCGCCGTGTAGGCGGGCATGGAGATGTCCATGGAACCATATCCGCCAAACATGTCCTGTGGTTCGTTTCCGAAGATGGCACCGAAGATGAGGACCAGCATCACGGGGAACGCCAATGTGAAGAACGCCCCGATCGGCTCTCGAACGAACAACTTGAGGTTCATGCCAATGAGGGCGCCGAGTCCTCGCAGCTGCATCGATCGTCCAGGACTGTCGGAACGAGTTCGCGTGGTGGGGATGGTCGTCATGGGCGCATCTCGCTCCCGGTGAGTGACAAGAAAACATCCTCAAGGCTCGGTCGCTCGGTGCGGAGGTCGAGGAAGGACACTCCGGCATCTTCCAGCGCGTTTACGACGGTGCTCGCGAACCGATCGCCGTGACCGAAGACGAGGACCTGGCCGTTGGTTTGCTCGACGCGGCTGACCGCAGCCAGCGTGGCGAGGTTCCCGACGTCCTGGCGACCAGGCAGGTCGAAGACGATCCGCTGCTCGCCACCCAGCCTGCCAATCAACGCCGCAGGCGTGTCGAGGGCCACGATCCTGCCCCGATCGACGATCATGACCCGGTCACACAACTGCTCGGCTTCCTCCATGTAATGGGTCGTCAGCAGGATGGTTGCACCCCTGTCACGGATCTCACGAACGAGGTCCCACATCGATCGTCGCGCCTGCGGGTCGAGTCCGGTCGTAAGTTCGTCGAAGAACACCACCTCGGGCTGGTTAACCAGTGCCAGCGCTATGAACAGGCGTTGTTTTTGACCGCCAGAGAGTTTGGCGAAGGCCGTGTCGCGTTTGTCCGAAAGGCCCAACTGGGCAAGGAGGTCGTCGATCTCGGCTTGGCGACGATAGAAGGACCCGAAGAGCGTGAGGGCTTCTCCAACGCGCATCCGGGGCGGTAGCGCGCTTTCTTGTAGCTGGACGCCGATCCGCTCGGCGACCACCAGGCGTTCGGAGAACGGGTCCATACCCAGGAGCCGAACCTTGCCCGAGGAAGGGCGCCGCAATCCCTCGACACACTCGATCGTTGTCGTCTTGCCGGCACCGTTGGGTCCCACGAACCCGAATATCTCCCCTTGGGCTACCTCGAACGAGATCCCATCCACTGCCACGACGTCCGCGTAGGTTCTGCGAAGATCCTCGACTTCGATTGTTGCCATTTCCTAGCAATCATCTCGCCAACCGTCGTCTTCGCATAAGAGGACAACCTCCCTTTGTGGTAGACGATTTGACTGGCTTGGCGGTGGAATCGCCGGTTTAGCGGCCGGATTCGTCGTAACGGGCCAGGATGTCCTGCATCTGAGCGATCTCTCGTTCCTGGGCGGCGACGATGTCTACGCACAAGCTGGCGATTTCCGGATCGGTGATCGCCGACTCCTCACACATGAGGATCGCACTCGAGTGATGGGGGATCATCGAACGGAGAAACTGTTCATCACCAACTGCCGTCTGCGTACGGGCCATGAGAAAGCTCGCCACGAGGAGCAGTCCAAATCCGAAGTAGAGCATTGTGTTCATTCTCGGGTTCTTGTACATCGAGCGCATCATCACGAGCATGAGCAGCGCCATCGCGCTCACCATGATCACGGACATGTACGCCCGGTTTATGTTCGGAACGAAGTGTTCAAAGGACGCAATCAGGGAGTACGTCAACACAAACATGATGACTGCGTTGATCGCCAACGTCGTGCCAAGCTTCTTGTAGTTCGACACCTGCATGTCGTCCATATCGCGCAGTTTCATGTCTTGCATGGGTGATCTCCCGGTTGGGTTCAGCTGGGTTGGCTGTACCCGACTGTCAGACCACCTAAACGTGCGGCGCTGGCTGGAGGTGAGTCAGGTCTGCGCGCCATAGCCAGAAGCTAAAACCGATCAAGCTGGCACCCATGAGGAACTCGCCTCCGTCGTCGGGAAAGATTGATCCCGCCACGATGCCCAGCAGGAACAGGCCGGACCAGCGGAGCTGAGGCCACCAGAGAAGTGCGATAGCCGAAGCCACGATCATGCTGATCGCTCCCATCATGCCCCCGTACGAAAACAGGAACTCCCCGAAGCTGACATCGAATACGTCTTCGAGAAGGTTGCCAATACTCGATACCAACACTCCGACCGCCGCCAGAAGCAGGAAGATCGCCCCTCGTCGTTTGGCGTTGATTCTCCACCATAAGAAGAGCGCCACAGCCATGGCTCCCCAGGCAACGGTCGAGCCGATGGCGGCGGTGTAGTCGAGCAGGGTCACCGGGTTGTAGTACGCCGGCTCGGCGAGTTCGATCCCTGCCCGCCCGATCGTGAGGAAGCCCGCAGCGAAGAACGAGATGGCGATCGGCCTCAGTTTCATCGGGTCTCCATCGTGCCGTGCTCCACGACCTCGAGCATATCCTGGCAACGAGTGTGCATCCAGGCTCGATATAGCGAACCGTAAGCACACTCGTCTGGGTTGTGGAGCGAGAATCGGGCGGGTCCTCGTCGGCAAAGTATGCTAAACTATCGTTGTTATCTGTAACCGCCACCTAGCGTTGCCGAAACACGACTGAGGAGTCAACCGCATGGATTCCGAATACCCGCCGATTCTCGACGCAGCCCAGGTCGCCGAACTGCTCTCGATGAACGTTCAGATGGTCCGCAAGTACGCGCGGGAGGGTCGCATCCCCGCCTACCGGCTTCCCGGCGGCAGGGCGTTCAAGTTCTTCCGTGATGAGATCTTCAACTTCGTCAAACAACACCCGGTTGACGTTGAAGGGTTCAGCGAAGAAGAGGACACGTTCGCCGACTGAGCTGGGGCTCTAGCGGGCCTGCACGGCGAGAGCAATAGTGGGGAGGGGGATGTACCAGTCGATATTGCCGGGGCCGGTCATCACAATGTGGTCGGTTCCGACCACATTGATGCGTCCAAGGATGACGTCGGCCGTTGATGGCGTAATGATGCCGACTGGCTCACCAGTCAACTCGAGTTCGGATAGTCGTGCCTTGAACGAACCCGATCCTCCTGAGCTGCTTGACCCGCCCGATCGGGCTGATTGCTCCCGCCGGATCACGACCGGGCCGGCCAGATTGGCCGAGATGGTCGCATCACCTGAATTCATGATCGCCAGATCACCGCGGCAATGTGTGAGGAGCCCGGTCACTGTGAGTGGAGGCGTCACGAACGAAACCGTGTCTCCCCTGTGTAAGAATTCGGCCACTGCGTCACTCAGGGATCGCCTGCGCAGAGTGAGCTTGAGGGCATCAGCTTCGACATCTTCAGCCTCCCAGCGGATCTCCCGACTCACGGACTGTCGCAGCTCGGCGGCAAGGTCATCGAGATCTACATTCGGTCTGTCAGTCATGGGTCCTGGTCCAAATCTCACTGGCGGTGGCCGTTTTCCCACCGTAACATATGGTCTAGAAGGGGAGTAGGGATGTCTACGCTGGGAGACACACAGACGATACCGATCGCTGTTCCTCGGCGCGGGATGATGAGTCGTCTGAGTACCGGGCATGTCATCATGATCCTGGCCGGGTTGCTGGCTGCTTTGCTGAATTTCACACTTCTCCAACAGCGCGACGAAGTATTCCAGGTCGTTGTTGCTAGCCGAGCCCTCCTGCCTGGACAGACTGTGAATCTTGAGGACTTCACGTCTGCCGAGATCCGTGCCAGTCAAGCGTTACTCGACACCCTCGTGCTATCGGATTCGGTCGGGACCCTCGACGGTCAGGTGGCTGTGCGGTCGATTGCGGCAGGCAATGCCGTATCCGTCCAAGATTTCAGTCCGGCCGCAGCGCCCCTGGAGCAGCGGGCCATGAGCGTCCCGGTGGATAGCGACAAAGCGGTGAACGGTTCGCTCACCATCAACGACATCGTCGACATCATTTTGGTCGATGATGGTCGCGCGTCGTACGTCGCGCTCGGGATTGAAGTGTTGGCAGTTCCTGCCCCACCAGAGGGTTTCGCCAGTACAGCGAGCTACGCGGTGACCATCAGCGTCGATGACGAGACTGCTCTGCGAGTGGCGTCGGCGATTGACATCGGTGAGCTACATCTCGTCCGGTCAACTGGCTCGCAACAGGCCGATATAGAGTCATTTGATCCCGCCGAAACGGACACCGATCAACCGCCCGATGGGCTTGATACCCCCTCGACCGGAGAGGGATGACCGTGGAGACAGAGCTTGGCTTGGTCGTCTCAGCCCGCGACTGGTCCGAACGGCTGCACCGATTCACGGTCGACCACGGTGGAGCGCGCGTTCGGGCCCGGATTCTCAGGCCAGAAGATGCCGTGGCGGAGGACTACGATGTCCTGCTGGTCGACGACGTCACCTCTTTCCTCAGCCGCCGGTTGGTCCAGCAAGTGCAGTCGCAAGGGCGAAGTGTTGTCGGCGTCTTCGATGCAGTCGCAAATCCAGCCGGGCAGGCCTTTCTTGACGGTTTGGGAGTTGACGGGGTTCTTCCGGCCCACGCCACCGCCGAGGAGTTCATTCGTGCGGTATCGGCGTTTGGCACGGTTGAACGCGCCGCTCGAGCCGTGGAGTTTGTCGAGCCCGGCACCGGATCTGACGAGAATGGGCGTGGTCAACTCGTGGTCGTGGCCTCAAGTTCGGGTGGAACGGGAGCAACCGAAATAGCGGTTGCTTTGGCCAACGCGTTCACGACCGTCAAGGATCGAACCTTGCTCGTCGATGCTGATGACGTGGTCCCGGCCATTGCTCAGCGTCTCGGACTGGCCCTTCATCCCAACATTCGGACATCAATCGATGCGCTACTCCACCAGCCAGATCGCGTCGACAAGACTTTCCACAGCCTGCGGAGGGCACCGATTGATGTCGTAGCCGGTATATCCAATACGCAGGATTGGATCGAATTGAGACCGGGAGATGTCGTGATTCTGGCCACCGATGAGACCGTGCGGCGCTCCTTCGTGATCGCCAACGTGTCGAGTCGCATCGAGGATCTCGCTTTTCACGGGGGAGCGCCGCGCTACGGACTCGCCCGCGCCATGATCGCCGCAGCCGACCAGTTGGTCGTCGTCGCCGTTCCGTCGCCGATCGGCGTGGCCCGAACCTTGGAGTGGATCGCCCAGGTGCGGGCGCTGGCACCGCATCGGCCGGTACATATCGTGTTCAACAAGGCCCCACGATCGGCGTTCAAGTTGGGCGAGCTTACACAGGAGATCACCCGTACCTACGCCCCGTTCTCCCTGACGGTGGTGCCCGAAGACCGGCGTGTGTCTGAGGCAGCCTGGGACGGCGACCTTGTGAAAGGGGGCGCGTTTGTCAAGGGAATCGAGCAGCTAGCCGGAGCCCTGGCGAGTCTTCGTACGGCGAGGGTGGGCTCGTGAACGCCTACGACGAGATCCGACGGGCGGCAGTCCGGCTGATCGAGGAGCGGAAGATCGACCCCCTCAAATCGAAGGACCAGACACGAGCCCTGGCCGTCGAAGTGGTGGAGGACTACCAGCGGCGCGCCCATCTCGGAACGATTCGGGCGCTACGTGATCCGGGGGAGATGGTGAACCGGGTTCTCCGATCGATTCTCGAGTTCGGGCCCCTAACGGAGTTGTTCGACCGCCCTGACGTCGAGGAGATCTTCATCGAGGGGTCACGGGTCAGCTATATCGACGGGACGGGATCGCTCAAGGCGCTGACCGTGCCAACGACGGAACGAGAGAATCGCCAGGTCATCACCCGACTCCTCGCCGAAACCGACCGTCACCTCGATACCGCCAACCCCATCGTTCAGGCGAGGATTCTCGACGGGACTGCTCGCCTGACGGCGGTTATCGGACCGATCGCCGACCAGATTTCGGCCACGGTCCGCCGGTATGCCTTGCGAAAGGAAACGCTGTCATCGATGGTCGAGTTGGGTTCGCTGACACCGGCCGCGGCAGGCTTTCTGTGGGCCGTCATGCAAACCAACATGAGCGTCTTGATATCGGGGCCTCCCGGTGCGGGGAAAACGTCGATGTTGGCGGCAATGCTGACGGCTGCACCCTCAACGCACTGTCTGCGGTGCTGTGAAGAGGTGCGGGAACTTCATGTTCCGATCACACACGGCTCATACTACGAGTCTCGGCCAGCGACACTCGATGGCTCTGGGGAAATCAGTTTGCGGGACCTCGTCAAAGTGGTTCTGGCTATGCGACCGGACCGGATTGTGGTCGGCGAGGTGCGTGGGTCCGAGGCCTTTGAACTAACTCGAGCGGTGAACGCCGGGTGCGGGTTTGCGTGCACGGTCCATGCCAACTCGGCTCGTGACGCCTTGAACGCGATCGTGAACGCAGCGCTGATGGCCGGTGAGAACGTGAGCGAACCGATCGTTCGGAAGGTCTTCGCCGCTTCGATCGATTACGTCGTGCACCTGGGTCGAGATGCGATCGCCGCCAACGACGGGTCAGGTCTCCGGCGACAGGTCATGGAAGTCTTGGCCGTGGTTCCGACCATGAGCGACGACTTCTCGACGGAGAAGCTGTTCGACCGCGAACGCCTTGGGAAGCCTCTTGAATGGACCGGGCTGCTGCCATCGCCGCAAGCGGTCGGAATTATCGAGCAAACCCTGCCAGAAGGCATGACGCTGCGTGCAATCCTCGAAGGGCGGGTCTCACCGCTATGAGACTTATCGCGTCGCTCCTCACCGGCCTCGCTTTCTTTTATGGCGTTGGGTTATTGACCGGGACCGCCCCCCAGTTGATGCTCGTGCGCAAGGATCGGCCGTCGGTATCGACTCGCCAGCTGTGGTTGACTCAGGCCGGAGTGGATTTGACTCCACGCCAATTCTGGGCGGCATCAGTCGCCGTCGGTCTTATTGCCTTCGTGCTGTTCTTGCTGATCTCGGGCATCCCGATCATTGCGGCGATTCCCGCGATCGGAGTGGCGACGTTGCCCCGGGCGTACTTTGCCAGGCATAGAGGTCGTCGACTGTCGGAGGTTCAGGAATCCTGGCCGGACGGGTTGCGCGACATCACCGCGTCGATCTCGTCAGGAATGTCACTGCCGCGGGCCGTCGAGGTCTTGGCGTTGAAAGGCCCCGAGCCGTTACGTCTCGCGTTTGGGCGATATGGGCTTCTCGCCAGAACGATCGGCGTAGTGCCGGCCCTTGAGACGGTGAAAGAAGAGCTAGGCGATCCCACCTCCGACCGGGTTATCGAAGTGCTGATCCTGGCTCACGAGCGAGGTGGCAGCATCGTCACGGAGATACTGACCGACCTGGCCGAGGCCACCACCCGGGATCTGTGGACTCTCGAGGACATACGAACGGCCGCCATTGAGCAGAAGATCAACTCCCGGGTCGTGTTCGTTCTGCCGTGGTTTGTGCTTATTGCGCTCACGGCTATGACGCCGGCGTACCGGGAGTTTTATGCGTCGGCTGCTGGCTTCGTTGTTGTCTTGTTGGGTGCAGTACTCAGCGGATTCGGGATTCTGCTCGTGAGTCTCCTTTCCAAAGAACCCCAGGAAGAGCGGGTTCTCGGCGGGTCGGCGAAAACATTCGAGGGTGCGCGATGATTGTTGATCTATTGGGACGTTCCTTGCTCGCAGCACTCCTCAGTGGCGTGGCCCTGGCCGGAGTGGCTTCGTTGTTCGTTCGACCAACCAGGCGTCTTGCGCCCCGGGTGAGACCGTATACAGCGATCAGCCGAACGAGTCTCGGCCGGGCGCCCGATGTGGTGGCCGATGGGGCCGACTTCCGAGGCATTGGGGCTAACCCGATCGCCCGGCTTTTCGGCCCGATTCTCGGATCGCTCGCAAATCGGATTGGTCGGGCTCTCGACTCAGGTGGTGACGCTGCCATGGTTCTCAAGCTCAAGAAGGCGGCTCTGTTTGAGGGCCTCAGCGACCCGGAGCGGCTGACTCAGTTCCGGGTTCGCCAGTTGGCAGCTGGTGCCACCGGGGGAGTGCTGGCGGCGGTGATTGGTCGACTGGTCGGCTTGGGTGCGTTGGGCATCGTTTCCCTGGCTCTCGCTGGGATCGTGGCCGGGATCGGTCGCCACCGCGGAGCAGTCGAGCGGGCGGTTGAAGATCGCCGTGCCCGGATGCGGATTGAGATCTACACCGTCAACCAGTTGCTGGCTATGCACGTCCGAGTAGGAGGTGGGGTTACCCAGGCGGTCCAAGAGTTGGTCAACCGTGGTGCTGGGGATGTCATCGGTGAGCTGGCTGAGGCTGCTCGCATGCACCGAAATGGGATGGCCGCTAGTGAGGCTTTTGAGCGGGCCGCCCGCCTTACGCCGGAACCGTATTGCGCCCGGACCTACTCGCTGCTCGCTGCCGCCGAAGAGCGCGGTTCAGATCTCGGGGATGCCTTGCTGGCGCTGGCCGAGGATGTTCGCGAAGGTCGAAGAGAGTCCATGAAGCAGCGAGCCACGAAACAGCGAGCCGCCATGCTCATCCCGACTATCGCCATCCTGGCTCCGGTCCTGCTCGTATTCGTCGCCGCTCCACTGCCATCAATCATTTTCGGAACGTTCTGAGGAAAGGAGAGAATATGCAAGAGGTGATCATGCATTGGGACGCACTCGTGGCTCGTCTACGAGACGACCAACGAGGCCTGAACACAGCCGAGTTGCTGGGCAACGCCGCGTTGGCGATTGTGGCGCTCATTGCGATCTGGGCCGGGTTACAAGCCCTGGGCATCGATGTCATCGAACGGATCAGGTCGCTCCTGTTTGGCCAGCTATAGGCTCATGTCTGACGAGGGTGGGATGTCGACTCCTGCCATGATCCTGGCGGTGGGTATCGCCATGATCTTCTTTGTCGCGCTCGCCAACTTGGTGATCTATCAGTACGCGGCGGGGGCGGTTCGGGCGGCGCTTGATCAGGGTGTGCGGGCTGAATCGTATGCGGGGGCCCCGGTCGGGACGTGCGAGGCGAGCATCGACGAAACACTGGATTCCTTGCTGGGTGGGTCTTACGGAGACGGCATCAGCGCCAGCTGCTTTGTTGATCCCGCCGGCCCGACAGTCGTTGCCACGGCGACCGCCTTCTTTCCATCGATAGCGCTCTGGGTACCTGACTACACGTTTGTCGCCTCGGCGCGAGCCGTGAAGGAAGTCGCTCCATGATGCGCGACGAACGGGGTGTCGCGGCTGTTGAACTGCCGTTGGCTATCGGGTTGCTACTTATCCCCACCGCGTTTGTTGTGCTCATGTTGGCCCCGTGGGCAGCCCGGGCGAACATGGCCCGACTGGCGGCGGCCGAAGCCGCCAGGGTGATTGTCACGGCTCCCACCACCGACCCTGACGACGCCTATGTACGAACGGTTATCGACCAGATCGCCGTCAACCATTCGATTTCGGCGAGCGATGTTTCGGCCACGCTGTGCGTGACTCCGTCGATGACCCCCGGCCAGAAAGCTGCCGCCCGATGTGATGCCCTGGTTCGCGGTATGCAGGTAAGGGTTGAGGTGACGGTAGCGATTCCGCTGGTGGCTTTCCCCGGAAGCGGGCAGTCGTTCGGGGGCTTCAATTGGACGGTTGCCCACACCGAACTGGTTGATCGTTATCGGAGTTTTCCGTGAAGTTTCGCGAAGAGTCCGGGCAGATCACGCTTTGGGTCCTTGGTTTGGCGGTTGCCCTGCTCGGACTGGGAGGGATCAGTGTCGACCTGTGGAGAGTGATGGGCGAGCGATCGGAACTCGCTGTCATCGCCGATTCGGCGGCCGTTGCCGGAGCTAACGGTATTGATGTCGACTGGTTTCGGGCGACCGGCGAGGTCCGTCTGCTTGAGCCGCTTGCTCGTGACCTGGCGCTGTCGATTCTTTCCCAGGAAGACGTGGTGGTGGTCGAGTTGACCGTGCAGAACGATCGGATGGTCGTTCAGATTCGGCGCGAGGTCGCCTTCTCGCTCTTGAACATCCTCACCGCCGGACAAGATCCAAGCGTCACTATTGACGTCGTCGGTCGGGCAACCGCCGATCTGTCATGACGGATCCGGTCGCGACCTGGCGATTGGTCGTGGCGGGGGCGATTGTCACGGGGCTCGGACTGGGCCTCGGGGCTGTGGCGCTTTCCTCGGAAGCGCCGCCCCGCGTCCGACCTTCGTCGAGCTCCGTCGCCGTGCCGCCAGTTACCACGTCTGCGTCACCGAGCACGACCTCCGAGTTCTCAGCTTCTCCGGCTGAGGCTGCGCCGGAGGAAGTGCGGTCCGCAGTGGTGGCGGCATTGCTGGCTTGGGGTAGGTTCGCCGGATCAGGAGACCTCGCCGACGTCGATTCGTTCTTTGATCACGGCGGCCCGCAATGGGCCGTGCTCCAAGGGGAGGCGGGATCATCCGCGGTGCCGTTCGAAGCCGAACTTGTCGAACACTCTCTGGAGCTCACCGACCGAACCGCAGTCGTTACGGGGACGGTCACGTTCTTTGCCGGAGACGAATCGCAGTCGACCGACTGGCAGATCGAACTCCGCTCTGACGGTCAAGGCCGGTGGCTGATCTGGTCGGTCCGGGAACTCGCTGGCGGGTAACCAGCGCATTTCTCTCGCTTCTTGGGGCCCCAGTGCCCGATATCGGGCACTGGAACCCTGGGTTGAACCCTGGGTTCGGAAAGTCGGGTGGCGGCCCACGATCGGTGGGCTTGTCAGGGAGTGATTGGGTAAGATCTGGAAATAGGGCGAGTGGCCAGTGTGGGAGGTCAATATTTCGCGTATATGCCGACGCCGGATGGCTGGGGAGACGACAGTATGAAGTCGTCTCTGCGCGCACATCTGCTGGGTGGGTTTCGGGTCGAAGCGAATGGCGAAGTCGTTCAGTTGAGCGGGTCGCGCACCGCCCGTTCGCTTCTCGCCTATCTGCTGCTCAGCCCGGATCGCCAGCATCTGCGGTCCAAGCTGGCCGGGATGTACTGGCCCGAGCAGTCCGAGTCGGTCGCCAGGGAACGGCTACGTTCGGTGCTGTATCGCATTGGGAAGAGTTTCGAAGAGTCAGGCGTTCCGGTGCTTGACCAGGCCCGCGAATGGGTGGGGATCTCAGCCGAAGTCGATGTCTGGGTAGATGCCACGGAATTTCGCAGCCTCATCGCCCGTGCCCAGGCTTCGGGCAACGGCGCGACGGAACTCCAACAGGCCACGGACCTGTACCAGGGCGAATTCATGGCCGGCCATTACGAGGACTGGGTCTTTGAAGAGCAGCAAGCGTTACATGGTTCTCAGGTGGCGGCACTGCGTCAGCTTCTGTCGCTGCGCGAGTCCGACGGACAGTTCGATCGGGCCCTGCTCGTCGCCAAACGGATGGTGGCTATGGACTTCCTCGATGAAGGCGCCCATCGGCACATCATGCGACTCTCGGCCTTGCTCCGACGTCCCGAGGACGCCCTTCGTCAGTATCGGGAAGTTCGCCGCACGCTCAAGCACCAGCTGGGTGCCGAACCCGCCCCGGCCACCGCCCAGCTGGCGGCAGACATCGCCTCACACGTCGAGTCGACGCTGTCATCGCCCCCCACCTCGGATCGGTCCCAGGCTCCGGTGTTCGTGGCTCGCCAGGCTGAACGCGACGTGCTCATTGGCGCTCTAGAACGAGCCCTCGGAGAAGAAGGGGCGATTGCCCTCGTCGAAGGTCCCCCCGGGGTTGGTAAGTCCTCGTTGCTCGAGCAGGCCGGCGAGGATGCCAAGTGGCGCAACTTCGAGATCCTGCGTGGTAGTTACCAAGACCGGGTTGGTGGCGAAGCGTTCGAAGGTATCCGGGCGGCTCTCGACGCTGCTTTGACGCCGTTGCGCATCGAGCAACTCCGATCGATTTGCGCGCCCATGTGGCTCGAAGAGGCGAGCCGGGTGATTCCTCAACTGGGCAGCTCGGAGGCTGATCAGGCGGGCCTGACTGGCGAGGACAGCCGTTGGAAGGTACAGGAGTCGATCGTCCAGGTCCTGAGAAGTCTGGCGGCGATTTATCCGACCATGCTGCTGCTCGAAGACGTGCACTGGGCCGACCTCGATTCGCTGGCCGTCATGAGGCGACTGGGCGCCAGTCTTGAGGGAGTGCCGCTGGTAGTGCTGCTCAGCTACCGCAAGGAAGACGCCGAATCCTACGACGCCCGATGGGCTCTCCTTCAGGAATTGGATCGATCAGCGTTCACGAAGCGCCTGGTTCTCAGCGATCTGGATGCGCCCTCGGTAACCCGCTTGATCGACGCCATCGGCGGCTTCGGTGATCATGCCGAGGCATTGGCGAGGTGGTTGGTGGACCACACGGGCGGCAATCCGCTGTTCGTCATCGAAACTCTGAAGAGTCTGCGAGAAGACGACCCCAGGCATCCGTTCGCAATGCCGACCCGGCTGCCGGTTGCGTCGAGTGTCGCCGAAATCGTGGAGCATCGACTCGACAAGCTCGACGACGTGGCCCGCCAGGTCATCGACGCGGCGGCCGTCTTTGCCCGCCCGGTCTCGACGTCACAACTATCCGAGCTCACCGACCTTGACTATCAGGCCGTCCTGGCTGCTGTCACGACTGTGGTGCGCAGACAGGTTCTGTCGGATCAACCCGACGGCCTCCTATTCAGCCATGAACTCATTCGCCGGGTCGCCTACGACGGTATCCACCCGGACCGGCTCCACGAACTGCACATCCGGTCGGCGGAAGTGCTCATTGACCTGGTCGCCGCACCTGCTGAGATCGCCCACCACTTCTACGAGGCCCAAGCCTGGGAAGACACGGTTCAGTGGAGCCGGCAGGCAGCGCACAACGCAGAGGAGATTTCGGCCTATGACACGGCTCAGACCCACTACCAGCGCGCCGTCACGGCAGCTGAGCTCGCCGACCTGGGTGGCGACACGATGTTTGAACTGGTCGAGGCCATGGAACGGGTCGCTGATGTTCTCGGGGATCGTTCGGGTCAGGTAGACCTGATCGAGCGCATGGCGGCCCTGGCAACGACCGCGGACCAGCAGGCTGAGGCCAACTTGCGGCAGGCCTGGTTACTGGCCCACACGGATCGGTTCTTAGAGGCTGAAGAAGCCGCCGAGGCAGGACTTGTTCTGGCCCCTCAACGCGGCGAGGATTTCGGCCAGGTGCTGGGCCGGATCCAGATCTGGTCCGGCCGCCCCGACCAAGCGATCGAGACCCTCACCTCAGTCATCGCCTCCCTCGACGGAGTGGCGAGCGGACCGACGCATCTCCTCCGGGGAACTGCCTACGTGGAAGCCGGTTTCTACGAGGAATCTGAAGCCGAACTCCGGGTCGCCTTGGAACGTTTCCAGGCGGCGAACGATCGCAGCGGAGAAGCCCGCACCATCGGGATACTTGGAACCGTCATTGGCGAGCAACGACGCCTGGAGGACGCCGAAAAAGCGCTGCGTGAGGGGCGAGAAATCGCCCGTCAGATCGGCTACCGGATAGCCGACGCCGAATGCACCGTGAATCTCGCCACGATCTTGTATCAGCGCAACCGCCCGGTCGAGGCGTTGGCCTCATACGCGGAGGCGGAGGAGGCGTTCCGGTCCATTGGGCAGCAGCGCGGCGTCGCCTCTGCACAGTCGAACCTTGCCTCGCTGGCCTGGCTCGTGTTTGGCGACGTCGAGATGGCCAGGGCCGCCGCAGAATCGGCGAGTGAGTACTTTGCCGGGGTCGGTGAATTCGCCAGGCTTGCGGTTGCTCAGTCGGTGATCGCCGGGACGCTCACAATGGACGACCCGCATGCGGCACTAGCGACCTTCGAAGATGCCGTTGCCGGAGTGACCAAAACGAACGATCGATACCGGTCGAAGATCGTGCTGCTGGCTTACCTCACTCATTTGCTCGAACATGGCGAATTCACTGTGGCGGTGCCGGTTTTCGAGCAACTCGACCAGGTCGATCCCGAGTGGGGAGGTCCACCCAGCGAGCTTCTGCTCAAAGCGTGGCGTGATCGCCATACGGGCGGATCAGCGTGGAACGGGATGCTCCGGTCGTTATTGGAAATCCTCGACGAATCGGTTCAGACCGGGGCGCGGATCGCCCTTGGTGCCTACCTGGTGGCCGGGTCTGAGGAGGTTCTTGCCAACCAAGCCATCCAGCGAGCCGCCGCGCTGTTTGGGGCCGACACGAAGGACCTCGCACCTGAACAGCAGGACGTGGCCAGAAGCGGCCCACTCTTGCGTCGGATCCAGGAATCCTACGATCAAGCCACCGCCCGTGAAGTCACCATATCGGTACCGAAAGTTGGTACCCCGAACGGTCGCCAGCCGAAAGACGATGAGGTGTTGACCGTCGCCGTTACGCCGTGGCTTCCGTCGGACGCGACGATCGAGTCGACCGTCGATCGCCGTCGATGCCAGCTGGAGCGAGTGTTCGGCGAGATGCAATCGGCCGGAGCTGTGCCATCCATCAAACATCTGGCGAGAGCGCTCGATGTCAGCCAGGCGACGGTCAAGCGAGATTTGTCGGCCCTCAGATCCGCAGGGCGTGTCATGAAGACTCGAGGATCGAACCACGCCTAGGGGAACAACCAGTGATCTACTAGTTTTTTCCAGATAGCTGGATGATGAACACGGCTGGCTCACGGTCCCAGGCCATATTGGCTGAGTAGTAGCCACGTCCCGAACCGGAGGATCTCCATGCGCCGTCGTCTATATATTCTCGCCATCACCGTTATCGCCAACCTTGCGGTTGCCGCACCGGCCTTTGCCAATGGTGACTTCCACCGTTAGATCCTGATTTCGGGTCTTCCAGGCACTTTTTCCTCACCACCTTCTGCCCGTCCCCCTGGTATTGGTGAGTGGGGAGTGGGGCCGACCAAGTCGGCGGTGCCTGGAAGACCTGGAAATGTGAGCTTGGGAGGGACACATTCGCCAGTTACTGCTCGTCACCGACCATCCCGAGCGGGTCGAGAATCTGACCAAACCGCTCGCCGAGCGGTTTTCTTTGACTGGCCCGGTAACCACTGACCAGGTCGAGGCGCAGCCGGAATCGGACACGGTTGTCCTGTATCTCGGTTCCGTCGCGGACATCGTCGCCCTGCGGCGGTTCCAACCGTCGGCTCGTATCCTCGCGGTTACCAACGATCCGCGGCGCGAATCGGTCGCTCGATCAAGCGGGGCGGATGTGGTGATCCCGGTCGGTGAGGCCACCGTTGAATACATCAGTGCGATGGCCGAGCCCACCCTCTCGCCAATCGTCGGGGGAGATCATTCCCAGATCGAACTCACGGCCACCGTCACCACCGACGATGACCGGGATGATCACGAGGGCATCTCCTTACTTCGCCGAGCTCGTTGCCGCTGAATCGAGCCGGGCGCTCATCGGTGTCCAGCTCCACAGTCTGTTTGCCCGTCAGGACCATGCCAATGCAGTCATGTCCCGGCTGGTTCCAGCGTCGACGTTGCGCAACGTCGAGGTTGAGATCTTGCGAGCCGATCGGACCCGCGGATGGGTCCTGCTCACCCTACGCATGACGAAAGACGGCACCAAGATCCATGGCGCCGCGGTCGATATCACCGACCTGGCCCAAGCCTGGCAGGGTCTGGCGCGCAGCGAAGCCCGGTATCAGTCATTGTTCGACGCCTCGTCCATTCCGGTTTGGGAAGTCGACCTGTACACGGCGGTCGGTTTGCTCGAACAGGCTCAGGCAGGACGTGGGGTGGTTCCCCGCCTGGAGCTGGCGGCGTTGCTGGTCGGGTCATTACGACTGGTTCATGCCAACGACTATGCCCGCAAGTGTTCGTTGACTGACCCGGGCGACGATCCTGCCGTTCTTCGGGCGATGGTGCGGATGGTCGGCGGGCCCAACGGTATGGACATTCTTGGTCAGGTTGAACGGTTCGCCCAAACGTCCGGCCCGCTGTGCGTTCCGGCGGTCGGTCGGGATACGCAGGGAAACAGCCAGCGTGTCTCGGTTACGTGGAATGCGCCGATGATCAATGGCCTGCGAGATCTCGCGCACACGATTGTCACCATCGCCCCTGGCGAAGTCAGCACCTGAACCCGCCCTGATCCGCGAGGCTCAAGCTGCATTGAAGGGCTGCCGGTCGGGCTGGCTACCATGGCCCCGCCGTATGAAAGGGACAGTCGTTGAAGATCCATGAGTACCAAGCCAAGCAACTCATGAAGGCCCGGGGGATTGCGGTCCCGTCCGGCCGGGTTGCTACCACGGTCGCGCAAGCCGTTGCGGCCGTGCGACCGCTGATTGAGGATTCGGGTAACCCGGTGGTGGTCGTCAAATCACAGATCCACGCTGGTGGCCGCGGCAAGGGTCGGTTCAAGGAACATCCCGAGCTGGGGGGCGTGACCGTCGTTCTGGCCGGCATTGACGGCGGGGTACATGCGGCCGAGGAAGCCGTCAAGGAACTGGCCGAAAAGATGATTGGCTCGACGCTCGTCACCATCCAGACCGGGCCGGAAGGCAAACAGGTCAACCGGCTCTACATCGAACAGGGCGTTGACATTGAGACCGAGCTCTATCTGTCGGTGGTTCTCGATCGGGCGTTGAGCCGGAATGTGCTTATGGTCTCCACCGAAGGTGGAACAGAAATCGAAGAGGTCGCCGAACACACCCCCGAGAAGATCCTGAAAGCCACGATCGATCCGGCTATTGGCCTCGCCAACTTCCAGGCGGCCGACCTGGCGTACGGACTGGGACTCGAGGGCAACGCCTTCAAGAACGCAGTCAAGTTCATGAAGGCGTTGACGGTTGCCGCAGCCGAACTCGATACGGATCTCCTTGAGATCAACCCGCTGGTCGTCACCAAGGACGGCAACGTGATGGCGCTTGACGGAAAGATGAGCTTCGACTCGAACGCCATGTTCCGCCATCCCCATATCGCCGAGATGCGCGACGACTCAGAAGAAGACGCGGCCGAGTTGGAAGCCTCCGAGCATGACCTGTCGTTTATCAAGCTCGACGGCACGATCGGCTGCATGGTCAACGGCGCCGGCCTGGCCATGTCGACCATGGACATCATCAAATACGTGGGTGGAGAACCCGCCAACTTTCTGGACGTCGGTGGGGGTGCCACCGCCGATAAAGTCACCGCGGCGTTCAAGATCATTACCAAGGACCCGGCCGTCAAAGGGATCTTCGTGAACATCTTCGGCGGGATCATGAAATGCGACACAATCGCCAATGGAGTCGTGCAGGCGGTCAAGGAAGTCGGCCTGCAGGTTCCGCTGGTGGTTCGTCTCGAGGGCACGAACGTGGAACTCGGTAAGCAGATCATCGATGAGTCCGGACTGAATGTGGTGAGCGCCAGTGACATGAAGGATGGCGCTCAAAAGATTGTGGAGCTAACCAAATGAGCGTGCTGGTCGATACAAACACCCGGGTGCTTGTCCAGGGTATGGGCAAGACCGGCCGGTTCCACACCGACACGGCACTCGCCTACGGCACGAACATGGTTGGGGCGGTCCATCCATCGAAAGCCGGCACCATCGAGCACTTCGAAGGCGAAACCGACCACAGCGGAGTACAGGGCCGCGCCGATAGCTATTCGGCCGACCTCCCGATATTCCGCAGCGTGGTCGAAGCGGCAGAAGCGACGCAAGCGAATGCGTCCGTTATCTACGTTCCACCACCCTACGCCGCAGACGCCATCATGGAGGCGGCCGCGGCCGGCATCGAACTGATCATCTGCATCACGGAGGGTATTCCGGTTGCTGACATGGTGATCGCCAAGCGTTACCTGGAGGACAAGGACGTACGCCTGGTTGGCCCGAACTGCCCGGGGGTCATCACCCCTCAGCAATGCAAGATCGGGATCATGCCCGGATACATTCACCAGCCAGGCAAGATCGGGGTGGTCAGTCGTTCCGGAACGCTCACCTATGAGGCGGTCTTTCAACTGACCAACAACGGACTTGGCCAAACGACAGCTATCGGCATCGGCGGAGACCCGGTCAATGGGACCAACTTTGTCGATTGCCTGAAGCTCTTCAACGATGACCCGGCAACGGAAGGCGTCATCATGATCGGTGAGATCGGTGGAACTGCCGAAGAAGAAGCCGCCGAGTGGATTGCCGCCAACATGACCAAGCCGGTCGCCGGATTCATAGCCGGAACGACGGCTCCTCCCGGAAAGCGGATGGGCCATGCCGGTGCCATTATCTCGGGAGGAAAAGGGACCGCATCTGACAAGATTGCCGCCCTGAACGCCGCCGGGGTCGTGGTGGCTCCGACACCAACCGACATGGGAACGGCCATGTTGGAAGCGCTCGGGTAGGAACACCTGCTTAAGAAATCGGGGCCGCCCAATGGGCGGCCCCGATTTGTTTGGTCGTTGGGGTTTAGAAGCGGGCGGCGTCGGCGACGGCATAGCCCTCAACCGCGTGATCGGCCTTGCACACATCCCGAAGGCGAACCACGATGCCCTCGAGTTGGTCTGCCGGGATGGCGCAGGTCAGGTCGTTCTCACTCATTCCGGTTCGTTGGCGGCTCAGCGCACATCCAAAACTGACGGTTACCTGTCCATGCTCGCGAGCCAGGGGGACGATCTGACATTGTGGTTTTCCGGACATCTCCAGTCCGTCGACCGCATCGGCGAGTTCCATCATCTGCTTGGCGTTGAGCTGAACGAGCACGATGTCAGCGTCGGTCATGCCGGCCGCCGGGGCGTATTCGATGTGGGTAGCCGGACGATCGGTTTTGGTCACCCCGGCGAAGGCGGCCTCGGTTACCCAGCCGACATCGAGAAGCGCTCCCACGTCGGCCTTGTCCATGATCTCGGACGCTTCGACAAAGCCGTGCACGTAGTTGCCGACCGAGCAATTGCCATGGTCGGGAGCCGCCGTGGAGAAGGCTCCGTCCTGTACCCAAAAGACGCAGGATGCGGCCACGGTTCCGGAACGGCCGTCCACGGTTGGCTCGGACATCGGCGCCTCAAATGCCGGCAGAGTCGGGCTGTTCGTGTAGCGAATCCCGACCGGTTTATGTTCGAGTTGGAGGAGCGAGCTGAGTTCTTCGGCATAAGTCATGCGGAACACCCTATCACCGGCGGCGCCCCCAGATGCTGGGTGTTAGAAGGGCTTGATAGCCAAGCCCTTCTAGGCTTTCTGTATGGACGTTCGACCCGCTTCAGACAATCCGTTCCCCTGGGGAGCGGCCCCGACCCCCTACGAGGAACTCGGTGGCGAGGAACGAGTGCGAGAACTCGCCGACGCCTTCTATGCGGTTATCGACGAGCAATCGCCGGTACTTCGCGCCATGCTGCCGAAAGACCTGTCGGTCTCCAGCCAGAAGCTTTTCGAGTTCCTGAGCGGATGGATGGGCGGTCCCGGCCTGTATTGGGAACGTCACGGGCATCCCCGGCTTCGTATGCGCCACGTCCGGTTTCCCATAGATGACCATGCTGCCAGTGAGTGGTCAAGATGTATGGACGCCGCTCTGGGCCGCATCGGCGCGGCCGACGCCGTGAAGGATTTCTTGTCTGAAGAACTGGGCAAAGCGGCTCAATCACTGCGCAACATGGCACCTGACGAACCGATCCTCTAAACGTTTACCGGGGTCGGCTTGGCTGGCTTCCTCCCACCGAACAGTCGGGTTTCAAGCAACCTCCCGAATCGCAGCACAATGGGGACGAGCGCAACGCAGATGGCTGCGGCGACGGCAAGTTGGGGTGCCACATCGGCGAAAGTCGCTCCGTTGACAGACAGGTCAAAGATGGGCTGGAGGAAATAGTACGTCGGCCCGAGCTTGGCGATCCATTGGGGTAACGATGGCCAAATGGTGAACAGCACCGGAAAGAGCAGCACGATGGCTCCGCCTTTCCAGGCGGCAAACATCGTGTTCGTGTCGGGCGCCCACGACCCGAGCATCAAACCGACCTCAGCCATCATGATCGCCCCCAAGGTGATCGCCAGGAGTGTCGCGAAGGGGGCCGAACCAAAGGCGCTGTTGAGCAGCAGCGTCATTACGCCGGTGAGCACAGCCAGAATGGCACCGAGGAGGCCTTTTGCCACGAGCACATCTCGGAGCCTGGCCGGCGTTACGAGTACGGCGCTCAGCGTTCGCCGGGTCTTCTCTTCGATCAGGCCGGCGGCCGGCACCATGACTCCAGCGATCGCTACGGCCATGATCACCAGCATCGGGAGCATCCTCACCGTCAGTTCGAGGCCCTGATCTCCGATCGGAACCACTGAGACGTCAACTGGCGAGCCGACCCCCGACATGGAGCGGACCAGATCCATCGCCGTGACTCCGAGAATGATCCGATCCGATGCGAGACTTTCGCCTCCTACCCAGAACGACAGTTCAGGTTGGGCGCCGCTGCGTACCAGGTCGTCAAACCCGGCTTCGAGGACCAGACCCGCGTCGAGGTTGCCCGCTTCGACCTGCTGGCGTAACGCTTCGGCGTTCTCGGGGAACGTCACCTGTATGCCCTCGAGTTGACCTGCCGCCGCGACGATTGCCGAGTTGCCGAGGTCGACGATGCCAAGGCGCGGCTCCGAAGTGAACAGGCTGCCGAACACCATCCGGACGAGCAGGGTCAACACGACCGGCAGCACCAATGCCCACAGGAGGATCGGCGAGCGTGGCCCGAGCGAGAGATCCTTCAGGAGGATTTTGCGAATCACAGTCGGACCACCCTTCGTTTCAGCACCAACAGTCCAGCGGCGAAAGCGACAACGCACCATCCGGCCAGCAACACCAACGGTCCGCCCAGCTCACGGAACCCATCGCCATATGCGGTGGCTCCCACGATCGCCTCGACCAGCCCCCAGCTGGGGAGGGCTCGGACCCAGGTTGCGGCCGTCCCCGGGAACAACACCGCGATGGACGGAATGGCCAGCGGGATGAGAAACAGCATGCTCCAAAAGATGATCGTGAGGAAGTCACGACCGGCCGATCCGGCCCACAACCCGAATCCGGTCATCAGTATCGCGCCGAGCAACAAGGTAACGAGCAGTACGGCCGTGTTGGCACCGAACGATCCGATGAGCAGCATCAAGAGGGCCGCCTGACTGAAAGCCAGCACGGTCCCCAGAATCGCTTTGGCGATGAGGAAATCAGTCACGGTGGTTGGCGTGACGAGGATGGCCGACACCGTGCGCTGCTGAATTTCGGTCGCTACGAGCGTCGCCAGCGCCATCATTTCGACCAGCAGCATGAAGAACACAAACAGGGGGCGCATCGTCTCCTGCAGCGAAACCTGGTCGCCCGCCCGGTCAACACCGAGCAACACCTCCTCCTCATTCGGCAAGGTGACCAGCGGCGGACTCCCTGCTGCGAGATACGCCATCTCGCGAACCATCGAACTCAAACCTCCCCGAACTTCGGTAGGTACGTCGGCGGTCACGAACAACGAAACGGTCGTCTGTTTTCCCGCGGCGATATCGGCGGCGAAATCAGGAGGGAAGGCCAATCCGACGGCCGGACCTTCGCCACTGCGGATCGCTGTCTCAAGTGCATTGGCTGATGGGTAGGGGGTGATGGCCAAGCCGCCGTCGGTGGCGAGTCCAGCGAAGTAAGCGTCCAAGCCGGTTTGGGCTACGCCCATCTCGATGGTTTCGTCGACGGTGCTGGGCAGCAGCCAGAAAGCTCCGACGTAGAACACCAGGCCGAGAATCGTCATGAAGAAGTAGAACCGATCGCGGATGAAGGCTTTCACATCCTTGGCGACAATGGCACCGATGGCGGTGGTGTTCACGCGCTCAGGCCCCTCCCGGCGAACTCGATGAAGATGTCTTCGAGGGTGGCTTCTTCAGTGTGGATGGTGAGGATGTGCCCGTTGGACATCGCCTCACGTAGTTGCTCGGTGGCGTCCGGGTCATCGAGTGGGACCACGACCTCGGAGATTTGCCCGTCGGTGCGGGTGCGAACCTTGACGGAGCGCTGACCGTGGGCCAGCTTCAGCTCCTCGGGTGTGTCGATGGCGAGGATCGATCCTTCGTGGATGAAGGCCACCCGATCGGACAACTCGTCGGCCTCGAACATGTCGTGGGTGGTCAGCATCACGGTTGCTCCACGGGCGGCCTGGTCCTTGATAAGGTCCCGGATGGTGCGTGACGAGACCGGATCGAGGCCATCGGTTGGTTCGTCCAGGAAAAGAATGTCTGGCTCGTTGATCAAGCTTCTGGCCATCATGAGGCGTTGGCGCATGCCTTTGGAGTAGGTGGAGACCCGGTCGTTCGCCCGGCTGGCAAGATCAACCCGTTCGAGAAGTGGCATCGGATCGAACGGTTTGATCTTGAACAGGCTGGCGAAGAATTTCAGATTCTCCGCAGCCGACATTGCGTCATAGACGTTCTTCTCCTCGAAGCAAACACCCATCTGGGCCTGGATGCTTTCGCGGGCAGCCGGCATGGGTTGGCCGAGAATCGTGATCGAACCGGACTGGGGCTGCAATTGACCGGTCAGCATGCGAATGGTCGTCGATTTTCCGGCTCCATTCGGTCCGAGTAGCCCGACGATTTCCCCGGCGGCCACCTCGACCGAAAGGTTGTCTACCGCCCGAACTTCCCCGAAAGAGTAGGTAAGTCCTGATACGGAGAGCGCCGCGCCTGGCATATTGGCCTTCCTGTAGCCACCTTCGAAATCTATCAGCGCCCCAGGTTTGGTGGTCGGGTTTGGTCGGGCAAACCCCCAACTACACTGCCGCCGGTGCGGATGGCAGTGCTGATATCGGGATCAGGGTCGAACCTGCAAGCCATCCTGGATGCCCGGGCCAACGACCCGAGCTTTCCCGCCGAACCGGTACTCGTGGTTTCTGATCGTCTAGGCGCCGGTGGCTTGCTTCGGGCAACTGCTGCCGGGATCCCAGCCGAGATCGTCGATTGGTCCGAATATCCGGAACGGGCATCGTTCACCGCGGCGATCTGCGACCTATTGGACCGGCACAAGGTTGAACTCGTGGTTCTCGCCGGATTTATGAGGATTCTCTCTGAGGAAGCTGTGCGACGCTTTCCGAACGCGATTGTGAACATTCATCCTGCTTTGCTGCCGGCTTTTCCCGGCGCGCGGGCCGTCGAAGAGGCGCTCGCCTACGGCGTCAAAACGACCGGCGTTACCGTTCACTTCGTGGATGAACACGTTGACAACGGCCCGATCATCGCTCAAGAGCCGGTCACCATCATGGCAGCCGATACCGTTGAAACGTTGCATCGCCGCATTCAGACCATCGAACACCGCCTCTACCCAAAGTGCGTGGCAGCGGCAGCGGCCGGTCGGCTCCGTGTCCAAGGAAGAACGGTGATCTGGGATGAACGTTGAGGTCCGCCGGGCGCTCATATCGGTGTATGACAAGACTGGGCTCGTCGAATTCTGCTCGGCCCTGATCGGCGCCGGAGTCGAGGTGGTGTCTTCAGGAGGAACCGCAAGCGCATTGGCCGAAGCCGGCCTAGCGGTGACACTCGTCGAGGAGGTCACGGGAGCGGCCGAGATGCTGGGCGGGCGAGTAAAAACGTTGCACCCGAACATCCATGGAGGCATCCTGGCGAACCGCGGCGAGCCATCCCACCTGTCGGACCTTGAAGGACGCGGCATTGCTCCGTTTGAATTGGTCGTATGCAACCTGTATCCATTCCGCCAGACGGTCGCTGATCCTGGAGTGAGCGTCGCCGAGGCGATCGAACAGATCGATATCGGCGGGCCAACGATGGTGCGGGCGGCGGCCAAAAACAATGCCTGGGTGGGGATTGTGACGTCACCTGATCAATACGCCGACGTCGTCGAAGCTGTCGCCGCTGGTGGACTATCGCCAGAGCTGCGCACCCGGTTGGCGAAGGAGGCTTTCTTCCACACGGCCTCGTACGATGCCGCCATCGTCAACTGGTTCGGTCGAGATGAGGATCTGCCCGAGCACGTGGTGACTCCACTTAGGCGCAAGACGGTCCTGCGGTATGGCGAGAACCCCCACCAACCGGGTGCTCTCTATCACGAAGACGGTCTGGCATCCTGGTGGGATGGCGTGGTTCAGCACGCCGGAATCGCGCTCAGCTACCTGAATCTTTTTGACGCGGGAGCGGCCTGGGTACTGGCCAACGACCTCGCCTCCGAGTTCGGCGAACCCGCCGTGGCGATCATCAAACACGCCAATCCGTGTGGGGCGGCGGTGGGCGCGGATCTCGCCGACACGTACCAACGTGCCTACGAATGTGATGCTCGCTCAGCTTTTGGCGGCATCGTGGCACTCTCGGCCCCGGTCGACATGAAGACGTTGGATCGGATCGTGGAGGCCGCTCAAGCCGATGTGGTGATTGCCCCAGGCTATGAGGCCGGGGTCATCGACGGTCTGGTTGCGAAGCGGAAGAACACCCGCATCCTCGACGCCCCACTCCCGGATTCTCATGCCTTTGAGCTCCGTCAGATCTCCGGTGGCTGGCTGGGTCAGGTGGCGCACAACTTTGCGTCGCCTGTCGAGAGTTGGCAGGTGGTGACTGAGCGACAGCCAACTCCTGCCGAGCGGGCGGACGCCGAGTTTGCCTGGCGAGTGTGTGGCCATGTGACTTCGAACGCCATCGTCCTTGCCAAGGACGGAACCGCCTGGGGTATCGGAGCCGGCCAACAGAACCGGGTAGAGGCGGGTGAGATCGCCGCCAATAAAGCTGCTGGTCGGGCAACCGGGGGAGCGAGCGCCTCCGATGCGTTCTATCCCTTCCCCGATGGCATTGAGGCAGCCGCCGCCGCCGGAGCGACGGTGGTCGTTCAGCCAGGCGGCGCCATGCGTGACGCCGACGTCATCGCCAAAGCCGACGAACTCGGCCTGGCCATGCTCTTCACCAACGAACGCCACTTTCTACACTGACCCCGGATCGAAGACACCTGTCTCAGCAGATGTAAAAAGAGCGCGGTTTCGGATGAAGACAACGGGTTCGTGTTCGGCAAAAGAGTGTTATCGTCCAAGTGCCGAGAGGCCAATCGGGTTAGATCGGAACAACAAGCGTTATGACTTCTAAACTTGGGTGGCACCTTTTCCGGCATCTTCGCAAAGTTTGGGTTCGCGTCGTGTCATTTGCGCTGCTTGCGGTGGTCTCGGTGATCATCGCACAGGCGATAGCGCCCCTGATCCCCTCTGCCTGGACAGTAAAGATCGGTGCCGACTCGGTTGACCAGGTGCTGAATATTCTGGCGTCCTCGATGTTGGCTGTGACGACCTTCTCGTTGGCAATCGCGATATCCGCGTTCGCGGCAGCAGCGAGTTCGGCCACGCCGCGCGCCACGGCGCTCCTTCAAGAAGATTCGACCGCGCAGAACGTCCTTGCGACATTTCTCGGCGCGTTTCTGTTCAGCCTCGTCGGGATCATTGCTCTTCAGGCCGGCTATTACACCGATAAGGGCCGGCTGGTTCTGTTCGTGGCGACAGGTTTTGTGATCGCGGCGGTTGTCGTCGCACTGTTACGGTGGATAAGTCACCTGATGACGTTCGGCCGCATGGGCGACACGCTGGACCGGGTAGAGACCGCGGCCGCCACATCACTCGAGGACAGACTTGGGTCTCCGTTTCTGGGCGGTCGACCTATCCGGGATTCGATCCCCACCAGCTGCTCGCCGGTTTTCTCGGAAGAAACCGGTTACATACAGCATGTCGACCTCGGGCAACTCCAGGAATGTGCCGACGATCTGAAGATCAAGGTCTGGCTGTCCGCTCTGCCGGGTGCGTTTGTGCATGAGGCGAGCGTGCTCTGCCATGTCGCACGTGAAGTGGATGCTGATGCGGTGCAACGGCTTCGGTCAGCCTTTACTGTCGGCGCCGAACGCAACTTTGATCAGGACCCTCGCTTTGGCCTGATCGTCATCACCGAGATCGCCTCGCGCGCCCTTTCGCCAGCGGTCAATGATCCCGGAACCGCCATCAGTGTTGTCGGACGTTTGGTCCGGATACTCGCCCGCTGGAAAGATGACCCCGAGGTGAAGGTCGAGCACCAGTCCGTCTTCGTGCCGCCGCTTCAACCTGCGGACATGATCGATGATGCATTTCGACCGATCGTTCGCGACGGTGCCGCGATTCTGGAAGTGCATATCCGGGTGCAAAAGGCACTACACGCGTTGGCTACAATTTCTCCGGATGTGTTCGCCGCCCCCGCGAAAGCGATGGCGGCCGAAGCGATGTCCCGGGCCGGAGAGGTCCTTACCGCAGACGAGTATAAGCTGCTCGCACAAGTTTCCAGAGTTACGGCGGAGTAGCTGCAGGCGGTCATGATTGACCGGTCTTTGGCGATTCTCAGCCGGTCCTTGATAGAACTACGGTGCGTTAAGTGGTGTCCGACGTCCGGTCACGTGGCAGAACGGTTCCGCCGGTCCGCCGCGGGGGCTCGTCCCCTCCCCGAGCCGTTTTTACCGGTCTAGCGCTCGGCGGAGGAAGGCGGCCATTTGGCCCCGGGTTACGGGGGCGGTCGGGCAGAACCGGTCGTTGGTAGGGGGATCGCAGCCCCGGGTGATCCCAACCGCTGAGAGCCATGCGATGTCGTCGGTGAACATCGACGTTGCCGTGTCGACATAATTCGTAGTCTCACCCGCATCGAGCATGAGGGGGGAGCGGTGCAAGAACGCGGCCATCTGTTCCCGGGTGATGGACTGGTCCGGGCAGAACCGGGTTCCGTCCTGACATCCGCGCGTGATCCCGGCTGCAGCGATCCGATTGATCGAGGCCTCGAACGCGCTGGCGTCGTCATCCGTAAAGAAGTCGACTCCGGTTGGCGGCACATTGAGGGCTCGATCCAGGAAGGCGGCCATCTGCCCCCGGGTTACCGCATCCTCAGGGCAGTATCGGTCGTTGGCTGGCGGGTTGCATCCCAACGTGATGCCTCGCGCGGCAATCCATTCGATGTCGGCCTCGAATACCGAACCGTCATCGTCTTTGAACGTGCCGTCCCAGGTTTCCGGTGGTAGTTCAACGGATGGGAATGGCCACCCGTTCATCGTGCAGCCATCGAGCCCTTTGGTCTGCTGCATCATCACCGGGGCGACCCTGCCGCTGCCAGGACACGACGTGTGTCCGTTGCCGAGGTAGTGACCAACTTCATGATTGATTTGATAGGTCCGGTACTCGTTGAGATGGGCAGCGTATTCGGGGGTGCCGCTCCGCCAGCGATAGCTGTTGAGCAGGACGCGGTTGCCATTTCGGCAGGAGTAGATGCCGCCGGTATTCAAAGGAGCGCACATCTGGTCCGTCAGGGCGGGTGAGGAGAAAATGATGCGCAGGTCAGGGTTCGTGTCCACGCGCTTCCATCCGAGAGATCCGACATGAATCCAACTGCGTGGGTCGCCGAGCACCGACTCGACCTGTTCGGCGAGGCAGGCGCCGTCAAGGCCCAAACCGGCTTCGACCTCGACGGTGAAGGTCTTGACGCTGGTTCCTCCGAAGGGGGACGATGAGCCTGGCACGACCTGCAGGGTTCCGGTCGGGCGGTCGGCGCCGATCGAACAGTCAGCTTGTACCGGTGCCGCCAGCACCGAAACGATCGGTACGACGGAGACCGCCAGAACTACCAGGGAGAGCACACCGAGACGGTGACGAAGGGCGGTGGGAAATACGGGCACGGCAGGACGCTACCACCTGCCTTGTACGGTGACTCGCGCCCATCGTTCTCTCGCCGACCATGACGGCGCTACTGTGCCCGCAGCAGTTTTAGGGAGACTATGAGTGCATTGATTTTGGACGGCAAGGCCGTCGCTGAGACGGTCAAAGCTGACGTCACCGCCCGGGTGGCCGCTCTCAAGGAGCGCGGTATCTCGGTCGGGTTGGCGACCGTACTGGTTGGAGCCGACCCTGCCTCGCATGTGTATGTTCGCAGCAAGCGCCGGACCGCCGAAGCAACCGGGATCAACTCGTTCCACCACGAGCTTCCCGCAGACACCCCGCAAGAAGACATCGAAGCCCTCATCGAACAACTCAACGCCGATCCGGCTGTCGACGGCATCCTGGTCCAGTTACCGCTCCCCGAGGGTTTGGATTCGGATCGGATTACCGAACTAATGGATCCGTCTAAAGACGCCGACGGCCTGCACCCCTTCAACCTTGGCCTGCTCGTGCTCGGGCGAGACGGCCTCACCCCCTGCACGCCGACCGGCATCATGCGGATTCTCGAGCACTACGACATCGACGTATCTGGCAAGAACGTAGTGATCGTGGGCCGGTCGTTCTTGGTCGGCCGTCCTCAGGCGCTGCTCGATGACCCAGAAGGGTGCCGATGCCACTGCCACCATCGCCCATTCACGTACCAAAGACCTGCCCGCCGTCTGCAGAGCTGCCGACATTATCGTGGCGGCCGTTGGTGTCCCGAAGCTGATCGGTGCGAACCACGTTTCACCGGGTGCGGTAGTCATCGATGTGGGCATCAACCGCACCGACGACGGACTCGTCGGCGACGTCGACTTTGAGGCCGTCAAGGACATTGCCAGTGCCATCACCCCGGTTCCGGGTGGGGTAGGCCCCATGACGGTGGCGATGCTCATGCACAACACGGTGACTGCTGCCGAACGCCGAGCTGGCGTTTAGCTCAAGCGGGGCAGGCAAGATCGCCCGCCCCGTCCTAAGCTGCACCTACTTGCTGAGCTGGCCTCGCACCGCGCCACCTGGCTTGGTCGGGTTGTGTACGTTGACGTAGTAGTCCCACGGGTTCTGGCGAATGTCCTTGATGAGCTCCTTGCCCGCCTCAACACACCCGGACAGGCCGTTGCTGGCGACATCGAAGTTGACCACGACGGGGCCGTTTACGCCGGCCGGCGCCTCGTGAATGTGGGCGGCAACCGCAGGAGTGGTCAGATCGTTCGCTTCAATGGTGAAGCAGACCTGGTTTTGCCCCTGGTTGAGCCGGACCCAGGCGTGCCCACTGGCACCAACGTCGCCTCCGTCGGTCTCGTTGGCGGCGGTTAGCGCAGCTTCGAGCGGTCGCCCGGAGTCAGCCCAGGCCGGCACCGCCGACAAAGTCATCGCCAGAATCGTCACCAATAACAAGATGCGTCGCATCGATTCCCTCCTCTTGTTGGGTATTCCAACCCATACGGTGGCCAGGCGCATTTGGTTCGCGATTCATTGGCCTTTGTTTGGGCCATTGCCCAGGGGATCATCATGTGGCGAACCAGATCGCTCCAGTCCCGAGTTCCAGACGGAGCAGGGGTCTTGCTAGCCTCCGGATCAGCACAAAACTTCAATGCTTCACGGAGGCAAATAATGGCCACGCCGATCACCATGGGTCCCGACGGACTTGTTGTACCAAACGATCCGATCATCCCATTCATCGAAGGTGACGGCATCGGTCCGGATATCTGGGCGGCGGCCGTTCGGGTGTTCGACGCAGCCGTAGAGAAGGCCTACGGAGGGGATCGCAAGATCGCCTGGAAAGAGGTTCTGGCCGGCGAAAAGGCCTTCAACGAGACCGGTGAATGGCTCCCTGAAGAAACCGTCGACGCGTTTGGAACCTATCTGGTCGGGATTAAAGGACCACTAACGACGCCGGTCGGCGGTGGAATCCGCAGCCTGAACGTGGCATTACGCCAGATGATGGACCTCTATGTCTGCTTGCGTCCGGTTCGTTGGTTTGAAGGAGTTCCGTCCCCGGTCAAGGATCCGGGTGCGGTCGACATGGTGATCTTCCGTGAGAACACCGAAGATGTGTACGCGGGCAAAGAACTCGAAGCGAACAGTGACGACGCTGGCAAGTTGCTTGAGTTCTTGCGTGACGAGTTCGGCTGGGACATTCGCCCCGACTCGGGTCTCGGTATCAAACCGATTTCGGTGACCGGATCCAAACGCCTGATCCGCGCGGCGATCCGGTATGCCATTGCCAATAACCGTAAGTCGGTGACGCTGGTCCACAAGGGCAACATCATGAAGTTCACCGAAGGCGCCTTCCGCAACTGGGGCTACGAAGTGGCGAAGGAAGAATTCGCCGATGAGCTGGTTTCGTGGGAAGACTCGGGCGGCGACCCGGGCGACAAGATCCTCATTCAGGACGTCATCGCCGACGCCATGCTCCAGCAGGTGTTGACTCGCCCGGCCAACTACGACGTCATTGCCACGATGAACCTCAACGGCGACTACATCTCGGATGCGCTGGCGGCCCAGGTGGGTGGGATTGGTATCGCCCCTGGTGGAAACATCAACTACGAAACGGGGGTTGCGGTATTCGAAGCCACCCACGGTACGGCTCCGAAGTACGCCGGAATGAACAAGGTGAACCCCGGCTCGGTAATCCTCTCAGGCGAGATGATGTTCAACTACATGGGATGGAACGAGCCGGCGAAGCTGATTGTTGCGGCGATCGAAAAGGCCATCAACGACAAGATCGTGACCTATGATTTCGCTCGTCTCATGGACAATCCAACCGAAGTCAGCACTTCGGCGTTCGCCGATGCGATCATCGAACGGTTGTAACTCGACTTGTTGAAGTTCGACCATGTAGCACTGGCTGCTGAACGGGTTGTGCCACTCCAACGATTTCTTGCCGGACGCCACGGTGGGGTAGTGATCGGTGGTGGGTCCCCTCCCGGGTCAGGCTTCCGGGCGATGCAAGTGCGGATCGGCCGCGGCGAGGATGGCATGACCATTGAGCTGCTCGAACCATGGGACGTCGACCAGAACGACTTCCTGGCTCGTTTCTTGCGTGCCAGCGGTCCCGGTCCGCATCACTTCACGTTCAAGACCGATGACATTGAGGCGGAGCTCGAGAGGTTCCGGCGTCTGGGATTTGCTCCGGTAGGCGTGAACTTTTCAAATGATTTCTGGCGTGAGTTCTTCCTCCATCCCAAAGAGGGTCACGGGCCGGTGATTCAGATTGCCCAGGCAGGGGAAGACCGCGGTTCGATGACCGAGGTGCTGGACCTTGCGATGAGTGGGGACCACGTTGCCTGGGGTGACCCGTGGTGGGCGGAAGTCGATCTGGCCCGTGGCTCGGCGGTCACGGCGTTGGAGCAGGTGGTGATCGCCACCCCCGATCTCGATGCGGGGGTCGCGTTCTACGGCGACGTACTCGGCGGGGTGGTCGATCGCACGGCCCGCACAGCCACGATCGCCTGGGCTGGGGGCACCGTCATGCTGGAGCAGGCCGATGTTGCCCGACCACGGATTGATCGGCTTGAGATGTCCGGGGATAACGTGGCCGAGGAGCACCTCGAACTGGGAACCCGTTTCGTAGCCGTGTGATGGTCGGTCACCACAGCCAGACGTAGACGAGGAGCGGTCCGTCGGCGCCCAGGTCGCGACCTTCGATGAGTTCCACCCAGAAAACCGAGCCGTCGGTTCGAGCGAAGCTGCCCTCGTATGTCTCGCCACTGACCCGCAGTTCGCCGGTTAGTCCGCGGGCCGCGAGTCGATCGGATAGCTGGCCGGCGATCTCGGCGAGATCGGGTGAGTTGCCGGGAAGCTCGAAGTACAGCGGGTCGACGTGGGTCGCCCCGACCGGAGCGGTCGCCAGAGCCGACTCGTCGTAGAGCGGTGTGGCAGAGGTGACTTCGACCGAACCGAACGGTGCCCACGGCTTGCCAGATGCCAGTTGCTCAAGGGTCGAGTCTGTCCAGGCTTCGACCTGCTCCGCTCGTGTGGCGTCGAGCAGATCTCCGAGGCCGGCAGCGGCCAGTGACACACTCTCGGCCATGTCCTCGGCCGGACTCGATGCCGCGTAGGAGTTAGGAGCCTCGCCGGCCAAGGTCCAGGTGGCGTGGAGTGGATCGTCAGACGTGTTTGTCCATCCGGTGGCTGCGGCCCATTCGGAGATGATTGCGGACCCGTCGTCGAGGTCGAGTGAGTCGAGCTCGCCTGATCGAGCGGCCGCGACGTACCCGTCCGAGAGCCCGTACCACTGGGCGACGTGGACCAGTTCATGGACGAGCACCCGGCCAACCGACCACCGGGTGGCGGCTTGGGATCCCGAGAACGCTGCGTCGAGGAGATACACGTCGGGGCCCTTGGCGACGGCGATGGCGGCGCTGGCAGGGTGTCCAGTCGGAACTCCCGCTGTCGAGGTCCTGACCAGTTGGCGGGGTTCTGTGGTGATAGCTGGCGGGATGTCAGACGAGGCGGCCTGGATCGTTTCGACATCGGCGGGCTCGGGGAGTGGTCCGTCTCCGACGATGGTCCAGCGCCCGGCCCGGCGTTCCCAGGCGATATCGGCGAACTCCGGCGAACCAAGAGCCGCCGCTACTACCGGGTCGAGGAGGTCGGCAGTGACGGCCGGCTGAGGTCGGTCGGGTTCGGAAACCCCAACGCAGGCCGCGGCCAGGAAAATCACGCTGATTGCGATGGCAAGACTTCTCATACGGCGTTGGTATCGGCGATATCACGCGGCGCTAGGGTGAAGGCATATCTTGTCCCAGGAGACCTAATCATGCGGAAAGTATCTGTTGTTGGCGCCGGAAAATACGGTTCACTCACGGCCATGAGACTCGCGGAATCAGACATTGTCGACCAGGTTGTCATGACCGACATCGTAGAGGGTCTGCCGCAGGGTCTCGCGCTTGACATGAACCAGTCGCGACCGGTCGAGAACTATTCGACGACGGTGCTCGGCACCAACGATTACGCCGACACCGCCGGTAGCGAGGTGGTCGTGATTACCGCCGGTTTGGCTCGCAAGCCGGGCATGAGCCGGATGGACCTGCTCGAAGTCAATGCAAAGATCGTCAAGGGTGTCACCGAGTCGATCTTGGAGTATTCCCCTGACGCAATTCTCGTGGTTGTCACGAACCCGCTCGACCATATGACCACGCTGGCGTTCGAGGTTTCGGGTTTGCCGTCGCACAAGGTGATCGGCCAGGCCGGCATCCTTGATAGCTCACGGTTCGTGCACTTCATCTCCGAGAAGCTCGGTGTTCCGATTTCGGAGGTGAAGGCCATGACGCTCGGTAGTCACGGAGAAACAATGGTTCCCGTGCCGTCGCAGTGCTCGGTCTCTGGCAAACCGTTGACTGAGGTTCTTTCGCAGGCGGACATCGACGAGTTGGTCGACCGGACCCGTGCTGGTGGCGCCGAGATCGTCGGGTTGCTCAAGACCGGATCGGCGTACTTCGCTCCTTCGTCGGCTGCTGCGGCGATGGTCAAAGCGATCATCACCGACTCGAAAGAGATCATGCCGGTGTGCGCGATGACGTCGGGTGAGTACGGCATCGAAGGGGTATACCTTGGGGTGCCCGCCCGCCTCGGAGCGAAAGGCATTGAAGAGGTGGTCGAACTTGACCTCACCGCTTCGGAAAGGACGCTGCTCGTCGAGGCCGCCGACGCCGTCAAAGCCAAGGTCGACGAACTCCACACGATCACCTTCGACTAACCATCTGACGCTGCAACCCTGGGTTCCTGTGCGAACCCTGGGTTGTTCTCAGGGCTGTAGTGCGCGGAATCCGATAGTAGGAACCCTGGGTTAAACCCAGGGTTGCCAGCTGAGCGGAATCTGTCAGAGGGCAGCTTCATAGTGGGTGGATGAGCTACCAACGCATCATCTCCGAACTTGCCGCCAAGCACGGTGGGCACATCACGCGATCACAACTTGCAGAACTCGGGTTGTCAGACCCGATGATTAGCCGAAGAGTGGCAGCCGGGTTTCTAACCAGAGTCAAGTCCGGTGTTTATCGAACTTTCCCGCCTCCGGACGAAGACGCGCTCCTGCGTGGCGCAGTCCTCGGTCTCAGGTCCGCCGTTGTGTCGCACAGGTCGGCGGCCAGAATTCATGGACTGGTGGTTCCAACCGGCGGGCGTCCGGTCGTGACGGTTCCTGCATCGACCACTCATGCGTTCCCGGGTGTCGAGGTCCGCAGAACAGCTGACCTCAGCCGTTCGCACTGGATCGTCAAAGCAAGCCTGCCAGTCACCACGCTCCCACGCACCGTCTTCGACCTCGCGTCCTGTACGGAGACTGACGTGTATGGCGAACTCGTGGACCTTCTGCTGACTAGCCGGCGTTTGAAGCTCGGGCAGCTAGCCGAGTTGCTCGGTGAGATCGGCGGGAAAGGGAAGCCCGGAACCTCGCTCGTCAGAGCGATTGTCACGGAACGAAGCGCCTATGGCAGATGCGACCCCACTTGAAAGGCTCGGGCTTGAAGTGCTGCGGTCGGGAGGATGCGTACCCGATGCAGTTCAATACGATCCGGGCTTTGTGCCTGCCGTGCGCTTCGACGCCGCTTATCTGGCGTCGAAGGTGGCAATTGAGTGGGACAGCCGTCGCTGGCATTCGTCGGTGGAGCGGTTCCAGTCGGATCGGAACCGTGACCGCGTCGCCGCAACGCACGGATGGATCACCTTGCGCTTCACCTGGGACGATCTGAAAACCCGACCCGACCGGGTGATCTCGCAGGTTCGGCAAGTGACCAAACGTCGATCCGCCTGATTTTCCCGATTCTCAGGGCTGTAGTGCGCGGAATCCGATAGTAGGAACCCTGGGTTAAACCCAGGGTTGCAGCTATTGGGTGGGTTAGTAGTCGACGTCTAGGGTTTCGCCGGCGGAGCCCCATTGGGAGATGATGTTTTGGTTCATCATGAGGACGGCCAGGTTGCCGGTTACCTTGATCTTGCCGGTCATGAAGGCGGTCTGGGTGTTCATCGAGCCTTGTGAGATGGCGGCGGCAGTTTCGTAGTCCGAGGAGATCGTGGCATCGGCATCTTCGAGTTCGCCGAGGGCAACGTTGGCCGATCCGTTGTTGATCGACATGTAGTAGCCGACCGGACCCGAAGCCGCATCGCTCACATTGAACTGCAACCCCAGGTTGGCGCCCGAAATGGCACCCTGAAACCCATCATGGGATGCGAGGGCGTCACTGTAGGCCGACGCCCACTCTTCACTGAGAAACTGTACGGCCATACTCGGCTACTCCTTATCGATGACTGGAATGGAGCCAGGTTAGCAGTCGTTAACTCCGCTCCGACAGTGTCCTGGCCGGTACGCCCGGGTCAGTGCCAGAGCTCGACGTCGTCGTACGGGGCCGAAGCCACCACCGGGCGGCGGGTCCGCTCGTAACGCGTGCTGGGAGAGCACTGTTCGGCATGATGAACCCCGAAAGCTGGAGCATTGAGTAGTTGTTGGCGTTACATCCAGCGCATATCTCGCCCGGATGAAAGGCCAGGGTCGTGTTGCCCTTCTTCCACCAGGTTCCCTGCAGGAAGATGGCCTTGAACCGCTTGATGTGTAGCCAAGAGTTGCCGTTGCCAAGAGTGTTTTCATAGAACTGAGGTACGTAGGCGAACCGAGGGTTCGATTCCAAGGTCTCGGAGAACATGATGGCGCTGTAGGGCCCGGTGACGTAATCAGTCATGCAGTCGGCCATGTGCTGCCACGACTCCGGGCGATCAGGGGTGCCAGTCGCCGTCCCAGTCGAAGTCGGGTTGGCTGGAGTTGTCAAACCCGAGGCAACTGGCAGGCACGTACGTCGTAGGCTGCCGGATTCGTTGATTGGATGTCCGCCAGCATGTAGTCCCACAGCGGTCTATCGTTCAATTGGTTGCCGAATCGGCTGGCTCTATCCCCTGCGGGACCCTGTTGCAGTCGAGGCGTGAAGCCGTAGCTGACCGGACCTGTCGCGAGGCCTTCCTCAGCTCCATTTCCAGGAAACCCTGTGTCCGTGTTCAGGGTGTCGACACCTTCGCCTTCGTTGGCGCATATATCCCGGACTTCGTTGCTATTGAGGCCGTCTCCATCGAGAGTTACCCAGTGATCGAGTCCAGCAGCAATGTTTACGGCGAGTACTTGACCCAAGGGGGATGCGTTGCAGTTCTGCGGCGTTCCCATTGTCGTATTGCCGAACAATCTCGCCTTGAGTACGCCAAAGTTTCCGTTCGCTGCTCCGTCGCAAGGTGGTTCAGCGTTTCCTTTGGGTCCCGAACTCAAGCAGGAGTGGTTTCCTTCGCCGATGGACGCCGGAAGGCCAAATGGCAAGATACCGCCGGTACCGACCCCGGCGAGCCGGCTGATGGCATCGGCGCTGGTCGTCAGCTGTGTGACTCCCAAGACTTTGCCGAACGTTGTGTCGACTATTTGGTCGGGAACGTTGACACGGAAGTAGCCCGCTGACGAGATGCTCATGCAGTCCAAGGTCCCAGAGGACGTCCATGACGATCGGTGCGCTCACAGGGATGAAGTTGTAGGCAGCCAGCGGGGCGACACTCTTCTCGGGGTCCGTGCAAGCGAGCCACAGGGCTTCCCACTCAGCGTTGGTATAGGTCGTGTCGAGGTTGGCTCGAACGTAGTCGAGCGCTTCGGTGACGACATCGTTCGTGTTGCCAAGCACTTTGGCTTCGACGGCAGCTGCGAGAGCCCCGCGTCGGCGGCGGTCTGGTCCTGACGACGTTCGTTGAAGCCGAAGCCAACATCGATGGCCAGTGCGGCCATCCCAAGCAGGAAGATCATCGTGGCCACGAAGGATCGCCGTGGCGCCCCGTTCGTCTATGAGAGCGATCTAGGGACATGTGTAGGATTCCTCCGCTCGCCCAGGTTGCTGGCTGCTCAAGTCGGATTCGCACGACCTGTTCCGTGTTAGCCGGCATGAGCCCGCCAAAGAAGCTTGTAAGGGAGTTGAAGGGGTCGAGTCTGACCTTGACCTCAGCCTCTGACGCCGATTCCTGAGCCTCCGATTTGTGTGAATGTAATGACTTCGCCGGTGGCCAGGTTCATCGAGTCACAGGTGGTAGCCCCCATTACGGCTACTGAGCCGGCGTTCACAGCGGCTTGACGGGCGGCTTCTCGGGCTCCGTGGCGGATGTCGAGGTCGTTGGACAGGAGCCAGCCGAATTCGACGATGCCGAGCACGAGGGTGAATAGGAGCGGCATGATGATGGCGAATTCGACGAGGGCGGCGCCGCGTTCGTCTTTGCCACGGTTACGAAGTTTGTTGATAAGTGTTCTCATCTATCCAGCGCTGTCGAAGCGCTCCCCCTACCTGGTCGATCCCCGTGTGACGCCTAACTGGAAGGCCTCATCCAATACAACTCTATCTGATCCAGCGTGACGCAGAGTAGTCGTTCTATTAGCCTTAGCCAACATACTATTCGTCGACAATTCGCCAATTTACTCAAGCGTTTTCTACTTGTTCAGTTGCAGATCAGTCCGATTTGTTACAGATTTGTTCGCGAATAGTGGCTCGGGTCGGAAAAGAATCCGGCAAAGCCCGGTTACAGGATCGGAAACGCCACACCAGAACTGCGTGAAAGGAACTCTGCCGGATCGACCGAGCGCGGTCCAGCTCCGCTATCTCGTTAGGTGGACCGGGTTGCCGATCATGTAGGCGCGCCAGGTGGTCGTGTCGCTGACGTTCCCCGTGTAGTCATAGAGCACCTTCCACCAGCAGTTCGTCGTGCAGGCGTATGTGTCTGGCAGGTCCATTTCGAGTTTGATCCAGTCACCGTTGTAGTCGTCTGCCCCGCCGCTGTTGTTGGCAAAGAAGTCACATGGTGCTCTCGTGCCCCGGGACGTCCAAGCGTCGTCGACGTCACCTCGAACGAACATGCGACAACTGGGATAGGTGGCCCAGCCTGCCCCGGAAGGCTGGCGAATGGTGACGGTGCCGCCCGGATTGGCCTCCCCCGGATCGTAAAGCTCGACAACAAATGTCTTGCCACGATAGAACGCTTCGACCTCGGCGAGATAGAACTCGGTCGGGGTTCCGGGAGCATTGTTATAGATCGATACGTCGCCAAGCCCGAAGAGGCGAGCCTGGTTGCCCGCCGAGGCGACGCCGACGGAGTAGCGGTTCAGGCCAGAGAATTTTGCGTTGCCCGGGTCAAGGACCTGGATCTGTAATACGTACACGCCGGCTTTGGGCACCTGACACCGTGAAGCAGCCGGTCGGTGTTTCCCACACGTAAGAAGCGGCATTGGTTGCGGCGATCTGGGGACGAGGTACCCAGTCATAGCTGCAGATGGGGGTGTTGTTGCTGACGTCCAGTGGACTTGGATCGGGTGCATAGAGCGTGGTGCGGATGGTTTGCCCGCAGTTCGGGCTGGGGTTTCCCCAGTCTTCGCAACCCCGGTCGCCAGTCCGATGGTTATCGCTCGTGGTCACTCCGCCGGAGATGTTGTGAAACGCCATGTCGAGAAACTGGACGGTGAAGCTCGAGGCACCGTCGGCTTCGATCCCGTAGAGATATCCGCGCGAACGATAACCGTCGTTTTGGCTGCACCCTGAACTGCCGCTGCCGGATCCGTCCGCACAGTACGACGAGTACGCGTCGCCCATGCGGGTGTCGGTGTATTTGCCGTGAATGTTCGCCCAATAGTTGCCCTGGGTTGGGCAGCTGGCGTCCTTTGGATCGCAACTGTTGCCGAACTGGCCGTCGGGACTGCCGAGGCGGAGCGGTGGGATGTATTCGGCGGTGGCCGTCCTGGTGATCGGCTGGGAATCCATCCCGAGGAGGCTTAGGAAGAAGGTCGGGACCGTATCGGTGATCGTCACTTCGATTTGATTCGGCTCGCCAGCTATCGGGTTGACGACCACGTCGACGCCGGGAAGCGCATCGTCGTACCCGTTGGCGGTGGCGACCTGGCGAGCAGTTGGTTCGGCTTTCGTGCCGTAGGCCTGCGGCATGTGCACGACGCCGGCCAGCGCGGAAGCTTCGGCAGCTCGTTGGACCCGTTGCGAGTTGAGATAGAACCACCCAAGGTCTGTGGCAAATGAAGCGATCGCCAGCAAGGTCACGAGGATGACGGCCAAGAATGGGAGGATCGCGCCACTCTCGGTGTCTCGGAGTTCCTTGATACGTCGCACTACAGCTCCTAATACCCTTGGTTCGGTTCAATTTGGAAAATGGCATCTTCGGAGAAGGGTCCCTGGGGGAGTGGCAGCAGCGACGTGATGTAGTTGTGGGTGTACACCACTCGTACCCCGATCCGGTCAGGGCATGCCGACGGAACCGCCGGGCAATTGTTGCCCATCGTGTTGTTGCGACCCGACGACACCCAACTCCCGGCGACCGCGGTCCCATCAGGTGCGTAGATCCGGATGTTGGCTGTGCCTCCCGGGCAATTGAAGTAGTACGGCGGGTTGGTGTCGACGGTGCAGCCATCGACCGGGTCGCCGGCGGCGTCGGCCTTGAAGACCCAGATTGCCTTGATACTCGAGTTGCTAGCCGAGGCGACCGACTCGTTGACGGTGTCGACAATCACCGCGTCTGCGCTGGGAGCCTTGCCGGCGGTGCTACCAACCCGGGCGCCTTGTTTGGCCGATGTCGACACCGGGAGCGAGTCCACGAAGAAAAAACCGAACTCTGCCAGGCCGATGACGACCGCGATGAGGAATGGCAGGACCACCGCAGCCTCGATCAGGCTCGTCCCCCGTTCGTTGGAGGACCTGGCGAACACCCGACGGAACCGGCTCATTCGAAGACCCTCGGCTCTAGGCGAGTGACGACGGATGAGGTCCACACCGTCGATGATCCGATCATGCCCGTTACCCAGTCATGGGTCATCGTTATGTCCACCTGTACGCGGCCCACATTGGGAGCAGACACGTCCCGGCTCGATGGCAGGTACGCCGGCTGCTGATACGGGGGACCAAAATCGACCGGTCCCGCGAATGGGTCAGGGCAGGGTGACCAGCGACATATTGGATTGCCGGTGAAGACGTACGTCGTCGAAAGACCACTGTCGGGATCGGAGACGACCACGCTGTCGAGCCCGTCGAATCCGGTCAGAAACGCCTCTTCGACCGCTTCGAGAATCTCGATGTCGGCGGTGACGTCATTGGCGGCGGTCGCCGCGGCGCTCACCGCAGCTCGTGAAGCGTGCGACACGGTGAGCCAGTCCTTGAACGCCAGGCTGAATTCCAGAGCCCCCATGACCACCAGGATGACGAGAGGGAACACGACGGCGAACTCGATGAGTGTCGCGCCATCCTCTGCCCCCCAGAGTTGGTGCTTGGTCTTTTGTTCCTTCATGGGTACCGCCCTTTCGGACCACTCCGGTCAAAGTGACTTGCACCTAGAGTGGGCCTCCCACCACTTAGAGTAGTGAAGCATGAAGAGGCTGGCAACCCATTTTGGTGTGGTGGCAGGGCGGTTTTCCCGGAGCGAACTTGTGACTAGTCACCTATACCGGACGGGCAATTTCGGTTATGACTAGTTATCTGGAAGCCAGGAGGCGAGTGCGCCCGGGGCGTGTCAACCGGTCTGGGAGACCAGTCGGCGATTCTTGAACTTGGCCTTCATGTAGTCCTTGTTCATGAGGGCGATGAAGTCGAGTGAGATTTCCTTCGGGCAGGCGGTTTCGCACTCTCCGTGGTTGGTGCATGAACCGAAGAACTCTTCCATCTTGTCGACCATGGCCTCGACCCGGGTCCAGCGCTCTGGCTGGCCCTGGGGGAGAACCGAGAGGTGGGCAATTTTGGCGGCGGTGAATAGCTGGGCGGCCGAGTTCGGGCAGGCAGCCACGCAGGCGCCGCACCCGATACAAGCGGCAGCATCCATCGACCATTCAGCGACTTCTTTGGGAACCAGGGTCAGGTTGGCGTCCGAAGCCGACCCGGTTGGCACGGTGATGAAACCGCCGGCTTCGATAATCCGATCGAAGGTGCTCCGGTCGACCGCCAGGTCTCGCACGATGGGGAACCCGGTTGCCTTCCACGGTTCGATGACAATGGTGTCACCGTCTTTGAACTTGCGCATATGCAGTTGGCAGGTAGCGGTTCCGAGTTGAGGTCCATGGGCGAGACCATTGATCATGAGGCCGCACATGCCACAGATACCCTCACGGCAGTCGTGGTCGAAGGCAATAGGTTCGATGCCCTGCGCATTGAGGTTCTCGTTGACGATGTCGAGCATCTCAAGGAACGACATCTCAGGGCTGATGTCCTTGGCCGGATAGTCGACCAGTCTGCCGGGAGCGTTTGGTCCTGCCTGGCGCCATACCTGAAGCGTGAGGTCCATTACTTGTAGCTCCTCTGTGACAGTTTCACGTATTTGAAGTCGAGTGGTTCCTTGGTTACTTCTGCCTTGCCGGGATCGCCGGTCCATTCCCATGCCGCCACGTAGGCGAAGTCGTCGTCGTTGCGCAACGCCTCGCCATCCTCCGTCTGGGACTCTTCCCGGTAATGGCCGCCGCAGGACTCTTCTCGTTCGAGAGCATCAAGACACATGAGCTCGGCGAGCTGGAAATAGTCATCGACTCGCTGGACATTCTCCAGGGACTGGTTGAACGTTTCGGCGCTGCCGAGCACCTTCACATCTTTCTTGAACTCCTCGTACAAAGCGGGGATCTCGATGAGGGCTTGCTTGAGGCCAGCTTCGTTCCGGGACATCCCACAGTGCGCAATCATGATTTTGCCGAGTTCACGATGGAAGTAGTCGGCCGACCGGGTGCCATTGATAGACAGCCAGTGATTCGTGCGTTCGGTGACTTCGGACTCGATCTCTGTGAAGGCAGCATCGTCGGTTGGGACGACCGGGTCGCCGAGCATGCCAGCGAGATAGTTGCCGATTGTGTAGGGAAGAACGAAGTAGCCGTCGGCCAGGCCTTGCATAAGCGCCGAAGCTCCCAACCGGTTGGCCCCGTGATCTGAGAAATTCGCTTCGCCAATGGCATAAAGGCCAGGGATGTTCGTCATCAAGTGGTAGTCGACCCACAGGCCGCCCATGGTGTAGTGGGGGGCCGGGTAGATCCGCATGGGCACCTCGTACGGGTTCTCATCGGTGATCCGCTCGTACATCTCAAAGAGGTTGCCGTAGCGTTCTCGAATCGTGTCTTCGCCGAGGCGCTTGATCGAGTCGGCGAAATCGAGATACACGCCGTTCTTGAGCGGGCCGACGCCTTTGCCTTCGTTGATCATCGCTTCGGCATTACGCGAAGCCACATCGCGGGGCACCAGGTTGCCGAACGCCGGGTAGCGGCGCTCCAGGTAATAGTCGCGTTCGTCCTCGGGAATCTCGTTGGCTTTGCGGTCGTCGCCGGCTTTCTTCGAGACCCAGATGCGGCCGTCATTGCGCAGCGACTCCGACATGAGTGTCAGCTTGGACTGGAATTCCTCGGCCGAGGGGATGCAGGTCGGATGGATCTGGGTGTAGGCCGGGTTCGCAAAAGCCGCCCCGCGCCGGTGAGCGCGCCAGATCGCCGTTGCATTGCAGGCCATGGCGTTGGTCGATAGGTAATACACGTTGGAGTAGCCACCGGTCGCCAGGACAACCGCGTGGGCCGAGTGTGATTCGATCTCGCCGGTGATCAGATTGCGGGTGACGATGCCAACGGCCCGGCCGTCCTTGATGACCACGTCGAGCATCTCAGTGCGGGTGTGCATTTCGACCTGGCCCAATCCGACCACCCTCGCCAGCGACTGGTAAGCCCCAAGCAGCAACTGCTGGCCGGTTTGTCCTCTCGCATAGAACGTGCGAGAAACCTGGGCTCCTCCGAACGACCGATTGTCGAGCTTGCCGCCGTACTCACGTGCGAACGGGACGCCCTGAGCGGTGGCCTGGTCGATGATGTTCAGGCTGACCTCGGCGAGTCGATACACGTTTTCCTCGCGGGACCGGTAGTCGCCACCTTTGACGGTGTCGTAGAAGAGGCGGAAGACCGAGTCACCGTCGCCGTGGTAGTTCTTGGCGGCGTTGATGCCTCCCTGGGCGGCGATCGAGTGGGCCCGACGGGGCGAGTCGTGATAGGTGAATGCTTTGACCTTGTAGCCAAGCTCGGCCAGCGAGGCAGCTGCCGAGGCGCCGGCGAGGCCGGTTCCGACCACGATGATGTCGAACTTGCGTTTGTTGTTCGGGTTCACAAGTTTCATGTCGAACTTGTGTTTTTCCCACAGCGTGTCAATGTCGCCTTCGGGGATCTTTGCATCGAGTTCTAGAACCATGCCTTGGACTCCTCTAGCCGACCACGCCGGTCAAGATCATGACCGGAAAGCTGATATTGCCGATAACGATCACCGTGGCGAGGCCCTGGGCGAACCAGCGACGCCAACGGTTGAACCGGGGGTTGTTGACCCCGATGGACTGGAACAAGCTCCAGGCCCCGTGAAAGATGTGCATGCCGAGGGCGATGTTCGCCGCAATGTAGAGAGCGGCGATGCCGACGTTGCTCAAGCTGACCACAGTGTTGTGGAAGGGTTCGCCGCTGATGAAGTCCGGGTTGACCCACCCGAGCGTCAGGTCGGCAAGGTGCCAGGCGACGAACAGCAAAACAATGATGCCTGACCAGCGCATGGTGCGTGAGGCGTAGCTGGCAGCCAGCCATTCACGCGGCTGCTTGTACTTGTCGATCGTGGCGCGGTTATTGGTGATCGTCAACGCATAAGCCGCATGGATGTGAATGAGGAACGCAGCGAGGAGTGGCAGGCGAATCAGCCATAGGAAGACGGTGTGGGGGATTATCGGCCCGCCGATGACCCGGAGGTATTCGCCATATTCGTTCATCTCGGCGGCACCCTCATACATGTGCAGGTTGCCGATCATGTGGGCGACGACGAATCCGAGGAGCACGATCCCGGACAGCGCCATGGCCCATTTCTTTCCCACGGCCGACCCATACAGGTCGAGGAGCCAGAAGCTCCGGCGCCCCTTGGCGGGAGACTCGGTTAAGGCCACTACGTCCTCCTCAAAGAAACTCTGCGTCCAACCTACAACACGTGACCGGAGGCAGACTGTATTGCGTCGCGGTTCTTGTGCGTATGGCAAAACTCTAGGACTGGACTGGCGCGGTGACCAATTCCGTCTTGACATAACCCGCCCAACGATGCACAATCACAAACGTGTAATTACAAGGTTTAGGGGATTTCCGTTGCATCGAACACTAATTGACGCCCTCGCGGTCGATGATCTGTCCTGGCAGGACTACTCGAACTGCCGTGGCGCAGACGCCGATTTGTTCTTCCCCGAGCGTGGCGCTTCAACTCGTAAAGCCAAAGCTATCTGCAATGCCTGCCAGGTAAAAGGCGAATGCCTTGAGTTTGCCATTACCCAATCAGAGAAGTTTGGGATCTGGGGCGGCCTATCAGAGCGGGAACGACGCAAGATTCGCAAAGAGCGTTCCATCGCCGCCCGGATTCGTCACGCCTCCTAACCGTCAGGGTTGGTAGGGGAACACGGTCCCATCGGGGCCTCTAGACTGACCGCACGCAGTAGTTGGAGGAAACCTGTGGAGTTGCTCGGACCAACATTGATTTTTGCTTTCGGCCTGCTGGTCGTGTGGTTCTTGATGAGGCGCAACCTGCAAGCGCGAAAAGCCGCCCTCGGGATCACCGAGAAGAAGAAGGCCGGGACGGCTGATGAAATCGCTGTGAGTGAGCGCCCTCGACCCAAAGTTGTCTCGTTTCACGTTCGTGACGATGTTGCCGAAGTGACGTTTGACGTGCCCCTTCCAGAGGACGGCGCCGACGAGGTCATGAAGGACCTGCTGGTGGCCGAAGCGCTTGAGGTCGTGCGAGAAAAACGGCACAGCTTGCCGATCAGCCAGGTCGCCAAAGTCACCGCATTCGCCGGACGAGGTGGCCCACCGGTCAAGGTCGGCACGATGGAACTCCCTACGAGGGGCGAGTTGCCCCCGCCGGTGGTCGCCGCTCCCCAGCTTCATCTCGGACACGTCGGGTACGACCCGATCGACGCCCAATTCGCGGGAGAAAGCGAAGTTCCCTCCACCGTTACCAAGTCTCGCTCGGACACGTTGGGGCCCATCGGCACAGAACTGCGGATCCCCAAGGCCGTCGAAGTGGGATTGCGAGGCCAGGGCATCGACCCGGCCGAGATGGACTCGGGTCAACTCGTGTCCGGCTTGCTGCGGCTCTTTGGATATGCGGTCGTGGACGGACCCGTGCCCGGCACCTACACCGCAAGCAAGGGTGGGTCGGTTACCTACGTCCGTGAGGTGGCCCACGATCCCAACGGTTCGCCGGAGTTAGACGAAAAGGATATGCGTACCTTCCTGGTGGACTTCATTTCTTCCAAGGCCGACCGCGGCTTGCTCGTCTCGGACAAGTACGGGCCGTTCAGTGTCTATCAGATGGAGAAATCTGAACCGCGCATTCAGTTCGTTACCCGCGAGCGTCTTCAGAAGTTCGTGGACGCCCTCGCGCTGAACTAGCTGCCCCGGCAACTTGACGCGGTGATGCGGGTTCGACCCGGCAGGAACCGATTAGCGGCCTCGAAACGTCCAAGCTGACGAAAAGCCATGGGATGGCTTGCGTCTAGGCGGACCGAGGCAGCTAGCATATGGGCAACGAAAGGACATCAGCATGGGTATTCCAAAAGGCGGAGAATGGATTGTCATTCTCATCGTGGTTCTCCTGCTCTTCGGTGCCCGCAAACTTCCTGATCTCGCCCGCTCACTGGGTGCTTCAACCAAGGAATTCCGCAAGGGTATCGAAGAAGGCGCCAAGTCAGACGACGCCCCAGCAGACAGCACTACCACCGAGTCCAAAACCGAGTCGTAGATCAGCCGAAGCTTCGGCCGAAGCATTGGCGGCTCGCCGCCCACCGTTCTCCCTGAACGCAGGGAACTCTTTTTCGTCGCGCTCCGTTGAGAGGAGTAGGCCGTGACAGACGGCGCTCCACTCTCGTGGGAAGAAGTCGCAAGGACGCATGGGCGCAAGATATACAACTTCGCATACCGCCTTACGGGCAACCCGGACGACGCCAAAGACCTCGCCCAAGATGTCCTCCTCCGGGTCGAACGCGGATTGGCCAACTACACGCCCGGATCATTCGAAGGCTGGTTGTGGCGAATCACCCGCAACGCGTTTCTCGATGACGTCCGTCGCAAGAAACGACGACCGACCACGTCACTCCCGGTCGACCTCGATCGCACCAACCTCATTTCAACCCCACCGCCCGATGAGGTGCTCGCCTCGATCCGGCTCGGCGACGATGTGCAGAAGGCACTCCTCGGCCTGCCCTACGACTTCCGTGAAGCCGTTGTCCTCTGTGATGTGGTCGGTCTTTCATACGATGAGATCGCCAGTGCCGTGGCGGCACCAGTCGGGACCGTACGCAGTCGTATCCACCGGGGGCGCAAGATGATGCGCGAGGCCCTGACATGATGCACGTCGGCGAACTGGCATCGGCTTATCTCGACGGGGAGACCACCACCAAGGAAGCCTCCCGACTGGTAGCTCACCTGGCCGATTGCGGCGCCTGCCAGCGAGAGATGGCCGATTTGCATGCGGCCCGCTCGGTCCTGAGATCCCTACCCGTTCTCGAGCTACCCGATTCGATCCGCGTCGACCTCGGACTCGTCCCTGATGTAGTTCCTCTGCGCCGTCGGCCCGCCGCCTGGGTGGGAGCCGCCGCCGCAGCTGTCATGATCTTCGTGGCGGTCGCTACTGCGGCCGCTCCTGATTCGGTTGGCTTGACCCTCGTTGAAGTGTCAGCTCAGTACGAACAACAAACTCTCGTTGGCGGCGGCGTGAGCCCCGTGGTTGGTTTGGTTCGAGATGGGGGCGGCGAATGATGAGACGCGTCCTGATACTCGGATCGGCAGTCCTCGCCCTCCTGGCCGGGTCGGCATCTATCGCGATGGCCGACGAGGTCACCGATCGTATGGATCGCAGCGTCGGGGTTGTCTACTCGGGCGAACAGTCGGTCATCTGTGACCAGCCAGATGGGCGCCACGCCGAAGTATTCGAAGTCGGTCAAAACGACGCCGGTGTCATCGTCACGGTTGATCCGGGCGGGACAACCCGCGCCGCCAAGGCGCTCATGTTGTCCACCGACCTGGGGGATCGCTACACGATGAGGATGGCCGAGGCTGATGCGGTGCTCGGTCGGGCCGTTGACGTTGTCGAAATTGTCGACGGCAGCCAGATCCGCGTACGGCTCTCGTTCGACACCGAATCGTCGGTGCTGTTGATGTCCGAGATCTTCAACGGTGACGGGTCGATGTACTGCACTACCCGGTTTGTCGCTTTTGCGCTGGGCACGGCCGGCCCGGCCGAAGGCATCGAAGTCGTTGCGGAGGTGGAGGCCACCGAGGCGCCGATTCGCAATGTCGATCCGGCGCTTCCGGTCCGGTTGGCGGGCTTCAATCGACTTAAGCTCACCCTTGGATCTCAGCCGGACGTCAGGTCGGCGTTCTACGGCGATGGAGTATTCACCTTCCAACTGACGAATTCGGACCGGCCGATCTCGGTCCCGGAACTCGACCGCCGGCCCCGGGTGACCATCGAGGGCCACGACTACCAGCGGATCTTCGAACTGGGGCGAGCGGTCTACGCCTGGAACAGTGATCTTGGTGGGTACGTACTCGTCGGAGAGCTGCCCGTTGATGTGCAGGAGCGAGTCCTTTCCGAACTACCCGATCCTAAGAGTCGGGGGTTCTTCGAGCGACTTTGGAATGACCTGTTCGGCTAGCCGAGCCTTTTCTAGATCGATGCGAGGCTTTCGTGATAGGCCGCCATCGAGCGGGCTTCTCTGAGAACCGGGGTTGCCACGATGTCTCGGACGATGCCGTCTTCGTCAAGCACGAAGGTTGAGCGCATGGCCACACCAATCGCCTCATTGAAACATCCGTAGGCCTGGGCGACCGCGCCGTGCGGCCAGAAATCCGACAGGATCGGAAACGACACGCCCAACTCGGTCGCCCAGCGGGTGTTCGAAGGGACTGTGTCACAGGTGACGACGACGATATTCGTATCAAGGTCGGTCAACGACGTCAGGTTGTCGCGCACCTCACAAACCTCTCCCTCGCACACCCGGGTAAAGGGAAAGGGGACGAACTTGATCAGTGATTTCTTGCCAAGGAGTGACTCAAGCGAGACGAGTGAGCGGGTCTGGTCGACAAGTTCGAACGCGGGGGCGGGCTGTCCGATTTCGGCGGGCATAGGTTGTTCCGTTCTCTGGCTGTGGTGGGTGAGTCGGAGAATGTAGTCGGTGGGCTAGAAGTCGGGGAGAAGCACCCGGGCCGCCCAGGCAACCGGGTCGGCGAGTTCGTCGCCGCGAGGCAGGTGAGCGGGTTCCTGCCACACGCTCTCGAGAGCCTCAGCGCCCCATCGGCGCTCAACCTCGGTGCAGAACTCGGCGCCTTCCTGGTGCAGTTCATTGGTCAACTCCAGACCGATGATGCGAGTCATCAATTGGTCGGGAGTTCCCGGTTCGGATTGTTTGAGGTGGTGGGCACTCTCGATCGCGTCGAGATCAGGGATGAGTCTTGCGGCCGAGGCCTTGAGGACGTGCTCGCCATATCCAGACACGAAGCCGATCGCGGCCCGAGCCCGGGCCTGGGCGTCCGAACTGGCGGTTGGGGACAAGAAGCCGGTAAGTCCGTCCCCGTCGGCGAGGAGTTCCTGCAAATGGCTCGGGTCGCTCAGATTCTGAATCGTTTCCATAAGGTTCGACGTATCGAATTCGACACCACCGAGGTGCTCCTCAACGAGGTCGACCAGGTGCTGCCGGATCCATGGACCTGCGAACGCCGAGTCATGAACGCCGTTTCGGAAGGCCACCCACAGACGAGTCTGCCGCGGCTCCAGCTGGTAGTCCGTGATGAAAGCCTCGACGTTGTCGACGATTACGTATCGGGCTCCTGGCGGGTTGGTTGGCAGGCCAATATCGAACTGGCCGAGGGCACGATGGGCGAGAAACCCTACAGTCGAACCCATTTGCATGCCGAGGAGTGCCGGGCCGAGCGGTTTGAGCAGTTGGCTCATGGGGTCCGTCCCGTCGCCGAGCCCGCTGTATTGGCCGGCTAGCGGCTCAACGAGGTAGCCAAAGGCCTGCAACTGTTGGGTGACCCAGTCATGGCGATCGGTCGGAACAACGTCCAACGAATCGGGTGAGCGGAGGTGGGTCGTGGCCTGGATTTGAAGTTGAGCGAGTCGACCCAGTTCGATGTGTTCATCGGCGAGCCACGGATCGACCGGCTGGCGATCACCAGCGAGCTGAACGGCCACTTCCCTGGCGAGTTTCCAGTTCACCGGGCCGGGCTGGTTGAAGAGATCTATGAGTTGGGAGAAGATGTCATCTGCCATAAACAATCACGATTCCGGATGGCGGTCGAGGGTGACGTCCAAGGCGATTGTTTCGAACTCCCGCACAATCGACACCCTTACGTTGTCACCTGCACGATAGGTCCGAATCCGCGCTACTAGATCGCCGGTGGTTGCCAGCTCAACATCGTCGATTGCGACGATGCGGTCATTCTCGCGGGCGCCGGCGGCTCGCAGCGGGGAGCCCGGTGGAAAAGCGAAGATCTCAACCCCTCCGAGAAGTGAGTCAAGTCCCTGGACACCGAGATAACCGTGAAGAACCTCGCCGTCGTCGATCAGTTCCCCGGCGATCGAGAGTCCGGTGGCGATCGGAACGGCGAAACCCGGCCCCTCGGTGTCTGAGATGGCAGTAATGATTCCCACCACCTGCTGCGCACCATCGAGGAGCGGGCCGCCACTCAGGTGCACCATGGCGGGTTGGTCGATCTCGATAAGGTCGTAGAGCCGCCACACGTCGCTGACGTCGAGTCGTTGGGCAACTCCGATGACGGTTGCGCCGCCGGGGGCGTCGCCCGGGATGGTCACAGACGACCCGATCGTCAGGATCTCCGCAGACGGCTCTCCCATCGGCGGGAGCGGGTCGGTGATCCTTATAACCGCAAGGTTCGTGACGAGATCGATCCCGACCAGATCGGCCGCCTGTGATGTCCCATCGCCGTCGGTGACAGTAATCGTGATCGCGTCCCGAACGACATGCGCGTTCGTCAAGATGTACTCACCGTTTCCAATGACGGTCCCCGAGCCGCGGCCGACGGTCGGATCGGCATCACCGACCACTTCAATCGTCACGGCAAAGGCTGGTTGGGCGAGAGGGACGGTGGTTGGGGGAGTCGACGTGCTGGTCGTAACCGAGGTGCGACTCTGTACCGGGATCGGTCGGCCCAGCTGCCACACAGCCACCGACGTACCGATGCCGAGGAGCAAGAACGCTCCCACCCAGCTGCCCCGCCTTTTCCACTTCCCGGTCGTCGCCGGCTGCCGATGGCTGCCCCTACCGCCGGAAAGTTCGGTCGATGGCGCTGGCTCAGCGGGATCTGATCGGGAGAGCTGGGGCGGTAGCGGGGGAGGGGTCTCGTGAGAGCCGTCGGCGAACGGATCGGGCGATGTCGGGTCGGTCGATGGTTCGTCTGGCATAAGATCATTGTATGAACGATGACACCCTTCGAACTCGCGTTGGCATTTCTGCCGATCCGCTCGACCCGGCGGCCGCCTATGCCGAGGTGGCCGATGACCGCGCCGGAGCGACGGTCCTCTTCTCCGGGACCGTGCGCAACCACTCCGCAGGCAAAACCGACATCGACCATCTCGAGTACGAGGCGTACGCCGAACAGGTGAAGGAAAAGATCGGCGAGATCATCGCCGAGGCTCGCCGGGAATGGGATGTCTTGCATGTCGTAGCCGAGCACCGGACCGGCGCGGTAGCAGTACGAGGCGTCTCGGTTCTCGTAGCGGTGTCGTCGGTGCATCGAGGCGCGGCGTTCGACTGCGCCCGCTACATCATCGATGAATTGAAAAAGCGAGCGCCGATCTGGAAGAAGGAACATTGGCCAGGGGGCGCGGAGTGGGTGGAAGGCGCCTGAAGGTCGTCACAGAAATTCGGCGTCCACACGGTGAAGGTCGGGGAACGCTGCCTACCATGCCCGGCAAGGCAGCGGTAGAGGAGTCAGGTGCTCGAGTTAGCCAACGTGGAGGTCGTATATCACGACGTCATTCTCGTGTTGCGGGGTGTCTCATTTAAGGTCCCGGACGGCCAAATCGTTGCGCTGCTCGGAGCCAACGGCGCCGGCAAGACGACCGTTCTGAGAGCCATATCGGGCCTGCTCGACGTTCACAATGGTGACATCACCAAAGGTGAAATCACGCTCGATGGTGACGCCATCCATAAATCATCGGCGGCGTCTATCGTCGGCCGGGGTGTGACCCAGGTTCTCGAAGGGCGTCGCGTCTTCGGCGAGTTCACCGTCGAAGAGAACCTGCGGGTGGGAGCCCACACGGCCAAGGGCGACATGTCCGGTCAGATGGATAAGGTTTACGAGCTCTTTCCCATCCTGGCGCAGCGGCGAAAATCAACGGCGGGATACCTGTCGGGTGGCGAGCAACAAATGCTGGCGATGGGACGGGCGATGATGTCCAATCCTCGATATCTGATTCTTGACGAGCCGAGTCTTGGTCTGGCTCCGATCCTCGTGCAGAAGATTCGCGATTTGATTGTCGACATCAATAAGGATGGAACGAGCATCCTGCTCGTGGAACAGAACGCCACCATGGCACTGTCTATCGCCCAACATGGCTACGTCATGGAGACCGGGAAGATCGTTATGGACAAGCCGGCCGCCGAACTCATGCAAGACGAAGATGTCCAAGAGTTTTACCTTGGGCTCCACGCCGGCGGCGAAGAACGGAAGTCGTTTCGCGATGTCAAGCATTACAAACGACGTAAGCGGTGGCTCTCATGAGTGAAGCGTTGCTCCGCTTTGACGAGGTGCGACTCTCGTTTGCGGGCGTCGTCGCAGTCGACGGGGTCAGTTTTGACGTGAGCAAGGGCGAATTGTTCGCGATCATCGGTCCGAACGGCGCCGGGAAGACCTCGATCTTCAACTGCCTGAATGGGGTCTACACGCCCCAGGAAGGGCAGATCCACCTCGACGGCACCGACCTGCTCGGCTTGCGACCCGACAAGATTGCCGCGCTGGGGGTTGCCCGTATGTTTCAGAACATCGAGTTGTTCTCAAACCTGACCACCCTCGACAACATCCTGCTCGGTAGGAACTTGCACATGAAGTCGGGGATCTTGTCGTCGGCCTTGTATTTCGGGAAGGCCAAACGCGAGGAAACCGAACACCGGCGACGCGCCGAGGAGATCATCGACTTCCTCGAAATTGCCCAGTACCGAAAGAGTTTGGTGGGGATGCTTCCCTATGGAGTGCAGAAGCGGGTCGAACTGGGACGAGCGCTTGCCATGGACCCGCGCATCCTGTTGCTCGATGAGCCGGTGGCTGGCATGAACCTCGAGGAGACCGAGGACATGGCCCGGTTCATACTCGACATCCAGGAGGAACTGCAGGTGACGATGATCCTCGTCGAGCACGACATGGGCCTCGTCATGGATATCGCCGACCGCATCATGGTGATCGATTTCGGTCGCAAGATTGCCGAGGGTACGCCAGAGCAAATCCAGAAGAACCCGGACGTGATCCGGGCGTATCTCGGCGAAGAGTTTGAAACTGAGGGCATCGGGGGGGATGCATTTCCGACGAGCGAAGAGAGTCGATTATGACAGCCACGATGGAGCAGCGCAGTCCCGCCGAATCGGGGACGCTCACGTCACTTCCAGCCCGGCTTCGCGCACTTGCAACGAGCCGACCTGGTGATATCGCCCTTCGCGAAAAGGAGTTCGGGATCTGGCAGGAGACCTCGTACGCCGGGTTCTGGCACGAAGTACAAGCGGCGGCGATGGCGCTCTGGCAGTTGGGGGTTCGCCCAGGTGACAAAGTCGCGATTCACTCTGAGAACCGAAAGGCGTGGGTCATAGCCGATCTCGCGGCTCAGTCGATCCAGGCGGTGTCGGTCGGCCTCTACGCAACCAATCCGATGGCTGAAGTCGCCTATCTGCTCCAGCACTCCGAATCCAAAGTGCTGATCGCCGAGGACCAAGAGCAGGTTGATAAAGCGCTGGCGGTCGAATCTCTTCCCGATTTGGAGAAGATTGTCTACGTCGAGCCGCGAGGAGTCAGGGCATACACCGACGGGCGGTTGATGTCGTGGAGTGCCTTTATGGGAGCCGGTGAGGCGGCTCTAGCCGACGATCCGCACCGGATCAATGGTCTCGTAGATACGATCGAACCCGAAGCTACGGCCACCCTCGTGTACACGTCCGGGACCACGGGAGCGCCGAAGGGGGCAATGCTGTCGCATCGCAACCTGACCTGGGCGTCCGAATCTGCAGAAGACTTGATTGCGGCGGGCGGCCTCCCCAAAGGGCAGCCCCAACTCCTCAGCTATCTGCCTTTGTGTCACGTTTTCGGACGACTATATGACGTCTGCGGAGCGCTGGCGATGGGTTCGTGTGTGAACTTTGCCGAGTCAATCGAGACGGTGGTCGCTGATCTCGCCGAGATCCAGCCGACCTACTTCCCGGCCCCACCTCGCATCTGGGAGAAGATGCACGCTCTTGTGAATATCCGCATGTCTGACGCGTCCTTGCTCAAGAAAGCCATGTACAAGGTCTTTCTGAAGACGGGAATGAAGAGCGCCGATCGGTTGCTCGCGACCGGATCGCGGGGCTTCGTCGGCGAAATCGTTCATCAGGTGGGCTACGTCGCTGTTTTTCGATCGCTGCAGCGCAAGCTGGGAATGCAGCGATGCAAGCAGGCGACCAGCGGTGCGGCTCCGATCGCCCCCGAGGTGATCAAGTTTTTCCTGGCCATCGGTATCCCGTTGTACGAGGGCTGGGGGATGACGGAGACCACCGCGCTGGGAACCGGCAACCTGCCCGGCAAGGCCCGGTTGGGAACGATCGGGGTTGCGGTCAACGACGACGTGCAGATCCGTCTTGGGGAGGACGGGGAGATCCTCATCAAGTCGCCGGGCATTTTCAAAGGGTATTTCAAGAACCCTGAAGCCACCGCTGAGACGATCGACGAAGACGGTTGGATGCACACCGGGGATATTGCCGAGTTCGACGGAGACTTCCTGCGCATCATCGATCGCAAGAAGGACATCATCATCACGGCAGGTGGAAAGAACGTTTCTCCGTCTGAGATCGAAAACAAGCTGAAGGTTTCGCCTTTTATCAAGGAAGCCATGGTTATCGGTGATCGCCGGAAGTATCTCACCGCCCTCATCGGCATCGAGTTCGACACGGTTTCGAACTGGGCTCAACGCAAGGGCATTACGTTCACGACGTACCGGGACCTTTCGGAAAAGCCTGAGGTGGTAGCCCTCATTCAGAAACAGGTCGATACCGCCAACGAGTACTTCGCCCGTGTCGAGACGGTCAAGAAGTTCGCTCTGATCCCCAAGGAACTCGACCATGAAGAGGGAGAATTGACCGCTACGCAGAAGCTCAAGCGTAAGGTCCTGGTCGATCGATTCTCGGATCTGATTGAGCAGATGTACTGATGACCACGTTCATTCAGGCGACCATCGCCGGCCTTTCTTTGGCCTCCATCTACGCCCTGTTGGCTCTCGGGTTTGTCATCATTTACAAAGCCATGCAGGTGGTTAGCTTCGCTCACCCGGCGGTGATGTTGTTCGGCGCATATATGACATCTTGGTTCGCGGTCGACAAAGGCATCTCATTCATACCGGCCGTAGTTCTTGGAGCGGTCGCGGCCGCGTTCATTGGCTGGCTGTCGGAGCGGGTCACGATTCGGCCCATGATCGGCAAACCTCTCTTCGCGATCGCCATCCTCACGATCGGGTTGGACATCGTGATACGGACCCCGATCAACAATCTCATCGGACTCGATATCCGAACCGTTGGAGCGCCCTGGGGGTTCAACTCGTGGACCGTTGGTGGAGCGATCTTGCCGCATCGCAGCGTGGCCATGATTGCGACCGCGCTCGTGATCACCGTCCTGCTGTTCCTCTTCTTTCGATACACCCGGGTGGGTTTGGCTATGCGGGCGACCGCCATCGACCAGGAAGTCGCGCTCGCCCAGGGGATCAGCGTCGGTCGCATCTTCTCGCTCGCCTGGATGATGGCAGGGGCAATGGCAGCCGTGGCTGGCATGTTCGCTGCATCGGATCTGGCCGGTCTGTCGCAGTCAACGTACATCGTGGGGATCAAGGCGTTGCCCGCCATAGTCGTGGGTGGCCTTGATTCGATCAACGGAGCCGTCGTCGGGGCGCTCGTCATCGGGCTCGCAGAGGCGTACACGGCGACCTACCAAAGCACCCATGCTCCGTGGCTCGGTGGCAACTTCAGCCAGGTGGTCCCATACGTCGTGCTGCTGGCTGTGCTCCTGATCAGGCCATACGGGCTGTTCGGCTCGCCGGAGGTCGAGCGGGTATGAGAGGTCGTCCCGCACTTTTCACGAGGTATGAAGCCGACACGGCGATGCTGCCGACGATCACGCAGCGAGTCTGGCTCGGGCTTGGGCTCGTCAGTGTGATTGGGGCAGCCATCTGGCTACCCCGGGACTGGCTGATCCTCATCGCCACGGCCTTCATCGCCGCGATCGGCGTGATCGGGCTGAACCTTGTGACCGGCTACGCCGGGCAGGTCTCGCTCGGCCACGCGTTCTTTCTCGGGGTGGGCGCATACGCGGGTGCGGCATTCGGGGGCGAAGCGACCGAAAAGCTGGTCGGGATGGGACTTGACGTGATCTTCTGGCTACCGCTGGCCGGGTTGACGGCTGGGATCATCGGGGCGGCCATCGCTCCCGTGGCCGTGCGACTGCGGGGTTTGTATCTTGCCTTTCTGACGCTCGGGTTGGTGTTTCTTGGCGAGCACATCTTCCGTGAGTGGGAGAGCGTTACCGGGGGGCCAGGTATTGGTCGTAAACCGGGGGTGCTGCGTCTGGCCGGGTGGCGTTTCGATCTTGACGGGCAGATCGCCGGATACTCCGTGACCAGAGAACAGCAGATCTACTGGCTCGCGCTTTTCGTACTCATCATCATGGCGTTCGCCGCCAAGAACATTGTGCGGTCCCGAATCGGGCGAGCATTCGCGGCCGTGCGGGATCGGGACATTGCCGCCGAGGTCATGGGCATCGATCTCACTCGTTACAAGGTGCTCGCCTTCGGGGTGTCGTCGTTCTACGCCGGAGTGGCCGGAGCACTCCTGTTTACGGTCACGGGGTTCGTGAACACCAACTCCTTCAATCTGCTGCTGTCGTTCACATACATCGCCATGGTCGTCATCGGGGGAGCGGCAAGCATCACCGGATCGATCATGGGGGCGGCGTTCTTGACCCTGCTGCCCCGCATCATCGACGGGGCCGGGGGCGTAATCCCGTTCCTGGAGGTCGGTTCGACCGGTCTACTAAGTACGTCACAACTCGAACGGATCGTGTTTGGCGCGCTTATCATTGGATTCCTGATATTTGAGCCGCTCGGGCTCAATGGGATATGGATGCGGCTACGCAACTATTGGAAGGCGTGGCCGTTCAGCTACTAGCCAGTCAGATGCATCCGGCCGCGGGCCGGGCACCAAAATGGAGGAACATCCGATATGAGAGCTACCTACCGAAAGGGCCTGGCAGCGATAGCGGTGCTATCGCTGGTCATGGCTGCTTGTGCGCAGGAGGCGGAGACAACGACCACCGCCGCACCTACGCCTGACACGACGGTCGCGGCGACGCCCGACACGACGGCTGCCGCTACCCCGGACACGACCATGGAAGAAATGATGATCGCCACCGACGTCGGCGTCACCGAAGAGCCGTGCCCGGGTGGCAACCCCGATCGTGGCTGTATCTACCTCGGTGTGCTCACTGACGAGTCCGGCCCATTCCAGGCAGCCGCCCCCGCCCTGTACGGCGCCCAACAGTTGTTTTGGGGAACGGTCAATGCTGGAGACGGTATTGGAGGCGCCTACGACGTGGCGCTACCGGAAGACCTGAAAAAGGACACGGCCTATGCGCCAGACAAGTTCGTGGCTGACTACAACCAGATTGCCGGAGACGTGGCAGCCATTGCCCAGTCCCTCGGTACCTCACAGTCGATCGCAGCGATTCCCGACTACGAACGGGACAACACGGTTGCGGCTCCCATGTCATGGTGGTCCGGCTGGTCGTTCGAGGACAACATCATCGAGTTCGGTACCAACTACTGTTTCGAGGCGATGAACGCCATCGACTGGGCCATGGGCGCTTTCCCTGCGGCCGATCGAGAGCTCAGCACCATCGGCATCCTCGCCATTCCGAATGACTACGGGCTCGACTACGGAGCCGGCGTCAAGTTGGCTGCCGAGGCGAACGGCCTCGAGATTATCTGGGAGCAGGCGGTCATCCCGGCGTCGGCCGGTGGCGACCCCACCCAGACCGAAGCCGTGGCCAAGGTCGCTGGCGAAGCCCCGGATCTCGTGATTCTCGTGGTTGGACCAAGTGAAACGGCCGCCATCGTCGGCGGTGTTGCGCAGCAGATGGGCGCCACCGCCCCGTTGTTCATTGGTGCGGCTCCTTCATGGAACTCAGCGTTGCTGGCTTCGGCCGCGGCACCGGCGTTCGAAGCGGGCATCTTCTTCCAGTCTTCGTTCGTTCCAGGATGGGATACGGACTCGGTTGGCCACGAGAAGATGCGCCAGGCCGTTGGATCTATAGGACAAGATCCGAACGACTTCTGGATCTCGGGCTGGGTTTCCCAGTACGGACTCAAGGCGGCGCTTGACGGTGCCTATGCAAACGGAGACCTGACGAAGGCAGGAATCGTCTCGGCGGCGCTGGCGCTCGAGACCGTTGACTACGAAGGCATGATGCCGGAGCGTTCGTTTGCGGGCGATCCGAACGACGTCTTCCCACGTGAGTCGGTTATGGGTGCTTACTCGCCTGACGCTTCGACAGGTATTGCCACCGTGCAGGACTTCTTCGTCGGACCAACGGCGTCGGCGTTCGAGTTCACCGCAGCCTGCGGCGGCTAGTTAAACAACGAACGATTGATACCAAGAGGGGGCTGCGGAAACGCAGCCCCCTCTCTTGTTCTCTTGTCGACAATCCGATCGGCTAGCGCTTCTCGCCGAGCAACTTCCAGACGCCGGGTAGCACGGTTCCTGCGGCGGCAACCTTGATGAGGTCTCCGACTACAAACGGGGTGAAGCCCCACTCGAGACCCTGAGCGAGATTGACATCGAGTGAGTACATAAGCCAGCTAACCCCAAAGCCATAGATCACGACGGACCCGGCCAGGATGGCAGGGATGGCTGTCAGCACCTTGCGGTCCTGGCGGCTTTCGGCCAGTTTCCCGACCAGCCACGCCGCCACGATGAACCCGACCAAATAACCGGCTGTCGAGCCGGTAGCCGTTTCCCATCCGCTGCCTCCGCCGGCGTAGAAGGGGAGTCCCGCCGCTCCGAGGATCCAATAGAGGGCCATGCTGGCTGCCCCGTTGCGACTACCGAGGGCGGCGCCAGCCAGGACAACTCCCAGGGTCTGACCGGTGATGGGTACCGGTGTGAATCCGAGGGGAATCTCCCACTGGGCGAGCACGGCCGTCAAGAACGCAAACCCGATGATCGAGGCGACAGCGACGATCCTCGAACGAGGTAGGACTCGGGCTCCGAGAACCGCGGGGTGAGCGAGCATGTATTTCCTCCTGGGTTACGAGCTTGGACCGACTAGACGCCACCTACGTTACCTCGTCTCGTCGACACCCTTCGGCCTCGTGACTCTGAGCTAAGTGCTTGACGTTGGGACACGGACCCAGGTATATTCGCACCACGACAAATCGTCGGGTGGGCATCGATGCCTCCTGGCTTACGTTCCTCTTTTGCTAGGCAGGCTGGCGTTCGCTAAGCTGCCTATTCGCTTGTCGTCTCACAACCCCTTTTCGAGGAGGAACGCCGTTGGTCTCGCGCGTCGCAGAACGTTTATCGTTCGCAAAAATTCCGGAAGTACTACCCCTACCCGACCTACTAGCAGTCCAGCATGAGTCTTTTCGCTGGTTCCTCGAAGAAGGCCTGCAAGAGATTTTCGATGAAATCTCGCCCATCGAGGACTTCACGGGCAGTCTCGCCCTCGAACTAGTCGATCATCGCTTCGGCGATCCATCCCGCACGATTGAAGAGGCCAAGGAGCGCGACGAGAACTACTCGCGCCCCCTCCACGTAACGGCGCGTTTCGTCAACAAAGAAACCGGTGAGATCAAGGAACAACAAGTGTTCCTTGGTGACTTCCCGATGATGACCGACAACGGCGTGTTCATCATCAATGGGACCGAGCGTGTGGTTGTCTCCCAGCTCGTCCGTTCACCTGGCGTGTACTTCGATGTCAACCGCGACAAGACGTCCGACGCAATGATTTACGCCTCCAAGGTAATTCCAGGCCGTGGCGCCTGGCTTGAGTTCGACACCGACAAGCGTGGAACGATCGGCGTGCGAGTTGATCGCAAGCGCCGTCAGTACATCACCGGATTCCTCAAGGCACTCGGCATCGCCGAAACCGACGAAGAGATCCTGGGCATGTTCAATGGTGCACCGTCGATTCAGGCCACGATCGACAAGGACCCGGCCCAGTCGAAAGAAGAGGCGCTTCTCGACCTCTACCGGAAACTCCGTCCTGGCGAGCCGACGACCGTCGACTCGGCACGCGGTCTCATCCAAACGCTGTTCCGCAACACGAAGCGTTATGACCTTACCCGGGTCGGCCGCTACAAGGTGAACACCCGGTTCGGCCATGACGTGCCTGAGAACTATCGCCTCGAAGGCCAGCAGCTTCTGTCCGACGATGACATCCTCGACACGATTCGCTACCTGGTGGCCTTACATGCCGGCGACGACACGTACACCACCAGCGCCGGCATCGACATCCCGGTACAGACGGACGACATCGATCACTTCGGTAATCGTCGTATCCGTACTGTCGGCGAACTCATCCAGAACCAGATTCGAGTTGGTCTGACCCGCCTTGAGCGGGTAGTACGTGAGCGCATGACGACCCAGGATCCCGAGGCCATCACTCCTCAGTCCCTGATCAACATTCGCCCGGTGACCGCCGCCATCAAGGAGTTCTTCGGAACGAGCCAGCTGAGCCAGTTCATGGACCAGCCGAATCCGCTTGCCGGGTTGACGCACCGTCGTCGACTGTCTGCGCTTGGCCCTGGTGGGCTGTCGCGAGAGCGAGCCGGGTTCGAGGTACGTGACGTTCACCCCTCCCATTACGGTCGCATGTGCCCGATCGAGACTCCTGAAGGCCCAAACATTGGTCTCATCGGGTCGCTGTCATCGTATGCGCGAGTGAACCGATTCGGGTTCATCGAGACCCCCTACCGCAAGGTGGAAAAGGGTACCGTCACGACGAAGGTCGATTACCTCACTGCAACTGAGGAAGAGCGCTTCGTAATCGCCCAGGCCAACGCTCCGTTGACCGCCAAAATGGCGTTCGAGAACGAGCGGGTTCTGGTCCGACGAGCCGGTAACGAAGTCGATTACGTCGCAGCCAACAACGTTGACTATATGGACGTCTCGCCGAAGCAGATGGTGTCGGTTTCTACCGCCCTCATTCCCTTCCTCGAGCACGACGATGCCAACCGTGCGCTCATGGGTTCCAACATGCAGCGCCAGGCAGTGCCGTTGTTGCGGGCCGATGCCCCCTTGGTGGGTACCGGCGTCGAGCAACGCGCCGCTCAGGATTCGGGCGACATGGTCATCTCAACGGTCGCCGGAGAAGTCGTCGAGGTCACCGGTGATGAGATCATCGTGAAAGAAGCCAAGACGAACAAGAAGCATACGTTCCAGTTGAAGAAGTTCGAACGTTCGAACCAGGGAACCTGCGTCAATCAGAAGCCACTCTCCAAAGAGGGCGACAAGGTGAAGGTCGGCGACGTACTCGCCGACGGACCATCCACCGACGCCGGCGAGCTGGCGCTTGGTCGTAACCTGCTCGTGGCGTTCATGCCATGGAAGGGCTACAACTACGAGGATGCCATCATCTTGAGCCAGCGTCTGGTCAAAGATGACTTGCTCACCTCGATACACATCGAAGAGCACGAGGTTGATGCCCGTGACACCAAACTTGGTGCCGAGGAAATCACCAGGGACATCCCGAACGTTGCCGAAGAGGCCCTCATGGACCTCGACGAGAACGGCATCATCCGGGTTGGCGCCGAAGTCGGCCCCGGTGACTATCTCGTCGGCAAGGTCACCCCGAAGGGTGAGACCGAGCTGACTCCAGAAGAGCGACTCCTTCGTGCCATCTTTGGTGAGAAGGCTCGCGAGGTTCGTGACACATCGCTCAAGGTGCCACACGGCGAGGCCGGCAAGGTCATCGACGTCAAGGTCTTCAAGCGTGACGAGGGTTACGACCTTCCTCCGGGAGTCAACGAACTTGTCCGGGTGTACGTTGCCAGTCAGCGCAAGATCTCCGAAGGCGACAAGCTCGCCGGTCGGCATGGAAACAAGGGTGTTATCTCCAAGATCTTGCCCGAAGAGGACATGCCGTTCCTGGAGGATGGAACGCCGGTCGACATCATTCTGTCGCCTCTTGGTGTTCCGTCCCGAATGAACCTCGGACAGGTCCTTGAGACCCACCTGGGTTGGGCAGCCGCCGTCGGGTGGGAGCCACTCGGCAAGCACATGGACTTCAGTCATGCCAAAGACGGTGCCAAACCGTGGACCAAGGTGGCAACACCGGTCTTCGACGGCGCTCGCGAAGGCGAAATCGCCGAGGTTCTCAGTCACTCGAAGGTCAACCGTGACGGCACCCAGCTGATCGGCGAGTCCGGCAAGGCGATGCTGTTCGACGGTCGTACCGGCGAGCAGTTCGACACGCCGATCACCGTTGGCTACATCTACATCCTGAAGCTGGTTCACCTGGTTGACGAGAAGATCCATGCTCGTTCAACGGGCCCGTACTCGATGATCACCCAGCAGCCGCTCGGTGGTAAAGCGCAGTTCGGTGGTCAGCGGTTCGGTGAGATGGAAGTGTGGGCCCTCGAGGCCTACGGCGCGGCTTATGCCTTGCAGGAAGTCCTCACCATCAAGTCCGATGATGTCCAGGGCCGGGTCAAGGTCTACGAAGCCATCGTCAAGGGTGAGAACATCCCTGAACCCGGTATTCCGGAATCATTCAAGGTGCTGATCAAAGAAATGCAGAGCCTCTGCCTAAACGTAGAGATGCTCTCGGCCGGTGAGGAAGTGCAGCTTCGTGAACTCGACGAAGACGCCTTCCGGACTGCCGAGTCGCTCGGTATTGATCTGTCCCGTCCCGAACGACGTGAGTCGTAGCGAGCGCTGGAGGAAACATGCGACAGTTTTTTGATGAGCTAAAGATCAGTCTTGCTACCAGCGACCAGATTCGTTCGTGGTCCTATGGCGAGGTCAAGAAGCCAGAGACCATCAACTACCGGACCCTGAAGCCCGAGAAGGATGGCTTGTTCGACGAGCGCATCTTCGGTCCTCAGAAGGACTGGGAGTGCTACTGCGGCAAGTACAAGCGGATCCGCTACAAGGGCATCATCTGCGAGCGTTGCGGCGTTGAAGTAACTCGCGCCAAGGTTCGTCGTGAGCGCATGGGCCACATTGAGCTCGCCGCTCCCGTGACCCACATCTGGTTCTTCAAGGGTGTGCCGAGTCGCCTCGGTTATCTCCTGGATATGTCACCGAAGGAACTTGAGAAGGTCATCTACTTCGCTGCCTACCTGGTGACGGATGTCGATGACGACCGGCGCCACACCGACCTTCCAGAACTGGAAGAGACGATGACCGCCGAACTTCAGGTGGTGCGTGAAGAGTTTGAGGATTGGCAAGCTGACCGTCTCGAAAGGCTCGAAGCCGAGCTGGCCCAGATGGAGGAAGGCGGCGCCAAGACTCAGGAGATTTCGGCTCGTCGCCGTGAGGTCGAGAAGGAAATCAAGGAACGCTACGAGCGATCCGAGATGGAAGTTGACCTCGTCAAAGAGGCGTTTGACCGATTCTCCGGGATGAAGCGCAAGACGCTGATTGAGTCCGAACAGCTGTGGCGCGAGATCATCGACCGTTACTCCGACTACTTCACCGGCGGCATGGGTGCCGAAGCCGTCAAGGACCTCCTTGGCCGCATCGACCTTGACGCCGAAATGGAAATGCTTGAAGAGAATCTGACAGCCAACTCGGCGCAGAAGCGCCAGCGCGCCACGCAGCGCATGAAGGTCGTCAAGCCCTTCTGGGAAGGCAAGAACGATCCTCAGTCGCTCGTACTTGAGACGGTTCCGGTCATCCCACCGGATCTGCGTCCGATGGTGCAGCTCGACGGTGGCCGGTTCGCCACGTCCGACCTGAACGACCTCTATCGCCGGGTCATCAACCGGAACAACCGCCTGAAGCGACTTCTTGATCTGGGTGCTCCCGAGATTATCGTCAACAACGAGAAGCGGATGCTGCAGGAGGCCGTCGACGCACTGTTCGACAATGGACGTCGTGGCCGTGCTGTTACCGGTCCAGGCAACCGTCCGCTCAAGTCACTGTCTGACATGCTCAAGGGCAAGCAAGGTCGATTCCGCCAGAACCTTCTCGGTAAGCGTGTCGACTATTCGGGCCGTTCCGTCATCGTGGTTGGCCCCTACCTGAAGCTCAATCAGTGTGGTCTGCCGAAGATCATGGCGCTTGAGCTCTTCAAGCCGTTCGTGATGAAGCGCCTGGTCGAACTCGACCTGGCGCAGAACATCAAGTCGGCCAAGCGGATGGTGGAGCGTCGCCGCTCCCAGGTCTGGGACGTCCTCGCGGAGGTTATCCAGGAGCATCCGGTTCTGCTGAACCGTGCTCCGACCTTGCACCGCTTGGGGATCCAGGCCTTCGAGCCGATCCTCGTCGAAGGCAAAGCGATTCAGATTCATCCGCTCGTTTGCGAGGCGTTCAACGCTGACTTCGACGGCGACCAGATGGCTGTCCATTTGCCACTTTCGGCTGAGGCTCAGGCTGAGGCGCGGGTGCTGATGATGTCAACGCAGAATGTGCTGTCTCCGGCGTCGGGTATGCCGATCGTGACGCCGTCCCAGGACATGGTCATCGGGGTGTTCTATCTCGCTGAGAAGGTCGAAGATGGGCTCGGCAAGGGTTCGTCGTTCTCGTCTGTCGATGAGGCTGTGATGGCCTACGAGATGGGCGCGATCGGTCTGCATGTGCCAGTCAACATCCGCCTGGGTGTTGACCTGGTCGGAAGCGCCGAGCGCCATGCTTCGTTCAAGTATGTCTTGAGCGGACTAGTCACCGAAGAGCCGATTGATGGCACCAAGGTGTACGAGACCACGGTCGGACGGGCCATCCTCAACCGGGTGTTCCCGAGCGACTTCCCGTTCATCGACTCGACGGTGTACAAGGCAGACATCCGTAAGATCATTGAAGAGATCATTGACATCTATCCCCGTTCGCAAGTTCAGACGACGCTCGACGGCATCAAGGAAATCGGCTTTGAGTACGCCACCCGTTCCGGGTTGACGATCGGCCTGGAGGATGTAAAAACTCCAGCTAACAAAGCCGAGATTCTCGAGTCGTTCGAGGCGAGCGCCGACAAGGTTGAGGGTCTATTCCAGAAAGGTGTCATCACCGACGACGAACGTCGTCAGGAGCTCATTGACATCTGGACGGAAGCGACCGATAGCGTCAAAGACGCCATGGAAATCAACATGAAGGCCGATCCGTTCAATCCGATCGAGATGATGGTTCGTTCGGGTGCTCGAGGCAACATCATGCAGGTGCGCCAGATCGCCGGTATGCGTGGCCTCGTGGCCAACCCGAAGGGTGACATCATCCCCCGGCCGATCATCTCGAACTTCCGTGAGGGCCTGTCGGTGCTTGAGTACTTCATCTCGACGCATGGTGCTCGCAAAGGTTTGGCTGACACCGCCCTGCGTACTGCGGACTCGGGTTATTTGACCCGGCGTCTCGTCGACGTTTCGCAAGAGCAGATCGTGCGGATGGACGACTGTGAGACCGATCGTGGGATCAAGTTCATCATCCGTGATGCGAATGGTGAGTCGATTCGGAACCTGCGCAGCCGTGCCTACGGGCGAGTGCTCGCTGACGACGTAAAGATCGAACGCAAGTTGGTTGAAACTCGTGAAGGCGTCAAGCTGAAGGCGGGCGTGGTCCTTGATCGTAAGGCGCTGCTGACCCTGGTCGATGCGGTTGAAGTCCACGAGATTCGGGTTCGTTCGGTCCTGACCTGTGACGCTGAATACGGGGTTTGCAAGGTCTGTTACGGACGGTCCCTGGCGACCGGTTTAGAGGTCGAGTCGGGTGAAGCCGTTGGCATCATGGCCGCCCAGTCGATCGGCGAACCTGGTACTCAGCTGACCATGCGTACCTTCCACACCGGTGGTGTGGCTGGCGACGACATCACCCACGGATTGCCTCGCGTCGTTGAGCTGTTCGAAGCTCGTACGCCTAAAGGTAAGGCGGTCCTCGCTGAGGTAGGTGGCGCAGTGGCCATCGTCGACGGAGACGACGGTCGTAAGATCGTGGTCTCGGCCTCCGAAGGTGATTTCGACTACCCGATTTCGCGACGGGCGCGCCTGCGGGTGGCCAATGGCGATGTGATCAAGCCAGGTACGCCACTCACCGAAGGTCCGTTGGACCCCAAGGAAGTTCTTGAGATCCAGGGAGTCCGGGCTGCCCAGCAGTATCTGGTCGACCAGGTTCAAGAGGTGTACCGATCCCAGGGTGTCGATATTCACGACAAGCACATCGAGATGATCGTCCGTCAGATGCTGCGACGGGTACGCATCGTCTCGTCGAACGACTCCGACTTCCTGCCAGCCGGCCTCATCGACGAACGAGTGTTCCGAGATGTGAACCGTGAGCTGGTTGCCGAAGGCAAGCGTCCTGCTGAGGGTCGTCCGGAGCTCATGGGTATCACCAAGGCTTCGCTGGCTACCGACTCCTGGTTGTCGGCCGCTTCGTTCCAGGAAACGACCCGGGTGTTGACCGAGGCCGCTCTTTCGAGCAAGTCGGACTACATGCGGGGCCTCAAGGAGAACGTCATCATCGGCAAGTTGATCCCGGCCGGTACCGGAGCTACCGAGTACCAGTCGATCAGACCGTCGTTGCCAGACGCCGATCCAATCGCGGCCCTTGGCATCTTCGGCGAACTGCCCGAGAGTGACGAGGAGCAGCTTCCGGCCAACCCGGCCGAGTGGCTGGCCAGCCTCGGTACGACGCCGGACGAAGAAGAAGAATAAGCAGCTACCAACTGCATGCAAGAAGGGCTCCGCAAATGCGGAGCCCTTCTTTATTTCCCCCAACCTGGGGCCCCAGTGCCCATTTTCGGGCACCTGAACCCCGGGTTCCAGTGCCCGTTTTCGGGTCTTCCAGCCCCAGGTTCGGGGAGGGGGGCGTTTAGAAGGCGGTGCTGCCGTCTTTGAAGACGTGCATGGCGAGGTTGGTACCGGGTCGTTGAATGAGGTGGTTGGCCCTCGGTGCGTCGAGCACCACAAAATCGGCGACTGCGCCTCGGCCGAGCCATCCCTTCTCGGGTTCTTCGAGTGCTAGGGCGCCTCCCCGGGTACCCGACCAGATCGCCTGCGATGGGGTGAGACCCATCTCGATGGTGGCCAGGGCGATGACCAGTTGCATCGACTCGACCGACGTTCCCTCGGGCCCACAGTCCGTTGCGACGGCCACCGTCGTGCCAGACTCCCACAGCATTCTCCCGGGAGCGTGACCTGACCGGACTCCGAACGACGATGCCGGCAAGAGTACGGCGACAGTTCCCGATTCGGCCAGGCGAGTCGCGTCGGACCGGGTGATGTGATCGAGGTGATCGACGCTCACGGCCCTGGCCGAAAGGGCGACGAGGAGGCCCGCGTCAGGACCGAACCGCTGGGTATGCATCCGGGCAGGTAGCCCGTGAGCCGCAGCCGCATCCAAAATGATCTGCGTCTCCTCCGGTGAGAACGCAGCCTCATCGCAATAGACGTCGCAGTAGGTCGCGAGCGGCGCACACACGGCCAGCAGTTCCTCAGTGATCATTTGAAGGTGGGCCGACCGTCCGGCATCTTCGGGAATGGACCGAAAAAACAGCGTCGGGACCAGGTCAATCGGGTGCTGGTCGGACAGGCGTCTCAGGATTTCCAATTGCCGCCGTTCTCCACCGGTCGTGATCCCGTAGCCGGACTTGACCTCGACGGTCGTAGTACCCATCCGCAGCATCCGGTTCAGCCGTTCGGCAGTTTCTCGGACCAGGTGGGCATCACTCGTGGCAGCCGTGGAATGAACGATCTGGTCGATGTCTGTCAATGGGGGATCGGCAAACACAGACAGTTGGTCTGCGTAGTCGTCTGAGGTGTCGCCACCAAAGAGCGCATGCGTGTGGGCGTCAACAAAACCGGGGATCACCGAACGCCCTTCTACCCGCAGGACTGGTAGTTCGCGCCACCGCTCGGGGATCGAGTCTTCCGGCCCGGCCCAGGCTACGACCCCGTTGGTGACCGCCAGGGCGGCGTGTTCGAGGATGCCGAGCAGCCCAGGAACGAGCGGGTCGTTCGTGATGAGTTCGCCGATCCCCGTGACGAGTACGCTGCCGGCGAACTCGTCCTTCGTGATATCACCAAAGAGGACGACACATTCGTTGCATACGCCAACCCGTCCGGGGCCGGCCACGATATGGCGAACTTCCGATTCGGATTTCCCACAGAAGCTGCACGATGATCGAGGCATAAGACCCGGGGAGGATAGGCCTGGTTTGCCGCGGCCTGGTTGCTTTGGTCGGCCTAGTGCAGCGTCAGGCGCGGCAGGAAGTAGTGGATCAGTGGGCCGATGGAAAGTGCGAAGACAACGGTCCCGATACCGAAGGTGCCACCGAGGATGATGCCGGTCACGAGAACAGAGATTTCGAGAACCGACCGAACCAGGCGGATTGAAGGTCCTCGTTTGGCAATTCCCGTCATGAGACCATCACGGGGACCCGGTCCCAGGTTGGCGCCGATGTAGAGCCCCGACATGATGCCGATCATCAGTATTCCGCCCAAGAGGAAGGCCCAAGCCAGGGTCCGGGTGGAGGCGATTGGAATCCATCCGATGGTGAGATCAATAAACGTCCCGATGATGATGGCATTGAGGATCGTGCCAATCCCGTACGGCTGGCGCAGCGGTATCCATGGAATGAGAACCAGGAAGCCGACCAGGATTGACCACAGGCCAATCGAACCGCCCAGGTGTCTGGCAAGGCCCTGGTGAAGGACATCCCACGGAGGCACGCCGAGCCCAGATTGGTTCATGAAACCTATTCCGGTGCCGTAGACAGCCAGGCCCAGTACCAGCCTGAGTAGGCGGGTTGGCATGTGAGGCTGGGCGAGCGAAATGAACACGCCGGGACGCTAGCAGCGCCACCGCCCCCGACGTATTCAGCTATTCAAGTGGCCGGTAGACGAACTGCGGATCGGTGAATCCGGCGCTGGAGCAGGCTACCCAGCCCCCTTCGCCATCCATCTTGACGTCCCGCAGACGTCCACAAGAGAGACACTGATCAACGGATACCCGACCAACGTACGGGCACTCGACGTGACTGGCTTCTACGCGGTGTACAGACCGACCGGGTCGGCTCAGCTCCGACCAGATCCGCTTCAAGGTACCGGGCATAGTTCTTCCTTTCTTCTCATAGTTTCGGCGAAACGAAGCCGGCTTGGTTAGAGGCGAATTGACCCACCGCACCGCCGAAAGGCTTGGCCGGTCGGTTAGGGGGCGCAGGCTTGCCATATCGCGGTAATCCGGCGTACACTTGACTAGTCGGTCGAGCGTTCTGCTTGCCTGACTGCTTGCTGCCGTTTTGGCGCCAGCGCAAGACGGCCATATACTGGCGAGTCAGGTTTTTGGACCTGCCCTCGTTTGTCCCTCCTTGGAACACTTGGTGGGTGTGGTGGGTCATGAAATACCCGGCCCTCGGTTCGAACCGAGCGCTATAACTCGTATCAAAGGGAGCAGAATGCCGACGATAAACCAGTTGGTTCGACAGGGCCGACAGGCGAAGTCGAAGAAGGAAAAGACGCCAGGCCTCAAGGGAGCGCCACAGCGTCGCGGGGTCTGCACACGCGTGTATGCCGTTACCCCAAAAAAGCCGAACTCGGCAATTCGTAAGGTTTGTCGTGTCCGACTGACCTCGGGCGTTGAAGTTACCGCCTATATCCCCGGTGAAGGCCACAACCTCCAGGAGCACAGCATCGTTCTCGTGCGCGGTGGCCGAGTGAAGGACCTTCCTGGTGTCCGCTACAAGGTGATCCGCGGTGCCCTCGATACCGGCTCGGTTCAGGGTCGCAAGCAGGCCAGGTCGCGCTACGGAACGAAGAAGACTTAATATGGCACGTCGTGGTCCCGCCCCGAAGCGTCACATCGAGCCAGACCCGGTCTATGGGTCCCTCCTCGTCAGCCAGCTGACCAATAAGGTTCTGCTCGCCGGCAAGAAGGAAACGGCTCGTGCCATTGTGTACACAGCCCTCGAAACCGTTGAACGCCGGTCCGGACAAGACCCGAGCGTCGTTCTCAAACGCGCTATCGATAATCTCAAGCCGCACCTCGAGGTTCGCTCCCGGCGCGTCGGCGGTTCTACCTACCAGGTTCCCGTCGAGGTTCCGTCCCGCCGGGCCAACACCCTGGCCGTTCGCTGGTTGGTCGACTATGCACGACGACGCAAAGAGAAAGAAATGTCCGAGCGCCTCGCCAATGAGATCATGGATGCCAGCAACCGCACCGGATCGGCGATGAAGCGCCGCGAGGACATTCACAAGATGGCTGAATCCAACAAGGCCTTTGCCCACTATCGATGGTAGGCATCTGCTCTGGCCAGGACTGTCGCAACTAGCGATCGTCCCCACCGGAGGGCCAAAGAAATCCGCGATCGTCGGCCTGGCCGGCGGTCTCTGACAACGAAGGACATATCGTGGCAACGCGCAGCGAACCACTGAACAAGATCCGCAATATCGGCATCATGGCACACATCGATGCCGGAAAAACAACGCTCACCGAGCGCATCCTCTATTACACCGGCCGTACCTACAAGATCGGTGAAGTCCACGATGGTGGCGCCACCATGGACTGGATGGCACAGGAGCAAGAACGCGGTATCACGATCACCTCGGCTGCTACGACCTGCAAATGGGATGGTCACACCATCAACATCATTGACACGCCTGGCCATGTCGACTTCACCGTAGAGGTCGAGCGATCGTTGCGAGTTCTCGATGGTGCGGTGGCCGTCTTTGACGGTGTGGCTGGCGTTGAGCCGCAGTCCGAAACCGTCTGGCGCCAGGCCGACAAGTACAACGTCCCTCGCATGTGTTTCATCAACAAGCTTGACCGTACCGGCGCGGATTTCTTTGCAGGCGTGGAGTCGATCCGCGAGCGCCTTGGAACCCAACCGGTCGTCATGCAACTGCCAATCGGTAAAGAGGCCGGCTTTCACGGACTCATCGACCTCATCACCATGGAGGCCCATTTCTGGCTCGATGACGACGGCAAGGAATACACGACCGGTCCAATCCCTGACGATATGGCCGAACTGGCGGCCGAGTACCGCCATGCATTGCTTGAAGCTGTAGCCGAGACCGACGAAGCGCTCCTCGACAAATATCTGGACAATCCTGAATCATTGACCACAGCCGAACTCCACGCGGCCATCCGCAACGCGGTTATCGGCCAACTCTTCACCGCCGTCTTCACCGGTTCGGCGTTCAAGAACAAAGGTGTTCAGCTCCTTTTGAACGCGATCGTTCGATACCTACCCGCCCCGTCGGACTTGCCGCCTGTCGAAGGTTTCCGGCCAGGTCACGAAGATGTGACCATTGAGCGGAAAGCGTCCGACGACGAGCATTTCTCAGCCCTGGCGTTCAAGATCCAGTCCGACCCTCATGTGGGAAAGCTGACGTACTTCCGGGTCTATTCGGGGCACATGGCTCAGGGTGACTCGATCGTCAACACCTCAACGGGAAAGAAAGAGCGCCTCGGGCGCCTGCTGCGTATGCATGCCAACGCCCGGGAAGAAATCAGTGACATTTTCACAGGCGATATTGTCGCGGCCGTGGGCCTGAAGCAGACCACGACCGGGGACACGCTGGCAGACCCGGCTTCGCCGGTGCAGCTTGAGTCGATGACCTTTCCCGAGCCGGTCATCTCGGTGGCTATCGAGCCCAAAACCAAGGTCGACTCCGACAAACTGGGCGAAGCGCTCCAGCGTCTCGCCGAAGAAGACCCGACCTTCCGGGTCAATACGGACGAAGAGACCGGTCAGACGATCATCGCCGGCATGGGCGAACTACACCTCGACATCCTTGTCGACCGCCTGGTGCGTGAGTTCCGGGTGGAGGCCAACGTTGGTCGTCCTCAGGTTGCCTACCGCGAGACCATCAAGAAGTCAGTTGAGAAGGTCCGTTACACCCACAAGAAGCAGACCGGTGGTAAAGGTCAGTTCGCCGATGTCATCATTAGCCTTGAGCCGTCTCAGCCCGGTGAGGGCTATGAGTTCGTTGACTCGATCAAGGGTGGAAACGTACCGAAGGAATATATCCCCTCGGTGGACTTCGGTATTCGCGGAGCCATGGAGCAGGGTGTGTTGGCCGGATATCCAATGGTCGACATCCGGGCGATTCTGACCGACGGTTCGTACCATGACGTCGACTCGTCCGAGATGGCGTTCCGGTTGGCAGGTTCGATGGGCTTCCAGCAGGCGGCTCGTCAGGCTGGCGTCAAGCTCCTTGAGCCGATCATGGAGGTCGAGGTAACGACCCCCGAGGATTACATGGGTGACGTCATCGGCGACCTCTCGTCTCGTCGAGGCAAGATCGAGGAAATGGGCCACCGCGGCGCAGCCCGGGTCGTACGGGCGATGGTTCCCCTCGCTGAGATGTTTGGTTACGTCTCCGATCTACGATCGAAGACTCAGGGTCGGGCCAACTATTCGATGCAGTTCCACTCCTACCAGGACGTGCCGGACAGCATTGCTCAAGAGATCGTTGCCAAAGTCCGGGGCGAATAGCCCGAAAGAGTTATGAACGAGCGTTGGCTCCGGGAGACCGGGGCCAACGCTATTTGAGGGGTCACCGTTACTATTCCGGTACTCGGATTAGGATTTCTGGGTGACCCGGATCCCGATTGCACGTTTCGCTGTTTGGCTGGTTGTTGCCAGTGCCTTTGGGGCCTGCAGCCCGGTTTCGACCGTCGGAGCTCCGGAGTTGGGAGTCGACGAAGGTTGTGCTGACGTCATACGCGCCGACGTCGAGACTTCGTTCGATGGAACCCACACATTCACCGTGACCGTCGTATCCGACGACCGGGGCTGGGACAAATATGCCGACGCCTGGATCTTGCGGGTTGACGATGTCGAGATCGGCCGAAGAGAACTAACGCACCCACACGACACCGAACAACCGTTTACGAGATCGTTGTCAGGAGTAGTGATTCCCGAAGGGGCCACATCGGTGACCATCACGGCCAACGACTCCGTCCTGGGGGAGTGCGGCATGGCGTTCGAACTGAGTCTGGTTACGCCATGAGATGGCGCTTTTGACACCTCGCTAGCCGGGTCCCTACACTCCCTCTAGTCGGCTTCCCGTCGACACCTCCAACTAAGAAGTTGCTGGGCACGTTTGCGCGTGCCCGATGTTGCGGCCAGACCCGCGACGTACCCAGAAACCGTTCGCGGTAACAGACGGGGTACCTCTCGCCAGGTGGTCAGCATGGCGCCCCAAAGAGGCGCTGTTTGCTGCCTGCGCGGATGTGCCTCGACGATACATCAGGAAGGCCAGCGTGGCAGACAACGATCAGAAGATTCGGATCCGGCTAAAAGCCTACGATCATCACGTGGTTGACGAGTCAGCCCGCAAGATTGCAGAAACGGTCATTCGCACCCAGGCGAAGATCAAAGGCCCGATTCCGCTCCCTACCCGCATACACCGCTACTGCGTTATCCGTGGACCCCACGTCGATAAAGCGTCGCGCGAGCATTTCGAGTTGCGCATTCACAAGCGTCTCATCGACATCCTCGAGCCAACCCCCAAGACGGTTGATTCGTTGATGCGCCTCGACCTGCCGGCCGGTGTGGAAGTCGAGATCAAGTTATGAAAGCGATCCTTGGAGAAAAACTGGGTATGACTCAGGTCTTCAATGACGATGCCGAGGCCATCCCCGTCACCGTCATCAAAGCTGGACCATGCACGGTTACCCAACTGAAAACCGTTGAAAAGGACGGCTACTCGGCGATTCAGATCGCCTACAAAGAGTTGCCTACCCGCAAGGTCAACCAGCCCATGCAGGGACACTTCGAGGCGGCTGGCGTCGCCCCGAACAAATACCTCGTAGAACTACGGGTCGCCGACTCGTCAGCGTTTGAACTTGGCCAGCAAATCACGATCGCCGACGTCCTTGAAAAGGGCGCCAAAGCGGATGTAAGCGGCATGACCAAGGGCAAAGGCTTCCAGGGCGTCATGAAGCGTCACAACTTCAAGGGTATGCCAGCCAGCCACGGTGCTCACAAAGTGCATCGCGCCCCGGGTTCGATCGGTGCCTGTGCCACCCCGGCGCGGGTCTTCAAAGGCACCAAGTTGCCCGGTCGGATGGGAAGCGACAAAGTCACGATTCTGAATCTGAACGTGGTTGACATCGACGTCGAGCGTGGCCTACTGCTGCTCGGCGGCGCCGTCCCCGGTCCCAAGGGATCGGTCATCCTGGTCCGAGAGGCGGTGAAGGCGTAATGGCTGAACTCGCAGCACCTTTGTACGCCCCCGATGGCAAAGAACAGGGCACGATGGCCCTCGACGAAATGGTTTTTGGCATCGAGCCGAACCATGCCGTCATGCACCAGGTTGTAACGGCCCAGTTGGCCGGCGCCAGAGCCGGAACCCATTCGACGAAAACCCGCGCCGAGGTGGCTGGTGGTGGCCGTAAGCCGTGGCGTCAGAAGGGTCTCGGTCGTGCTCGTCACGGCTCGATCCGCTCGCCGCAGTGGAAGGGTGGCGGAGTCGCCTGGGGACCAAAACCCCGCTCGTACGCTCAACGGACGCCCCGCAAGATGAAGGCCTTGGCTCTCCGCTCGGCGTTGTCCGCCCGGGCTTCCGAATCGGCAGTACGCGTCGTACAGACGATCGATTGGACTGAGCCAAAGACCAAGTCGGCCAAATCGTTGCTGCACGCCATGGGTTGCGACGGAAAGACGCTGGTTGTACTCGGCCGGGGCGACGCGGTCGCCCACAAGTCGTTCCGCAATCTGCCGAACATCATGATCGCCAACCCCGGCCAGCTCACGACGTACGACGTCTTGTGGGCATCGAGGATTGTCTTCACCACCGACACGCTCGGTGGAGCGGCGAGCGTTCATGCCCATGCCAAAGCGGATGACGATTTCGTTCGTGAGACTGCCGGGGAGGAAGAATGAAATTCGCAGAGGACATCATCTTCGCTCCGGTCGTTTCGGAAAAGACTTACGACCTGATCGAAACATCCAATACCTACACCTTCATGGTGGATCCACGTGCCAACAAAACCGAGATTCGTCTCGCGGTGGCCGGGATCTTCGATGTGACCGTGCTGAACGTGAACACGGCCAATCGCAAGGGCAAGGTCAAGCGCACCGGCAACGTGGTTGCGAAGCGCAAGAGCAGTAAGCGGGCCTACGTCACGTTGGCGGCCGGCGACTCAATAGACATTTTCGGAGTGTGACGAAATGGCTGTGAAAAAACACAAGCCGACCTCGCCAGGTCGCCGATTCCAGACCGTTTCGGACTTCGCAGAGCTGACCAAGGGCAAGAAACCAGAAAAGGCGTTGCTCGCCAAGAAGACAGCCACTGCCGGCCGCAACAGCAAGGGCCGGATTACGTCTCGGCACCGGGGCGGCGGTCACAAGCAGCGTTACCGTATCGTCGATTTCCGGCGCACCAAGGACGGCATTCCTGCCAAGGTTGCTGCCATCGAGTACGACCCGAATCGGAACGCCCGGTTGGCGCTCTTGCACTACGTTGATGGAGAGAAGCGGTACATCCTGGCTCCGCTCGGCGTCAAGGTGGGCGACACGATCGAATCTGGCTCAAAAGCCGATATCCGACCAGGCAATGCGTTGCCGCTGCGCAATATCCCCGGCGGTACGATCATCCATGCGATCGAGATGCGTCCTGGTGGCGGGGCGAAAATGGTCCGGGCTGCTGGCAACTCCGCCCAGCTCATGTCGAAGGAAAGCGACAAAGCCCTGCTTCGGTTGCCTTCCGGCGAGATGCGCACCGTGTCCCTCGACTGCCGGGCGACCGTTGGCGAGGTGGGCAACCCCGAAGCTGAGCTCGTGAAGCTTGGCAAGGCTGGGCGTAATCGCTGGAAAGGCGTTCGCCCGCAGAGCCGCGGTGTCGCCATGAACCCGGTCGACCATCCTCTCGGTGGTGGTGAGGGTAAAACGTCCGGTGGTCGCCATCCGGTCAGCCCGTGGGGCAAGCCTGAAGCTCGCACCCGAAAAAAGAACAAGGCCAGCAACTCGGAAATTGTCCGCCGCCGATCCAAGAAGGGACGCCGCTAATGGCTGCATCCAATGAATTCAGCGGCGGAATGCAGAACTTGCAGTTCTGCGCCCAAACAATCTCCGGCCGCCGATCCAAGAAGGGACGCCGCTAATGGCTCGTAGTCTCAAAAAGGGCCCATTTGTCGACGATCACCTGATGAAAAAGGTCGATGCGCTCAACGATTCGGGCGACAAGAAGGTCATCCGTACGTGGAGCCGTCGTTCGACGATCTTCCCGGAGATGGTCGGTCACACCATTGCGGTCCATGACGGACGCAAGCACGTGCCGGTGTACATCACCGAATCGATGGTTGGCCACAAGTTGGGTGAGTTTGCCCCTACCCGCACGTTCCGGGGTCACGCTGGTGACCGGGGAGCGAAGAAGCGATGAAGGTACGTGCGCAAGCCAAATACATTCGGCAGGCACCAAACAAGGTCAGGTTCGTTCTTGACCATGTACGTGGGTTGCCGGTAGTCGAGGCACAGCAGGTCCTGCAATTCACCAATCGCCGGGCGGCTGAGCCGATCTCGAAGGTTTTGAAGTCGGCCATTGCCAATGCATCGAACAACTTCGGGTTTGACCCCGACGAGTTGATCGTTGCCGAGGCGTTCGCCGATGAGGGTCCAACGCTCAAGCGCTTTCGGCCACGGGCCCGCGGTCGGGCAACTCCGATCCACAAGCGAACCAGCCACATCACCATTGTCTTATCAGCCAACGAGGAGGACTGACCGTGGGTCAGAAAACACACCCCTACGCATTCCGGCTTGGCATCGTCAACGACTGGAAGTCACGTTGGTACGCCGAGAAGGAGTACACAGAACTCGTCAATGAGGACTGGAAGATTCGCGACTACTTGTTCGGCGAGCTAGAGCGAGGCGCCGTATCGCGCATTGAACTCGAGCGCAGCCGCGGCCGCGTCGAGATCGAGCTGTTCACGGCTCGTCCCGGCGTCGTCATCGGTCGCAAGGGTGCCGAAGCCGAAAGGCTCCGCGGCGGGCTCGAGAAGCTGACTGGCCGTCAGGTCAAGTTGAACATCAACGAGGTCAAGGACGCCGAAACCGATGCCACGCTGTTGGCTCGAGGCATCGCCGACCAGATCGCCAACCGGGTCGCCTTCCGGCGTGCCATGAAGCGGGCCGTGCAGACGGCTATGAAATCGGG
>CAWKAG010000026.1:0-7307 GCA_963847455.1 uncultured Acidimicrobiia bacterium
AGCCTTGTTGCCGATGACGGCGCTGCCGGCGGCGGCTGCAACTCCGCTGGCATGGGACATGGTGACCAGCACGAACCAGAACCTGACCAGCTTCACGAACCCGTGGGATGGGGCTTTTGCTTCCCCGGCCGATGGCTTCCAGATGTACCAGCGAACGTGAGCGATAGCATCCTTCGCTCATGACGACAGTGTCGTCAGCTTCCTCCGGATGCCAGGCATCGTCGCTGGCAACACGCACGCTTCTTCGGGGCACACTGAACACCCAACCGGGGGACTCGTCCGCACGTGGGTGTTCGATGTGTCTGGCTACTGGGGACCTCGGACTTTCGATTGACATGGGGGCGATGGGCGACTTCGAGTCTGCCGCACCATGGTCTGGACCTATCAGTTCGTTCGGACCAGTCGTACGCATTCGTAGCACTGTAAACGATGACGGCTCGCAGACTTACACGATGGTCAGCGGTACCCTGGACCTACGACCGAGCTCGAACGGGTCTTCTCAACAACTCTCAGGCGTTCCAGACCCGCTCGATGGCACTGATGCTCGCTGACTGTCGCGCCTCACCAACGATCAACGGCGGTGACGAGGCCTACGCCTTCCAGAACCTCGTCGTTTTGACGGTTTCGACCCGACCGAAATCAGGTGGCGCTCCATCGAAGGAGCTTGGCTCAGAGGCCAATGGAACCATCACCGGTCTTGACGAGAACCACGCCATCACGCTCTCACTTGTCTCCGACGATCTCACCGGCGGCCTCACCGTCGGCTCCCAGACCGGCGGCGGCGCGGGTGAGCCGGCCTCGTTGCCATACACGTCGCAACAGGGTCCGGGTCGGCAACTACACTGCCACCTTCCCCGCCAATAACGGCTCGGGCCAGTGCCGCCACTGCGATCTCTCGATCACGGTCATTCCGGTTGCGCCGGCGGTCGCGATCGCTGACATCCAGGGTGCAGGTCAGTTCTCACCCCTGCTCGGCCAGACCGTGCAGACCGAGGGCATCCTCACCCTGATCGACCGAGTTGGGCACCGATGCCTGGATCCAGATCGAGGTGGTGTCGACGGCGACCCGGCGACGTCCGAGGGCATTTTCATCGATGACTTCGGGAACTTCGATCCGGCACCTACGATCGGCGATCTGATCGTCGTCGAGGGCGAGGTCGAAGAGCAGCAGTTCGGCGACGCTCTGCCTCGTACCCGTCTCGACGACGTGGTGCTCATGGCCAGAACGCAGGCGCCGGGACACCGGTCGCTCGTGCCGCTGGTCGACCTGCCCGACGACTCGCTGGCGGAGGGCATTGCCTTCTGGGAGGCTCTCGAGGGCATGGTTGTCGTCGTCAGCAGGGCCCGTCGTGGCGCCGCCAGTGGCTTCGGTGAGTTCGCGATTCATGGCAACGGCCGACGCTGTGCCCGGCTCCGGCTTCTTCAGGTCGATCAGTCAGATCATGCTCGTGCGTGACCTCGGCGGCAACGTCGTCGACTACAACCCCGAGCGGATCCTGGTCGACGATGACGGAGCGCTCGACACTCCGAACGTGTCACCCGGGCGATTTCGTGACACCATCACCGGGCGTCGTCGACTACACGTTCGGTGCCTTCAAGCTGCAGCTCATCGATCATCGATATCACCATCGAGGGATTTGGACCGCAGCCGGCGTCCATGCGGGATCCGGACTTCGGCCGAGGCGATGATGATGACGACGACGACATCACGCGCGCGTCATCACCACGTATAACGTGGAGAACCTGTTCGACCTGTTCGACAACCCGGCCAAGGCCGACGGCGACTCGACGCCGTCAGCAGCCGAGTCTGGATGACCAGCTCACGAAGTTGGCCTTGTCCATCGAGCTCGAGCTCGAGCTGCCGGAGATCATGGTGCTTCAGGAGGTGGAGAACACTTACATTGCGCAGGAGTTGGGCAATCGGGTCAACGACGCAAATGGCACCAACTACATCGCGACATCGTTCGAGATCAGCGACGCGCGCGGCATCGAGGTGGCTTTCCTGTGGGACGCCGACCGGGTGGACTTGCTGGAGACCTTCCAGCTGTCCGGTCCGGACGTCGAGGCTGCCTACGGTCCGGCCAGCGCCAGCCCGGGCCGCGAGCCGTTGTACGGCAAGTTCCAGATCGGTGACGATGTGGTCCACATTGTGGGCAACCACTTCAAGTCGAAGGGTGGAGACGACCCGCCGTTGGCGTCAACGATCCGTTCATCCGGGTCACCGAGGTGCAACGCAAGCTGCAGGCGCAGGTGGTCCGGGACTTCGTGGACGGGCTTCTGGCGGCCGACGCTGGTGCGTTGGTGATGGTCGCAGGCGACCTCAACGACTTCGAGTTCGGTGAGCCTGGCGAAGGCACCGATCACCCGGTGGCGATTGTCGCTGGAGTCGGTGGCGGAGCCTCCGCTGACCAACCTGATCGAGACGGAGCCTGAGGTCGACCGTGGTCGTTCCTCTTCGACGGCAACAGCCAGGTGCTCGATCACATGCTCGTCAACGATGCGCTTATGGAGAAGGTGGTGGGAGCGGATTTCCTCCACTTCAACGCCGCCTACCCAGCGGTGCCGACGATGACGTGACGACGACGTTCCGTTCGGCCGATCACGATCCATTCGAGGGTCGCTTCGTTTTCGAAGAGGATGACGACGATGATGGTGACGACGATCGCGATGATCGTTCGGCGCGGTTCTGCAACGTACAACGCGTCGCTCAATCGGTCCGGCGATGGCGAGCTCGTTGCCGATCTCACCGGTCCCGACGACGCCCAGGCGCAGATTATCGCCGAGATCATTCAGCGGACTCGACCTGACGTGCTCTTGGTTAACGAGTTCGACTACGACGCGGATGGGGTTGCTGCGGCCAGATTCCAGGAGCACTACCTGTCGAGTGTCACAGGGCGGGGCGTTGCCCATCAGCTACCCGTACCGATACGTGGCGGAGTCGAACACCGGTGTCGACTTCTGGCTTCGACCTGGACAATGACGGAGATCTTGGTGACGGAAACGATGCTTTCGGGTTCGGGCAGTTCGAGGGCCAATACGCGTTCGTCGTCTATTCGATGTACCCCATCGACGAAGCCAACATCAGGACGTTCCAGAACTTCCTGTGGAAGGACATGCCGGGGAACCTGATCCCCGACGGTTTCTACGATCCCGAGCGAACTGGACGTGTTCCGGCTGTCGTCGAAGAGCCACGGGGATGTCCCGATCGAGATCGGCAAGAGAACCGTGCACTTCCTGGTGAGCCATCCAACGCCGCCCGTGTTCGACGGACCGGAGGATCGCAACGGCACCCGCAACTTCGACGAGATCCGTTTCTGGGCCGACTACGTCCATCCGGGCCGGAGCAGTTACATCTACGACGACAACGGCGTATATGGTGGGTTGGCGGGCGATGATCGGTTTGTCATGCCGGGGACCAGAACTCTGATCCGCTGGATGGGGACAGCATCCCCGGGGCGATTCAGCAGTTGCTGGACCATGCGAAGGTCAACACCAGGATGACGCCCAGTAGCGAAGGAGCGGTCGAGCAAGCGGATCTCCAGGGTGGACTCAACGATGTCCATCTGAGTGACCCGGCCTTCGATACGGCTGACTTCAACGATGCGGGTCCGGGCAACCTACGCGCCGACTACGTTCTGCCGCGGAAGAACATGAAGATCATCGATTCCGGAGTGTTCTGGCCGTTGAGCGACGATCCGCTGTTCTCGCTCGTCGGCACGTTCCCGTTCCCGAGTTCGGATCATCGACTCGTGTGGATCGACGTGGGGCTCTAGATGGTTGCGGCGTCGAAAAAGACGGTGACTCTCAGTGAGGACTAGCCTCTAGCTAAGTCCTACAGGGCGGAGTGGGCCCCCTCTCGAGGGGGCCCCTCTGTGCCTGTTACTTGACTGCGAACGCCAGCTTCACGGTGGCGTGGTATTGGGTGACCTTGCCGTCTTTGACCCGGGCGGTCTGGCTGGTTACCTCGACCCCGGTGATTCCTTCGATGGTTTCGGAGGCCTTGGCAACGGCTTGAGAGACCGCGTCGTCGAAGCTCACTTCGGAGATGCCGATGATCTCCAGGACCTTGATGGCCCCCTTGCTCACGTACTCACCCATGTTGATTCCTTTCCTGGCGTACCGGGCCATCCTATTCCCCGTTCTGGCGTGAGTTTCCGCGCGTATGCGCAGGTTTCTCACGCAAGAACGGGGGATACGGGCACTCGCGCGAAAGCTCTAGCCTCTGGGAAAGAACTGAGGAGGGCACATGCGTTACCGGCAGCTGGGCAAATGGGGGATGAGAGTATCCGAGATCGCGCTCGGCGCGTGGGTCACCTACGGGGAGAGCGTCCACGACAAAGAGGTGATCGCTGAGATCGTCAAGATCGCCTACGACGGCGGGGTCAACTTCTTCGACAACGCCGACATCTACGCGACGGGCAAGGCCGAGGAGATCATGGGTGAGATCCTGGCCGATTATCCCCGTCACACGCTCGTGTTATCCAGCAAGGTGTACTGGCCGATGTCGGAAGACGTCAACGACCACGGCCTATCCCGCAAGCATGTCCGCGAGTCGATCATCAAGAGTCTGCGCCGGCTCAACACCGACTACGTCGACCTGTACTTCGCCCACCGCTACGACGCAACGGTGCCGATGGAGGAGATCGTCACGTCGTTCAGCGGCCTCGTCGACGAAGGCAAGATCCTCTACTGGGGAACGTCCGAGTGGCCCGCCTCCCGGATCGCCGAGGCCAACACGTTCGCCGTCGCCAACGGGTTCCACCCACCGGTCGTCGAACAGCCGCAGTACTCGATGCTCTACCGCAAACGATTCGAAGATCGGATTCTCCGAGAAGCCGAGCGCTTTGGGATGGGCGTGGTCGTGTGGAGCCCGCTGGCCATGGGGATGCTGACCGGAAAGTACGACGACGGCCTGCCGGAGGGTTCCCGTCTGACCGATGACGAGGAGATGCGCGGCTACTTCTTCAACGAAGGCAATCAGGCCAGGGTCCGAGCCTTGAAGGAAGTCGCCGACGGCGTTGGCCTGACGAGGACACAGCTGGCGCTGGCGTGGGTGCTCCGTCACACCCAGATGAGTTGCGCGATCACCGGTGCAACCAAACCATCCCAGATCGAGGAAAGCCTCGGCGCCGCCGCGGTCGACCTCCCCGAAGACATGCTCACCCGGATCGACGAGATCCTGGCGTAGGTCCTTTTCCCTCTCCCGCTGGCGGGAGAGGGTTAGGGAGAGGGTGGAGCTGCCTCAAGAAGCGAGCCTCGATGGTGGAGAACGAGCCCCTCCTCACCCTCGCTTGCGCGGGTACTTCCCTCTCCCGACGAGTCGGCTTCGCTCCCTTTTGCCCTTCCACCCTCTCTGCGTCGCCGCCTGCGGCAGCTCCGCGTCTCTCCCGCCAGCGGGAGAGACTTGCCTACATCAGGCGCGGGTTCAACGTGTAGGTGCCGGTGATCGAGGCTTGGGCCAGGGTGTGGCCGTCGATGGCGGCCAGGACGTCGGGGCCGCTGAAGTCTCCGTCGACGGGGCACCGTTCGAGATCAGTCGCATAGACGGTGAACACGTAGTGGTGGATCAAGGAATCGTTCCATGGGGGGCAGGGGCCGTCGTACCCGTAGTAGGTGCCCTCCATGTCCGGGTCGCCGGAGAACCAGTCCGTGTAGTTGTTGACACCGGGCCGGGCCCCGTACGGCCCTTCCGGTCCCTTGCCGCGCTCGGTGACTGCGTGGCTGAACTCACCGTCGACGATGCTCTTGACCCGATTCGGCAGGTCCACCAGAACCCAGTGGTAGAAGTCAGTGCGGGGCAGGTCCGGCAGGGACTTCCCGCCCTTCCTGGTTGACGTCGTCGGGTTTGGTGGGGACGTCGGGGTCATGACAGGTGATCACAAAGGTGCGGGTCCCATCCGGTACCTCTGCCCACGTCAGCGCCGGACTGCGGTTGGGGGCGAATGTGGCGTGGCTGTCCGGGTCCGGGACACAGAAGGCATAATCGCCGGGTATCGCCTGGCCGTCCGTGAAGCTGCTGCTCGATAGATGCATTGCGTCACCTCCTGTGCCCGAGGCTAGCGGGGAGGCCGAGCACGTTTGCCCCCCTACCGACAGGCGTCGGAGGCGTCCGCCTACACAATTCCTTCCGGGCGGAAGAGACGGTCGTGGATCCGGAGGGCATACCGGTCCGTCATGCCGGACACGTAATCGATGGCTTGGTCGACGGCGGAGGCATCATCATGGCGATACGTGTCTTTGATCTCATCGGGGTGACCGACGAAGTGGTCGACCAGGTCCCGGATCACGGCAATCGCCCGTTGTTGCTGGGGTTGAGCTTCATCCCGCAAGTAGACCCGTTCGAACATGAAATTGCGGAACTCGTTCATCTCCTCCTGAACGTCCGGCTTCATGACCACACGCCCTTGCTCGAGCGACTCATCGACAACGGCGTTGATCATCGTCGATATCCACTCATCGCCGGGCTCACCGAAGGTCGCCAGGGCCCCCCGGGGAATGTCGCCATGGGAAAGCACCCCGGCCCGCAGGGCGTCCTCAACATCGTGGGTGAGGTAGGCGATCCGGTCGGCGTAGCGGCACAGGAAGCCTTCAGGAGTATTGGGGGGCGGGTCGATCTTCCACGAATGGGCGCGGATGCCGTCGAGTACCTCCCAGGTGAGGTTGAGTGGTTCGAGGATCCGGAAAACGCGCACACTCTGGGCCGAGTGCAGCCACTCACCATCGTCCATGTAGGGGGTGAGGGCCTCTTCACCGGTATGGCCGAAAGGGGAGTGACCGACGTCATGTCCCAGGCAGATTGCCTCGGTCAACGCTTCGTTGAGACCCAGGGAGGCGGCCATCGCCCGTCCGATCTGGGTCACCTGCAGGGTATGGGTGAGGCGGGTGACGAAATGATCGCCGTCGGGATTGATGAAGACCTGGGTCTTGTGCTTGAGACGCCGGAAGGCTTTGGAGTGGAGGATCCGGTCCCGATCCCGCTCGAAATCTGTGCGATACGGATCCGGTTCCTCAGGATGTTCGCGTCCCCGGGTATCAGTGGAGAGGGTGGCAGCCACCGAGAGCAGGTCGCGTTCCTCTTGTTCCCTGATTTCGCGGGTCCGTCGTTTCATGGAAGTCATGACGCAAGACTAGGTCGCATACGAGCTTGGCTCCCGGCCCCCCTCCGAACTTGCCCCCTCCGGTTCTCGCGTATTCGGCGAGAACCGCCTCGGCCCCCCTCGCCTTCGCTGCGCTCAGGCACTCCCCCCTTTCCTCAACGAGCTCCGCTCGTCAAGGGGGGAGACGTTGTGGGGCACTACGTACGAAAT
>CAWKAG010000027.1:0-13236 GCA_963847455.1 uncultured Acidimicrobiia bacterium
CTACCTTGCCAAACTGGTGGGCTTCACGGCTCTCGATCTCGAGCGCCTTCCCAACCCACTCGCCGACCTTGCCCGGCTGCTACCGATCGCTTTGTTCGCGGCGCTGGTGGTCGTCACCACGGTTACCGATGGGCCTGCCATCTCGATCGATGCACGCCTGGCCGGAGTGACCGTCGCCGGCGTTGCCGCCTGGCGGAAGGCGCCATTCCTGGTCGTGGTTCTAGCGGCAATGATCGTGACGGGCGGAATCAGGGCGCTTCGTTAGGCACGTCGTCGGGGTCTGCGTGGTGCATCGCCGGCCGGGTCAGCTCCATGCGCCCGACACGCCGTAGCCGCCCCGCCAAGCTCTCGGGAGTCGGCGGCTCGTACTCGACGGTAAATGCTTCCGAGGCCTCTTCCCAAGACTCACCGAGAATCCTTGTCCGCCAGTAGTGCGAGATGATGACCCGGATAAACGCGGTGATTGGCACCGCCAGAATCAACCCGAGGATCCCTCCCAGAGACCCACCGAGAAGCAGGGCAAGAATGATTAAGGATGGGTGCAGCTTGACCGTAGCCCGCAGAATGAGAGGCGAAATGACGTGATTGTCCAGTTGCTGGACTCCGAGAAACAAGAGAGCGACAAACAGGGCGAGTCGGAAGTCTTCGAGAACCAGGGCCACGACGACGGCCAAGGACCCCGACAACATCGGCCCAATGAACGGGATCAAGTTGAAAAGCCCCGCCACGATCCCAAGTATCAACCACAGATTGATGCCGAGGGCCCATAGTCCGAACGAACTGATGGTCGCGACGATCAGCGCAACCATCATCTGACCCCGCACGAATCCGCCAAGGGCGGTTCCCAAACTTGAGCCGAGAGATTCGGCTTCCTCTCGCATGTCTTCGGGTATCAACTCCCGGGTGTGCTCGAGCACCCGCGGTAGGTCGACGAGTAAGTAGAAGGCGATTACCGGAGTCAGGAACAGCAACACGATTATTTCGGCGAAGCCCAGCGCCAGCGTGAACGCCTGGCCCAGGAACACGTCGAGGCCTGCCTGGAAAGCCGCGTCGGGCGTTGCTACCTGAGACACGAGCTCGTCGTAGCTCATCAGCGACAAGCCGGTTATGCCCATTCCATCCGCCAGGTCGACGATCCTTGCCAGAAAGTCGTCGTAGATCACCGGCAGTTCGGCACCAAGCGCATTGGCCTGTTCGACCACGAGTGGCACCACGACCGAGAAGATGAGCACAAGAACGGACAACCCGAGGAGGTAGGCGACCACCGTTCCAACCACGCGGGGCACGCCACGATTCTTCAGTCCGGTCACCAACGGGTTCAGAATGTAAATGATGGCGGTGGCGAAGAGAACCGGCCCCCAGAGGATGTGGACCTGAGCCAATACCCATCCGAGGATGGCAATTACCAGGAATCCGCCGACCAGCGCCCAGGCGCCGATCCCGAAGCGCCGAAGCCGTTCGTGTGTCTCGATCATTGGCCGGAGTCTATCTAGCGTTCGGTAATCGTGACTATCGCGCCGTCGCCGACGATGATCGTGTATGGGTCGGCCGGACCGGCAGTCGATCTGCCAACCCCCGTAGTTGTCCAGTCGGACGGCACGTCAGCTGACCCAACGAGGTCAATTCGATCGCCTTCTCGAACAGCGAGATCGATTCGACCATCGAGCTCGATGGTCGAGCCGGGCCGCACGAAACCGAGGACTACCACACCGTCGCCGACCACCCGCAGGTCTCCGGTACTCACTGCCGCCAGATCTATGTCGATGAGGTGTGCGTTCGCTTCCACTTCCCAGGTGACGGCCAGGGAAAGGTTCACCGTCCATCCAACACTTTGAAACCAACCGGAGTCCTCCCTCGGGGAGATGCTGATGGACGGATCAGTGTCGTTGACGATCTCCAGGGCAGTTGGGGCACCGGTGCTGCCGCCCCGATTCAACATGAGAACCTTGTACAGCTCGGCCTGATTGGCGGGGCGGACCACCAGCTCGCCAGGCAGATCCAACTCAATCCGTGCGTCTGTGACGGCCTCTACAAGTGGTCCAGAAATGTCGGCCGCCGTCGAAGGAAGCTCGTCCCAGCGGGCCACGTGCAAGGCCACCGTCACGCCCAGGTAGGTGAGCAGCAACAACGGGAGTACTGCCGACAGACGAGGGGCACCCTTGCGGAGGCGAGGAATGAGTGCCGCAAAGATCAGAGCGATAACCACAAACGCCGGCCAAAACGATATGACGTCGAGCAACAAGGTCTTCGATAGGACCCCTGCACCGACCCCAAGTCCGATGACGACCAGCACGACGCCGACCATCGTCCAGGCCCAGATCGGCCAGATGGATATCACCTTCAGTGCTGGCGTTTCTTCAGGAACTACGGGTTCGGCATCGACGGCTGTTTCACTTTCAGCATCGTTCGCGTCCTCCGTCGTCTCATCGGGTTGAAGGTCATCGGCAGCCTCGACATCCGCCAGGGGTTCTGATGCTCCCGATGTCGGTTCTTCTACGCCGTCGGATGCGTCGATGGCATCGGCAGCTTGTGGGAGGTCGTCAGAAGCCTCGCCGGATCCCTCATCCGGATCGTCCGGCGAGTCACTCACCCCGAGAAGCTCGTGCCGAGAATGATGAGAATATCGGCAGAAGGAGCAGCCGCAGGATTGGCAGCGACCTTGGTACCGGCCACCAGGTTTTGAACGGTCAGCGCCTCAGCCTGAAAGCCCGGGGCGTAGTAGATGAAGCTGTCAACCTGGGTTGGGGAGTAATTGTCTTGTTCTTCCATCTGGTAGCCAGCCGCGGCGAGGTCGGCCGTGACCCCGGCCGCCAGCCCGCTCGTGCTGGTGGAGTTGAGGACCTTCACGGTGATCTCCCCCGGACTCCGCTCGGCTCCAACGGTCGTGGTGGGAGAGGTTGTCGTGGTTGGGGCAGCCGTCGTTGAGGTTGACCCGGCCACAGTGGTCGATGTCGACCCCACACTTGTGGGCGAGGTCACGGTGGTCCGAACGGGTAGAACCGTGTCATCGACTGTAGTGGAGGTGGTGCTGCCAGTTCCCACGGCGACCGGCGTAGTCGGAACAGGCTGATCGGCCGGAAACCACTCGGGCAGGAGTTTCACCACGGCAAACACCAGGGCGAGGACGATTCCGACGCCCAGGACAATCATGGTGGCGTGCCGGATGAGACCAGCCCAAAACTCGCCGGTTCCTGGCGCTTCATGCTTGCCGGCCATTACGCGTCTCCGGAAGCCTGCAAACGCCTGATCTTCTCGCGCCGTGACGTGGCCTGGAGCCTGCGCACGGTCATCGGGTCATACTCGGCGGCCAAAGGCTCATCGGCCAATTGTCGCAAGGTTTGGTAGTACTTCGTGGCGCTCATGCCTAGCTGCTCCTGGATGGCATCGGACTTCGGGCCTGGGATGAGCCAGGCGGACCGCTCGAAATCGAGCACGGCCTTTTGGATAGCGGAGAGCATGATGATCAAGGTTATCGCTGATCCTGTCACTCTCGGCGGATTTCACCTCACCCACCGACTCGAGGCTCCGATTTCGCTTCCTGGTCATGCTGGAGCTGGCGGAGGGATTCGAACCCACGACCTGCCGCTTACAAGGCGGCTGCTCTACCCCTGAGCTACGCCAGCAGGTTGGGCAGTGTACCGGATGGACCAATCCACTCAGTCGGACCGTGCCCGGCGAATCTCAAAAGCAGCCAGCGCGGCTGCCACCGAAGCGTTGAGACTCTCGGATGCCTCATCCATTGGAATGGAAACGATCACGTCACAGCGTTCCGCGACCAGCTGAGCCAAGCCGGCGCCTTCGGCTCCGATCACCACGGCAATCGGTTCGGAAGCAAGACCGAGACCAAAAAGCGATTCGGTCCCTTGAGCGTCTAGACCCACCGTCCAGACCCCCAACTGACGGAGTCGGGTCAGGGCATTAGCCACCGAACTCACCACCGCCACCGGCAGCTTTTCCAATGCTCCAACGGACGCCTTGAACGCCGTCGACCCGAGTGGAGCCGACCGAACCGACGACACGACGAGACCCGACATGCCAGCCGCCAGGGCCGACCGGGCAATAGCTCCAACGTTCTGAGGATCCTCCAAGTGGTCAAGAACCAGAATGGCCGGGCGATCCCCACCGGCCAGATCCTCGAGTGACACGGTGGCGATCGGTCGACAGATTGCCACGACACCCTGGGGGGCCGTGGTCTCGGCCTCGGGGCGAACATCGGCGACATATTGGATCTGGACCTTCGTCCCAGCCTGGCTGAGCAACTCACCGAGGCGCTTCTTGCGGGAGGTCTCAATCAACAGTTTCGTAACCCGTCCCGCATCGAGGGCCGCCTTCACCGAATGAATGCCTTCGACCTTACTTCCGATGCCAGGCAACGCCGTCGGCTCCATCCTCGATGACGATGCCGATTTCGGTCAGCCCATCGCGTATCGTGTCGGACGTTGCCCAGTCGCGTTCAGTGCGGGCTTTGGCCCGCCGCTCGATGACGGCCAGCAGCGTGGCCTCAGCGTCACTCTCCGTTTTGAGGCCCAACTTGACGGCCAGTTCATCGATCCCGGTAACCAGATCTGCCAGGCCGTCTGCGTCTGGAATAAGACCGAGCACTCCCATGATGAGTTCGACTGCGCCAGCCTGGGCACCGGCATCGCCGCCTTCGTCGGCTACCCGGTTGCCGTCCCGGACGGCATCGAATAGCACCCCTAGCGCGACAGGCGTGTTGAAATCGTCGTCCATGGCGGCTTCAAAGGCATCCACCACACCGGAATCGGCAGCTACATCATCCAGGCCGGCGTGACGCCGACGAAATGCCAGGAGACGTTCAAACGACGCTACCGAATCGGCGATCAGATCGGCGGAAAACTCAACGTTCGATCGGTAATGGGCCCGCAGATAAAACAAACGGATGGCCAGCGGCGGGTTGTCAGACAGCAGCCCATCCAGGTCGACAAAGTGGCCGGTCGACTTGGACATCTTTTCACCGGAAAGATTGACCATCCCGTTGTGGAGCCAGTAGCGGGCAAACACCTGGCCCGTGACCGCCTCCGACTGTGCTATCTCGTTCTCGTGATGAGGGAAGATCAGGTCGGTGCCCCCACCATGGATGTCAAGGGTGTCGCCGAGGTATTTGCGAGCCATCGCCGAGCACTCGATGTGCCATCCGGGCCGTCCCGCACCCCAGGGCGACGGCCAGGCCGGTTCGCCGGGTTTGGCGCCTTTCCAAAGAGCAAAGTCGAGCGGGTCGCGCTTGATGTCACCGGTCGCGATCCGTGCCCCCGACAGCATGTCGTCGACGTTGCGGTTGGAAAGCCTGGCGTAAGCGGGGAACGAGCGAACTGAAAAGTAGACGTCGCCAGAGGCCTCGTAGGCGTAGTCATTGCCGATGAGATCGCCGATCATTTCGATGATCTCGCCAATATGGTCCGTTGCTTTGGGCTCCACGTCTGGTCGCAGCACGCCCAGGGCATCCTGGGTGGCTTCGAAACGCTCAGCGGCGCTCTGGGCAACCATCTCGATCGTGAGCCCCTGCTCATTGGCGGCCGCGATGATCTTGTCATCAATATCGGTGATGTTCCGTACGTAGGTGACGTTAAAGCCCCGGTAGACGAGATATCGGCGAATGACATCAAAGGCCACCGCCGATCGACCATGTCCGACATGGGGATTCGCCTGCACGGTCGGCCCACAGACGTATATGCCGATCTCCCCTTCGACCAACGGGACAAAGGGCGCGCTAGTCCGACCAAGGGTGTTGACGACTTCCATCCTCGATATCGTAGCCCCGGGCTCCCGCTCCCAAAAGCTAGCTGCTTGGCGGGTGTTCACCCGGCCGCGATCACCGCAACCGCCATGGCAGCCAAGCCCTCATCGCGTCCAATCGATCCCATGAAGTCGGTAGTCGTGGCCTTCACCGACACGTCCGCCAGTCCGATGCCGAGAGCTCCGGCCAGCCCACTCCTGATGGCGTCACGATGGGGGCCGACCTTGACGGACTGGGCAACGACCGTGAGGTCGACCTGCACCGGGATCCATCCGGCTCCCGCCAGCTTCTCTACTGCGTCTCGCACGAGCTCCAGGCTCGAAATGCCGTGCCAGTAATCGTCGGCGGACGGGTAATGAGTCCCGAGGTCGCCGAGCCCCACCGCACCAAATAAGGCATCAATAAGCGCGTGACACGCCACGTCACCGTCGGAGGTCGCCTCAACCAATCGGAGCTCGTCAACGAGCACCCCCCCGAGCCGAACCGGCCACTCTCCGCCGAACCGGTGAGCATCGAAGCCGAAACCGACTCTCACGCCGGGCGACCGAACAACATTCTGCCGATCGCCGTACGGGTCGTGGCGGTCACTTCCACATCGATCTCTTCGCCGATCCGTTCCGATGCGCCATCGATTACGACCATCGTGCCGTCATCCAGGTAGCCCACCCCCTGGCCTTCTCCGCTACCCACTTTGGACACGGGTACCGTCACAGTCTCACCAACGGCAACGGCAACTTTTAGTTTTTCGCCGAGACCGGCGGGATTGAGTACCCGGACCCCTCGCAGCTCGGCAGCTTTGGCGAGGTGCGTATCGGTCGTCAGGAGTTGCGCTCCGCTTCGCTCGGCTACGACGATGAGCTTGGCATCGACATCTTCGACCTCGGGGATCTCGTCGTCGAGGACTACGACGTCCACATGAGCGGTTGACCGCAGCGCATCAAGAATCTCCAATCCACGACGGCCCCTCCGGCGGCGGCCTTTTTCGGCGCTATCGGCCAATCCCTGCATTTCATCTATCACGAAGCCGGGTAGCCATACGCGCCCTTCGATGAGTCCCATTCGGGCGAGCTCGAGTATGCGCCCATCAATAGCGGCAGACGAGTCAACGAGATAGGACGGCTCCTCGTCACCGATCCGTCTGGCGACGAGCGGTGCCCGGGGTCGCAGACCAGCCACGGTGAGCAAGTCGTGGGACCGCATGGCAAACAGACGAGCACCCACGAGCGCGAGCGAGAGGACGATGAGAGCGGCGAGTGGCCAGGCAATCGTGCCAGGAACCAAGGCGATGATCGGTGCGCTCAAGGCTCCGCCGAGAACGACACCCACGATGAGGCCAAAAGCACCGGCAAACAGCTCTTGGCCATCTGCTTGGGGAAGAAAGCGCTGAGGGAGAACGTCGAGGCGCTGACGGAACCCCCGACCGAACAGCCCGCCACCAACATATCCGACGCCTGCTCCGATGAGTGCAGTTATCAACCGAACCGTTCCAGGATCGACGTCAAGCGACGGATTGATCCGGCCACCGATCGAATAACCAAGCGCGGTCAGGAGCAACGTGACGAGAAGTCGAAGGGCTTCAACGATCATTGTCGCAACTTCCTATTCGGCTGGTTCCTCTGGCTTTGGAAGGGCTCGATCGAGCTTCTTGGTGGCCTCTTCTTCATCGACATCGAGCGCAAATTGCATCTCACTCACCAGCGTCGTGCGTGCTCGTGAAAGCATGCGCTTCAACGCAGGCGATATGCCCTTCAATTGTTGGGCCACGGTCAGGTCGCGGACCACTTCGGCCACCTGAAAGATATCGCCCGATGTCATCTTCTCATTGAGGATTTTGTACCAGCGACTCCAGTTGGATCCGGCCTCTTGCGGTTCGTCTTTCAGAGTCGCAAAGACCTTCCGAGCCTGGGTCTTGGAAATAACCGGACGAATAGTTTCTTCGATGTTTTCAACCGGGACATACACGGTGAGTTGATCAGTGGCGATCTCGAGCTGGAAGTACTCGCGGTTTTCGCCTGCCACCTTTTGTTTCACCTTCTTGGTGATGATGGCCGCGCCGTGATGAGGATGCACGACCTTGTCCTGAACGGAAAAGGACGACTTCCTACGAGGTTTGGGAGCTTCGGTTGCTTCGGTTTTCTTGGCCATAAATGTGCGTTTCTATCGGTCGGCGGGCGCCAAGTGTAGCTGCGTCCGAGGATCAGCCGACCTGCCCGCCGGTCGGACCCCAAAATCCGGCGCTATCGATCGCCCGATCGAGCCAGGCGCGTATCTGCATCGCCCTGGCGTGGCCAACCCCTGGTACGTCATCGAGCTCGTCGACGCTGGCATGGAGCAACTTACGAAAATCGCCAAAGTGCTTTGCGGCGGCCTCCTGTACCGATTCGGGAAGGTGCGGTACCTGGCTGAGCAGCCGTAGCCCGCGTGGTGACGCCTCGATGTCCTCGGCCTCAAATCCCATGGCTGCGGCGATGGCCCTCCGGTCCGAAAGTTCCGACGTTGGAATCTCGGCCAATTCGGTGAGGGCAGCCTTGGTCGACCGAGCACTCAACCGGCCGATGTAGTCGCGCACCACGAGCCGCCTCAGGTCTTTGATGCCGTGCGTAAGGTCGGCCAACTGGAGTTGGACCAACTGTCGCTCCCCTCCTAGCGCGAGGCTGAGCGCCTCTACGGACTCCCCGAGGCGCAGCACCAGCTCGGCCCGCTGCAACACGGTGACTGCCCAATGATTCGTCATGAAGTTCGCTACTTCGAGGCGCGTCATCCGCTCCTCAGCGTGGTCCAAGCGGGTCCTGAACCGGTCCAAGGATGAAAGCGACTGATTGATCTTGTCGGTGATGACCGCCGGACTCTCCAGCTCCTGCTTGGTGTCACCAAAGAACAGCGTTGCGACGGCACGATCCTCAGAGATCGACACGACCGGTTTACCAGTCTGCTTGGCCGTGCGTTCGGCTGTTCGGTGACGGGAACCGGTCTCGTCGGTTGGCATGGAAGGATCGGGAATGAGGTGGACGTTGGCTCTGAGAATGGCGTCGCTGTTGTCCGACAGGACAATCGCACCGTCCATTTTGGCGACCTCGGCCAATCGAGCAATCGTGAACGGTGCCTCGCTGAGGTCGAAACCGCCTGAGCAGACCGCGTCAACTTCTGGGCCGGACCCGAGCACGATAAGTGCCCCCATGTTCTGCTGCATGATCCGCTCAAACGCGTCGCGCAGCCGGGTGCCAGGGGCAACTCGTTTCAGGACATCTAGACGATTATCGGCTTTGTTCACCACTCGAGCGAGGCTACTACACGGTCCGCCCGTAGGATCGACAACAGCGCCCTCTTCACCGCACGGATCTAGTCGTCGAAGAGCCCGGCCGCGGCCAGGGCCGACTCGATCCGGCGTGAAACCAGATCGGCGTGAATGCTTGTTTTGATTCCCAATCGGGCGGCCTCTTCCGAGCGACGGCCGTCATGAGATACGCTTCGTAACTCTCCCGTGAGGCCAACCTCACCCCAAGCCGCCATCCGCCCGAGGGGACGGTTGGTCAACGAAGATGCCAGAGCCAAAGCAATGGCCAGGTCGGCGGCCGGTTCGGTGAGGCGCATCCCCCCGACCACCGATACGTACACCTCGCGGTCGGAGAATCGAAGCATGGCGTGGCGCTCGAGAACCGCCAGCAACTGGTGGACCCTGGCTGATTCAACGCCACGCACCGATCTTCTCAATTGCTGCGGTGTCACGACCGGCTTCCCAACCAGCGCTTGCACTTCGACCAAAAGCGCCCGCTTGCCGCTGATGGATGGAAACACAACGGTTCCGGCCACCGACCCCTGCCAATCGGCCACGAACGCAGCCGACGGATCCGCCACCTCGGTCATACCCTCTTCGTCCATCTCGAACAGGCCGACAAGATGGGTTGCACCAAACCGATTCTTGAGACTGTGCAACGTGCGATAGCCCCGATCGGTCTCACCCTCGAGGTACAACACGACATCCACCATGTGTTCCAGCAGTTTGGGACCCGCGATCGATCCGTCTTTGGTGATGTGGCCCACGACGATCGTGGCCGTGCCCGTCTCTTTGGCAAACCGGATGAGTCGGGCGGAGCATTCGCGGACCTGGCCGACCGAGCCCGAGGCGGCCGAGACTTCGGCTGCCGCCAGCGCTTGGATGGAGTCGACAATGAGCAAGTCCGGCCGAACCTGCTCGGCGGCGGCAATGATCGCGTCAACGTCACCTTCAGCCAGCAGCAGAATGTCGTCAGACTTGATACCAAGCCGCTCAGCCCGCATCCCCACCTGGTCGGCCGACTCCTCGGCGGTGGCGATCAACACCTTGGCGCCCTGCAGAACAAGGTTGCCGGCCGCCTGAGACAAGAGGGTTGATTTACCGACCCCGGGTTCGCCGCCGACGAGGATGACGCCGCCGGCGACCAGGCCGCCGCCGAGCACCCGATCGAACTCGGAAATTCCAATCCGGAGGCGCTCCGGAGGTGACTCCCCGACTTTCGAAAGCGGTACGGGCGCCGAAGTTGGTCGTCGTTTCGCGGTCCGGGCAACCTCTTCGAGCGCGTCAGTCACCTTGCACTGGGGACAGAAGCCCATCCATTTGCTCGACTGGTAACCACAGGATGTGCACCGGTAGGACATAGAATGATCCTATCGTGCCACTCAGACAGAAAAACTCGCCGCGGCGCACAGCCGTTTCCTCCACGATCCGTACGCTGGGACGCGTAACGTGCCAGAATGCGGCGGCCAACGAAAGGTATATCCGGCGTGTCCGTCGTTGAATGTTCAAACTGCGGAGCCCAGTCCGAAGGCGAAGAGTTCTGTCCCGCCTGCGGTGAGTGGCTCCAGACAGAGGGTTTTGAGGAATTCGACCTCAATAGCCCGGCGGCGGTGACCCAGGTTCCGTACAACACCATTGCCTGCCCGTCCTGCGGTGCCGCCAACCCCACGACCAATCGCCACTGCGAAGAGTGTGGCGCCCGACTCATGCAGGGAGCCCTGCCGGTAGCTCCCCAACCGATCCTCGCCACAACACCTGGCGTGCGAGCGGCTGTCGCCATCGGTGGAATACTTATCGCGGTGGTACTCGCCGCCCTGTTATTCAACTGGATCCGGGACGACGGTACGACCACCACCACGACCACCACTACGCCTTCTTCCAGCTCTACCAGTATTCCGCTGGCAGCCATCGAGCTCATCCCAATTGCCTCATCGGAGTGCTCCTCGGCGTTGCCCAACTGGCCATGCGAGGACATGTTCGACGGCGACGTCACGACGGTCTGGAACGACGAGTCGTTGTCCGGTGTTGGAGCGACGATCACGGTCCGTTTCCCGGCGACCTACCAGGTCCAGTCCATCGTCATCACCAATGTCCAGGACGATCCCGTACGGTTCACCCGCAACTTCCGGGTAGCATCGGTCAAGGTCATCTCAGATGACAATCCGCGGGGTACCGTTAGCTTGCTGCCGGATACGCCCGGTCCCCACACGATCACCTTCTCAACGATCGGTACGACCGAGATCACGATTGAAGTTCAGACCACCCATCAGGCTGAAGCCGTTATCGATGAGGAAACCGGCGAAGAACTTGCCCGATTCAGCGAACTGGTTATCGCTGAACTCGAGTTCTACGGACGCAGAGCTGCCAACTGAAGCCATCAGAATCAATACAAAACGGACCGCCGAGCGGTCCGTTTTGCATTACCTGTACTGTCTTCCCGGTTAGCCCCAGCAGTGGCCGCTAGCGGCCCAATGGCCCCAGCCCCCGCCGTCGTAAACAAGCCACGAGGCGACAGCGACGTTGGCGAGCGGATCGAAGATATCAGACCCTGAGTAGCCGGCTAGGTCGGCCCGCTCCCCCCAGAACCTACCGAGATGTTGAAACAGTCCCGATGCAGACGAAGAGCGGTTCTTGGCATTCGGGTCACCGCCTGACTCACAACCAATCACTTCCATAGCCCGGGCGACGTCTTCAGGCGCAAAGAAAGCTTCGACGAGAGGCAGCCAGTCCTGAGCGTCACCTGACCAATCAGGCAACAAATCAGAAACGGTCTTGGCCGTGTCCCGATCTTGGACGCAGAAGCCGCCGAACGGGGGCTGGCAGCCGAACCAGCGACCGGCCGGCGCAGAAGCCTCGGCCGTCGCCGTATCCGTCGTCGAGTCCTCAGCCAACTGGCCGTGCGCAGCTATGTCAGCAGTGCCAACGGCCATCCGCGCCGGCGGACGGACTGTTTCGCTTGAAGACTTGGTTGTGGTTTGCTTGTCGGGCCGAGCCGTCTCGGTTCCCGAGGCCAACGCTGCAGCTGGCACCAGCATGCCAAATACAACGAAAAGGGTTAACGCGCGAACACGCATATCGAATGTTCCTTCTTGGGGGTTTTTGTGCGGGTCAGTGGAGAAGCCTCCTACGCATCTACTGACTGCAACTCCCCAAGGCTAACGAATTGACGATTCCAAACAAATCGAGATTGGGAAAAATACCCAGGTCGAGGGTCCCGACCACCCAATGGACGCAAAGCGGGGCGGGAGGTCCCTCCCGCCCCGTTGAGCACCGACTTCGAAGGGTTGGCTAGCTATCAGCCATTTCCACCGGCGGAACATCCGGCGATGAGAAGGCTTCGAACGTAAGTTCCTGATTCTCCTCGTCGAGATCGACGACGATCGTGGACCCGGCCGCGAATTCGCCCATCAGAACTTTCTCGGACAATGGGTCTTCCAACCGCTGCTGAATGGCCCGGCGCAATGGCCTGGCTCCCAGCTCGGGGTCGTACCCGGTTGTCGCCAGGAAGCTCTTGGCAGCATCCGATAGCACGAGGTCGAGGCTCTGCGAACCGAGCTGGCTAATCACTCGGGCCAACATGAGGTCGACGATCTCCTTCACTTCTTCGAGGGTCAGCTCGTGATAGACGATGACCTCGTCGATACGGTTCAAGAACTCTGGTCGGAAGTGCTTCTTCAAATCCTCGGTGACCTTGCTCTTCATCTTCTCGTAGGTCACTTCATCCGAGTCGGCACTGAACCCGATCGAACGCTTTCTCAAGTCGCGGGTACCGAGGTTCGAAGTCATGATGATGACCGTGTTCTTGAAGTCCACGGTCCGGCCCTGGGCGTCCGTCAGTCTTCCGTCCTCCAGGATTTGGAGCAACGTATTGAACACGTCTGGATGAGCCTTTTCCACCTCGTCGAACAGAACCACCGAGAAGGGCTTGCGGCGCACCGCCTCGGTGAGCTGGCCCCCCTCGTCGTAGCCGACATACCCGGGAGGAGAACCGACCAACCGGCTAACGGTGTGCTTGTCCATGTACTCGGACATATCGAGCTGAATCAGCGAGTTCTCATCACCGAACAAGAATTCGGCAAGGGCCTTGGCGGTCTCGGTCTTTCCAACGCCTGACGGGCCGAGGAAGATAAACGATCCGGCCGGGCGCTTCGGATCCTTGAGACCGGCTCTGGTCCTGCGGATAGCCCGACTGACAGCCGAAATAGCG
>CAWKAG010000028.1:0-45524 GCA_963847455.1 uncultured Acidimicrobiia bacterium
CGGCGACGGTGTGGTAGTCCTCGGTTTCGTGCGGCCCGGCTCGACCATCGAGCTCGATGGTCGAATCGATCTCGCTGTTCGAGAAGGCGATCGAATTGACCTCGTTGGGTCAGCTGACGTGCCGTCCGACTGGACAACTACGGGGGTTGGCAGATCGACTGCCGGTCCGGCCGACCCATACACGATCATCGTGAGCGACGGCGCGATAGTCACGATTACCGAACGCTAGATAGACTCCGGCCAATGATCGAGACACACGAACGGCTTCGGCGCTTCGGGATCGGCGCCTGGGCGCTGGTCGGCGGATTCCTGGTAATTGCCATCCTCGGATGGGTATTGGCTCAGGTCCACATCCTCTGGGGGCCGGTTCTCTTCGCCACCGCCATCATCTACATTCTGAACCCGTTGGTGACCGGACTGAAGAATCGTGGCGTGCCCCGCGTGGTTGGAACGGTGGTCGCCTATCTCCTCGGGTTGTCCGTTCTTGTGCTCATCTTCTCGGTCGTGGTGCCACTCGTGGTCGAACAGGCCAATGCGCTTGGTGCCGAGCTGCCGGTGATCTACGACGACTTTCTGGCAAGGATCGTCGACCTGGCCGATGGAATGGGCATAACTGGCTTGTCGCTGATGACCTACGACGAGCTCGTGTCCCAGGTAGCAACTCCTGACGCGGCTTTCCAGGCAGGCCTCAACGTGTTCCTGGGCCAGGCGTTCACGCTGGCGCTGGGCTTCGCCGAAATAATCGTATTGTTGTTCCTGACTCCGGTGATCGCCTTCTACTTACTCGTCGACCTACCGCGGGTGCTCGAGCACACCCGGGAGTTGATACCCGAAGACATGCGAGAGGAAGCCGAGTCTCTCGGCTCAAGTTTGGGAACCGCCCTTGGCGGATTCGTGCGGGGTCAGATGATGGTCGCGCTGATCGTCGCGACCATCAGTTCGTTCGGACTGTGGGCCCTCGGCATCAATCTGTGGTTGATACTTGGGATCGTGGCGGGGCTTTTCAACTTGATCCCGTTTATTGGGCCGATGCTGTCGGGGTCCTTGGCCGTGGTCGTGGCGCTGGTTCTCGAAGACTTCCGACTCGCCCTGTTTGTCGCTCTCTTGTTTCTCGGAGTCCAGCAACTGGACAATCACGTGATTTCGCCTCTCGTTCTACGGGCTACGGTCAAGCTGCACCCATCCTTAATCATTCTTGCCCTGCTCCTCGGTGGGTCTCTGGGAGGGATCCTCGGGTTGATTCTGGCGGTGCCAATCACCGCGTTTATCCGGGTCATCATCTCGCACTACTGGCGGACCAGGATCCTCGGTGAGTCTTGGGAAGAGGCCTCGGAAGCATTTACCGTCGAGTACGAGCCGCCGACTCCCGAGAGCTTGGCGGGGCGGCTACGGCGTGTCGGGCGCATGGAGCTGACCCGGCCGGCGATGCACCACGCAGACCCGGACGACGTGCCTAACGAAGCGCCCTGATACCGCCCGTTACGATCATTGCCGCTAGAACCACGACCAGGAATGGCGCCTTCCGCCAGGCGGCAACCCCGGCGACGGTCACTCCGGCCAGGCGTGCGTCGATCGAGATGGCAGGCCCATCGGCAACCGTGGTGACGACCACCAGCGCCGCGAACAAAGCGATCGGTAGCAGCCGGGCAAGGTCGGCGAGTGGGTTGGGAAGCCGCTCGAGATCGAGAGCCGTGAAGCCCACCAGTTTGGCAAGGTAGGCGCCAACCGTCAGGACGCCAATGCCAATCCAGATCCCGGTCATTTCGCCATCCCCCGTCCCGCGAGCACGCCAAGGGCGGCGAGCAAGATAGGCACGCCGGCTGGAACGAACGGGACTGATCCGACGGCAATCAGGGAAGCAGCGACCGCCACGAGCGTGATCCGTCTGGAGCGAAGCAGGGGAATCAGCATGGCAAGGAAGGCTGCCGGGAAAGCCGCGTCCAATCCGAATGCGGCAGGATCACCAATGCGGGAAGCGCCCAGATGGCCAACGAGCGTGCCGAGGTTCCAGAAGCTGTACAGCCATAGGGCGGTCCACCAAAAGGACCGTCGGGCATCGTTCGGGTGTGCCAGTGCCATCGCGGTTGTCTCGTCGATGATGAATTGGGCGGTCCTGGCCCGCCGCCAGTTCTTCGCTGGTAGGTACTCCGTAAGAGCTGGCCCGTAGAGGGCATTGCGCATCGCCAGGATGAGTGCCCCTGCCGTTGCGGCGATGACGGTGCCCTGGGCGGCAATGACCGTCACGAATGCGAACTGTGACGCACCGGTGAAAGTGAGGCCGGACAAGGCCATCGCTTGCAGGAGAGTGAGTCCGCTCGTGGAAGCGAAGACTCCGAACGTGAGTCCCACCACACCGACGGCGGCGGAGAGGGCGAATCCGTCACGACGGTACGTGCTGTCGGGCATGACGGGGGAGTGTAGAGGCGTCGGTCGGCACCGGCTACAGCATTGCGGTTGCCGAGGAGGTGGTCCTGATTGAGCAGAAGGCACCACTACGCTGACGCCGATGGCTACTCAGGAAATTGCTGCAACTGACGCTTATGCGACTTCGGTCGATGCCACGGTCGTCGCCGTCATCGATGAGGGGATTGTCCTCGACTCGACCGTTTTTTACGCAAGGGGCGGTGGTCAGCCAGGCGATAGTGGGACGCTGGTTGGTGAATTCGGCGAACTCGACATCACTGATACGTTCCGCCTGAAGGGCGATCCGGTTCATCAGTTCGACGGGAAACCGCCCCAAGTCGGTGACCGCGTCACTGCGACCATCGATTGGGATCGACGCTACCTGCTCATGCGCACCCACACCGCCCTGCATGCACTTACCGCCATTATCTACCGGGACTTCGGAGCCAAGGTGACCGGCGGCGACATGAAGCCCGGTGTCGCACGGATGGATTTCGAATTGGCTTCGATGTCGAGGGAGTTCGCCGAGGACATCGCGCGCAAACTCAATGACGAATTGCACCACGGATATGACACCGAGATCCGGTTCATGGACCGGGAGTTGGCTCTGTCGGATCCTGACTTGATTCGGACCAAGGTCAATTTGCTCCCCGAGTCGCTGAAGACCATTCGGGTCGTCGACATCGTTGGCCTCGACAAGCAAGCCGATGGGGGCACTCATGTCCGGTCGACGCTTGAAGTCGGATCGATCCAGGTGCTAAAGACCGAATCCAAAGGCAAAGCCAACAAACGAATGCGGATCGAGATCCTCTAGATGGTCGATTTTGTCCTCGGGGTATATTTCACCGGTCTGTTCGTTCGCGGATGGCTAAGGGGATTCGTCAAGGAGGCGATGGATCTCATCGGTCTCATCGTCGGGCGCGTTCGTTGCCTTTCGCTACAGCCGGTCACTCGGTGAAGTCTTCGAGTCGATGTCTCAGACCGGGCCAACCGTCGCCCGCTATGTCGCTGGCATTGTGCTGTTCCTCGTCGTTGGGTCGCTAGCGGCCATCGGAGCGCACTACCTGGGGAAGGTTGCCTATCGCCCCGGATTCAAGACGTCGAATCGTCTCTTCGGCGCGTTGGCTGCCACGTCGTGGGGTTGGCTGCTGGCCACGGTCATCATCATGTTGAGCACGGTCGTGCCGCTCCCAAGCAGCTTTGACGAAGTCTTTCAGAAGTCGGTGATTGTCGAGACGATCACGAGTCCGGAGGGCGTCACGCAGAGAACGGTCCGGGCGGTCGCAGGCGATCGACTCTTCTCGCAGGTCATGGCTCTTGAGGATTTGTTTGGCGATCAGCAGGTCATCCTGGAACCCGGCCAGTCGATCGCCCTTGACCCGGTGCCTGCCGAAGAACTCACCATTGACGATGCCTCGGCGCGCCGCATTTTCGAACTGGTCAACGATGCCCGCATTGAGGCCGGATTAGCACCGCTCGTGTGGTCCGATGCCCTGAGTTCGGTTGGCCTGGCTCACGCCCGTGAGATGTACGTCGAGGGATATTTCTCGCACGAGTCGCCCCGCACCGGGACGGTCGGTGACCGGGTTACTGCGGCAGGTATTTCTTATGTGATCGTCGGCGAGAACCTGGCGTTGGCTGCCGACGCCATCCAGGTTCACGAGGGACTTATGGACAGTCCTTCACATCGCGAGAATATCTTGCGACCCCAGTTCCGCCGGGTCGGGATCGGGGTTGTGGACGGCCCGACCGGGTTGATGGTCGTGCAGGTGTTTAGCGGATGATTGACGAGGCGTCCCAGAGCCTGGCCGACGAGTTGGTGGCTGCCTATGGCAGTTTTGTAAGGACTCGGACCGAGGCGCTAGGGGTGGACCTGGCCGATGCGTTGGGGGCCGGTGAAGCTTGGTTACGGGAAGAGCTGACCACCGAGTTGTCGCGGGCATACGACCAGCAGCGCCGCGGACCATTGGAGATCTTCCAGGCAGCCATGTCGTTTCCTACTGACGTATTGCTTGCAGCGGGCGTCGAGGAGTCAAGCCGGGACGCAATGGCCGTTCAAGCCTTGCCAGGCGATCGCTTCGACCTGGCACCTGCCTCATCGCGCGACATCAGCGACGAAGTCTGGGCCGCCCACCTCGGCTGGGGTGTGACAAAGGCCGCCGCCATGAAGGGGCTAGCTGGTTCCGAGGGTGCTTAGCTCTGCAAAGGAGCGCTCGATGCAAGTTACGAAGTCGTCGATGTCGGGCAACAGATCCCAGTCACCGTTGACACCCCAGCTCAGTTCACCGTTGTACGAGAACAGCGCCAGACCGTACGCCTGGTTCTGCCAAAGCGGTACCAGTGGGTATTGATGAGATAGCTGAGCATCGAGCATGTAAACGGGAAACTGTGGGCCGGGCACATTGGTGATAGTGGCGGCAAACGGACGTCGTCCAGCAGCTAACCGTGCGGCGAGGGACAACAACGTGCCCGGGGTCCCGGACGACATTTGGACGATCGTTGATGCGCCAAGCGCCTGATCGGTTTTCTTGAGGTTGAGCGTTGCCGCGGAGACTTTTTCGTACCGACTGCGTGGGTCAGGGTCCGAGATCGGGAGGTCCACTAGCCACATTGCTACCTGGTTGCCGAGGTTGCCGCGATGGTCCTCGGAGCGGACCGACACCGGAGCCATGATCCGGTACTCCATATCGGTCACATCGACGTCGCGGTGATCGGTGAGAAAGATCCGGACGGCGCCGGCGACCGTCGCCAGGACGACGTCGTTGAGTGATCCGCCCAGGTTGTTCTTGACGGCTTTGACGTCGCCTAAAGGCATGGTCGCCCAACTGAATCGACGGTTGGGGCCGATGGGCTGGTTGAGCGGTGTGGGGGTGCCTTTGCGGAGCCAACCAGAGGTCAGTGATGCCCCAACTGCCGATGCTTTGTGAACCAGTCCGGTAACTCGCTCTTCAATGTCGGTAGGTCGGTTGCGAACCCGATCGAGGGTGGACCGCATCCGTCTGCCGATGTCGCCGGCGGCCAACTCGGCGCCGGTCGGAGTGGGATCCGGATGCCACGGTTGCGCCTCGCCGGGATCTGACTCAGGGCTAAACCCGTACATGACCGCCATCAGATCAACGCTCGAGATGCCATCGATCATGGAATGGTGGATTTTGGAGATCAGGGCGAAGCGGTTTTCGGGGAGCCCGTCGACGAGCCAGAACTCCCATAGAGGTTTGGCCCGATCGAGTTGCTGGGCCATGACCCGACCGGCGAGATCTCGCAGCTGCTGCTCGTTGCCGGGGTGAGGCAGGGACGTGTGCCGAACGTGGTAGTCGAGGTTGAAGTCCTCATCTTCGATCCACACGGGATACTTTTCGACGGGAATCCAGGCCAGCTTCTGCCGATAGCGGCTCACCATGTGAAGGCGAGCAGCAACGAACTGGCGGAATCGGTCGATGTTCATTTCGTCGCCGACGCTCTCGAAGATCGCCACCGACCCCACATGCATATGGGTTTCGGGCGATTCGAGCGCCAAGAACGAAGCGTCCAAGAAAGAAAGCCGATCAAGTTGTTTCACAAACTCTCCTTCACCCTGTTCAACGGCGAGATCCCTTGGCGGTTCGAAGCGCCGCAGTTTTGGCAAAGCCAAAAACTGCAATCGCTTTCTGGCCCAAGCCAGAAAGCGCCCGCGGCAGGAATCGAACCTGCGACCTACTGCTTAGGAGGCAGTTGCTCTATCCCCTGAGCTACGCGGGCAGTGTATTGCATTTGGCACGGTCCAACTCTAAACGTCGCTCACCTAGCCGGCATCAGCGGTCTTGCCTCAGACCATTTGTGGCTATTTTGCCGCGGCCGCTCTTAGGTAGCCGACGATTTCGGGCAACTTGTCGAGGGTGGTGTGGCCGCCGGGGTACTCGTCGACGGTCGCTTCGAACCCGGCTTCGGTCAATCGGAGTGCGAGCAGTTGGGCAGCATCGACATTTGAGATGATTCCGTCTTCGAGCTGGCTGAGCCGTTCTAGGTCTGCCCGAATAGAGCCGTCGGGGTCCCGCAGTGCGAGCCACCCCGATTCGTCTGATGGGTCCTCGAACGGCCTCGATCCCGTGCCGCTGGCGGCCACCCACATGAAGAACTTCGCTTCCAACCCCGCAGGCCAGTACGTCGCCACGTTCATGAAGGCGACCTCCGCCTGCATCGCCTCGAGATCGGCCTCGAAGGCAGATTCGAAGTTCTCCGAGTGTAGGAAGTATTCGCCGTCACCGAGCACTGCGCCTTTGACGAGGGATGGTGAAGCATCCGTCTCGCAACCAGGGATAGGGCTCTCACTTGGTTCGAGTGCAGCTAGCAACGCGGCTCCTGCGCCTCCTGAAAACCCGTTCAGGACGGTGGTCCCTGGATCGCCCCCCAGATCTGCTGCGCTTACTTGTGCGAACGCGACCGCACAGTTCGCCGCGGCTGTGAATCCCCTGAAGGTGTCGACTGTGATTGGGAATGGCGGTGGGTCAAAGACGATCCATGTAGGGGTGAACACGAGCATGCCGTCGGCCGCGGCCGCCTCGGCAACTGCGACGGTCGATAGCTCGTCCTTCACATTTGAGTCGAGGCCATGGAATGACACCACAACCGGCCAAGGCCCCTCGCCGGCCGGAACATAGACGTCCATGAGAAGCTCCACGCCGTTCTGGCTCATGTAGAGCAGATCTGTGGTCTTGGTGAACGGTGCTCCAGCGGTGGTGGAGTCCGTTGTGGCCGCCGTGGCTGTGGTGGCTGCAGCACTTGCAGTTGTTGTGGTCGTTGACGATGTGGATGGGGCCGTCGAGTCGGCTACGTCGGACCCGCTTGAGCATCCGGTAATGATCACTCCGAGAGCGAGGGCGACCGTTATGGGGTAGCGCACGTTCCATCCCTTCGTCTGTGTACCGGTCTCGGGTACGGATCGGTGACCGACTCATTCGAATCGACCATACACGATGGCCGGTGGCGGCGGCCGGAAAGAAAGATCGGCGTCGTCCGTCGGCCGGCGCGGGAGCTTCCAGGCGACGTAGCCCGGAGTAGTGTCCATCTGGAGAGGGGTGATCGCTTGAGTATCTGGACAGCTCTACTCGGTATTGTCATCGGCTACTTGCTTGGAGCCGTGTCGTTTACGCGGATTCTCGGCCGGTGGGTTCTCCCCGGCGATGATCTGAGCGGCGTCGACGTTCAACTGGGTAAGGGCACGCTGCGGTTCAACAGGACGAGCGCATCGCTCATCTCACTTAAACGGGGGCCGGGGTACGGGTGTCTGACCGGACTCCTGGACATGGCCAAAGCGGCGATTCCGGTGCTCGTGTTTAAGCTGGCGTTTCCGGAGCACGATTATGAATACTTCGTGGCGGCTGCTGCCGTCGTCGGCCACAACTATCCGGTGTTCTACCGATTCCACGGTGGAGCCGGGGTGTCTCCGTACCTCGGTGGTCTGGCGATTCTCGACTGGCTGGCTGTGCCTGTCGTAACGCTTTTGGGGAGTCTCACCGGCGTCCTGATGCGGAACGTGGTCGTGTCCTACATCTCCGGAATTGTCTGGTTGTTTCCGTGGTTCTGGTGGCGGGGTGCCGGGTGGGAGGCATACGCCTATGCGATCGTTATCAACGTGGCGGTCTGGCCCACGATTTGGCCGGTGATGAAGGACCTGACTCGAATGCAGAAGGCAGGTGAGATCGACCGAAAAGAGGCGATGAAGCTGCTGACGAGCGGGCATCCGTCGCTCAATCGGGACAAATACCTGCCCGACTAGCTCCGGCTCACGCGACTCCTACTCAGCTGGTTCCTCAGGATTCTCGAGGGTGACAGTCCCGGTGTAGCCATCGACGATCACCGTGGCGCCATCTGGTAGTCGAGTGGCGCCCGAAACCGACACGACGCACGGGATCCGGTATTCCCGTGCAACGATGCTGCTGTGCGAGAGTATCCCGCCGGCCTCGGCGATGACCGCTCCAGCTCTGGCGAATAGCGGGGTCCACCCGACATCGCTGAACGGGATGGCGATCACGTCGCCTGCTTCTACCCGATGCCAATCGTCGATGCCTTTGACGACGCGGAGTATGCCCCGGTGGTGTCCGCGGGACGTGGCTACGCCGGTGACCAGGTTCGCCTTGACCGTGCTCTGTGGAATCGGGACGAAGTCGTCACCAAAGATGGTTTCGGGCATGTCGACAGCTTCGAGGTCGGCCATTTCCTGTTTTCGGAGCTGCACGAGCTCTTTGGGAGGAGGTGAGTAGGCGCCATCCAGCAGCGCGGTTCTGACCTCGTCGAGCTCCAGATACATCACGTCGTCGCTTGAGTTCAGGAGGCCTCGTTCGACGAGGCGCCTCCCGACCTCGAGAAGGATTGGTCGAAACAAGCCGTATCCGTACGTGTAGATAAAGCTGACGCGTCTCACGATGGTCGATGAACTGACTTGCTCGATTTCGAAGGAGATGCACGCTCCGCCTGGCGACCGGTCCAAGGTTTCCTGTGGCATCACGCCAGGGAATAGCTTGATGCTCGCCGGTGACCTCGGCGTGATCAATGGCCATTCGCAGCACGGCGTCGGGCTGTTCGGCCCATGGGGGAATCGAGAAGTCGTTGCCGCTGTCGGACAGGTGGCCGAATTCTTGCAGGAATCCCTCGAAGGCCGCCTCGAGGTGCCGCGGAAACGCTCCGCGGCCATGATCTCGTATTGCCGCCACCGTCTCCGGGCCTTCACCAGCGATGAGTTTGCCGAGGCTGGTGAGAGACCGATTGGGACTGTAAGGGTTCTCAGGATCGCCGAGTTCGAGGTCGAGTTCGTCAGGCTCAAGCCCTTGTCTGGTCAGTGACCGACGTAGGAGAGCCACGTAGATGTTGGCGAGCAGTGGGGTGACGATGTTCGCATAGGCCGCTCGAGTCGTTACCGCGGCGAGTTCCTCGACCTTCCCCAGGAGACCCGAATCGCTCAAGGCATTCAGGTCCGACGCGCCGATAGCCTCGAACTGTTCACGGAGCTCATCAATTTGAGGTGCAACCTTTTTTCCGTACCTTGTCTTGGCGGTGATAGCCACACCCATGCGGGGTAGGTGCCGCATCGTGGTCACCGATGGGCGAAACTTCGGCTTATTCTCCGAGGGCAGGCCCAGGAGCATTTCGAGTCCATCACGGGGCATGCCCAGTAGTTCGAAGATCTCGCCGATGGTTCCCATATTGAAGTACGACCGGTAAGCAAACGCTTTGGCAAGTTGTTCGGGTTGGAGGTGGTTGGGCCCGATCAGCTCACCGAATAGCGTGATCCAGGCCCGGTTGACTACGGGGACATTGACCGACCAAACGAGTGGTTTGATCATCCCGGGCATCACCTCCCGGGAGATTCGGTTGGAGTAGATGGTCACGTCGTCGAGACCGGTGATCGGGCGGACTTGGACCCACCAAACTTCGTTTCCGTCCCACACCCACTCAAGATCGATAGGTGATCCGAAGTCGTCCGCGATCCTGATGGTTTCGGACGCGATGCTGGCGGCCACTTCTTCTGTGAGGATCGATTCGCCGTCGGGCCGGGTGCTCCACGCTCCCCAGCGCTCGATCCAGCGTTCCGGAGTTATGCCACTACCGACGAGTGCGTCGCCCCGGCCTGGAACCGCCTCGACGACGACCTCATTGAGCCCTGTCATCGGGTTTCGAGAGAAGGCGACACCCGAAATCCTGGGTGTGACCATCCGCTGCACGATCACCGCCATCGCCACCGGTTCCCCTTCTCCCATCCGTTGTCGATACGCCTCGGCATTGGAGCCGGTTGCAGAGTCTCGGACCACCCGGATGGCGTCGCCGACGGCCGCCGAACCGGTGACGTCCAGGACGGTGGCGAACTGTCCGGCATACGATGACTCGAAGCCATCTTCGACGGCAGCCGATGACCGAACCGCCCACGGTCCGTGATCGGGCAACCAGTCATCAACCGAACTGTCGGCGTCGTCGGCGTCGGCCGCGATCACCCAGGTTTCGGGAACCCTCGAACCATTCTTGAGAAGCCACAGTACGTGGCCGGCTTTTCCTCCGATGGTCGAGTTCGACTCGGTCCGTTCTGTGAGGATCATTGCCCGCATCGTTCCTGCGCTCCCAGTTCTGTCATCCACTACGCTGAGTGGTTCCGTACACAGAGTACGTTACGAAGGTAGAGGATGGATGATGGCTGAGAAGGTTGCAGTGCTCCTGTGCGGGTATGGCGAGGTCGAGCACTACGACGAATTCGCCGAATACAACGAACGAGGGTTCCGGCTTCTCGTGGCGAAGTCGATCAAGTTTCCCGACTTCTCCATTCCCTGGCTGTCGCGCCGTCTCGAGCGGCAACAGCGCAAGGAGTGGCATGCCGCCAACCACTACCACTCGCCCCACAACGCCATCTTCGAGCGCCAACGAGCGGGAATCGAGGAGCAACTCAAGGAGACCTACGGCGATGACGTGACCGTGTTCAAGGCCTACAACTTCGTCGAGCCGTTCTTGCCCGAGCAGGTTCTCGGCGAGATCCGTAGCCAGGGGTACGAGCGGATCGTTGTGTACCCGTGGCTGGTGGTCGATTCGGTCTTCACCGGCGGCCTCGCCCTTCAGCAGATCAACGAAGCGTTGACCCCTGACGGAGGATGGGTCAAAGACATCCGCTACCTCCCGGCCTTTTGGGAACGCTCGGATTTCCAGGAACTCCTGACCAAGCAGATCGAAGCTGAGATCGCGCCGCTGCTCGAACGGTACGTTCCCAGCCAGGTCGGGATCGTGCTATGCCTGCACGGTTGCCCACTCGAAACCAAAGGAATGGAAACCGGCGTTCGCGACAGCACCGCCCTCTACTACGCCATGCAAGAGCGACTCATACGCCGGTTCCCGTTGGTCAGTCCTGGTTGGATGAACCACCCGGTCCCAGGGAAATGGACCACGCCCGACGTCGATCAGGCGGCCAAGAATCTCATCGGCCTCGGCGCCCGGGCCGTGGTGTTTGCACCGGTTGGCTTCGTGACCGAGAACCATGAAACGCAACTGGACATCGGCTACACGATCGACGTGGTGAAAGACCAGGTCGAGACCGTTCACCTGGCCACCCTCAATGACGATGCAGAGTCGCTTGCCATGGGCGCCAGGTGGATTCATCCGCTGATTGACGAGTTGCGAGCGGGATAGCCGGCGCCGTGGACGCACGTTTCTTCAAGTCGAAGTTTTGCCCCGCCGGGTTGAACGTTACTGAGCACTTATGGGTACCGAGCTTCGCCGGTACCGAGAAGTGCGACTGAGATGATCTTGTCGGCCGGGAAAGCGGGTGAGTGCGAGTTCATGGGCTCGCTCGGCTCTGGCTCCAAAGGCTTGGGTACGTTCTCGAGTCGAGTTCGTAGAGGAATCGGGCGGCGACACCCATCCAACCCGGGGGTGGTGGATTTCGATCCGGTCGTGGAATAGAACGGCTTGGTCATCCTCTGAAACACGGACGACGACGTCGGAGACAAATAGTCGATGATGCGAAACGGGTTCGGGTCGTGACGTCGAATCCACATCGACTTTGACGGCGCAAAGCCAGTCGGGGCGCAAGACCGCAAACGGGTCGCGTGGGTTCGGAGTCGGGCTGATAGCCGTGACGTTCCTTTCCGCCGATGGCCAACCATACCCGTGCAAACGCTGTTGCTGCTGCTCCGTGAATACCGTTAGGGCTCAGCCCGACCGACCAGCGACCCGATAAGAGGCATGGTCAAGTGGGGAGTAGGTAGCTGGGCCGCTGCGTTCTGGGCGAGACTGACGGATCCGCTCAGGTCGGGGCGACACCAGAACGAACTTGGGCCCGACCGGAAACGGTCGGGCCCAAGTAGACTCGGTTGTTGTTTCGTTGTCGGACTAGGGGAGTTCGTTGACCCGGTCGATACTCGGGGGAGCAACCGGACTGAACGCCGCCAGGTAGTTGGCGAGGGCTTCGAGGTCGAGTCCGCCTTCCAATCGCAACGCCGGGTTGAGGGTGCCGAACGTGCTGAAGCCGTCACCGCCATCGGCCAGGAAGCTATTGACCGTCACGATGTAGGTCGAGCCGGGTCAGGATAGGATGCCCTTGAGCTTCAAGTTCGAAATGGTCACGCCGGTGCAGGCACTGCCGACCATCGTCTTCGACAGGTCGTACGTCACTCCGTCCGAGACCCCCAGGTGCAGGAAGTCTGGCCGGCTGGCATTGTTGCTCGAGCACGCTTACGATCTGGGCGTCCGGTCATCGGGAACGTCTTCAGCGTGTTGCCGAACGGCTGGAACGTGAACGCTTCCCCGTACGTGACTACTCCGTCGCCCTCGCCGGTTGACGATAGGTACGTGAGGTCAGAACGCACCCCACCCGGGTTCATGAACGCCATCTGAGCGCCGTTTGAAGACGTGGCCCAAGCTGAGCGTCGGCGACCAGGTTGCCGGCCGGCGATTCGACGCCACGGTGATCCCGGAGGGGTCCACCCCGTTGATGTCGGCCGTGATCGTGCCAAGCACGATGCTGTCGGCCTCCTCGAACAGCGGATCCCACTTGTCGAGCACGGCAGTGATCGCCGGATCGGGAGTGAGAGCGGACTGGTCGACGATGTGGTTGGTCGCCACACTGAGGTCGCGTCGGATGTCGTTGGTGCGCTTGTCGATCACCAGGTCCATCTCGGAAACCACTCGGCCGTACGAGTAGGCACTCGTCACGATACGCGGCTGGCCTGCCGAGTCGGGAAGCACGCAGTTGTAAGGCAGGTGGGTATGGCCGGTCACCAGCACGTCGATAGCCGGACTGAGGGCGTCGTTGATGGCAAGAATCGGTCCGGAGATGTCGACACAAGCGTCCACGACTCCTGGGGGAGGATTCTGTGAGCCGCCCTCGTGCAAGAGGACGACGATCGCATCGACGCCCTGAGCCTTCAGGATTGGGACGAGTGCGTTGGCGGTCTCGGCCTCGTCGAGGAAGTCCTAACCGACGATGCCAGCCTTGGCGACGAGCGTGTCGGTTGCCTCAAGGGTCATGCCGATGAAGCCGATCTTGACGCTCTCGAACTTCTTGATCCAGTACGGCGGCAGTGGCGTCTTGCCATCCTCATCAACGGTATTGGCCGCCAGCCACTGGAAGTCGGCTCCGGCGAATGGGGTCCCAGGGAAGTAGCAACCGTCGACCGGGTGGCAACCACCGTCTTGCATGCGCAGTAGTTCGGTTACGCCCTCGTCGAACTCGTGGTTGCCGACGCTGGACACGTCGAGGCCCATGGCGTTGAGCGACTCAACCGATGGTTCGTCATGGAAGAGGCCGGAGAAGGCAGGCGATCCACCGATGAGGTCGCCGGCTGCCACGGTGAGGCTGTATTTGTTGCCAGCACGAAGCTTCTTGAGCATGGCCGACAGATATTCGCCGCCACCGGCCGGAGCTCCATCCACGGTGCCTGGGGTCGTCGACTGCACGTGACCGTGGTAGTCGTTGAATGCCAGCAGCTGGATCTGAACGAGTTGTCCTGGTGGGTCGGCCTTCTTCTTGGCGTCGGCTGGTGCGGCGAGGGCACCGAGTGATGCCAACGCAGTCACAAGAGCTACGAGAAGGGCAATTGTCCTTCGGTGTTTACCTGCGGCCGCTACCTGGCCCCCGGTGTTAATACTAGAAACAGACATCTGTTTTTTCTCCTCCCAAAGCAAAAGGTGCCCGCCGAACGACGTGGGCTGGATGTCCATGTTTCTAGCATGTCACACACCGTGGTTGCCGTTTCTAACCGGTTAAAAGTGTTTTCTTGTTCACTGTCGGCGTTGTCGGCAGCTCGACCGTGGCACCCAAACAACTTTGCAAGAGCGTTCAGGTGCATCGGCACGGATCCACCTTGGCGGTGGCGGCCGTCGTGTCCGACTCCGAGTGGCGTCTAGTGAGGCTCTGACCACACGAGATCGCGGATCTCAGGATCTGCAGAGAGGATCTGGTGGAGCGCCTCGGTGAGTTGCGTGAGTTCAACCGTGGCGTCCATCTTCTTGAAGCCCTTGCGTACCGTTGGCGTGCTCGGGTCGGTGAAGCACAGGAACTCGTCGTCGTCACCGTCTTGATGGCCGCAGCAAATCGCCAGTCTGAATTGTTCGTTGCGGATCGGGATGTACCAGCCCCAGTCTTCGGAAATCAAGCCTTCCGTCTCGATCTCGGTCGCCGACAGCTTCTCGACAAGGTAGTCGGCTAGTCGTTGACCCCAGACCCCTGGATTGATCTGATCCTCTTCGCCGTCGTAGGGCGGGAACTTGTCGGAGCGGAACTCGAAGTGGGTCTTCATTGGCTATCCGAAGAGGGGTTGCAGGTGGTCGTTGAGGAATACCCCGTTGGGATCGAACCGACGCCGCACGTCCAGGAAGTTCTCGTAGCGGGGAAATAGGCGGGCTAGACGGTCGGCGGTCATGAAGTGCAGCTTGCCCCAGTGAGGTCGTCCACCGAACTCGGCGAACAGGCTGTCACAGGCTCGCAGGTACGGCCAGTATTCTGCTCCCGGCTGGCCCGATATCGATACCACCAGGTTCTCACGGTGATAATTGGGACTCATCCAGGCGTCCTCAGCCGCTACCAACCGGATCTCAAGCGGGTAGATACTCAGCGGATGCCAGCGGAGCATCAGACGCCGCATCTCAACGAGGATGTCGCGCCATCGTTCCAGTGGCAGAAAGTATTCGACCTCGTGGAAGTTGGGGTCATAGACCATGGGATAGATCCGGTAGGCACGGTCGATACGTTCATGTGGTCCGAGCTCGATGGTGTCGGTGGGGTCTACCTCGAGATATCGCTTCACAACGCAGTCGTCGGCCCCTGCCCCCTCCAGGTTGTAGAGACGAGCCGACTCGTCGGTCGGCATCCAAAACAGCCCGTAATGACGATAGGTGTCGATATCGTCAGCAAAGGTTTCCAGGACCTCGTCGAAGGGCAGGATATCGGTTCGGGCGTGGAGGTGATAGGCCGGGGCAACCTTGATTGTCAGCTCGGTCATGATGCCAAGCAGGCCGATCGATGTCTGCAAGGCATCCAGGTGATCGGGGTGGGTCTGGCGGGTGACTTCTACGAGTTGTCCGGTCCCGTCGACCAGCTTGGCGCCTTCGAGCGTCGCCGAGAATGACGGAAACCGACGCCCCGACCCGTGGGTGGCGGTGGCAACAGAGCCGGCGATCGCCTGCGTATCGATATCACCCTGATTGGCAAGCGCGAGGCCGTGTTCCCACAGCGGCTCGCCGAAATCACCAATCGTCGTCTTTGGTAACGCCCGGACCACCTGTTGGGCGGCGTCGACCTCTACGATGCCTCGCATCGCCGAGGTGTCGAGCAGGAGATCGGTTTCGACGATCGGAGTGAACGAATGTGCGGTTCCGACGGTGCGTACCCTCGATCGGCTCACAGAGGCATCGGCTACCCGCTGCTGGATTTCCTCGGCGGTTGAGACGGCGACGACCTCGCGTGGCTGGAACGATTGATTACCAACCCAGTTGTTCCACGTTGCCATGGGCCGATCCTACTCAAGGGCAACCCGGGGCTGAGTCCGCCACCGCGGGGTGACCATCAGCCATAAACGAATCCGTCGGTATGCTGGCCGATACAGGATTTGAGGAGCAGTGATGACAACCTACGACGATGTTCTTGGCCTTCGGACGGTCCGACGCTTTCAAAAGCGTCCTGTGTCGGCCCCGGACCTGGCAGCCATTCTGGAAGCAGCTCGTTGGACGGGTTCAGCGAAGAACTTGCAGCTCTGGTCGTTCATCGTCATTGATGATCCGGATCAGAAGGCGGCCCTCACCGAGGCGGGCAGTTTCATGACGCCGGTCGTCAACGCACCGATGGCTATCGCTCTGGTGCGTCTTCCGGGAGGCTACGACTTTGACACCGGCAGGGTTGCGCAGAACATCATGCTCGGCGCAGCGGCCATCGGGGTAGGCACCTGCCCCGTGACCTTGCACAACGAAGAAGTGGCCCGCCAGGTGCTGGGCATACCGGACGAGGCGTTCTGCCGCTACGCCATTGCCGTCGGGTACGAGAACAAGGACGCCGAGCGAGAGGGCCGCCAAGTCCAGCGATCCACTCTGCCCGTCGGTAGGAAGCCTCTCGAGGAACTTGTGCATCGCAACCGTTGGGACGGCTGACCGGGTGGCAACGTTCCGGGTGTCGGAGATGGCACCGGTCGACGGTTACAAGCTCGCCACCGGCCTGGTGGTGCCACGACCGATCGGTTGGATCGGCTCGGTGAGCGAGACGGGCGTATTCAACCTGGCACCCTTTTCGTTCTTCAATGCCATCGGAGCTGCGCCGCCGTGTGTCGTAGTGTCACCGTTGACCCGCGAAGGCCACCCGAAGGACACTCTGGCGAACCTCCGCCACACCGGCGAGTTCACGCACAACGTTGTTACTCGCGAAGTTATTGAAGCGGTCAATATGACGGCGGCAACCCTCGCTCACGAAGTCGACGAGTTCGCCCATGCGGGGCTCACGGCGGTCCCTTCCGACCTCATTGGCGCGCCACGGGTCGGCGAGGCGAAGGCGTCTTTTGAGTGTGTCGTCCTCGACATCATCCCGGTCGGAACCGGCCCGATGAGTGCCAATCTCATCATTGGGGAGATCAAGGTCTTCCATGTCGACGATGAACTGCTCGACGGGACCCGGATTGACCAAGCCAAGCTCCAGGCGGTCGGCCGCATGGCTGGAGCGGATTACGCGACGACCAGCGATCTGTTCTCGCTGCAGCGGCCTTCCTGATGCCGACCGCACTTATCACTGGTGCCTCGGCCGGTATCGGCGCCGAGTTTGCCACTCAACTCGCTGAAGACGGATATGACCTGGTGCTGGTCGCCCGACGGGCTGACCGGCTCGAGGCACTCGGAGCTTCCCTTACCGACCGATTCGGCGTCAACGTACTAGTCGTGGTGGCCGACTTGAGCTTGCCAGGCGCTCCCATATCGATCCAGCAACAGGTCGCGGAGGTCGGCATTGAGATCGATTACCTGGTGAACAACGCGGGGGCCTCCGGACCCGATCTGGTCCGGGATCGAGACTGGGATGAACACGAAGCGTTCTTCCGTCTCATGATGACCTCGGTCGCGCATATGTGTCATCTGTTCATTCCGGACATGCAGAGGCGGGGGTCTGGTCGCGTCATCAATGTGGCTTCGGTGGCCGGACTGATAGCGCTTTCGGGTGGTGCCAATTACGGACCGGTGAAACGATACGTGATTGGACTGTCTGAAGAACTCGCCATCATGGTGAATGGCGATGGTGTCCATGTCACGGCGTTGTGTCCCGGCTTCACCCACACCGAGTTTCATGATGTTGCCGGACTGACGCAGATGAAATCTCGAATGCCCAAATTGCTGTGGTACGACGCCGCAGTTGTGGTGCGGGAGGGGCGCCAGGCGGTCGAGTCCGGCAAGTCGGTTCAGGTGAGCGGTAGTCTCTACCGACTTCTTGTCCCGTTGCTGAGGTTCCGGCCGGTCCAGCGGATTGCCGCCCGGGTGGGTGGCCGCCAATGAACCCATGGAGGTTTGCCGCTTTTGTTTGAACTATCCGATGAAGGGGTGTCTGCCGCGCTCGGCAGCGGGGCCACCTACGCCGATGCCCGGGTCGTCATCCGACGCGAGCAAGCCGTATCGGGCCGCAATGGGGCGGTTGAGGGCTTGCGTGAAACCGAATCGGCCGGGATCGGGGTCCGCGCTCTGGTCGGTTCTTCATGGGGGTTCTTCGCAACTGAGGACTTGACGGCTGAAGGTGCCAGGTTTGCTGGAAGAAGGGCGGCAGCTATCGCGTTAGCCTCGTCCACCGTCCCCGGACCTGCCCTTGAACTGGCATCGGTCCCGGCGGTTGTCGATACCTATGAAACGCCCCATATGGAAGATCCGTTCGAGGTTTCGCTCACCGAAAAGGCTGAGCTGGCGATCGCGCTCACCGGGGCGCTCATGCTGGGCACTGATATCACCAAAGCCGAAGCGATCTTTATGTTCTGGGACACCGAGAAGTGGTTCGTGTCGTCGCAGGGCTCACGGATTCATCAGCACATCGTTGAGTCGGGCGGAGGCATGAACGCATTGGCGGTTAAGGACGGCGAATCCCAAATCCGCTCGTATCCTCAATCGTACGGCCAGTTCGAGACCGGCGGTTACGAAGTTATCCGCGACCTGGCGTTCGAGGGACACACCGGACGCCTCGCTGACGAAGCGGCCGCTTTGTTACGGGCCGACCATTGCCCATCGGGGGAGGTGGATCTGATCCTCGATGGCACCCAACTCTCCTTGCAGATCCACGAGTCGGTGGGTCATGCCATCGAACTAGATCGTATTCTTGGCTGGGAGGCAGCCTTCGCGGGTACCTCATTTCTCCCCCTCGAAGAGCTCGGTTCGTTCCGCTACGGGTCGCCTCTGATGAACATCACCGCCGACGCGACGATCCCTGGAGCGCTGGGCACCTACGGGTACGACGACGAAGGAACCCCTGCGCAAAACGTCCCGATCGTCGAAGCGGGTGTCTGGGTTGGAGTGCTTTCCGGGCGTGATTCGGCAGCGATCGCCGGTGTGGAACCCGGGGGTATGGTCCGGGGGGACGGGTATGCCCGCATGCCGATGGTGCGAATGACCAATGTCGGTTTGCTCCCCGGTGAAAGCAGCTTCGAGGAGATGGTGGCCGACACCAAAAACGGCATCTACATGTCGGTGAACCGGTCATGGTCCATCGATGATCAGCGACTCAACTTCCAATTCGGGACCGAAATTGCTTGGGAAATCAAAGACGGCAAGTTGGGTCGCATGTTGCGCAACCCCACCTACACGGGCATCACTCCGACGTTCTGGGGGTCAATGGACCGACTTGCTGGGCGGGACGAATGGGTGCACTGGGGTACGCCGAACTGTGGAAAGGGCCAACCCATGCAGACCGGGCACACCGGCCACTCGGCCTCGCCGGCCAGATTCCGAAATGTTCGTGTGGGGGTGACCGGATGATGGACCCGACGCATGTTCGAGATCAGCTACTGGAGCGAGTTGCCGATCGGGCTGAGGCGCAAGTAGTGGTGACCGTTGGGCCATCGGAGCTGACCCGTTTTGCCAATTCCTTCATTCACCAGAACGTTGGCGAGATCAAATCCCGGGTAGTCCTAACCGTTGTGTCGGAGGGGCGAACCGCCGAGCTGGTTGGATCGTCGACGACCGACGAGGGCCTGGCCCGCCTCGTGGAGCAGAGCCTCGATGTGGTTCGCATATCGCCCGTCGATGCGGATTGGCCGGGGCTCGCTCCGCCCGCTCCCTGTGCAACGGTGCCGAGAACTGAAGAGCCTTCCCCGACTCCACAGCAACGGGCAGACGCGGTCAAAGAGTTCCTTGCCGCCGGTCCGACCCTTAACGGAGCCGGGTATTGCGAGACCGAGACCCTCGCGTCGGCGTTCGGGAATTCGCTCGGACAATCAGCCGATGGTGTAGCAAGCAGGACGGTCTTTGATGGCATCCTTCGCACCGGGACGTCGTCGGGGTCAGCCCACCACTGCTCGTCCGATTTTGGGTCGCTTGACGCGGCCGACCTGGGTGGTCTGGCTGCCGAACGGGCCCGGCTCGGCGTCGACCCGGTCACCATCGACACGGGCGTCTACGAGGTGGTCCTGGGACATGATGCCATGGCAGAAGTCGTCCTGGAATTAGGGATCTTCGGCTTCGGCGGCCCGCGAGTCGTCGACCAAGAATCGTTCGTGCAATCAGGTGTCCAGCAGTTTGATCCGGCGATCACGCTGGTCGACGACGCCCTGGCGCCTGGAGGGCTCAACTACGGGTTTGACGTGGAAGGGACCCCCAAGGAACGCCTGGTTTTGGTTGACGCTGGTGTCTCGGGAGATGCGTGTCACAGTCGTCGAACCGGCAGGCGGATGGGGATGCCATCGAACGGGCATGCCCCGGTTGGTGAACTTGGCGAATGGTATGGCGGGGGACCGATGGACCTTATGCTCGCCCCCGGGACGAACACCATAGAGGAGCTGATCAGCGAGGTTGAACGGGGAATCTACGTGGCTACCTTCAATTACTGCCGGTGCCTCGAACCGCTCACCGTCGAAGTAACTGGCCTCACACGCAACGGCACCTTCCTCATCGAGAATGGTGAGATTGTCCAGGCTCTCACCAATATGCGATTCACCCAATCGTTTGTCGACGCGCTCGCTCCCGGAAACGTCTTGGGTTTGAGCAACGATCCGAGGTTCGGCAACGCCGATGCCGGTCCTGGCTACGTTCGGGCGCCGGCCGCCCGTTTGGCCAAATTCAAGTTCACCGGGAATGCCGACGGATAACCCTGAGGGACCATCCTGTCTAGCGGTGGACGTTCGGGTCGGTTTGGTGTGCCCGGGTCCGGACGGTAAACACCGAATCCCCCGAAAGGACTCCGCCCCTGGCGAATAGGCGGCCGAACTGCCAGTTTGATAAGCCGAGCTCAGGTCGGTTCAGCGCGTACTGGCCGTCCACCCACCTGGTGAACCCGTCGCCTACGAACGGCGAGTCGATCGAGGCGAAGAACCGGTCTTGTCGGTCCTGGTCGAGGTCGATGAGTGAGGCGGCGAACCGGGGACTTTGGGAGTTGAATAGCTCAACAGCCTCGGCGATCGAATCGACAACGGTGATGGTCAGTTCCGGGCTTTGTTCCCATTCCCATTCCCAGCCCAACTGATCGTCGGCGATCGCCGCGGCCTTTGGTTCGGCGACGTCGCCGGTCGCCCGATCGATGATCACATCTGTCGTGAACCAGTCAGCGGGCACGAATGGGCGCGCCGACTCGGTGACGTGCAGCTTCGGGTTCGTGCCGAGGCGTTTGGCTGCAGCCTCCAGTCCCTCCAAGACGACGGGTACCAGGTCGGTTCGATCAGCGACCACGCAGATGGTGTTGAGGGTGTTGCAGACTTTTCGATCCAGCGAGTGTTGGACCACCTGCCGCAGGTAGTCGCCCGGGGCGTCGGGTCCCACCACGATCCAGGCGCCTCCGGTCCCGTGGAGACTGACCGGTGTGCCAGCCTGGCGGGCCACCGAGCCGAGCTGACTTACCGCCGCGCCGCTCCCGCGGGCAACTGCCAGGGCCAGCAACGGATTGGAAAACATCGCCCACCCGGCCGCCCTCGACGGGGAGTCGACGAGCGACACGGCACCGGCTGGTAGGCCAGACGCTTCGATGGCTGGGTCAAGAGCGTGTTCGACAATGGCACGGGCGGTTCCGAGGGCGTCCGAACCAATCCGGAAAACGACGGTGTTGCCAGCCCTCAAAACCCCAGTTGCATCGGCGAACACATTCGGTCGTCCCTCAAATACAAACCCGACAACGCCCAGGCCAGCCTTTACAAGGCTGACGGACCAGCCCTCGTGGGAAACCTGTTCGACAGCGGTACCCGACACCGAGGCAGTCCCGGCCCAGCCTTCGAGGCCTTTGATCATGTCCGCCCGCATGGATTCCGACAGCACTAGCCGGGTGGTCGACTTTCCGCGAGCGCGGGCTGCGGCGACATCGGCGTCATTGGCTGCCTGAACATGGCGGAAGGAATCGTCATCGTTAAGTCGGGCTGCGAACTCTCTGTAGAAGGCAGTTATCTGAGACTCGGTGACGGTGCCCATAGCGGAGAACGCCGTTGCTGCGAGCTCCACCGCGTTGGCAGAAACCGACCAGACCGCTGCGGGAATGTGGAGAAGATCGCCCGTGTCCTGGACGACGACCAGACGATCACCCGGTTCGAATGCAGCGGCCAGCTCGTCGGAAACATAGGTGACCTGGTTGCCTCCGAAGGGAATCGGCATGTCTGGTGTGAGACGATCCAGCTGGGTCATATCGGCAGCGTACTAAATCCAGATGTATCCGCCAGATTTGTCTCCGACCGTCTCGGCTTGTCCCCTGGCAATTCGTCCGGCGGTCCACGCCGCGGCGCAGGCATCGAGGAGATCGTCGGTGGGGAGCTGTCCGACCGGTCCGAGGCCGTCAGGAGGAAGCACGATCCCTTCTGTCCGTAGAAGAGCGAGTCGCTGTTGCATCCCTGCCCATGACTTCTTCTTGGCCAGTCCCGGCCCGCCGTTCATCCGGGCGAAGCTCAGCTCCGGATGCACCTCGTGAAGCCGGAGGCCGCTTGCGCGTGCATCAGCAATGGCATGGCGGAGTGCATATGCCTGGGCCGAAATGCCGTAGCCGTACAATCGGCGTGCCAGTGCCAGCGCTTCCTGGTAAGTGGGCTCGGCCAGGACGTCCGCAGGCGGGGTGGAGAACACCGAGGAGGATCTTCCGGTCAGTATTCGGCGGGCTTCGGATTCGGCAGATCGTTTCCCCTCGGTGGGGGACGTAAGTGGGATGTCGATCCCGATTGCATCCGCTTTAGCGAGAATCGGCAGAGCACGGGTCAATGAAGTGACAACCGCTGCCTCGACAAATCGACCGTCGACGAGCGCCACGACCGCCCATCGCGTCGCACTCCCATCGATCCCTACCGCTTTCTCAAACTCCATCGCCAGACCCTATCGGGTACATCAAGGAAGCGATGGATCAAGTCGGGGCGGCGGCACTGCCACGTTTGAGACTCTGGGATGGCTATCGGTCCTTTACCGTAGGGGCGTTGGTTGATTGTCCCAGCCTTCCTCAAGAATTGTCAGCAAGTATCGCCCGTAGTCATTGCTTTTCACCTGATTCGCCAGAGCGGCGAGTTGGTCGGCGTCGATATAGCCCATTCTGTACGCAATCTCCTCGATGCAGCTTATTTGCAGGCCCTGGCGTTCCTGGACTGTCTGGATGAAACTTGCTGCCTGTTGGAGTGAGGCTGGTGTACCAGTGTCGAGCCATGCGTAACCCCGTGGCAGGATCTGCACTTCGAGTTCATTTCGTGACAGATAATGAGTGTTGATATCTGTTATCTCCAACTCGCCACGCGGGGAAGGCTCAAGGCTTGCGGCAATGTCCAAGACCTGGTTGTCGTAGAAATATATTCCCGTGACGGCATAGTGTGAAACGGGCTCGAGCGGTTTTTCAACGATCGCAACCGGGTTACCGGACCCATCGAACTCTACGACCCCGTACCGTTCCGGGTCCCTGACGTAGTATCCGAACACTGTTGCGCCACGCTGGCGGCCAGCAGCACGGCGTAACAGAGGCGCTAGCCCGTGACCATAGAATATGTTGTCGCCGAGAATGAGGGTCACATTGTCGGTCCCAACGAATTCCCGGCCGATCACGAAAGCCTCGGCCAGGCCGGTTGGAGCAAGTTGAGTTTGGTAGTCCAGCCTGATGCCCCATTGTCGACCATCGCCCAGAAGTTGACGAAAGAGATGCTGATCCTGAGGCGTAGTGATGATGAGAATCTCGCGGATTCCCGCCAAGAGCAGAGTCGACAGCGGGTAATAGATCATCGGCTTGTCGTACACGGGCATCAGCTGTTTGCTCACCACCAATGTCATCGGATGAAGACGAGTCCCTGACCCTCCAGCGAGGATGATCCCTTTGCGGCTCACGAGTGGAGTCCAAGTCGTTCGCCCTGGTATTTCTCCTCGCGAAGTGGCCGCCACCACGATTCGTTTTCGAGGTACCAGACGACGGTTGCCTCTAGCCCGCTATCGAAGTTCGCGTGACGGCAGCCAACCAAGTTCATTCTCAATCTTCGATGGATCGATGGCGTAGCGACGATCATGCCCGGGCCGGTCAGGTACATTGACCACGAGATCGCTGTATTTCCCTCCATCCGTCCGTGACCGCAGTTTCTCCAGCGGCGCGCAAACCAGTTCCACGACGTCGGCATTGCGCAGTTCTTTCCTGCCTCCGATGGCGTAGACATCTCCGATCCGCCCGCGGGAGGCGACTTCGAGCAAGGCGTCGACATGATCGTCCACGTGTAACCAGTCACGCACCTGTCCACCGTCGCCGTAGACAGGTAATGGGTCTCCCTCCAGGGCACTGATGATCATGTGGGGCATCAGCTTCTCAGGAAACTGGAACGGTCCGTAGTTGTTGGAACAATTGGTCGTGATGACCGGCAGTTCGTACGTGCGATGCCATGCCCGAACAAGATGGTCTGAGGCCGCTTTGCTGGCCGCGTATGGCGAGTTTCGGGCGTAGGGCGTTGTTTTCGTCGGATGTTCCCGTATCGCCCAGGGTTAAAAATACCTCGTCGGTTGAGGGGTGGACGAACCGGAAGCCATCAGGTGGCTCTGCCAAAACCAGTATTCCCCGGCAAACCTGCGAGCAGGGAGTAAGTGCCGACCACGTTCGTCTCCATAGACGCGGCAGGACCATCGATCGAGCGATCGACGTGTCATTGCGCTGCCAAGATGAAACACCGTCTGCGGTTCGTACTCGGCGAACTCCCGCCGGAGCGAGACGATGTCGCGGATGTCGACCTGTTTGAGGGAATAGGATGGTGAGTCTGCGACGGCGTCGAGCGACCTGAGGTTCCTGCGTAGGTCAGAATGTCGATGTTTACGACTGGCGCCATTGATTTGGGAATCAATCGCGAACTAGCGCCGAGCCGATGAAACCGGCGCCGCCAGATGCGATATCGGCGATGTCATTGTGTTTCTTCCTCCCGGCCGAACTCGATCGTCGACGCTGCTTGCATTCTCGCCAGCCGGGAATGAAAGGGGCTTACGGCTGCCCGCTTCGGCGAGGAATTGGTCGTAGTCGTGGATGTAGTCATCGGAGGTATATGGCCGCGACGACAGAACTAGACATATCGTCGATATCGAGAAGTCACTACTCGACCCACGCCATACCAATCGGTGGCACATAGACGCCTTCATCCGATGGGTCGAGTCGCCACCCTCGAGGCGTCCGTCATCCAGCAGTAGTTCGAGGCTGCCGCGACGGCAACCAGGACGTGTTCATCCCGATCGTCGTGGCTCCCGCGACGTGCGCCTTCAGGAACATTGCCGATGAAAGAGACGCCTTCGTATCTCGAAGGTAGTATTCGATCACGGTAAGGTCGCCGGCATCGGAAGTGAAAACGAGGAAAGCGGAAGGCGTTGCGACGCTTTCAATTTCCCATCTGTAGAGTCCAAACGTTGCGCGAACCTGGCTGGCACCCCGATGGCGAGGGTGTGTGCGCTACGTTCCTGGTGACTACTGAGCCGGCGCCAACGATCGATCCGCGGCCGACCGTTATACCGGGGAGGCAGCGTCGTTCCCACCCCGATGGCCGCACCATCCTGATCGTCGGTCCGACGGCTCGTGCTTCGTCGTAGTCATGTCGCCCGATGGCGTTGTCATTCGCCATGCCAACGCCCATGCTCACGAAGACGTTCTCACCGATCGTGCAGTTCCCCGTCACGATGGCATGGTCCATAATCTTGGTCCGATGCCCGATCTGCGCGTTGTAGTTGACGGTGACATAGCGGCCCACAATGCAGTATGAACCGATGCGGCATTTCTCTCGGATTGATGCGCCGTCGCCGAGGAGGGTGTTGTTACCGATGCTCACGTCCTGGAAGACGACTGCGTGCGGACCGATTGATGAATCAGCTCCGATGACGATTCTTCGCTCGAATTCGGGGATCCTGGATATAGCACCGGCACCTTTCGGTTTCTGCCGATGTAGGCGCCCGGAAAGATTTCGACGCCATCCCCGATTTCGGCACCTGACTCGATGACGACGTGAGGATGAATCACGACGTTGCTGCCGAGACCAGCCCGGGTCGGATCACCGCAAACTCGGCGATCGAAACGCCGTCTCCAAGGTCGTCAGTTTTGTACGACTGCGTGGGCGCCGTCATCCGTGTTCACTCTCGTTCGTGTTTGGCTGCGGGGCGGCAACGGCCGGTGCGTCTTGCTATAGATTTGGAGAACGACTGCGCTTCCATCACGATCGACTCGGGCCGGCCTTGGTGTTTTGGAACGCGCGCCACACGTAGGAACCAGAAGGCCAGAGGCCAATCAGTTAAAAAGCGGCAAGGAGGTGATCAGCAGTGCTGTGGCTGCGTAGCCCGGCACTCCGACCGAATCCGCTAAGCCGGGCGGCGAGTCCGAAGGACCGACATTGTGATTGCGAACCGTTGCGCCCCGAACGCCGGCCAGCATCAAGAGTCTTATGGGAAGGTCTGAACCCGAAGACACTGTCCATCAATAGGTGAAGTGGCCGCGCAACGTCCAGCCGCTCTTTCCGTGTTGACGCTTGGAGCGCGCATGCGGGTAGAACTTGCGACGAAGCCCACCGAGAAGAGTAACCCTACAGCGACGTGTGGGCTTCGCGAATCGCCACTCGCTGTATCCGGAAAGCTCTATTGCAGCCGAAGACGTCAACACCCCCCGCAGGGACCTCCCTTTGAATAAACCGACGGTAAAGGCGCCAGAACACGGAGGAAGCCCATCAACTGAGGAGCCGATCGTCGCGTTCAGTGCCAGTCCCGATGGTGATGTCCAGACGGAACCATTCTGAGTGCGCTGAACATCTCCTGGATCAGCTGCGGGGTTGCACTGGGGTCTGCGGCCATGAAGGCAAAGAACGGACCGTGAGCATGGGCCAACCCAGACCGATGGCGGCTATTGACTCGAAGTTCCTGAGAGGCCCAAGAGTGGGGATGCGACGCTTGGGTTGGGAGGCTTTGTCGGAGCAATTCGTATGATCGATCAGGGCTCCCATCCACGACAAAAACCACTTCGAGTTTCCTGTCGAGGTGGCATTTAGGCGGGTCACGACCTCAAGCAACTCGGGGATCGAAGCCTCGTTCTTGTAGACGGGGATAATCAGTGAATACATGTCAAACCCAGGTGTTGCATGCAGAGATCACTCTGGATACATCGTCATCTGAGAGATACGGGTGAATAGGAATCGACAATTCGGATTGAGCGATTCTCCTGGCATTGTCGATCCTAAGGGTGGCAGCGGATCGATGTTTCCCTTCAAAGCTGGCTGATCGGGAATGGTTACCGGGTAGTGAATGCCAGCGTCTATTCCCCGTGCAGAGAGGTGCGCTCGGAACTCGTCGCGGCCATCCTTCACCATCAGCGGGAAGAGGTGCCAAACCGAATTCGAGCCGTCCGAATGAGCCGGTAAGTCGACTCGAGGGTTGGACAGAGAAGACCGGTAACGCTCGGCAATGTCACGTCGGCGGCTGGTGTACGAGGCAAGTCGAGGAAGAACGGCCTCGGTGAGGATGGCAGCTTGGACTTCGTCGAGTCGGCTGTTGAGCCCTAGCTCGACGTGGTGGTACTTGCTGGTTTGGCCGTAGTCGCGGAGTGCCTTTGCCCGCTCGGCCACATCATTGTCGTTGGTGAGAAGTGCACCTCCGTCGCCCAGAGCGCCGAGGTTCTTGGTTGGGTAGAAGCTGACGGCACTGGCCATCCCGACCGAGCCGCATGGTATTCCGTTCCAGCTCGCACTGATCGCTTGGGCGCAGTCTTCGATGACTGTGATCGCGTGCTATCGCGTAGTTGCCTTAGCCGGTTGAGGTTTAGCGCATGGCCGTACAAGTGAACCGGTAGGAAGAATCGGACTTCGGGATGGTCCTCAAAGAACCTGTCCGCCGTGTCAAGGTCGATGAGACCTGCGTCGTCGACGTCGATGAACACGGGAACTCCACCAGCGCGGAGGATGGCGAGGGTTGTAGCAACGGCCCGCGCGAACCCTATACGAGAATCGGGTAGTTCGACCGATGCCGCCAGCCCCGATGCTTCGTACGTTCATGGATGCCAGAAAGGAGGGCTGATGTACCGGGCTTTGAGCGAAGGCCACCAGGTCGAAACAATCGATAAGGGGGGCGGGCAAACTGCAGCTGGCTGTTGGAGCACCGGGGAGTGTGCCGCGAGCATCGGATCCTCGGTGCCAGGCGTCGGCGAATTCCCGCGTAGCGTCAATTCGCTTCAGGCTGGCACGATACAGCGGATTGCAGAGCATGCGGTTCCGTGACCAAGAGACCGTCCCGAAAGGACGACTTGGCGGATTACCTCGAGTATATGCAACCGCCTGCCGATTCAACTGGGTGTTCGTGTCAACCGGGTAATACATCGCGGCGATCGTTACATAGTCCAAACGAACACGCCCACCCTGACCGCAGACAATGTGGTCGCGGCACCAAGGTCCGGGTTCAGTGCGCATCCAGTGTGGACGTCGTTCAGTTGAACTCGTCCGAGTAGAAGAAGTCTCAACAGCTCAAGTGGGGTCCAGTCCTAGTGGTCGTGCTGGGCAATTCAGGAGCCGGCATCGACGTCCGATGGTTGACTTGGAGTTCGCTCTGCCCCGGCCGTTCGCCGCTAGGTGGCGAGTTGGTCGATGGCCAGGATGTTGCCTTCGGTATCGGTGAACCAGGCAGCTTGGGCCCATCGGCTTGAACCGCGATCCCGTTCTCGGTCTTGAGGCCGGGCAGGTCGTACTCGTGGAACCGAACTCCCTTGCTGCGAAGCTGCTCGACCGTCGATTTGATGTCGGGCACTCGCCATCACGCGGCCGTCGCCTGGTTGGTCCCGGCGAACGACGAACGGTAACAAAAGAAGCGGTTCCGTCGCCACACGGGAAGAGGGCTTCTTCGTTCCCGGCGACGGCATTGGGTTTGAGTCCGAGAGTGTCCTCGTAGAACTTCCGGGCCCGTCCCACATCACTGGCCGGAAGCGCTGCGACGATGGGGTAGTCGGAAAGCATGATGAGTCTCCTTTGGCTCATGGATCCGAACCAGAAAATCGTACTCTTCGGCGGTTGGCCTGGCGGAGGTCGCTAAAAGTCTCCTTACTCGAAATCCCCTCAGCGGATGGCTTTGGGTGGCGTGACCCATGGGTCCTTGTGAGCGAATTTGGGTAATTTCAACCGATGCGGGAGGCGCCGATCTCTTCCTGTACCTTCTTCGAGAGGACGGTGTAGGAGGGTCTCACGAAGCGAACATTGCGTGACGGAGACCACATCGACACGATTGTCATTGGCGGAGGTCAATGTGGTTTGGCGGCCGGCTATGACCTGGACAGAAAGGACGGAGTACGTGATCCTTCGACGCCAACGAGCGAGTTGGTGATGTCTGGAGGAGACGATGGGATTCCTTGCTGCATGTTCACGCCGCGCCCGCTACGACGCGCTTCCGGGATGAAGTTTCCGGCGAAGGGCGACACGTTCGTGGGGAAGGACGCGATGGCGGACTATCTGGAGAGCTACGCCACTGCCATGGATCTTCCAGTTTTTCGTCTGGGCACCGCCGTCGACCGCGTCAGTTACGACGGCGAGCGATATGTCGTTGAAACGGATCAGATGACGTTGCATTCGGACAACGTCGTGGTGGCAATGGCGGAGTTCCAGGTGCCCAAAATCCCGTCGTTCGGTGTCGACCTCGATTCCTCTATCGTTCAGCTCCATTCGACGGCGTACAAGAACCCCGGTCAGCTCCAGCCAGGTTCGGTGCTGGTTGTTGGTTTGGGCAACTCAGGACGCGGACATCGGCCTGGAAGTGGCCCGTACGCACGAGACCTACATCGCCGGCAAAGAAACGGCTCACATACCGTTTCGGATAGAGCCCTGGTTTGGTCGTAATGTCCTGGTTCGTCTGATCCGGTTCATGATGATCGACGTCATCACGACTTCCACGCCGGTCGGGCGGAGGTTTCTGCGCAAGAATGGCGCAGGCAAAGCTGCGCCGTTGGTTCGAGTCAAGCCCAAGGATCTCGAGGCGGTTACGGAGCGAGTTGGTCGGGTTGCCGGAGTGAGCGATGGCCACCCGATGCTCGACGACGGCCGGGTGCTCGACGTTGCCAACGTGATCTGGTGTACCGGCTTTGAACGCGGGTTCCCCTGGATTCATCTGGATGTTTTAGACAACACGGTCGTCCTCGTCACGACCGTGGCGTGGTGGCGGAACAACCCGGCCTGTATTTCTGTGGGCTCGACTTCCTCCACTATGCCGTCGCCGATGGTTTGAGGGTGGGCTGAGAGCATGTCGCAGGCATTCACCATGGCTCTAGGGTGCGCCCCGGCTAACCGCGATCCAAGAGGCTTTGGGCCTATTGCCCCGTCGCGACTACTCGCCGAGGGTGGCCGCACGGTCTCGCAGAATGCGCCGGACGTCTTCGATGTCGCCCGGGGTGGTCTTGGTGAGGCGCCAATAGCAGTACCCGGTTGGCAGAAAGAACAGCTGGAATCCAGCGAGGGCGATGGCGTAGCTGCGAGACGATGCTGCTGATGTGATGAAGGTTGCCGTGATCCATCCGACGAGTCCGTTCCCGGCGCTGCGGGTAATGCCCTCCGCCAGAGTTGCGAGTCCGAAAACGGTTCCCCGATGCTCGGGTAGGTTCACATCGACGATAAGGGCGAAGGCGTTCGGTGAGTCAATCGAGGTTAGGACAATTGCCGCAAACGCCAGTGCGAAGGCAAGCATGACGGATCGATTCGTCAGGAAGCTTGCCAACACTTCGCTACTTACTTGTGATGAGCTGGCTCCGTCGGTGATCGGCAGATCGCGCAATGGAGCTGCGAAGAAGGCGATGAAGAAGGGAACGGCGGCGAGGATGCCGATCATGGATAGCCGGGGCGCGACCGCTGAGGCGGCGTGCTTGCCACCGGTCGCCCAGCCATCCTGCTGCAATCGAACTGATGGCGGCAAGTTGGAGCAGCGAGAAATACAGGCCACCGGCGCGGGTGGCGGTTTCGATGCTGTACTCGAGTTCAACGATCTTGGTTTGATAGAGCAGCGGAACCCACAGCAGCGATCCGTAGGCGAGCTGAGCGACGAGTCCTTTTGCTATGAGCCAGACATTCGACCGCCGGCGGATGAGGTCGGGTAGCTGGTCGAGTTCGATCCGCTCTTCCAGCTCGACGGCTCGACCGACCAATTCCGGGTCCGACTCGCCGCGAGCGGGATCCCGGGTGGTGAGGAACAAAATGGCGAACCCGAATCCGGTCGCCCCGATGACCCACATCGGCCGTCGCCAATCATTGGCCCCGAGCTGGCTGGCCGCCAACCCGCCGACGAGGCCCCCCGCCCCCTGGGACAGCCCCCAGAAGCTGAGGGCAAGTCCGCGTCGGTGAGGCGGCACAAAGTCGGATACCACTGAAAAACCCACCGAGGTTATTGACCCGAATCCGACCGCCGCCACCACCATGGCGGCAAACAGGTCCCCGTAGGTGCTGGAGTTGGCGGCCCCGAAAATTCCGGCAACCCAGATGATGGTTCCCCAGAACAGCAGATTCTTGCGACTGGCCCGATCCCCCAGGTAGCCCCACAGGCCTGCGGTAACGGCGGTGACCAGTATGACGGCGGCGGTGAGCCCGCCCAGGGCAGCCTCGGACACGCCCAGGTCTGCAGATATCGGCAGGATCATGCTGGGGATCATCGTGATGGCGGCGTTGTCGAGGGAGGCGAGAACAACGAATACTGCGATGGTCCAGAGTTTCTGCACGGACGCATTGTGGCAGGGAGGTAGGTGATGCTGCGGGTGGTCGACCTGGCGCGCCACTAGGGTCGCATCCGATGCGCGTGCAACTGATTTCTCCCCAAGATGCCGTGGACCTGCGGCGCCAGGTTCTGCGCCCGGAGTCACATTCTGACGACGGTGTCATCTATGCCGAGGACGAAGCCACCACGACCGCTACATATGGGTGTCTTGTCGATGATGCGCTGGTTTCGGTCGGGACCATCATGGAAGCCGACCATCCTCTAACGCCGGCGTTGGGCGACTGGAGGATTCGTGGCATGGCGACCGCCGACGGGTACCGCAATCGCGGATGCGGCCAAAGCATCCTCGAAGAACTGCTCATGCACGCCAGGAGATGTGGTGGTCGAAGAGTGTGGTGCAATGCCCGTTCCGAAGCAGTTGCCTTCTACGAACGAGCTGGGTTTGTTCGGCGTGGCGATGTGTTTCTGACGGCCGGTGGTCGGCCTCACTATTTAATGGATCTTCACCTGTCCGGCGTTTCATAACTGGGCCGGGCGGGTACCCTTTGGCTGTGAACAACAACCTGAAAACTGTCGCTCTTCTCGGCTTCATGTCGGCTCTCGTTTGGTGGATCGGTATTACGCTGTTTCCCGATGGCGGGATCTACATCGGACTGCTCTTCGCGGTCGGTATCAATGCCATCGCCTACTTCTTTTCTGACAAGATGGCGATCGCTGCCACCCGCGCCAAGCCCGTGGCCGACAACGAACTCCCTGAAATCCAGGCGATGCTAAATCGGCTCGCCCAATACATGGATATGCCCAAGCCCCGCTTGTATTACATCGACTCCCCACAGCCGAACGCTTTCGCCACCGGCCGCAACCCGAAAAACGCGGTTGTGGCCGTTACGGCTGGGATCATGCAACTCCTGACTCGCGACGAACTCGAAGGCGTGATCGCCCACGAACTCGCCCACGTGAAGAACCGCGATATCCTCATCTCATCGATCGCGGCTATGTTGGCGGCGGCCCTCACCATTTTCGGACGCATGGCACTGTTTACGGGTGGCGGCCGCGGTCGCGACAACAATCCGCTCTCAGGGATTCTGGCGCTGGCATCGATCATCGTCGCGCCGGTCGCCGCCATGATCATCCGGATGGCCATCTCCCGTTCCCGCGAATTTGAAGCCGATCAAACCGGCGCGTCGGTTACTGGCCGACCACTCAACCTGGCTTCGGCGCTCGCCAAGATCAGCCAGGGGACCGCCCAGATCCCGATGCGGGTCAACCCGGCCGTGTCACAACTGTTCATCGCCGACCCTCTCAAGGCATTTGGGGCTCGCCAGACCCTCGGCCGATTGTTCTCGACGCACCCGCCTGTCGAAGAACGGATCGCCCGCCTGACGGGTCAGTCGAGCGGGATGCGTTGATCGTTCTTTCTCAAGAAGACGCCACAATCGTGGCGATCGTCCTGACGTTGGTTGTCGCCGGATGGGGTATGGCTACTTCGGTGATCTCGGCAGTGCGAGGTCCGGCGTGGGGTGTCGCCTTCATAACCCGTACCCGGCGTCTGTGGCTGCTGTTGGCGGCCGCCGGACTGACCTGGCTGTTCCTCGCCGAACCTCAATGGCTCGGATTCGTCGGTGCCTACCTGGGGGCCTCGGCCTGGTGGCTCGGGTCCGTCGTACGACGCCGGACGTCGGCGCTGCTCGAAATTGGTGAAGGGCATTCTGTGCCAGGGTTGCGCCAAGCACAGGTCTTACGATGGACGGGCTATGGCATGGGGGGAGTGGCGGCGATCATCGGCTACGCCGCCCAACTGGCCTGGGGACGGTTTCCGGCGCTGGCGATCGCCTCAGGCGTGTTCGCCCTTTCTGCGCTCGCCGCAGGCCTGTTCCTCGTCGTTCGAGCCCAAAATCTTCAACCCGACGACCAGATGGAGTGAGGGTTCTAGACTCAATTAGGCCACTGACGCAGAATTGCTAATCTAACCCCCGCCCGAGAGCAGTCTCGGTCTGCCGGGATGCCCGAGCGGTCAAAGGGAGCAGACTGTAAATCTGCCGGCTACGCCTTCGGAGGTTCAAATCCTCCTCCCGGCACGAATCTCGGATTTATCCCGGGATCGACTACAACTTACGCCTCCTTAGCTCAGTTGGTAGAGCGCATCCATGGTAAGGATGAGGTCTCCGGTTCAAATCCGGAAGGAGGCTCTGGTTTTCGAGAGGAAGCCAGACAAACCAGCAGTGTCACGACGTTGAACCAGTGTTCGCGCCGAACACGAGGCGGCGTAGCTCAGTTGGTAAGAGCGCTCGACTCATAATCGAGAGGTCGGCAGTTCAAGTCTGCCCGCCGCTACGGAAACAGCTAGGTGTAAACCAGCTTTCAGCTATCAGCTGTCTGCGCCACGGTGCGGAGAGCTGACGGCTGACAGTACGCCTAGTCGTTCCAACGAAATGTCAGAGCCACGCAACAAGGAGAATCGGCATGGCCAAAAGTAAGTTTGAGCGGACAAAGCCGCACGTAAACGTCGGAACGATGGGTCACATCGACCACGGTAAAACCACCCTGACCGCGGCCATCACCAAGGTGCTCGGAGAACGCATTCCTGGTTCGCCGGTATACGCATTCGACGAGATTGACAAGGCGCCGGAAGAAAAAGAGCGTGGTATCACCATCTCGATTTCCCACGTCGAGTACGAGACGAGCAATCGTCACTACGCCCACGTCGACATGCCGGGGCATGCTGACTACATCAAGAACATGATCACCGGTGCGGCCCAGGTCGACGGTGCCATCCTCGTGGTGTCAGCGGCCGATGGTCCCATGCCCCAGACCCGTGAGCACGTGCTGCTTGCCCGTCAGGTCGGCGTGCCGCACATTGTCGTGTTCTTGAACAAGACCGACATGGTCGACGACGAAGAGCTCCTTGAGCTCGTCGAGCTTGAGGTTCGTGAACTCCTCAGCGAGTACGAATTCCCCGGCGATGACGTTCCGGTCATCCGCGGCTCAGCGCTCAAAGCCCTCGAGGGTGATGAGGCAGCTGCCGAGCAGATCATGGAACTCATGGAAGCGGTTGACGACTACGTCGCCGAGCCAGAGCGCGACACCGACAAGCCGTTCCTCATGTCGATCGAGGATGTGTTCTCGATCACCGGTCGTGGAACCGTTGTGACCGGTAAGGTCGAGCAGGGCATCCTGAAGGTGAACGAAGAGGTCGAGATCGTCGGCATCAAGGCCACCAAGAAGACGGTTGCCACGGGTATCGAAATGTTCCGCAAACTGCTCGACGAAGCTCGTGCCGGTGACAACGTGGGTGTGCTCATCCGCGGTATCGGCAAGGACGACGTAGAGCGTGGACAGGTGCTCGCCAAGCCAGGTTCGATTACTCCGCACACCGAGTTCGAGGCTTCGGTCTACGTTCTCACCCGTGATGAGGGTGGTCGCCAGAACCCGTTCTTTGCCGGATACCGTCCGCAGTTCTACTTCCGTACGACTGACGTAACCGGTTCGGTAACCCTGCCAGCAGGAACCGAAATGGTCATGCCAGGCGACAACACGGAAATGACCGTGGAACTCATCGCCCCGATCGCCATGGAAGAAGGCCTCAAGTTCGCCATTCGTGAAGGTGGCCGCACCGTCGGTGCCGGCTTCGTCACCAAGGTGATCAAGTAGCTCGATAGTTGAGCAATCGCAGCTCCCGGGCGGGACACCGTTCCGCCCGGGTTCTGCAAAACCGAAGGAAACCAGAGCATGCCCTCTGACAAACGTCCGGCCATCACGCTGGCTTGCGAAACGTGTAAACGGCGCAACTACGTGACGACCAAGAACAAGTCCAATACCAAAGAGCGCTTGGAGCTTTCCAAGTATTGTCAGTGGTGTCGTAGCCACACCGCCCACAAAGAAACTCGCTAGTCGGATCGGGGCCTATTGGCCTCGTTTTCGGTTTGGCCGAGCGTTGCGAGCGATTCTCCAATAGTGCTTCTCGCAGCACTCGGCGTGATACTTTCGAGATTCTCAAACCACACGAATGTTGTTAGTGATACCGTGTCCGCACTGAACCTGCGGGTGGACAATGTGGGTCTTTAGAGAGAGGGCGGCCATCGGCCGTCCTCTTTGTTTTTTCACGGAGCTGTCGGTATCGCGATTCGTGCGGGGGTTGCTGACCACGTAGGTCGGTCCCCCCACGAGCGAAGCGAGCGTTCTCTTGGGGGTTGCGCTACGAGGTCGGTCCCCCCAGCGAGCGAAGCGAGTGTTCTCGGCGGTTGCGACTACGGAGGTCGGTCCCCCCAGCGGAACGGAGTGGAGCGCCCGGGGGGAAGGGTCCCATCGCCGATAGGCGGTGGGTAGGGGGGCTCGTTCCCCCCTCCGAGCCTGCAAGTACATCTCGGTTCTCCTCTCCGAGCATGCAATTCAAGCCCGCTCCCATCATCGAACACGGACGTGCTGTCTGTGTCGCTTAGCCGGCCCCCTTACCTCCGACTTGCGCTTCGCTCCAGTCGCAGGGACCTTTCCCCCGGACGGACCTTCGGTCCTGGGGGAACCGACAAGACGAGCCGTGGGCTGCAGGGGTTGCGACTACGGGGTCGGCCCCCTAACGAGCGAAGCGAACGTTCTCTTGGGGGTTGCGACTACGGGGTCGGCCCCCTAACGAGCGAAGCGAACGTTCTCTTGGGGGTTGCGACTACGGGGTCGGCCCCCTAACGAGCGAAGCGAACGTTCTCTTGGGGGTTGGCGACTACGGAGGTCGGTCCCCCCAGCGGAACGGAGTGGAGCGCCCGGGGGGAAGGGTCCCATCGCCGATAGGCGGTGGGTAGGGGGGGGTCGTTCCCCCCTCCGAGCCTGCAAGTACATCTCGGTTCTCCTCTCCGAGCATGCGCACCAGTTCCGTGCCCAACAACGACACGAACGTGCTGTCTGTGTCGCTTAACCAGCCCCCTTACCCAACGCCTGCGGCGTCGGGTCCCTTTCCCCCGCTCGGGCCTGCGGCCCTGGGGGAACTGACAATGCCCGTGTCGGGCGGCAGATGGGCCAGCTGCTCTTGGACCGCAACGCGAATCATGTCTTCTACGGCTTCGGGTTCGAGGGCTATGAAGCGGTTCATCAGCCGAATGACTCGGAAACCTGCAGCTGCGAGATATGCGTCCCGGATCTCGTCCGCATCACCCTCATCGTGCTGGGTCCCGTCGGCTTCGACCACCAGGCTCGCCTCATATGAAAGGAAGTCCGCCACATATGGTCCGACCGGTTCTTGGCGTCGGAAGTGCACACCCATCCGCTTCCGACTTACAAACCGCCAGATGACCTTCTCGGAGGGCGTGAGCTTCCTCCTCAGTCGCCGGGCGGACGATTGCGACTCTGGCAATGACTTGGCTCTCTTCATCGCCCAATCATGTCGAATAGATTGCCAACCTGGAACCCTCTCGTCTGAGCGCCGATCGCAAGGTCTCACCCGCCTCTACCGCCTCCGCCTTTGCTGCGGTCTGTGTCGCTTAACCGGCCCCCTTACCCAACGCCTGCGGCGTTGGGTCCCTTTCCCCCGGACGGCCCTAACGGGCCTGGGGGAACCGACAGGACCCCGTGGCGTGATCTGCGGGGACTGTAGTGACGACGGCAAACCATCCGTCGGCTGCGGGGTTGCGACTGTGGAGGTCGGTCCCCCCGAGGAGCGAGTGCTGTGTGAGGCGAGGGCTCTGTTGGTGGGGGTGCGACTGTGGAGGTCCGTCCCCCGGTGATCGACGCGATTGCGCGGGTTTTGCGGGGGTTGCGATCACGGAGGTCGGTCCCCCCAGCGGAACGAAGTGGAGCGTCCGGGGGGAAGGTTCCTGCGCCGCGTAGCGGCGGAGGTAGGGGGGCTCGTTCCTCTCTCCGAGCATGCAACGCAAATCTCGTTCCCCCCTCCGAGCATGCAACGCAAGTCTTGTTCCCCCCCCTTCGAGCATGCAGCGCAAATCTCGTTCCTCCCTCCCCGCATGCAACGCAAATCTCGTTCCTCTATCCGAGCATCAAAGTCCGACTCAGTTCTCCACTCTCGAGCCGGACGGCCTTCGGCACTGGGACCGACAAGACGCGAACGGCTCGAGGTTTGCGGGGGTTGGGGCGGGGACCTGGCTACTGTGGGTGGGGTGAGTATTGATCATCTGGCGGGAAAGTCGTACGGACCGTTCTCGGTGGCAATTACGCCACAGCGGGTCAGCGCTTATGTCTCGGCCACGGGTGACGATCCGATTCGCTGGACCGATGTTGCCCCTCCCTCGATTGCTTCGGTGGCCCTCTTCGCCGCAGCACCGGAATTCCTATTTGGCTCTGACGTCGGGGACTACAACCGCATCCTGCTGCACTCTGATCAGAAGTTCGAATGGCATCGGCCAGTTCATGTTGGCTCCGAGCTAGCGGTGACCGGTTCAGTGGACCGGATCCGCGAGCGGAACGGAATGGCCTTTGTGTCTTTCAATGCTTCGGTGGTCGATCACCATGGTGAACCGGTCATCAACTCGGCATCGACCTTCATCATGTCGCCAGAAGCGCCCCCGGCCAGCGCAGCCGAACAGCCCGAACCCGATGTGCACCGTCGCGGCGACAACGACATTGTCCGCTCGACAGCGATACCTGGATCAGGCATTGACATCGAGCCGATTGCCAAATCAGCCAGTCGAGCCGACCTCGTGAGATATGCATCAGCATCGGGCGACTTCAATCCGATCCACTGGGACCATGCCACGGCCCGTGTCGGAGGATTGTCTCGAGTCATCTGCCATGGGCTGATGATGGCCGCTTGGATGTTCCAGGCAGCGGCCCGCTACACCGACCAGGACCTACCGCTTTCCCAAGCCAATCTACGTTTTCAAGAAACCCGTCCTGGCCGGGGATAGCGCCATGATCGAAGGTACCGTGTCAGCCATGGACGCAGCACAAGCCCAGTTAGACCTGACCCTGGCTTCGGCCGGCGAGGTCTGCATCACCGGCCAAATTCGGATGAACCGATGAGCCTGCATCCGGTTCAGCCAGAAAAGCTTTGGGTGATAGCGGCGCGTGGCGGTGATCGCGATGCTTTCAGGATGCTCGTAGAACAGAACCAGCGTGACGTGTACACCCTGGCGGTTCGACTGGTATCGGACTGCCACCTCGCAGAAGACGTCGCGGAGGAAACCTTCGTTCGGGCCTGGCGAGCCTTGCCTAAGTTCCGAGGCGATTCGGCGTTCTCCACCTGGCTGTATCGGATAACCGTCAACACGGCGTGGACCCATCGTGGGCGCCAGAAACGACATCGGCACGCCGACATAGATGACGTACCGGCGATCGCAGATGAAACCCGGCGGCACAACCCGGGCCATCTCGACGAGACGCTGCACCTCCCGGAAGCCCTCGGCGAAGCACTCAACTCCCTGTCGGCAGAACAACGGATGGTGGTCGTGCTCAAAGACGTTGAAGGCTGGTCACATAGCGAGATTGCCGAGTTGCTCGACATTACGACCGGGGCGGCCAAAGTGAGGCTCCATCGCGCCAGGCGGAGACTTCGGACTCTGCTGGCGGACGTGGACTGGTGAACCTCGACCGGATAGGTGCTGCAGCCGCCTCACGGACCTATCAGATCCGGTGCAAGGGCGTGCGCATGTTGCTGCCTGAATATATTGGGTCATCGGCGCCCTTGCCCGACTCGATCGCCACGCACCTGTCTTCCTGTTTGGTGTGTCGGGTCGAAGCCGATCGGTTACGGCAGGTCGCCGAGCTCCTCGCCGATGGTCGTCAGTCGTCCTGGACGCCTCCGTCCACTCTGGTCGATGCGGTGATGGCTCGTCTCGATGAGAAAGTCGAGTCTCGTTTCATGGGTAGACTGGTGGTAGCAGGAGCCGTCGCGGTGGGACTCGGAGTCGTTGTCGCGGTGGCTGCAACTAAGCGAAGTTCGGCGATTTCGGTCGCGCAGTTTGATTCGTGAGCCGATCTCGGCTTTACAGTTCGACCATCGGATTCGTATACTTGCATCCCGCGCCTGAAATTCCCCTCTATAGGGGTGTAGCTCGAACTGGCAGAGCGCCGGTCTCCAAAACCGGAGGTTGTGGGTTCGAACCCCACCACCCCTGCTTCACGGACAGAATAAGGAAACAACAAGACCATGAACCGAGATCAACGCCGCATCCAAGATCGGGAGCAACGGCGTCTTGAACGTGCCGACCAGCAGGCCAAAGAAGCGCAGGCAGGCAAGTCAGCTGTTCAGCGCGCCGCCGCCAAGCGCGGTGCCCCTGCTGTGGCTGCGAAAAAGAAGGATCCGTTTCTCAAGCGCGTCTGGCATTTCCTCAAGGAGGTTCGGGCAGAGCTGAAGCGAGTGTCCTGGCCGACTCGTGAGCAGATGGTCGCCTTCACCGCAGTCACGATGATCACGACTATTGCGATCACGGCATTCATTTTCGCCATTGATATTGGGTTCAAAGAGGGTCTTCTGTACATCTTGGAGTTGGGACTATGAGTGACATCGCGCAGGACGAACGCGGTTGACGAGCTAGCCGAAGCTTCGGCGGCACCTGCCGAGACGGTAGAAGCTCCCGCGGCTGACACGCCAGATGTGGTCGACGCACCCGTTGACGATACCGCTGCCACCCCTGAGGAGGCCGAAGAGGTTGCAGATGAGGACACGGCGGATGTGCCCGAGGCCACCGATGCGGCCGAAGCCGACGGTGAGGCTGACGCGACCGAACCGATCGAGCCACCGGCACCACCGAAACCAGTCAGCCCCTACGACAAGCAGGGCGACTGGTATGTGATCAACTCGTACTCCGGGTACGAGAACAAGGTCAAGATGAACCTCGAGACTCGCGCCAAATCCATGCACTTGGAAAGCCGCATTTTTGAGGTCGTCATCCCTATGGAAGACGTCATCGAAATCAAGAACGGCAAGAAGGAAACGGTGCAGCGCAAATCGCTGCCCGGTTATGTCCTATGCCGGATGTACCTCGACGATGACACCTGGTACGCCGTGCGTAACACGCCGGCAGTAACCGGCTTCGTCGGTTCAGGTACCAAACCAGTACCGCTTTCCCGGCGCGAGGTGGAACGGTTCCTCGGTGGAGCCGAAGTGGACGAAGAGGTCAAAGCACCGCAATTCAAGCCCGAATGGGAGATGGGCGACTCGGTTCGCGTGGTCGTTGGCCCGTTCGCAGATTTCAACGGCATCATCGAATCGATCAACCTCGACCAGTCCAAGGTCACCGTGTTGGTTGACATCTTCGGGCGAGATACACCGCTCGAGTTAGGTTTCACAGACATCCAGAAGAACTAGCAACATTTTGGGTAAGGCTCCGGCTTTACCTTCAGAACCGATCCGGTGACGGCGTCTTGCTCAGGCGTCGCCGCCAGCTTCTGATGGGTATCTGAGAAGTAATCAGAACATTCGAGTCAAGGAAACACAAATGGGTCGCAAAAAACTGATGACCGTAATCAAGTTGCAGATCCCGGCTGGCCAAGCCAGCCCGGCTCCGCCCGTCGGACCGGCGCTCGGTCAACACGGCGTCAACATCATGGACTTCGTGAAGGCCTACAACGAGGCAACATCGAAGCAGACCGGAACGATTATCCCGGTGGAGATCTCTGTCTTCGAGGACCGGTCGTTTACGTTCATCACGAAAACGCCGCCGGCACCGGTTCTACTGCGCCAGGCCGCCCGCCTTGAGAAGGGTTCAGCCACGCCGCACACCGAGAAGGTGGGAAGCGTCACTCGTGATCAGGTTCGCCAGATTGCCGAAACCAAGATGACCGACCTCAATGCCAACGACATTGATGCGGCCATGAAGATCATCGAAGGTACTGCCCGTTCGATGGGTATCACCGTCTCAGGCTGATGCCAAGTCGGGAAGTTAGACACATACGTGGGAGGCTCACGCCGCTTGCACCACAGCCTGAATTGAATCAGGTGGCAGTTTCGGCTTTGCCGACACTCGCAACAGAAGTTACAACACTACGTGGGAGGCTCACGCCGTTCGGACCACAAGGAGAAATGACTATGGCCGGAAAGAAGACGGTCGAAGCTAAGAAGCGGTACGACGATTTGAACGAGTACTCCCCGAGTGAGGCGCTCGAACTGGTCAAATCTCTCTCGTCGGCCTCGTTTGATGAGACCGTGGAAGCAGCCTTTCGGCTCGGAATCGACCCCCGCAAAGCCGACCAATTGGTCCGCGGAACGGTGTCGCTACCAAATGGAACCGGCAAAACGGTGCGCGTCGCCGTTATCACGTCATCGGACAAACAAGCCGAGGCCGAAGCAGCCGGAGCCGACCTCGTTGGTGGCGAAGAGCTCGTCGCTGAGCTTACTGCTGGGCGAGCCCTCGATTTCGATCTCATGATCGCCTCACCAGACATGATGGCCAAGGTTGGAACGCTCGGCCGCGTATTGGGCCCCCGGGGTCTCATGCCCAACCCGAAGGCTGGAACCGTTACCCAGGACATTGGCAAAGCGGTTACCGAGTTCAAAGGCGGACGCATCGAATACCGCAACGACAAGTTCGGGAACGTGCACGTACCGATCGGCAAGGTGTCGTTCGACGCCGAGAAACTCGTCGAGAACTACATGGCCATATCCGGTGAGATCAACCGGGCACGCCCGGCTTCGGCCAAAGGGGTGTACATGCGTAACGTGTCTGTATCGTCGACGATGGGACCTGGTATCAAGGTACAGGCCCAGGTTCCCCGCAAGGCCTAGCAGCCGAATCAGCAACGCCTGGAATCCCGTCCGCGGGGTCTCCGCCGCAGGGTGGCCTTACCGTTGAGCGCGCCGGTTCGTAGGTTCGTCCCCTTGCATTGCCACTCGCTGTTTATCGAGTTCATTGATGGGGCGTGTGGCGGTGCATGCGGGTTCTTGGGAGGTCAACGATCCTTCGATCAGTTTGGAACGGACCTGGTCGAACGCCCTCGAATGGGGTCGTCAGCGCGATAACGGACGGCCACGTGCCCACTCTGATTCACTTGCCGCACGATCTCATCTCGCGCTTCGACGCCCGCGCTGGTGGTCAGGCACAGACTGGGTTGGTTCGGTTGGCGAGCCAGCGGCCCTGCTCGTAGAGCGGTCCGTCGTGGTCTCCGGCGACGATGCGATTTCGGGCGTCGTCCCAACCTTGCGCGTAATCCGCCGGGTCAGTCACCTCGCTGAGCGGCTTGGCTCGACTCCGCAGAACAAAGGACGGGAACGCAGGCCGGCCAGTTGGCTTTCCGGTCGGCTGGTAGCGCAGGTCGAAGCTCCACCGGAGACGATCAGAGTGGTTTGGCAGTGCTCCGTGCTCGGTGAAGCGGGTGAGGAGGATGATCGAGCCGCGCTCGCATGCCAGCGATACCGGGGCCGTACCATGGCGGTCGAGTAGCGCCTGAGGGATGTAGTTCTCTGCGGCGTTGCGCACGCCAGGGCAATGCAGAGTCAGTTCGCTGGCCCGGTGTGAACCGGGGATCGCTTGGAGGCAGCCCATTTCCTCGCTGGCTTCGGTCATCGCGATCCACACGGTGAGCAGTTCGGTGTCTGCTGCCTCCTCCATGACGGCGCCGTAGTCCTGATGCCAGGTTGTTGCGCCCACGTTGGAGTACTCGGCTACAGCGCCAGACAGCAACCGCTGGGGAGGTTTGAGGCGGACCTGCTGCACCGGGTTCGAGCTGATCTCGGGGCCTAGTACGGACTCCACAACGTCGAGGACCCTCTGGTGACGCATGAGCCCGAACAGCGCCGGACCGGTGTGCGCACGGACGAAATCGGGGTCGAGTGTCTCGTAGTCGAGAGGCAGCGAGATACCCAGGTGATAGAAGATTGCGGGGTTTTCGCGAATTAATGCGGTGTATCGCTCGGCAAACGGCAGGTCGCTGCGAGGCGATTGGATCTCACCACGTTGGTAGAGGTGCCGTGCCGCGGTGTCCAATGCGGAGTCATACTCCGCAACGACCGGGTCGAGGTCGGCGTCGGTGAGTACGTCTCGGACGACGAGGAAACCGTCCTCGGCGAACTGACCGATCTGGGCCTCCGTGAGCATGCCGCGAAGAATAGGCGGCGACTTCGGAGCGAGTCGTCAATACGGCCTGTCTTCTCCGGCCAATCGCGAGGTCGAACGAAGCTCCGTTGACGCCGAGTGGGGGTGGTCTGCTCGCCTGGTAGCCCGCGTCGGTCGTGGTCCGCTCAGAGAGGGCATCGGTAACCCATTTCCGATCGTCGCTGTACTGCCGATGTGGCGGTGAAGTGGAGATCGACCAAAAGAAGAACGCCCGGGCTGCGGACCGGGCGTTCTTCGTATGGGGATGACTCCCACAGGCAGTGTTCTTGGCGTGGCCAGAAGGTGGTCGCAACCGTGCAGGGTAGGGTCCACGGTTGCTCTGAGAGAGTGGTCCCTCCAGCGTTTCGCCCGACCGTTTCTGTCTGCGTTAGGGAAGGTCTTAGGTTTTGTGTTGTCTGGTGCCTTTCCTGGTCGATCCCCGCCCGGTGTGATGCCCCGGGTCTTTCGTGTTTTGACTATCGCGCCTTGTCCACAGGCTGTCTACCGCCAATTTGTCGCAAACCCACCACGCGTGACCTTTCTTCCGAAATCAGCCCTATGTGGTCACCGCGCGTGGCGATGGGAAAAGAAATTCTGTGGATATGACACCGGTCAGCCATGCCGGTAAGCTGGCGCCAACAACTCCAAGCCTGGTCACAAGACCAGTCTTCGACCCCAGACCGTAGGACCCCGCAGGGGCGTAAGAGAGCCGAAACGCTCATCCAACGCAGGTTGAAGCCTCCTCTGAGGTTCTTCGTTCTGTGGTCGAAGGACCTTTTCCTATTGAGGAGGAGTCTATGCCACGACCTGAGAAGGTCCAGGCAGTTGAAGAGATCAGAGATCGGTTCGGTTCTGCGCGAGCGACCTACCTGGCGGAATATCGCGGGTTGAGCGTTACGCAACAGCAGAAACTTCGTCGGGAGCTTCGTGCTGCCGGTGGTGAGTTCAAGGTCGTCAAGATGTCGCTGGCCCGCCGGGCTGCCGACGAGCTTGGTTTCGACTTTGGTGACGATCTGACCGGCCCAACCGGTCTGGCGTTCGCTGACACAGATGCTGTATCCATCGCCAAGGTCCTCCGGGATTTTGCGAAGGAGAATGAGGCGCTGGTCATCAAATCGGGTGTTCTCGGTGTCGAGGTACTGACCCCTGAGTCCGTGACGAAACTCGCTGACGTTGAGCCGCGCGAAGTGCTGTTGGCCAAGATTGCCGGTGCTGCCAAAGCGCCACTGGCCAACCTTGCCGGCATGCTCGGATCATTCACTCGCGACGCCGCATCGATGTTCTCGCAACTGCTTGAAAAGAAAGAAACTGACCCCGCTGCTGAAGAAGCGCCAGCCCCGGAAGCGGCTGCTGCTCCTGAAGAAGTAACCGCACCTGAACCGGCCGCTGAAGCTGTCGAAGAAGAGGCGACCGAAACAGAGCCCGAGGCGCCAGTCGCCGAGGCCGCCGAGGAGGAATAACCATGGCGAAAACGAAAATGAGTACTGACGACCTTTTGGACGTCTTCGGAGAAATGACCGTTCTTGAACTCAAAGATTTCTTGGACGCATTTGAAGAGAAGTTTGATGTAACCGCTGCAGCGCCGATGGCGATGGCCATGGCTCCGGCTGCGGCCGGCGAAGCTGCCGCTGAGGAAGAGAAGGACGAGTTCGATGTTGTCCTGACCAGCCCTGGCGACAAGAAGATCCAGGTCATCAAAGAGGTTCGTGGAATTACGAACCTCGGTCTCAAAGAGGCCAAGGATCTCGTCGAAGCCAACGGTACGGTGCTTGAAGGCGCCACCAAGGAAGATGCCGAGAAGGCCAAAGCAACCCTCGAGGCTGCCGGCGCCAGCGTCGAACTTCGCTAAGTTCGATTCTCTCGCAA
>CAWKAG010000029.1:0-52644 GCA_963847455.1 uncultured Acidimicrobiia bacterium
CCTCGCCTGGCGGGGTCTCTTCTGATTCTGCCCTCAGGATGTTTGGCTCCGCATTCGGGCGATCAACGTGTCACAGATCTGGCGAAGCTGTTCTTGTTGAATAGTTGTGAGCGGGGCGAGCACTACGTGACGGACTTCGTCGACGTGACCGGGGGCGGCGCGTTCGATAGTCTGCCGACCCAAGTCGGTCAGCACGGCGATCTGCCCACGTCCGTCATTCGGACATTGCTTCCTCTCGATCCAACCATTCGTTTCCATCTTGCGCACGGCATGGCTGAGTCGGCTGGGCGAATACTGGAGGAGGTCTGCCAGATCACCCATCCGGGCTTCGCAATCGACCGCCTCCGAAAGGGTGACGAGAACTGCGTAGTGGGCATGACCCATATCCGCGTCGCGCATCAGCTGGCGATCGAGAGCACCGTCAACCAGCCGACTCGCCAGGTTGAACGCTCGCCATGTCGCCTGCTCCTCGTCGGTTAGCCACTGAACTTCGGCGGTGACCTGCCTCATGCGAACTGAACGGATCGTTTGGCGAAACCGAACTGGTAGTCGTCGATGACGGTCGTGGGGGCAACCTCAGGATTGGTTGCGGCGCCAAGCGCGATGAACAGTGGAGTGAAGTGCTCGACGGTTGGATGGGCATAGGGCATGCCCGGCGCCATGTTGTAATTGGCGAGGGTGTCGAAGTCTCCTCTGGCGAGGGCGTCGGCGACCCAGTGATCGAACTCTTTCGACCAGCCGGGAATCGAGTTGTTCTCGAACATGTCGCGAGTCGCAAACGGAAGGCCGTGAGTCATAAATCCGGACCCGATGATCAGTACGCCCTGGTCGCGGAGCGGTTGGAGACGTCTCCCAAGTTCGAAAAGGCGTTCCGGGTCGTGGGTTGGCATGCTCAATTGGAGAACCGGGACGTCCCCATTGGGGTACATCACTTTCAGCGGCACCCAGGCGCCATGGTCAAGGCCCCGGCTCGCGTGTTCGTGTACGGGCTCGTTGTCGGGCATGAGTGCGGCCACTTGCCGGGCGAGGTGTGTCGCATCTGGTGTTGCGTACTGCATTGCGAAGTATCGCGGTGCGAACCCTCCGAAGTCGTAGACGAGTGGTGTTCCCGCCCCTGACGCCGACAAGCTGAGCGGGGCCGACTCCCAATGGGCGCTGACGATCAGGATGGCTTTCGGTTTTGGCAATGACTGCGACCAGTCAAACAGCTGGTCGATCCAATGCGGATCATCGAAGACTGGCGGAGCTCCATGGCTCAGGTAAAGCGCTGGCATCGGTCCTGATTCGGGTGTCCACATGGTTTGAGAGGCACTGCTCGGCGCACGCATAGCGAGAAACCGATCGAACGCTTCGCCGGGAATACGTGGATTCATGATGGACATGCCATCTCCTTGTGTGGTATTTGAACGTTCAACATAATACCGTTTGATTTCTTGAATCGTCAACTATTTTTCGAGGACACGACGAACACCAGATGGCCCTGTCCGATGGGAGGGTCAGTTGATAGACTCCGGTCATTCCCTGATGCCAGCGTGGCAGTCAGGGGTAATCGAACGAGGGGGTTCGACATGCGTCGCGTGACCACGGTTCTACTGGCAGCTTTGGCGGTGTTTGCGCTGTTCGCAACGGCCGTCGCTGCACAACCGGTGACACCAACCGGCACGTTCCAAGACGACAACGGGAACGTCCACGAAGCAGACATCGAAGCGATCGCCGAGGCCGGGGTGACGGTTGGGTGTAATCCACCGGCAAGCGACCTCTACTGTCCGACCGCCTCCGTGACACGCCAACAGATGGCTTCGTTTATCAAACGGGCGATCAGTCTGGCGCCATCTGCCGTGGACGCGTTCACCGACGACGACGGCTCAATCCACGAGAATGACATCAACGCGATTGCCGCGGCCGGCATCACCTTCGGATGCAACCCGCCGACCAATGATCGGTTCTGCCCAACGAGTCCGGTCACCCGAGCTCAAATGGCTTCATTCTTGGTTCGCGCTTTTGGTATCGCTCCTTCGGCGGATGATGCCTTCACGGATGACGCTGGACTCGTACATGAAGCAGATATCAACGCGATTGCTGCGGCCGGCATCACCTTCGGATGCAACCCGCCGACCAATGATCGGTTTTGCCCAGCCGGGTTGGTAACCCGGGCTCAGATGGCGTCTTTTCTGGCGAGGGCCATGGAGTTGACCCCGCTGCCCCCACCGTCGGTGAGTGAAGCAAACCTCGTTCGGGTTTTCTTCTTCCTCGACCAGCCGAGTGGTGGGCCGTTCCTGGCAACGACCGCACGATATGGCCATGATCCAGTGACGCCTGAATTGGCTGTCGATCATCTCCTGACCGGTCCAACAAATGCGGAAAAGGCCCAGACACCGTCGTTCTCCTCGACGATTCCTACCGGGGTCGTTCGCAATGGGCCGATAGCCGTGGTCGCCGGGACCGCGACCGTTGACCTATCGGAGAACTTCGACGATGGCGGAGGCACCGCCTCTATGACCGGGCGGCTCGCCGAACTGACGTTCACACTCACGGCGTTCGAAGCGATCGACAAGGTCAAGCTGGAGTTGGACGGCGTGCCGGTGACGGTGTTCTCTTCCGAGGGGCTCGTTCTCCCCGCTGACGGACTGGATCGGGCGTACTTTCTTCCGACCATGTCGGACCCGCTTGGTGCTGGCATTGTCGCCGAAGTGAGTCCCGAGAGCCCGGCTTGGTTCGAATTCGTCGAGAGTCCCATCGAGGTGCGCGGATTGAGCCGCACGTTTGAGGCGACAGTTTCGTGGGCTCTGTTCGACAATGACGGTCTTGAACTGGCGTCGGGGTTTGCAACGACCGGTGGGAGTGGTCCGGAGTTTGGCGTGATGTCAATCGATATCTCCTACACCGTTCCTTCGCCCGAGCTGGGTACGCTTCAGGTTTGGTGGGACTCCCCCAAGGACGGAGCCGCAACCGATCTGCGGGAGGTCGCCGTCTGGCTCATGCCTTGAGGCGTCATCCGTAGCGCAAACCCGATTCGATCAGGAGGCGTGACATGAAACGGACGGTCGTCAGAGTGCTGCTAGGTGCGGTAACAGGAGCCCTGGTTGGCCTGGCAGTTGGATTCACCTGGATGGCTCTTGCCCCCGACAACGGGATGGGTGATCTCGCCGCGGCTGCGGTGATGACCGTCTTCCTGATCCCGGGCGGGTTCATCATCGGAGGCGGTCTCGGCTTTTGGAGGAGCCGCCGGCAAGACGCCAGCGTTCAGCCATAACTCCGTGGTAACCCGTCAGAGCGCTGTTCGCGCACCGATTGGGTCCTTGTAAGGTGACGCCATGAACGATCCCTCGATCGCCGGGCGGATGACCTTCGTCGCCGACCATATGTCAATCCTTGGTGGCATTGCCGCCCGTTTCTCGAAGGAACGGCCGTTTGATGGCATGACCGTGGCCACGCGTATTCACGTCGAAGCCAAAACGGGCGTTCTGCTCGAGGTGTTGGCGGCGGGCGGTGCTCGGGTTGTTGCGATGGGTAACAAAGCGACAACCGATGACGCAGTCGCCGGGTACCTCAACGATCGTGGCATCGAAGTCTTTGGCGCACGGGCCGATGACGACGCCACCATTCATACGCACATGATGGAACTGGTCGCATCGAAACCGGACTTGCTCCTCGACAACGGTGCCGAGATCATCGAACTGCTCGTCACAGCCGGTCAAACAGTCCAGGGGGCAACCGAAGAGACAACCTCGGGGGCGATCACGCTCCGAGGTCCGCTGGCAGGTCGTGTTCCATTCCCGGTGCTGGTCATCAACGACAGTCCACTCAAAGCGATCGTGGAAAACAAGCACGGCGTCGGTCAATCGGTGATCGAATCCATCCGATCGGCGACCAATCTTCTCCTCCACCGACGGCGGCTCGTAGTGCTGGGGTACGGCTGGTGTGGCCGGGGCATCGCCCAGTACGGTCGGGCTGCCGGAGCTGATGTCGTTGTGGTTGAGCCCGATCCGATCAAGGCTCTTGAGGCCGCCGTAGACGGTTTTCAGGTGTCGACCCTCGATATTCAAGCGCCGTTGGGGCACCTCTTCGTATCGGCGACCGGGCATCCCGGCGTTGTTACGGTTGCCCACATGCAACAGATGAAGACCAACGCCGTGCTGGCCAATGCCGGGCACTTCGACAACGAAATCGACATGATGGCGCTTCGGAGCCTTGCCGACTCGTCTGATCGAGGAGCCGACATCACCCGGTATCGGTTCCCAAGCGGGACGGCAATCGATGTGATCGCCAAGGGGCGCATGGTCAACCTCGCCGTCACCGGGAGCCGCGGCAACTCGATCGAGATCATGGACCTCGGGTTCAGTCTTCAAGCTCTATGCCTGGAACGATTGGCGATCGACCCGGATAGCTGCGCCATCGGTGATCAGCCCGTGCCAGCCGACATAGACGATTGGGTAGCCGCCGCGATGGTCGCCGAACTCAGCTAATCGGTTTCTGCGCTCGAAAGTATGCCGGACGTAGCTGACCTTGATTCAGGACAACGGTCAGTACTCGCCAATCCTCGATGAAGTGGTCGCGGCGCTCTTGACCAAGCAGATCGGTCATCTTGTCGAACCACTCCCCACTCATTCGAGCGTGCTCATCATGGGCGATGGTTCGGTAACGCTCGTTGTCGTCGTCGCCTGAGACCGACGAAAAGCCGGTCTCGCGCAGGGTGGTGAGGTAGTTGTCCAGGTGGTCCATGGCATAGTGCAGGCCCTCAAGCTCGAACCAATAGAGCATCTCGGGGGTGTAGGGGTCGGTGCCTCGCAACCAGTCGTAGGCCAAAAGCCAGCCGCCTGGTTTGAGGGTTCGAAAGATCTCCGCAAACAAGGCAGGTTTGTCCGGAACGTGAATGATCGCGGCATGGGTAAATACGTGGTCGAACCGCTCGTCGGGAAAGGGGAGCCCCTCTACCTGGCCGAGAAGATAGGAGATGTCGAGTCTGGCGGCGGCAGCTCTGGCTTCAGCCTTGCGCAAGAGGGACGGCTCGAGGTCTATCCCGGTCACCGTTGCGCCGTGTTCGGCGGCGAGAACAAGGTCGGCTCCGCCGATCCCACAGCCGAGATCGAGCACTTCCGCCCCACGCAGGTTTACCGAACCGACGGTTCGGTTCACACTCTCCTTGCCGCCGGGCGCAAGAAAACCATCTCCCCAAACCAACTCAAGCAAACCGACCAGCTCGTCGTCGTACTCTTCACCATCGTTCTCTTCGCCGGGCGCCATCTCGATCGGCCAGCTAATTCAATGGCTTTTGGATCGGCTTTGCTTGGGCTTTTTCGGGGGCATGGCGGCGGTGTGCTCCAAAGCCCGATGCACCCAGGCATCGACGCGTTCGTCTGTGTTGTCCTGCCACTGGTGAGGAAGCGACACATACTCCTTCATCGGGCGGCCGGCCGGACCGAAAGGTCCTGCCCCCGGTAGGGCTAGCAATTCGGCCCGTGCCGTTTCGTCGAGTCGGACCCCCACATCGGAGCCGAAGAGTCCGCAGAACATGTTGCCGTTTACGAAGGCGGCCAGGTTTCCGAACATGGGCTTGATGTCGGCGCCGGGCAGGTGCTCGACGAGAGAGCGGAAGTATTCCTTGTCGCTTTCGGCGGGCTTGGCGATCTCCATGACGGCCCCTCAGCTGGTCGGTTGCTCGGGTTTCAGCCTACTTTGAGCGCGTGATCTAGGCCGGGCCGCGCCGTTCCAGGTAGTAGCGGGTGAAGGCGTGGGCGATGAAGTCCTTCGGTGCGAAAATACCCTGGGTGAAGGCCCGAGAGTTGACGCCTTTCTGGGCTCGAGCGCAGATATCGTTGTCCTGGCGCGTTACCAACTCTGTGAAATCGATGACGTGGCTGATGTCGTACTTGGGGTCGTCGAGCGTTTCGGGCGGCAGGAGGTATTCCATCACGATGCTCGTGTGCTGGGCACTCCGAGCAATGAGACGGGTGGTTGTTATGACCGAAGCATTGACGTCGAACCATACGTTCGGGAATACCGCTGCTCCGTAATACGACTCCTTGTCGAGTTCGGTCATTCCTCCGATGATGGGAAGGTCGGGAGACCCGGCGGGCGCATAGGCGGTCACCCCGGCGAGCATCGCCACTCCCCCGTCGCTACGGGTCTCATCCACCACCGACCCGGTCCGATAGGTAGGAATGATCTCGACGAGTTCCGGGTGCACAGTTGGACAGTGCAGGCATTCCGAATAATTCTCAACGAGGATCTTCCAATTGGCCTCGACTTCACTGGTAGTCACGGCGGCGATGCGCAGAGAGGCCAGATCAAGATGATCGAAATCGAGCGGACTTTCGGGCGTTTCCTTTAACCACTGCATGAGGGGCGTTGGATTGTCGGCGAGACAGACAAAGATGAAGTTTTGCCACGAGTCAACCGCTACCGGCCACAGGGAGAGCTGACTCCGATCGATCTCGTCCGCCCCTACTCGGGGGGTCGCCACCAGCGCACCTTCTAGGGAGTAGCTCCAGGCATGGTACGGGCAGGTGATCGCGCCTCCGAACCCGGAACCGGAGGATTCGCAGAGCTGGGAGCCCCGGTGGCGACACACGTTGTAAAACGCTTGCAGCTGCCCGGACTTGTCTCGAACGATCAGGACGCTTTCGTTGCCGACGTCCACCACGAGACGATCGCCGGGCGCCGACAGTAGTTCCTCACGCCCGGCATACATCCACTCGTTGCGGAAGATCGTCTCACATTCGAGTTTGTATATTTCTTCCGAGCGGTAGTCGTCGCCGGGGAGAGTGTGCATGGGGGCTGACATTACGGTCTCCTTGCTGAGGTCCTGAGCTAGTGGAAGGTTCTACGGTTTGGCGTCCTTGAGAATCTGCGACGCAGCAAGCTTGCCGGGCGCTCCCATAACGCACCCGCCGGGGTGGGTCCCGGATCCACACTGGTAGTAACCCTCGATAGGGGTCCGATACTGGTTCCAACCAGGGGCGGGCCGGAAAAAGAACATTTGTGGTGCGAGGAACTCACCCCCGAAGATGTTGCCCTCCGATAGACCCACGACGCGTTCGATGTCGAGGGGGGTAACGACTTCTCGATGGAGGACCAGGTCACCGAAACCCGGGAAGTGTGATTCGAGAACCGCCTGGACGGTATCGCCAAACTTCTCTCGTTCCGTGTCCCAGTCCGAGCCCTTGAGGTGATAGGGGGCGTATTGGATGAACCCGGACATGACGTGCTTGCCGGGTGGCGCCATGTCGGGATCGACAGTTGATTGGAAACACGCATCGATGTAGGGCCGTTGTGAGTACCAGCCGTACTTGGCGTCGTCGAAAGCTCGTTCGAGATAGTCGAGTGACGGTCCGATGTTTGTGAAGCCTCGAAACTGATCCGATCGATCCCCGAGCGCCGGGAACTTGGGGAGACCGTCGAGCGCGAAGTTCACTTTCGCCGAGGTGCCCTGGAACCTGAAGCGGTTGATGTTTTCAACCAGGTCAGACGGCAGTTCTCTCGGATCGACCAATTCGAGGAAAGTCCGACGTGGATCGAGAGCGCTGACCACGATGTCTGCCGAAAACTCCGTGCCGTCTTCGAGTGCCACTCCGGTGGCTTTGCCGTTGTTCGTGATCACGCTCGCCACGGGCGACTCGAGGCTGATCTCGCCGCCGAAACCCTGGAATGCTCGCGCCAGTACCTGGGTAAAGCCGCCGTTCCCACCTTTGTGGAACGCCCACGACGATTGATCGCCATCGTGTTCGCCCATGTAGTGGTACAAAAGCACCAATCCGGATCCCTGCGATCGAGGGCCGACCTTGGTTCCGATGATTCCCGATGACGACAACGTGGCCTTGAGGATTTCACTCTCGAAGTAGTCGTCGAGAAAGTCGGCCGCACTGCCCGTTAACAGTCGTATTGCGTTGTGAAGCACGCGTGGCTCAAGATCGCGCATGTGCTGGGCCAGCGACGCCATCCTGACGAGTTCCTCGGGATCGCGGCTGGTGATGTCAGGTGGAATATTGTCGAGCAACGGTTTGATCGCCCGGCAGACCCGGTTGACGTCGTGCGAATACTGGTCGTATGCGTCGGCATCGTGCTTGGAGTGGCGACGGATCTCGGCAATGTTTGCTTGATGGTCTTGCCCGAGAAGCAAGTAGTTGCCGTCCTCCATGGGAGCGAACGTCGACTCCATGAGGAGCGGCTTGAAGCCATACTTGACCAGTTCGAGTTCGTGGATGATGTCGGGCCGCAGCAGGCTCAATGCGTAAGAGAAGGTCGTGAACGAGAAGCCCGGGTAGAGCTCCTCGGTGATGGCGGCTCCCCCGACTAAGTGCCTCCGTTCGATCACGAGCGTCTTGAGGCCTGCTTTGGCCAGGTAGGCCCCATTGACTAAGCCGTTGTGGCCACCCCCGACGATGATTGCGTCATATGTTCGGTCATTCGCCATGTTGGATCCTCACGCAGTCTTGTGGGGTGGGTTATAGAACGGCATCCGGGTGGTAGTCGCTTTGACTTGCTGCCATGTGTGATTGATGGTGACTTCGAGGTTGACCTGATGGCCGGGCGTGCTCAACTCGGGAAGCACCCGAGCGATGGCGATGTGCCGCTGGACCATCGGTGAGTACATCAGGCTGGTCGCATACCCCACGGGCTCTGCCGCGTCGTCATAGAGGATGGACTCGTAGGCGCCAGGTAGGTGGTCCTTGGGAGGCACCAGACCATTGCGGTCGTAAAGGTTGAACCAGTCTTTCCAATCGATCAAGAGTCCGGTCAGGTGCCAGCGTGAACCGGTTGCGAGTTCTCGCCGGATCGCCTGCCGCCCAATGAAGGGGCGTTCGTCGTCGTCGATGTTGCGCACCATCCACCCGAGGCTTAGTTCCAACGGTGTTGAGCGATCCGCGTCGGTCCAGGCGTACCGTGAGGAAGAGAAATCGACATCGATCAACAGCAATCCGGCTTCGATGCGGGTCATCAACAGTGCCGTCTCTCCGAACGGTAGAACCCCGTAGCCGACGCTGGCATCGGTCACCGCATCCCAAAGTCCCAAAGCATGGCTGTTCTCCACCCAGATTTCATAGCCGAGGTCGCCAGTGAACCCGGTGCGCGACACGGTTACCGGAGCGCTACCGATCTTCGTCTCGATCGTCTGGAAGTATCGCAAGCTTTCAATCTCGGGACTCAGCTTGGTAAGGATCTCCCTTGACTTGGGTCCCTGGAGTGCCAGCGCCGCCACCTCATCGGATATGTCGTCAATCGTGACGTGGAGCCGGCCAATCCGATCCTGGAAGTAGGCCAGGTTCGGCTCGGCAGCACTGAGGAGGAAGTCGGTTTCGGATTGGCGAATCACCACCCCATCTTCAATGACATATCCATCATCGTCACACCAGATTGTGTACTGAGCCTGTCCGGGCCGGCATTTGCGGATGTCCCGCGTCAAGAGCCCACCGAGGAACTGCTCGGCATCCCGGCCTTGGATTCGGTATTTGTACAGGGGCGAAGTGTCGAACATGCCTGCGCTATTACGAACGGCGAAATATTCGAACTTCTCGGAGAGTTGATACCGTTGCGCAGAGAGGTATCCGGCCCAATGCGACCAGAGTTGCGTGGTATTCAGCACACTGGTCCGTTCGTGGAACGGTGTGTGTCGAGCCATGGACCCTCCTACGGGATGTATGCAGACAATACTCCTTTTGTTGGACACCCGCTCAACTAGCCAACTACTGTCAAACCATGAGGAGAATGAGTCAAGAAGACCGCCGTGAAGCGATCATCGACGCTGCGATCGAAGTGGCGATCGAGAAGGGCCTCGGTGCTACCACGGTGCGAGACGTCGCCGGTCGGATGGGCTCGTCCAGCGGATTGATTCACCACTATTTCGATTCGATGGACCTGGTGCTGGCGAGCGCGTTTCGCCAAGTGGCTGAAAAGGACTTGGCGACTTCACGCGACGAACTGGCGGCACTCGATGACCCGGTCACCCAGCTTGCCTACTTCGTAAACACCTACTTCTCTTCCGATCGCGACTCAGCGTTCCAGTTCTGGCTTGATGCCTGGTCCGAGGCCGGACGCAACGGTGCCCTCCAGCAGGCCTCCAGGTCGCTGAATATTGACTGGCAGCAGACGCTCCTCACCATCATCGAAGCGGGGGTGGCTTCGGGAGATTTCGAATGTCCGGATCCGCTCGGTGCGTCCTGGAGCACGCTTTCCCTCCTCGATGGCCTCGCACTTCAGATCGTTGCACACCGGACCGTGCTCAGCCGCCACCAATCTGTCCTGTGGGCGGCAGCCACGATTGAGCGCGACCTCGGCCTGTGGTCTGGCGCTTTGACACATGAGACAGCTCCCGCGGGAGCATCGTCGCCCTGATCAGTTGGCACATCACTCAAGCTCGTCGATCCGAACAGAGACCGCCATCGAGACCAAACCGTATGCAAGCAAATAGCGGGACGGGTGCAGCGCCCAGGCGTTGAGATCCGGCTCGGCACTACCTAGGAGGACCTCCCATGGCATTTCATCCCCGGCAGAATTACCACGCAAGCTCGACGTCCCAGGGAATGAGCAGACGCGACTTCATTACCCGGGCGGCAGCGATGGGATTGGCCTTCCCGACTCTGTCCGCTTTTCTGGCCGCTTGTGGAGACGGCACGAGCACGGATGCGGTTCAGGTAATCATCGGGTCGCCCGCCAACCCGGCGACCCAGCCGCTTCTTGACAGCAACCCGATGATCAGTTCTGGATTGACGGCCGAGGCGGGTCCGTTGCGTATCTACAACTGGGCGGACTACCTCAACCCGGAGACCATCCCGATCGCCGAGGAGGCATTGGGCACGTCGATCGAACTCACGACGTTCTTCAACGAAGAAGAAGCGCTCCAGAAACTGATCTCAGGCGAGGTCAACTTTGACGTATTCTTCCCGGTAGCCGGCTCGATTCCCAAGGTGGTTGCCGGCCAACTCATCCAACCCCTGAATCACGACTACTTGCCCAACATGTCCAACGTCTGGCCGCAGCTTGCTGACCCGTTTTATGACAAGGGATCCCGCTACACGGTGCCGTACACCGTGTACTCGACCGGAATCGCCTGGCGCAATGACATGGTCGACGACGCCGACGTCACCGGAATCGAGAATGCCTGGGACGTGTTCTGGAACCCGAAGTACGCCGACATTCCCGTCGGTCTCTACGACGACTTCCGGGAAACACTCGGCGCGGCGCTCTATCGCAACGGTGTGACCGAAGTACACAACGCCACCCAGGCCGAGATTGATGAGGCGACGGCCGATCTCATCGAACTCATCGATCTGACGGATATCAAATACACGATCGATGGAGCGTATGCCGGAATCCCCGAAGGCCGCTTCGGCCTGCATATGGCCTGGTCAGGTGACATGGTGTCGGCGCCCTACTACTTCCCCGAGGACGGCGATCCCTCGGTCACGCGGTACGTATGGCCCGCTCAAACAGGCTCGTCGGTCCACGGCCAGATCTCGAGCGACACGATGACGGTGTTGAAGGGAGCTGAGAACCCGGTGCTTGCGCATCAGTTCCTCAACTTCATGCTCGACGAAGACAACGCCCTAACCAACTTCGGCTGGGTTGGATATCAGCCACCACAAAACGGCCTCGACGTCGATTATCTGGTTGCCGATGAGTGGGTGCCTGAGTACCTGTCGTCGGCCATAGTCCGGCCGGAGGACTTCAGCGATGCACGGGCATCCGTGCCGATCGCATTGAGCGCCGACCAAGAAGCCAGGCTGCTCGATGCGTGGACGAAGGTGCAGTCGGGCGGATAGGTTCGCCTATCTCCATGAACAGGTGATCGGACTCGATGGCGTCAAACCTCCAATCCGCAGAAACTGAGGCGGTCGGTCAGAGGACGTGGATCTGGCAGGCCTTTGCCATGCCCGGCGTCGTCTGGCTAATCGTCCTCTTTGTCGTGCCGTTCTACGCCGTCATCTCGGTGGCGATGGGCGACATCGACCCGATCTTCCTCAAGCCCCAGCCGGAATGGAATCCGCTGGGCTGGGATCCGAGCGCCTTCGGAGCCGTATTCGGGGATCTCTTTGGAGGACAACTTGGCAAGATCGCCATGCGCACGATCGGATATGTCGCCACCGCTTCGCTGCTCTGTGTCGCCATCGGCTATCCGGTGGCGTACTTTGTTGCCCGGCGAGTAGAAAAGCACAAGGCCCTCTGGCTGCTCGCCTTGCTTGCACCGTTCTGGATCAACTACTTGATGCGGATGTTGGCCTGGGTCAATTTGCTCAGCCCGGACGGCTGGGTGAACAAGGCGATCGCGTTGTTCGGTTTCCCAGAGCAGAACTGGCTAAGTGGCCGGGCGATTGTCGTGATCCTGGGTCTCGTCTACGGCTACATCCCCTACTTCATCCTGCCTTTGTACGCGGCGTTGGACCGGATCGACACGCAGGTGATCGAAGCGGCCAAAGACCTGGGTGCCAGCCCAAGGCAGGCATTCCTGCGCGTGACGGCCCCGATGTCAAAGCAGGGAGTGCTGGCCGGGCTAGTCATCATCATGCTTCCCATGTTTGGCGATTACTACACACCAAACCTGCTGTCGGGCTCACCACGCACTCGGATGATCGGGAACCAGATTGATCAGTTCATCAATCAGACCACGAGTCAAGGCGGCCAAGGTGCCGCACTGACACTTGTCCTTATGGCATTTGTGGCGATTCTGATGGTCTACTACCTCATCAATATCTCCCGCGTGACTCAGAAAGCTCGCGAATGACGATCAGATCTCGACTTTCCAATCCGTGGGGAAGGCCCAGGTTCCTGAGGATCGCGACGCTGATCTACATCGCCTGGTCGCTCATCCCGGTACTGATCGCGATTCAGTTCTCGTTCAATGCTGGCCGGTCCAGGAGCACCTGGCAGGGCTTCTCGCTTCGCTGGTATCTCTACGACGCCGGGTCTGTGCTGAAAGACGATTCTTTGCTTCTGGCGCTCATCCAGAGTTTGCGGCTGGCCGCTCTCACCATGCTCGTTGCGGCCCCTATTGGAATCGCTCTCGCAATTGGACTTGCACGCTGGCGAGGGAGAGGCGTCAAAGCCGCGAGCTTCCTCATGCTCATTCCGCTCGTCACCCCCGAGATCGTGATGGGCGTCGCGCTGTTCCTCGTATTCGCGAACCTGTACGACTTCGTCACGTTTGGGACCTGGGCCCAGTTCCTCGGGCACGTCACGTTCTCAATCTCGTTTGTCGTCATCATCGTACGGGGACGTTTGTTCGCGATCGGCCGTGACTATGAGGAAGCGGCGATGGATTTGGGCGCCTCACCTTTCGAGGCGATGCGCCGGGTGTTGCTGCCGATGCTCGCCCCAGCCATCGTGGCGTCTTTTGCGATCGTGTTTGCTCTGTCGATTGACGACTTCGTCATCAGCCAGTTCCTCGCGGGCGGAGCCTCTTCGATCACCATACCGGTTCGGCTCTACTCGGGAGCCCGGTTGGCTCCTCCCCCGTCGCTCAACGCACTCGCGACCCTGTTGCTCGTAACCACCATGCTCGCCGTTGGGTCGGCTGGTTGGGCATCGCGACGCTACAACCGTCGCGATGGGGGTTCGGAATCAGCCGTCCAGGCGGTTGCGCATTTCGAGATCTAGCTAGCGATTACCGTCTCGATCGAATCAACCCGGCTCGTGCGAGGCACCACCCACACCGCGTCGGGCGGGACACCAAGCGTTAGCGGATCACCGCGTCTGAATGAAACTGCGTGTCCATCGTTGGGAACCGAGGCCTGGATCTCGCCGAGTCCGGGAACGTTGACGAGGATGTGGAGAACCGATCCGAGGTAAACCACCCGGTCGATGGTCCCGTGAACATTGTTGGTCTCATGGCCGTCAAGGCGAATTCGTTCGGGTCGAATGCAGACGCTGACTTTTCCATCGCCATTAACCATCCCGGAGCTAGCTGTCAGCTGCTGTCCGCCAAGGTTTACGACACACGATCCCGCTTCTTTCGACAAAATGGTTCCGCGCAACAGGTTGGATAATCCCAGGAAGTCGGCGATGTAGGTGCTCGCAGGCCGCTCGTAGACGTCTGCCGGCGATCCGAGTTGTTCGATCTTTCCGTGATTCATCACGGCCAGCCGATCCGACATGGTCAAAGCCTCTTCTTGGTCATGTGTCACGTAGATGAAGGTGATACCAACCTGCTCCTGGAGTGCTTTCAGTTCGACCTGGAGTGCTTTGCGCAGCTTGGCGTCGAGAGCCCCGAGCGGTTCGTCGAGAAGTAGAACCGATGGATTCAGGACGAGCGATCGTGCGAGAGCGACCCGCTGTTGCTGGCCACCCGATAACTGCGTCGGTTTGCGTTCTTCAAGCCCACCCAGGCGTACCAGTTCAAGCGCAGCGCCGACCTTCTGGGCAACCTCGCCTTTTGGTACATCGGTATAGCGGAGACCGAAGGCAACGTTGTCACCGACCGACATATGAGGGAACAGGGCGTAGCTCTGAAACACGGTTGAGACGGGCCGTTTGTGTGGAGGGATCTCAGCCATGTCTGATCCGTCGAGTTGGATTTCACCGGTGGTCGGACGCTCAAATCCGGCGACCATGCGCAAGGTGGTGGTTTTTCCGCAGCCTGAGGGGCCTAGCAAGGAGAAGAACTCGCCGGGTTCGACTTCCAGATCTATGCCGTCGACGGCAACGATGTCGCCAAATCGCTTCGATAGATTGACGAGCCTTATCGCACCACCAGACATCCCCCGAGGCTAGCTGTGCTCGCCGGAACCTGCCCCGGGAATCTCTTAGAAGTGATCGAAACTCGCGTAGTCTGAGGCGGTGATTCCAGCACCTTTGCCGGCCGACGCCGTAGAAGCGATTCTCAGAACCGATGGCAGCAATCGTACGCTCCCGTCGGTGGCGTATGCGTCTGCGGAAGTGTTCACATGGGAACGGACCGAGCTGTTCGACGGCGGGTGGGTATGCCTTGGTCGAACCGACGATCTGTTATCGCCTGGTCAGCTGAGAGCGATCGAATTCGGGAACGAAACCATCCTGTTGTCGCGGCCTGAGCAAAATGGGGTGATCGGGTTTTCGAACGTGTGCCGGCATCGGGGGCACGAGCTCGTGGCGGTAGGCAAAGCAATTGACGCACGGCAGATCAGATGTCCCTACCACTCCTGGGCGTACCGCATGGACGGGTCGCTGCGGACGGCCCCCACCTTGACCCAGAGCCCTCAGTTCGATGAGGCGGACTGGTCTCTTGAAGGCTTTCGCGTCGACGACTGGCACGGCTGGCTTTTCGCCAACAGTTCGGGGTCCGGTCAGTCGTTAGCCGAAACGATGGGATCGCTCGGTGAGGTGATTTCGAGCTACGAGCCCGACCGTCTGGTTACGGTCGCGACTCACGAGTATGAAGTCGCCGCCAACTGGAAGCTGATCGCCGAGAACTACCTGGAGTGCTACCACTGCACAACCATCCATCCAGCGCTCTGTGAAGTGACGCCGCCGAGCAGCGGACGAACCCTTCACTCGGACGGCATGTGGTGCGGCGGGACCATGGATCTCAAGCCGCATGCCGAAACGATGTCGTTCAGCGGCGACTCTGGAACCGTTCCTTTCCGGAATCTTGATCCAACGCTGACTCGGGAGATCCTCTACCTGTTGGTGATGCCGAACCTCTTCATAAGTGCTCACCCCGACTATCTCATGACCCATCGCATGCAGCCCTTGTCGCCAGGTCGGACCCACGTCGTTTGCGAGTGGTTGTTCTCGCCAGAATCAACAAACCAACCGAACTTTGACCCCGGCTATGCGATCGAGTTTTGGGACGCCACCAACCGGGAGGATTGGACAGCCTGCGAGGGGGTCCAACGCGCAACGGCAAATCGCGGCTTTCGGCCTGGACCGCTCAGCAGCTGGGAGTCTTCGCTGGCAAAGTTCCACACGATGCTCGGGCGGGCCTATCAGGGCGATGGGTTCGTTCCCCCACCGATCGTCGAGTGGGATCCATACCTGGGGGCGTCGTAGGACGCCCCCTAGAAAATCGCCACGGTTGCGCCAGGCTCGCCAAATGTTCAAACATCAAGTCATCACGTAGGATGTGGCGGTTCTTCGGGGGGGATTTTGACGGATGCCAGAAATCAGATCAGCCATGACCGGGGAGTTCCTGGTGGAATCGTCCGAACAGAGGTCAACATGTCCGAACTGTTGACCACGCCGGAACTGCGGATGACCCACCTCCAGCAGCTCGAATCCGAAAGCATCCACATCATTCGTGAAGTGGCTGCGCAGTTCGACAAGCCCGTCATGCTGTACTCCATCGGCAAAGACTCGTCGGTGTTGCTCCACCTGGCCCGCAAAGCGTTTTTCCCGGGGAAGATCCCTTTCCCACTTATGCATATAGACACCACGTGGAAGTTTCGCGAGATGATCACGTTCCGGGACCGTATGTCTGAGGAGATCGGGTTTGAACTGGTTGTGCACACCAACCAGGAGGGCGTTGCCCAAGGCATCAACCCGTTCGATCACGGCTCAAAGAACTACACCGACATTATGAAGACACAGGCGCTCAAGCAGGCCCTGACCGCTGGTGGCTACGACGCCGCCTTCGGCGGCGCTCGACGTGACGAAGAGAAGTCCCGGGCGAAAGAGCGCGTGTTCAGCTTTCGAGATCAGCACCACCGCTGGGACCCGAAGAATCAACGTCCCGAACTGTGGAGCCTTTACAACGGTCGGGTCCACAAAGGCGAGAGCATCCGGGTGTTTCCGATTAGCAACTGGACCGAACTCGACGTGTGGCAATACATCCATCTCGAAGAAATCCCGATCGTGCCGCTCTACTACTCCGCAGTACGCCCGGTTGTGGACCGCGACGGAGTGATCATCATGGTCGACGATGACCGGTTCCAGTTCGCCGAAGGCGAAGTCCCCGAAATGCGATCGGTCCGATTCCGCACGCTCGGCTGTTATCCCCTGTCCGGAGCTGTCGAATCGACAGCCGATACCCTTCCCGAGATCATTCAGGAGATGCTGCTCGCTACGACGTTCGGAACGAGAAGGTCGCGTCATTGACTACGACCAGTCGGGATCGATGGAGGAAAAGAAGCGGGAGGGTTACTTCTAATGAGCCATCAGTCGGACCTCATCGCCACCGATATCGATGCCTACCTTGCAGAACACGAGAATAAGGACCTGCTTCGCTTCCTCACCTGCGGCAGCGTCGATGACGGGAAGTCGACGCTGATCGGTCGACTGCTCCACGATTCAAAGATGATCTACGAGGACCAGCTGGCGACGTTGCAGGTTGACTCGACGACGATGGGATCGGCCGGCGACCAAGTGGACCTTGCGCTGCTCATGGACGGTCTCAAAGCAGAGCGTGAGCAAGGCATCACGATTGACGTGGCGTATCGCTACTTCTCTACTGCCCGCCGAAAGTTCATCATTGCCGACACTCCCGGGCATGAGCAATACACCCGGAATATGGTTACCGGGGCGTCCACCTGCCAGCTGGCCATCATCCTGATTGATGCCCGCCGGGGGGTACTCCCCCAGACCAAACGCCACAGCTACATCGCCAGCCTGCTCGGCATTCGTAATGTGGTCGTAGCCATCAACAAGATGGACCTCGTCGACTGGTCTGAGGATCGGTTCAATGAGATCCGCGAAACCTATCTTGAGTTCGCCAAGGGGCTGGACCTCGGGAACCCGTACTTTTTGCCAATGTCAGCCCTACTCGGCGATAACGTCGTCGACCGGGGTACCTCACTTGGTTGGTTCACAGGACCGGCCCTGATGGAACACCTCGAAACGGTCAACGTAGCCAGCGGAATCGACTTTGAGCGTTTCCGGATGCCGGTGCAGCTGGTCCTGCGACCGAACCTCGACTTTAGGGGTTTCGCCGGAACGATCGCGTCAGGGGTGCTGCGGCCAGGAGACTCGGTCGTCTCGCTACCGTCTGGAGTCGGCTCGACGGTCGATCGGATCGTCAGCTTCGATGGGGACCTCGACCTGGCTGGACCCGGGCGGGCCGTAACCGTCACGCTCACTGACGAAATAGACATAAGTCGCGGGGACATTCTCGTCAAGGCCGGTCAACAGCCGCTCAAGGCCCATGACGTTGATGCCATGATCGTCTGGATGGCAGACGCGGCCCTCAAGCCCGGCCAGCAGTACTTGCTGCAGTCCACGAACGGCTTCAGCAATGCGACCGTTGCTGCGATCCGACATCGAGTTGACATCAATACGCTCGAACGTGAGCAGGCCTCGGAACTGGGTCTCAATGACATTGCGTTGTGTTCGATCAGATCGGACCGCGAGCTGCTGTTCGACCCCTACGCAGAGAGCCGCCAGACGGGATCGTTCATCCTCGTCGATCGCCTCACGAACGCCACCGTCGGGGCGGGAATGATCGCGGGCACCGCCTCTGCGTGGGACCGGACCCCCGAGGCGGGTCTGGTCAGGCATGTTTCCGGGATCGAGGATGCCGAACGCGCCATCCGTTACGGTCAGCAACCGTGCACTGTATTACTCACCGGTCTGACCGCCGCAGGCAAGTCGACCATTGCAACTGCCCTGGAACGAGAGCTTTTCGATCGCGGCAAGGTGTCGATTCGCCTCGATGGCGAAAACGTCCGTATGGGGATCAGCCGGGACCTTGGCTTCAGTGCTGAGGATCGGTCGGAGAACTTACGACGCGTTTCGGAAGTCGCACGCTTGGTCAACAACCAAGGCCTGGTTGCGGTAGCCGCCTTGGTTGCTCCCAACTCCGACGTCCGGAGCAGAGCCCGGGACCTGATCGGCTCAGAGCGCTACATCGAAGTGTTCCTGGACACGCCCGTCGAAGTATGCCGCCAGCGCGATCCGAACGGATTGTACGAAGCGGCTGATCGAGGCGACATCGAGCATTTCCCCGGAGTATCGGCCACGTATGAACGTCCCACGGACATGGACCTGCGGTTGGACACGTCGGTGCAAAGCGTCAGCGAATGTGTGAGTGAGATCCTTCGGGTCCTCGGAGAACGGGGATTTCTGCGTGGATGACGGTCCGGTCTCAGCCAACATCGTCCGGAGCCATGGTCAGGTAAGTTCCGACGACCGGGCGGCTCAGCTCGGCCATCGGGCGTACACCGTCTGGTTCACCGGGCTGTCGGGATCAGGCAAGTCGACTTTGGCGTATGCAGTCGAACGCTCGCTCATAGATCGAGGCGTCGCGGCCTACGTTCTCGACGGAGACAACATTCGCTTCGGGCTGAATCGGGATCTGGGCTTTTCCGCAGAAGACCGGACCGAGAACATCCGGCGTATCGGTGAGGTCTGTCGGCTCTTTCAGGACTCCGGACTAGTCGTGCTCACCGCATTCATCTCGCCCTATGCAGCCGACCGTGACGCGGTGAGAGCGATCCACCCGGAGGGGCGATTTATCGAAGTGTTCGTCGACACGCCATTGGAACTGTGTGAATCACACGACGTCAAGGGGCTCTATGCCAAAGCGCGAGCCGGGAAGATTCCGGAATTCAGCGGAGTGTCAGCGCCCTATGAGCCTCCCGAGCGAGCCGAGATCCGGGTAGACACAACTCTGCCACTCGATGCATGCGTGCGACAGATCATCGAAACCCTGGACCTTTGAGCCATTGAGCGACCGGTCAAGGTCGAGGCCCCGAACTCTTGAGTCGTATTCCAAGTTGACATTCGCGCGCTCCAGTCGATCACGGTGACGTGGTGGTGAAACTCTTACCGGAAGACTGACTCCCCCGGTCCCTTTTTTGAGCTGGGCAGGGCGCTGCCATCAGAGCTTTGTGCGAGAATCTCCAAAGGCTCAGATGGGAACAGAGGCACTATGTATGAATCGTTGGATGGGAAGGTGGTTCTGGTCACCGGAGCGGCTTCCGGCATCGGAAGAGCAATCGCCGAGCGATTTGGCACCGTTGGCGCGAAGGTTGTCGTCAATGATGTGGATGCTTCCAAGGCGCAAGCGGTAGCTGATCGAATCGGGTCCGCTGGTGGAGCGGCGATAGCGATCCGGGCTGATGTGTCGGACAGCAACGACGTGGCCGATATGTTTGCGGTCCTCATGGAGGAACATAACCGGATCGATGTGCTCGTCAACAATGCCGGGCTGGTAGGTCCAATGTTGCATTTCTTTGAAGCGGACGAGGCGTGGTGGCGACGCATCATCGACGTCAATCTCACCGGTCACTTCCTCTGTTCCCATCGGGCTGCCCGGATCATGGCGAAAGCCGGCGGCGGATCCATCATCAACATGAGCTCGGGCGGAGCTACGCAGTCCCATCGTTCGTTCACTGCCTATGACGCGACGAAGGGCGGAATCGAAGCGCTCACGCGGGCTATGGCTCTCGACCTTGGACCGTACAACATTCGGGTGAATGCGCTCATGCCCGGCTCGATCGACACCAGCGGCTTGCCGATGGAGGACCGGGTTTTCCGCGGGGAAAACGTGCCCCTGGGTCGAATTGGCGAACCATACGACATGACGGGGGCAGCCCTCTTCCTGGCATCTGACGATGCCTCTTACATCACCGGGGACGTCTTGAAGGTTGATGGCGGTATGACGGCTCAGCAACGTTCAGCCACGGTCGACATCATGCCGCCTTCCGGTTTTCCCCGAATCGAAGACCTCTAAGGAAGTTCGTACCGGCATGCAGGATTTATACGATGTCGTCATTGTGGGCGGGGCGCTGATGGGCAGTTCGATCGCGTATTTCTTGAGCGAGAATCCCGACTTTGATGGCTCGATCCTGGTCGTAGAACCGGACCCGACCTACGAAAACGCCCAGAGCACTCGGTCGGGAAACAGCTTCCGCGAACAGTTCTCGAACCCGCTCAATATCAAAATCAGCCAGTTCGGGCTTGAGTTTCTCGCTGACTTTGAGGAGCACGTCGCCGTCGACGGCGACGTGCCCGATCTGAACTTCCGCGGCACCGGCTATCTGTTCCTCGCTACAAGCCAGGAAGGTTTGGCCCGACTAGAAGCGGACCATCTCGTGCAGTTGGCCGAGGGTGCCGACGTGCGTATGCTCACCCCTGACCAGACCCAGCGTCAGTTTCCATATATGAGTATCGACAGCCTCGTTGGATCCCGCTTCGGCAGCGAGCGCGAGGGCTCGATCGACGGATGGGCACTCTTGTTGGGATTTCGCCAGCGAGCCAGGCACAATGGAGTCACCTATGTTGCCGATCGGGTTGTGGGCCTAGATCGAGATGGCGATCGCCTCGTTTCCGTGCAGCTTGCCTCGGGCAGCGTCGTAGCGTGCGGGTACGTCGTCAACGCGGCAGGAACTCGAGCGAGGGTCATCGCAGATATGGCCGGACTTCCTCTTCCGATCGAACCGAGGTCCCGAACCACCTTCGTGTTCGATTGCCGGCAACCGATCGAAGAGAATGTGCCGCTCACCGTGACGCCTGAAGGAGTCCATTTCCGGAGAGAACGCCAGCATTACGTCACCGGCGGGGTGCCGCTCGATGACCGCCCCGTTGACTACGACGACCTTGCCACCCGTCACAACGAGTTCGAGGAGATTATCTGGCCGGTCCTGGCGAAGTACGTTCCCCAATTCGAGCGCATCGCCGTTATGGCCTCCTGGGGTGGCCAATATGCGTACAACGTGCTCGACCACAACCTTGTCATCGGTCCGGCCAATTCTCTTGCAAACCTCTTGTTTGCCAACGGATTCTCGGGTCACGGTCTCCAACAGTCACCGGCGGTCGGTCGCGGAATTAGCGAACTCATCACCTACGGTGAGTATCGGTCGCTCGATCTGTCGCCACTCGGCTACGAACGGATCGTGCGTAATGAACCGTTCGTCGAGTCGGCGATCATTTAGCGGGAACCCGCCGCCGTATTGGTACGTCCCAAACGGAAAGCCCGATCCTTTCGTGCTTGAGGAGGGCCAATGCAACCGAATCATCGTTCCACGAAGACCTCGACCGGGACGCGGGACTCGAAGTTCGCTGATGCAGAGCGACGAAGAAAGTTCGAATCTGTCTACCAAGAAACGTACGAACCCCTGCAAAGGTATCTTCGACGCCGGACCACCCTTGACGACGCGGAAGAAGCCCTCGACGATGTGCTTCTTGTCCTATGGCAGAAGCTACCCGCGCTCGATCAGGAGGACTACCTGCCCTGGTGCTACGGCGTGGCGCGCCGCACGCTGGCTAATCGACGCCGAAGCCACCAGCGGCGAATTCGTCTACTCGATCGGCTAGCCAGGGAACCTGCGCAGCTTGAACTTCACGAGGAAGCAGGGCTCGACGACTATCCACAATTGGCGAGTGCTTTCGGTCAGCTCAACGAACCGGACCGCGAGGTGCTTCGCCTCTGGGCTTGGGAGGGTCTTGAAGCGAGAGAGATTGCGATCGTGTTGGGCATCACGGCCAACGCGGTCAGCCTCCGGCTCACCAAAGCGAAAAAGAAGTTGGGTCGACTGATCGATGGACAGAATCCGGCCGGTGCCGGACATAGAGGGGAAAAGAACAACGGAGAGTATCCATCGTGAACGACGAACTGCGCAACCGCATCAACCGCCTCGATCCGATGCACTCCGGTGTTCCGACCGAACCACCGACGACCCCGTCGTCCATACGCCGAATGGAGCGTGTCATGTCAACAAGCACTCAGCAAGCCCCCACCCGGGTCCCGGAACCCAACAAACGATGGGTCCCTGCCCTCGCCACGCTGGCAGTCGTAGCAGTAGCTGTCGGAGCGTTTATGTTCTCCGGAGCGGGTGGCGAGTCCCAGCCGGTTGCCGGCCCCCCGCTCCAGCTGTCCCTCGGCGACGACAATGCGCTGGCGTCATGCATCATGTTCGACGTCGCCATCCTTCGGGATGCCCAAGTGGCGTTTGAAGGCACCGTGACGTCAGTCGACGGCGCTCAAGGGACCCTGTCGGTAGACCATTGGTACAAAGGTGGCGACGCCGGCGAGGTGATCCTGACCGGTGGGTCGGAGGACATGGTCTCACTGATAGGCGCCTTCCCGCTCGAGGTCGGGAGCAGTTATCTGATCACCGCCACTGACGGCAATGTCAACTTCTGCGGATTCAGCGGACCGGCGACGCCAGAACTGCGCGGCTACTTCGACGAGGCGTTCGGCGCCTGATCGAAGACCTGGCCAACATACGGGCGGAGAGTTCCACAAACTCTCCGCCCGTTTCGCGTGCCGTGGGAGTCGCCGGGGTGGTCGTCGCACCGCATAGACTGCGCTGAGAAATCATGGAGGAATGGCATGGCAGGCGTAAAGCGCCCCGTGGTGGACAACATAGAAAGCACAGCCAGGGACCACCTCGCCAATGAACGAACATTCTTGGCTTGGGTACGGACCGCCCTGGCCGTCGTGGGACTCGGGGTGCTCGTCGGCAAGCTGGTTGAATCCAATGGCGTCATTGCGGAGGTGCTGGGTCTACTGATGATCGCATTCGGGGCCGGCATGCTCATCTACGGCATAACCCGGTTCGAACGGGTCACGGCACTGCTTGATGAACACAAGTTCGCCTCCGCCAGGCGTGGCCCGCTCGTTTTAGCAGCCCTGGGGATCATCATTTCGGTGGGAGCCGCCGTCCTGCTTCTCGTCTGAGTCACCAGGCCAACAACGCTCCGAGAGTGAGCCCGATGATGGTCAATACCAAAGTTGCTACCGCGCTAACGGTCGCCACGCTGTAGCGTTCCGAGCGTGCCGCCCGCAACGCCAGCCATCCCGGGATGACGGCGATGAAGGAGAAAACCGCAGCCTGGCGAAGACCTCCGAGGAGGACTCCGGCGGCGAGGACGGCTGCGCCAAAGAGCAACGCCAGGCCGATGAGAACTTCGGTCGCCCCGCGACCTATACGCACTGCCAGGACGCGTTTTTCGGCTGCGCGATCCGATTCGATATCCGGGATCTCGAACACCAGCATCGTTGCCAGGTGCACCGGAAACAGGACTGCGATCGAGATCCACAATGTAGACGACGGACTACTTCCCTGACTCATTGATCCGATAAGGGGTACGGCGCCGATCACCACCGCAGTTGTGGCTGTTTCGCCCCATCCGGTCCCCAACAGTCGAATCGGAGGCATCGAATAGACCCAGGATATGCAGAGCGCTCCGAGGCCGAGCACGGCTGCAGCCGGACTGACGGTCAGAACTGCAAGCGCCGTGATGACCGTGACCACCGACGTGACCTGGCCGGCGCGAAGTGCCATCCGAGGGTCGATCTGCCCGGTCATGAGAACCCCACTACCACCCGAGAAGACGGTCCGATTGGTGATACCGATATCAACAAATCGATCGGCGTACTCGTTCAAGAAATGGGCGGTCAGCTGCGCGGCCGTGACCATGAGTTGGCCGGTCAGGTAACGATCGAAGCTGATATTCGTCGACGTGGCTGCACCGAGAGCGTACGCCAAGACACCTCCAGCCAGGAAGTGGGGTCGACTGAGTCTCAAGAAGGCGCGGAAAGACGCCGGCTTCACCTTTGGTTCACGGCAAAGACCGAAGTGCCGCGATAACCGGCTCAAGCAGTGGCAGTTCTTCGGCATCATCGGTACTCCATACGTACCGGATGGTGCCTGCGCCATCGATGACAAAGATTGACCGTTTGGCGAGGCCGGTGTGACCTTTCCATTGGTCGTAACGAACGCCGAAAGCCCCCGATATGGCGCCGTCCCAGTCCGATAGCAGCGGAAAGTCGATCCCGATCTGTCGAGCGAAGGCCATCTGGGAAAACGTGGCGGTGACGGCGATGCCCACAAGGTCTGCACCAAGCGACTCGATCTCAGCGGCGACCGACCCCAACTGGGTCAGCTCCGATCGTCAGTAGTCACCAAAGTCGAATACATAGAAGACTACGACGATCGGCTTTCCCAGAGTTCGGCTGACGGTCCGGTCGAACGTCTGGCGCAGCTCAAACGCCGGAGCGAGGTCCCCGACCTGCAGCGGAGTGGATCTGGAAGCCGGGAATCGAAGATCGTCCATGGGTCTATCCTACGGCGCACAATCCGTCGCCAACAGTTCCTCATGGGCGAACTTCCGTTCATCTTTCCGCACAACATGGCAGCGCGAGAAGCGCGAGCGTCGCTTGACCCCTAGCGACTCGCTCCTGCCCCGCACTAGCCTTTCTCAATGGCTTGTTTCCAAACTCCCCGAGCTGCCACTCTCGCTATGCGGAAGGCACCCAGCAATTTGGTGAGGACCTTGGAGCGAAACCCCGGCCATGCAGGATATGCAGTCATGCTCCCGACAGCTGCACAGATCAGTTGTTCCGAGCGATGCAAGCGCCGAGGTGCGGGCTAGTGCAGATCGAGATCCTGGCGATCGAAACAGATACCGAGCCACTCGACGGATTGCTGTACCTGCCGGACGACGGGAACATCGTCGCATCTGCTCAACTGATGCATGGGAATACGATGAACTTCTATGTCGGACCTCCCCGATTTCTGCCGCCTTACTTGACTCGCCTTGGGATCGCCTGTCTTGCGTACAACCGTCGCGGGCATGACGTGCTGTCAAATCGTCATACTCGAGACCTCGAAGGTGGCGCTTTTCAGACGATTGGTCAAGCGATTGCAGACAACCAACTAGCCCGCAGCTGGATGGATGAGAGACACCTCCCTCCCCCTTTTGTGATCGGTCATTCCAACGGGGGCATGCTCGCCGTCCGGCACGTGGTGGAGGCTTCCGATACGCCGGGACTGGTGCTGTTGTCGGCTCATCGGGGCGGACGCCAGCTCATGCGCCGCATGGCCGACACCGGACTGATGGCCGCTGAACGGTACGACGAGATCACGCAGAACGCTCGCCGATACGTGGCTGAAGGTCGAGGCGATAAGTTGATGCTGGTTCCTGGTTGGTGGTACGTCATCTCGGCAAATACCTACGTTGAGTTCCTCGACCACTGTCCGGACATCGTTGAGCTGGCTGCCCACCTCCCCTGTGAGGTGTTGTTCGTACGGGATCTCGAAGAGCCCAAGGATCTCTATCCGGCCGAAGAACTGGCCACGGCCTGTCCGCATACTGTGGAAGTCCACGAACTGGCGGCTGGAGGGCATTACTACCGCGGAGGGGAACCACTCGTCGCTCAAACGGTGTGCACCTGGCTATCGGCTCGGTTGTAACCCGCGCTGGCTTCTCAAACCCGACCGTGAACCTACCAATCCTCTACCAGCGCTCAGATGGCTCGTCATCGGGTACGGGACCATCCTGGCAGCCGTTAGTGTCATGCTGACCACGGGACTGCGATAGGCGGATTAGTGAAATCTTTATTTGGGAACCGACGTCAATCGGGCGCCAAGAACGGCGCGTTGTACGACTCAAAGCGATACGCGATGCTGAATCGATGGGACCCGCGGCACATGGTGACGGTTGCCACCCACCTCGATCCACGCGCTGGTGAGCGGATTCTCGAAGTCGGTTGTGGACGCGGTCACTTGACCAAGAGACTGCGTGATCTCGGTGCCGACGCCGTTGGGATCGATGCGAACCCACACGCTGCGGCCGAGGCCGTGACGGACGGTGTATCTACGGGGAATGCCGAAGCCCTCGAGTACCCCGATGACAGCTTCGACAAGATCGTCTCGGTGCACGCCATCGAACACATACCCAATATCGAGGCGGCCTTTTCGGAAATGGCCCGGGTCCTCAAGCCGGCCGGCAAGGCCCTGTTCATTTACCCGGCCGAGCCAATCCAGGGTATCTGGGCAGTACCGACCGCCATCGTGCTCCATGGCAATCCGCTCCGGGCGCGTGACGTGCACTGCAACTGGCTGTGGCCATCGAGGGTGCGCAGCATCGCTGAACCGCGCGGCCTGGTTCACGACCACTCAAAGTTCATGCTCCTCTCCTCTCCGCAGTTCGTATCGTTGTTTTCGAAGAGTTGATCCCGTCGGACTCGATGCGAGCCGACTAACCCGGTTCTGAGCGTCCGATCGGGTCCAATTCATCCGTTATCGGGATCTGACTCAGCTAACGTTCAGGCTGGAACGGCCACACTGGTGGACGGGCGAGGACGGAGGGTGTCATGGACGCAGCGTTTGGTGGTATCTACGTCATCACTGCGTACTTCCTCGGGGCGATTCCCGTCGCGTACCTATACGGCAAAGCTCGCGCCGTCGACATTTCCTCCTCCGGCTCGGGAAACCTCGGGGCCGGCAACACCACCCGCCTTCTCGGAGCGAAAGCCGGTGCTCTGGTTGCGCTTCTGGACGGTCTGAAAGGACTGATTACCGTATTTGCAGGCCGGTGGTTGGGTTTCGGGAACAGCGTGATCGCGGCTGGGGCCCTGGCCTCGGTTGCCGGGTCGGATTGGTCGGTTTTTCTGGGACGCCGATCTGGCCGCGGGTTGGCTACGTCATCGGCGGCCATGCTGGCATTCGATCCGATAACGGTCGCCTGGCCGGCGGTCTGGTCGGTGATCGGATGGAAGATCGGCGGTGGCATCTCCGGGTTCTTTGGGTGGGCGTTCATCTGGCTGGCTGCCTACGGTTTGGGGCGCCCTACGGAAACCGTTTTGCTCGGCGCCGGCATGGGACTTCTCATGATCATCCGCAGAGCCCAGGGGAATTTGAACGATCCGGATCAGGATGAGCCTCTGGCCCGCGTTCTTTACGACACTGACCGTCGCCATCCCGCACCCGAGTTGGCTACCGGCGACGGCTCGTTGGCCTAGCGTCTGCTCGGCGTTGAGCTCCCTCGCCGGTCTCAAGATTTGTTCATAGTTGTATAAACAAATCCACCATCCTAGGGTAGAGCGCATCCGAGAACGGCGGCCAATGTCCCTTGAGATTCAGACAACTCGACTCGCAGAGCTCAGCCAGGAGCGGGCTCGCCAACTTGTTCGCCGGTCGGCGGTGGCGAGCCCAGAAGTCCAACGGGCTGCGCAAGACATCTGCGACGCCGTTCGATTCGGGGGTGACGAAGCTCTGGCAGCCGCTGGACTCAGCTTTGGCGGAGGTCGAACCTCTCCGGCTGTCACGCCCGACGAGATGGAACAGGCATGGGACTCGACCAGCCAAGAGATCCGCACCGCCATCGAACAGGCGATTCGCAATGTTGAGTTCTTTCACTCCCGGCAGCGCCCGACGGACCTGACGGTGGAACCGGTCGCCGGAGTCCGAATTGATCGAAAGTGGTCCCCACTGCGCTCGGTTGGGGCGTACATACCGGGAGGAAAGGCCGCCTACCCGTCGTCGTTGATAATGACGGTGGTGCCGGCGCTGGCGGCCGGAGTCGGCAGGATCGTTGTGGCATCCCCAGCGATGGCCGACGGTCGGATCGATCCCACCCTGCTGGCGACGGCTTTTCGGCTCGGGGTTTCGGAGATGTATGCCATGGGCGGTGCTCAGGCGATAGCTGCGCTGGCCTATGGCACGGAATCGATCGATCCGGTTTACAAGATCGTCGGGCCTGGCAACGCCTATGTAACGGCTGCCAAGCTCATCGTCCTCGGGGTGTGTGCCATTGATATGCCAGCCGGGCCAAGCGAGGTATTGGTCATTGCTGATCGCTCAGCCGATGCCGAGATGGTGGCAGTAGATCTACTTTGCCAGGCCGAGCATGGCCCCGACTCCCCTGCCCTTCTCGTGACAGATGACGAATCTCTGGCTCGCACGGTTGTCGAGCACATCAACCGCTTGCTGCCGGAGCTCGATCGTCGGGACATCCTGGCTCAAGCGCTGACCCGCCACGGTCTGGTAGCCCTAGTCGAGACGATTGGTGAAGCGGTGTCGTTCGCCAACGAGTATGCGGCCGAGCATGTCACGGTGCTCACAGAGGACGCTGCGGGTGTCGCCGCCTCGATCACCTCGGCCGGCTCCATCTACGTCGGGCACTGGTCCCCGGAATCCGCCGGCGACTACGCCACCGGGGCCAACCACGTACTGCCAACGGGTGGGCTGGCTCGATCCATGAATCCACTTGGTATCGAAGATTTTGGTACCTGGCGCCAGGTCCAAACGCTGACCGAGTCAGGGCTGCGGTTGATCGCACCGACCATTTCAACCCTCGCCACAGCCGAGGGTCTCACGGCACATCGGCTGTCGGTCGAACTGCGCTTACGGGCACCGGGGAGCTGAGCCATGGCGACTCCGAAATATCAGATCATTGCAGACCGGATTCGCTCTGAGATTCTCAATGGGACCCTGTCACCGTTGGATCAACTCCCTACCGAACACGAGATGAGCGAGGCGTACGGCGTTAGCCGGGGAACGATCCGAACCGCGCTAGGAGAACTGAGCGCCGAGGGACTTGTTCGGAGCGCCCAGGGCAGCGGAAGTTATGTATCGGCCTCCTCGCCGATGACCCGGTACTTCTCCTTGAGTTCGTTCGATGACGACATGCGGGCGGCTGGACGGACCCCAAGTACTGAGGTGCTCGCCGCCGAGCGACTGCCAGCCGCGCAGGGAAACCCTCTCGGGGTGAAGCCGGGCACCTCCCTCATCCGACTGAGACGCCTACGCCTCGCCGATGGTCGCCCGATGGCGGTTGAAGAACGTCGTATCGTCGAGAGTCTTTGCCCGGGCCTTCTGGACGAGGACCTGGCGCATCAGTCCGTTCACTGGTTGCTTACCGTCAAGTACGCCATCGCATTGGTCCGTATTGAGCACGCCGTGGAACGGGGAAAGGCTCTGCCAGAGGATGCCAGGACGCTTAAGATCAAGCCAGGAGCACCCGTCCTGACGATTGAGCGATTGACCTACACCCAGGATGGAGAGGAATCACGGTCCCCGGCCGTCTGGTTCCGTTCGGTTCACCGCGACCACCAACCGAACTTGGAAAGGACCTCCTTATGAGTGGCCCCCGACCCGTCCGAGCCCCGCGAGGTACTGAACTGTCCTGCAAAGGTTGGGGCCAGGAGGCTGCACTGCGGATGCTCATGAATAACCTAGATCCCGAGGTGGCTGAACGCCCGGACGACCTTGTCGTCTACGGGGGTACCGGAAAGGCTGCCCGGTCTTGGGAGGCATTTGATGCCATCGTCTCGACATTACGCAGGCTCGAGAATGATGAGACACTGCTCATTCAATCTGGCAAGCCAGTTGGGGTATTTCGAACCCACGAGTGGGCGCCCCGAGTCCTACTCGCCAACTCGCTTCTGGTCCCGGAGTGGGCGACCTGGGATGAATTCCGCAAGTTGGAAGACGCCGGCTTGACGATGTACGGCCAGATGACTGCCGGTTCGTGGATATACATCGGGACGCAGGGCATCCTCCAGGGCACCTACGAAACATTTGGAGCGATCGCCGACAAGCGGTTCGGGGGCACCCTGGCCGGCACCATCACGCTGACCGCTGGACTGGGCGGGATGGGTGGTGCCCAGCCGCTAGCAGTGACTATGAATGAGGGTGTGGCGCTCTGCATCGAGGTGGATGCTCACCGTGCCAAGCGGCGGCTCGAAACCCGGTATCTCGACGTGATCGCCGACGACCTCGACGATGCGATTGCTCGCTGTCTGACAGCTCGGGACGAGCGGCGGCCAGTATCGGTGGGGCTGGTTGGGAACGCCGCGGATATCTTCCCTCGTCTGCTTGAACTTGACTTCCCGGCCGATATCGTCACAGACCAAACCTCCGCGCACGACCCGATGAGCTACGTGCCGAACGATTTGACGGTTCAAGCAGCCGCGCAGATGGCAGACGAGGCCCCGCAGGAACTGATCAGGCGAGCCCGGCTGGCGATGGCTCGTCACTGTGCGGCGATGGTTGGTTACCTCGATCGCGGCGCAGAGGTCTTCGACTACGGAAACAGCCTGCGAACAGAGGCCAAGCTCGGAGGCTTCGAACGAGCATTTGACTATCCGGGGTTCACGCCCGCCTACATCCGCCCCCTCTTCTGCGAAGGCAAGGGGCCGTTTCGATGGGTGGCACTGTCCGGTGACCCCGCCGACATCGCTGCCACCGACCGGGCAGTCCTCGAGGAGTTTCCCGACGATGCTGGCCTCGCCCGCTGGATCACGTTGGCGTCCGAACGGGTGGCGTTTCAAGGATTACCGAGCAGGATCTGCTGGTTGGGGTACGGCGAACGGCGTCGCCTCGGTCTCCGCTTCAACGAGATGGTGCGCTCCGGCGAGGTATCCGCGCCAATCGTCATCGGCCGTGACCACCTCGACTCGGGATCGGTGGCGTCTCCCTACCGGGAAACAGAAGCCATGATTGACGGCTCAGACGCCATCGCCGATTGGCCAATTCTCAATGCATTAGTCAACACCTCGAGCGGTGCATCCTGGATCAGCGTGCACCACGGCGGTGGCGTCGGCATTGGACGTTCGATTCACGCCGGTATGGTCGTGGTGGCTGACGGGACCGATCTGGCAGCACAGCGACTCGACCGGGTGCTGACTTCCGACCCCGGCACCGGTGTCATGCGCCACGCAGACGCCGGATACTCCATCGCCCGGGACGTGGCGGAAAGTCGCGGTATCGACCTTCCCATGATCACTGGAACCCCGTGACGGAGTGGTTCGCCCCCTACGCATGGTTGGGAGGCGCACACTTCTCCAAGGACGTTTCGGTCGCAACAGCCGACGGTGTCATACATTCAGTTGCCGTTGGAGTGCGACCCGCTCCCGGATCGGTCCGGTTGGCCGGGGTCGTTCTCCCGGGTCTGGCGAACGCGCACTCACACGCATTTCACCGGGTGATCAGGGGCCAAACCCACGATTCCGGTGGCGATTTCTGGCAATGGCGCGCGGCCATGTATGCCGTTTCCCAACTTCTCAAACCGGACTCCTATCGTGCTCTGGCAGCCGAGGTGTTTGGCGAAATGCTCCGATCAGGGATCACTGCGGTCGGAGAGTTCCACTATCTGCACCACCAGCCAGATGGTCGGCCCTATGGCGAGCCCCATGCGATGGAGCGAGCCTTGATCGACGCGGCTGGTGATGCCGGCATCAGAATGACCCTTCTCGACACGTGCTATCTGGCTTCAGACGTGCATGGGGCGCCTCCACTCGGCGAGCAGAAGCGGTTCGCCGACGCATCCGCCGATGATTGGTCGTTGCGAGTCCTGGAGTTGGAGAGCCTGATCACGTCTCCGACGATCAAGCTCGGAGTGGCAGCCCATAGCGTGAGGGCGACGCCCCGGCCCGCTCTGGAGGTGGTAGCGGACACGGCGGCAACTCTGGACTGTCCGGTCCACGTCCACGTCTCCGAGCAGCGAGCGGAGAACGCCGCTTGCCTGGCCGAACACGGAATGACCCCCACCCAGCTCCTCAGCGTCAGCGGGTTGATGAACGAGGCCGCGACTGCCATCCACGCCACCCACCTCACCGGCGACGATATGAAGCTCCTTGCGGAATCAGGTGCCGGAGCATGTTTCTGTCCAACCACCGAACGCGACCTCGGTGACGGTATCGGCCCGGCTCGCGAGTTACGCGATCTCGGAGTCCCTCTCTCGCTCGGCACGGACAGCAACGCCGTCATAGATCTTCTTGAAGAAGCTCGCTCGCTGGAACTCAACGATCGGTTGCGCCTTGAGCTTCGCGGGATCCACACCCCTGTCGATCTCTTTCACAGCGCAACGACCACCGGCTTGGCCGCTCTGGGGTGGGGGACCCATGAGCCGTTCGGGGTTGGCTCCCCCGCAGATTTCTTGTGCATCGCCGCCAGTGCCGACATGGGGACTATGGCTTCCGACGGTCTTGGTGCCTTTCTGTTCTCTGGACCGTCACGCGTCACCGACGTCGTCGTAGGAGGCAACCACGTGATCAAGGAAGGCCTCAACCAGAACGGGCAGTCGAGCGCAGGGCTCACAAAGGCGATCCGAGGTTTGTTGCATGACGTATGACCTTCTGCTCACCCAGGCCACGGTGGCAACCATGCGGCCGGACGGACCCCCGTATGGGTTGATTCGGGGCGCATCCATCGGTATCACCAACGGATTGATTTCGTATGTTGGTCCGAACGATCCGGCGATGTCCGCCGCAATAGAGCAAGACGTCGGCAACCGGCTCATCACTCCAGCTCTCATCGATTGTCATACCCATCTCATCTTCGGAGGCACCCGGATAGGAGAGTTCGAAGCCCGGCTCGCCGGCAAGTCATATGCCGATCTGGCCGCTGAGGGTGGCGGGATCGTGTCTACCGTCGAGGCAACCCGGGCCGCGACCGACGGTGATCTTTTTGCCGGGGCTGCCGAACGAATGGGCTGGATGCTGCGCAGTGGCGTTGGGACCATTGAGATCAAATCGGGCTACGGATTGAACCAGAGCGACGAGCTCCGCATGCTGCGGACCGCCCGCCAACTCGGAACGGTGGGGCCCCAACGGATTGTTACCTCTTTGCTTGCCGCTCATGCGGTGCCACCCGAGTACCGTGACGACCTGGATAGCTACGTCGCCGAGATATGCCAGGAACTCATTCCTCGAGTGGTTGAGGAAGGATTGGCTGATTCTGTCGACGCCTTCTGTGAGACCATCGCCTTCTCGAACGACCAGGTCCGCCAGGTGTTCACCGCCGCGCATCAGGCGGGACTCCCGGTCCGCCTGCACGCCGACCAACTGACCGACGGACAGGGGGCCGCCCTGGCAGCCGAATTTGGTGCCCTGTCTGCGGACCATCTGGAACACGCCAACGAAGAGGGGTTGCAGGCCATGGGGAGAGCTGGAACCGTCGCCGTGCTCATCCCAGGCGCGTCGGTCTTCCTCGACGAAGCCCAGCGTCCGAACATCCAAGTTATGCGGCAGGTCGGCGTTCCCATGGCCGTGTCAACCGATTTGAACCCGGGGACCTCTCCTTTGGCCTCGCTCCAAGCCGCCATGTGGCTGGCGACTGCTCGATTCCGGCTTACGCCCGAGGAATCCCTGGCCGGCACGACCAGAAACGCCGCTGCTGCGCTCGGACTGGTGGACACCGGCACCATCGTGCCGGGGCTACGGGCAGACCTGGCGCTCTGGGCTACGACCGATCCAGCCGCGCTCGCCTACTGGATAGGGGCGCCACTGTGCGAAGCAGTCTGGATCGCAGGAAGGTCCGTCTACGAGGCCGGCAACCCATGATCAGAGCAATCCCGCAAATCGGCGATCCGGTTCTGCGAGCGGCCAATTTGGAAGTTTCGACAGAGGCGGTCAACGGCGCCGAGATTCAAATGCTGATCGACGACATGATCGACACCATGCGTCACGCCAACGGAGCAGGAATCGCCGCCAACCAGGTAGGCGTCAACTTGAGGATCTGCGTCATTGGTGTAGAAGCCAACGAGCGCTACCCGTACAAGCCAGCGCTGCCCCTCACCGTGCTTGTCAACCCGCTCGTGGAACAGATCGGCACCGAGACATATCTCAACAACGAGGGTTGCTTGAGTGTCCCGATTCGTGGCGACCTGCTCCGTATGATGGCTATCAAGGTTCGCGCATGGGATCGCACCGGTCGGCCATTTGAGCAGATCTATCGGGGCCTGAGTGCCGGTACCGTCCAGCATGAAGTCGACCACCTGGACGGCAAACTCATTCTCGACAGGGTCACCGATCCGACATCCTTGTCCACCTGGGAAAACTTCAAGGCACATGAGTACGACCGGTTCGTCGAGCGAATTGCGCCGGTGATCGCTGCCACCGAGCCAAGAACGGAGCCAGCATGAGCGATGTAATCCTCGAACGCAACAACCTGACCCAAGCCGAGGTCGTGCGCGTGGCCAGGGCAGGCGCGACGGTGTCGCTCGGAGACGACGGACGGACCGCGATGGACGCGTCGGCCGCAGTCGTAGATGCCTACGCAGCCTCAGAAACGCCGGTCTACGGGGTGTCCACCGGCTTTGGCGCGCTAGCCGCGACGTATATACCAGCAGCGCGGCGTGAAGAACTCCAACTGTCGTTGATTCGCTCTCACGCCGCCGGTATGGGACCACGCGTGGAGGAGGACGTCGTGCGAGCGATGATGCTACTGAGAGCGCGCTCGCTGGCGATGGGGTACTCGGGCGCCCGCCCCGAGATCGTCGACGCCTACCTGGGAATGCTCAACGCAGGCATCACCCCGGTTGTGCACGAATACGGTTCGCTCGGAGCGTCAGGAGACCTCGCACCGCTGGCACACATCGCATTGGCGTTGATAGGCGAAGGTACCGTAACCGTCGCAGGCACCGATCGACCGGCAGCTGATGCTTTGCGCGAGGCAGGCATCAAGCCGGTGGTGTTACGAGCCAAGGAGGGCCTGGCGCTGATCAACGGCACTGACGGAATACTCGGGATGTTGATTATGGCGCTCCACGACCTCGAAGTGATTTTGGCTACCGCCGACATCATCGCCGCACTGACCGTCGAAGCTCTTCTTGGCACCGATCAGGCGTTTCGCGCCGATCTGGTGGCTCTCCGTCCCCAACCGGGCCAGCAAGTCGCCGCTGCCAACATGACCCGCATCCTTGCCGGCTCCGAGATCGTCGGCTCGCACCGGCACGACGACGTCCGGGTCCAGGATGCTTATTCGTTGCGCTGCACGCCCCAAGTGCATGGTGCGGCTCGCGATACCTGGACCCACGTATCTCAGATCGCCGAGAATGAGCTCAGGTCGGCGATCGACAATCCAATGGTGCTGCCAGACGGTACGGTCGCATCCTGCGGGAACTTTCATGGCGCTCCCGTCTCCCTTGGGTGCGACTTTTTGGCGATCGCCGCAGCAGAAGTCGGATCGATCGCAGAACGACGACTCGATCGTATGCTCGATCCGGCCAGGTCACATGGGCTGCCCGCTTTCCTCACCCAGGATCCCGGGGTTTCATCGGGATACATGATTGCCCACTACACCGCCGTGTCGATGGCCGCCGAAAACCGCCGTCTGGCAGCTCCTGCGAGCGTGGACTCGATGCCCACCTCAGCGATGCAGGAGGATCACGTCTCGATGGGGTGGGGTGCGGCGCGCAAGTTGAGGACGGTCGTGGACAACGTTGCGCGGATTCTTGCCGTGGAATTACTCGCAGCTTGCCAGGCGTTGGATTTACGTGCCCCACTTTCGTCAGGCCCGGCCTCGAGCGCGGTACGTCAAATGGTACGAGAACATATTCCGCACCTCGGCCCAGATCGGCAGCTCTCCCCCGAACTTGAATTAGCCACGTCACTGTTGTTCTCGGGTGCCGTACGGATGGCGGCCGAAGCGGAGGTTTCGATCCGCTGATACGGCACGCGAGCCAACCAGCGGTCAATCATTACGGTTCCTGGTGTAGGATCGGCCGCGTCCTAGCCATTCGGAGGAAGTGATATGCCGAACATCTCCATGATCGACATAGATGCCCTTCTGGATTCAGAACTGGCGGGGTTCGTGAAGAAAGCGCTTCGGCACCGTGCCCCCGATCCGGCGTTTCATGCGATTCAGGGCCACAATCCGGCGCTTTCCAAGGCCCTCTACATTGCGTGGGGTACTGTTTTTAACACCGGTGAGATTGACCACAGCCTCAAGGAGATTATTCGCATTCAGTTGTCGCGGGCCGCGTCGTGCAACTACTGAGGCAACGTGAGATCTGCTTCGGCGAAGCAGAACGGTCTGACAGAGGAACGAATCGACGAGGGCATCAACAACTGGCGGGATAGCGATGCGTTCAGCGCCGCAGAGAAGATTGCCCTTGAATACAGCGAAATGATGCAATTTACGCCAGAGCAGATCGATGAGGGCTTTTATCGCCGCCTTGCCGACCATTACTCCGCCCCTGAGGTCGTCGAGCTTGGCGTCTTCATCGGGTTCAACGTTGGCTACCACACCTTCTTCCGTACGCTCGACTTCTATCCCATGTTCACGCCTGATGGCCGACTGGTAAGTCAGGACGAGTCTCGTCGAATCTACGGCGATACTCCTCAATCCCACCTGAGCCCGCAGATTCGCAAAGCCGTCGCTGATGCCTTGGCCGACGACCAGAACAACGACGACTGATGGCAACGATCGACCCGGTTCCGCTCGACGGTCTCGATCCAAAGACCGCGCAGGCGGTCGACTCTTTCTATCGCCTGGGGGCAGGCAATACGGCTTTTCCTCTGGTTCTCGCTCACGTTCCAGGCTATCTCCAGGCGATCTGGGGAGCCATGGCAGAGGCTTTGTTCGAAGGCGCCGTTGATCACCAACTGAAAGAGCTCATGCGAATTCAGCTCGCGACCACTGCTGGCGACGCTTACTTTTCCAACCTCCGATCAACTAAAGCGATCGAATCCGGAATGACAGAGGATCGTATCGCCGCCGCGATGGGCGACTTCGAGAACGATCCGCAGTTCAATGATGCTGAGAAGTGGGCCCTCCGATACGCATATCTGATGTATCGACGGCCAGATGAGATCGATCGGTCTTTTTATGATGCGGGCAGGCTCCACTTTACGGAGGCGCAGATCATGGAGATGGGAGGCCTGGTCGCGATTCATTACGGGCTATCTGTCTTCATGGGTACGCTCAGTGCCGATTAGGTCAACGCTGGAGAGCCACGGACGTGGATTGAAAGTGCGAATGCGACGTCCCGAGCCCCGGGGCCGGTAGCCTGCTCGTGTGAAAGCTGTAGGTCATCGCGAGCGATTCTGGGTCCCGTCCGTCGTCATTGTCCTGGCGCTGCTTTTCTCGTCCTGCGCTGACCAGTCTCGGCCGTCCGTGGCTGATTGGCTGCCGTCCTGGGAAGCCGCGGCTGCTTCGCTGCCACCCCAAGAAACTCTGGTTGCAGACCCCGCTCCGGAGGTCTGCAATCAGACGCTGGCCATCCTCAGGGAGCTGCGTCCGAAGCTGACCAACACCCCAGACAGGGTGGTGGACGGCGCAGTCCAGGAATGGTTCCAGATTGCCGAAGGCGCCTTTTTTGAGTGCCCGCCTCGGAGCGAACCCATCGCCAGTTTTGCGGATGCCTACGCCGAGTTGGGAAGGCTCGAACGAGAGATCGAGGCCGCCTTACAGATCCCTGGATGAACGGCGGCTCAGCCTGAACCGGAAACGGTTGAGTCGCACTAGAGCCTTTCCAAAGGGACTAGCATCGACCGGTTTGTTCCTGATGCGCGGAGGCACACGGATTGTCGAATCAGACTGGCCACCAGCGCGCAACTCGCCCGGCGCTGGCATTAGCCGCCCTCGGCGTGGTCTACGGCGATATCGGGACAAGCCCGCTCTACGCGTTTCGTGAGTCGCTGCGCGGCGGAGAGGGCATTCCGGTGGTTGAGGGCAATATTCTCGGGGTGCTTTCCTTGATGGTGTGGTCGCTTATCATCGTTGTCACCATCAAGTACCTGCTGGTGGTTCTGCGGGCCGACAACCATGGCGAGGGTGGCATTCTCGCACTCACTGCGCTGATTCTTCCCCGCACCACCCGAACCCGTCCGCAACGCCTGATCTTTGTGGTCATTGGCCTGTTCGGGACAGCCTTGCTTTATGGCGATGGCATGATTACACCCGCCATTTCTGTTCTTTCGGCCGTCGAAGGAGTGAGCCTCGCCGCACCTGCCCTGTCCCATTGGGTCATTCCACTGGCGGTTGTCATACTCGTGGCGTTGTTCTCAGTGCAGCGGTTCGGGACCGGAAAAGTGGGGGCGGTGTTCGGCCCTGCGATGGTCATCTGGTTTGGCGTCCTGAGCCTTCTCGGCATCGCTTCGATCGCCAAGAATCCTGGCGTCTTCCGGGCCATTTCCCCAACCTACGGATTTCAGTTCTTCCTCGAGAATGGCTTTCGCGGCTTTCTGGTGCTCGGGTCGGTATTCCTGGTCGTGACCGGTGGCGAAGCCCTCTACGCCGACCTCGGTCACTTCGGGCGCCGGCCGATTCAGCTGGGCTGGTTTCTGGTTGTGTTACCTTCACTGATTCTCAATTACTTCGGCCAGGGCGCCTTGTTGCTGCGAACGCCCGAAGCAATCGAGAACCCCTTCTTCCTGCTCGCCCCCTCGTGGGCACAGTGGCCGATGACCGGATTGGCGACTGTGGCATCGGTCATTGCCTCCCAGGCCCTCATATCGGGCGCTTTCTCCATCACAACCCAGGCTATCAACCTCGACTATGCGCCCCGGTTTCGAGTCGTGCACACCTCGGTCACCGAGCGGGGCCAGGTGTACGTACCTCATATCAACTGGGTCCTGTCAATCGCCGCCGTCGGCCTGGTCGTCGCTTTCGGAACCTCGTCCGCCCTGGCCGCGGCCTATGGCGTCGCCGTCACGATGACCATGCTGATCACGACGATCCTGTTTTTCGTCATGGCCCGGCTCCGGTGGCAATGGTCGTGGCCGAAAGCGTTGGCTGTCACGACCCCGTTTTTCGTCGTTGATTCCGCTTTCCTAGGAGCCAACCTGTTCAAGATCCCGCAGGGCGGATGGTTTCCGCTGGTGATTGGCCTTGGTGTCTTCGCTTTGATGGTGACCTGGCGGACAGGAAGGCTGGCGATCCGCGACGAAGCGCTCCCCCGTCGCCTACCGCTGCATCGCTACATCAAGTCGTTGAAAGCCCATCCACCAGCCAGGGTTCCCGGAACGGCCGTCTACCTGCACCGGCGCCCCGGCGTGGTCCCTCCATCGCTACTCGCCAATGTTCACACCTTCCAGGTCCTCCACGAAGAGATGGTGATCGTGAGTGTGGTGATCTCCGACGACGCCCACGTGCCACCCGCCCGGCGTGACAAGATCCGGCACCATGATCTCGATTTCCATGAAGTCGAACTTCTTTACGGGTTTGCTGACCGGATCGATGTGCCGGCCGATCTTCAGTCGATTGTCGATTCGCGTTTAAACTTCTCGCACGACCAAACCACCTACTTCCTTGGCCGGGAAACCCTCGAGCCGGGACGTCGACATTGGATTCTTGGGTTGCGTGATCGCTTTTTCATCGTGTTGCACCGCAACGCCAGGGATCCTGCCGACGCCTTTCAGCTTCCCGCCGATCGCACGCTCGGGGTCGAGACTCATCTGCGGTTCGCCGACGCCCGTTAATCGGAGGGGGTGGGTTACTAACATGCCAGTCGCTTCGAGCCGTTGCCGATCAGTTAGGTAGATCTCATGCATCTCGTTCTGGCCGGCATCGGTGCAATAGTCGTCGGAGCCGGTGACTTCTCCGGCGGAACCGCCACAAGGCGCGACCTCCCTCACCCCGTTGCCGCGATCAGCTTTCTCGTCGGCGCGATTGGGCTCCTGGCTCTGACGCCCCTTTTCGGCGGTTCGCCCACCATGGCGGATATGACCTGGGGTGCGATCTCCGGCGTGGGTGGCATGGTCGGAGTGTTCACCCTCTATAGGGGATTCGCATCGGCGCCAATGGGTCTGGTTTCGCCCGTGGCTGCCCTCGTGGCTGCGGTGGTGCCGGTCGTGGGTGGGCTGGTCCTCGGTGAAGCGCTTGGCGAGTGGGGAGCCATCGGTCTCGCCGTCGGACTGTCCGCTGTGGTTCTGGTGTCAGTAACCCCGGCCATTGGGCTCAGCCGCCGGGCGCGGTTGTCCGGAGTTTCCCATGGCCTGATTACCGGACTCGGCTTCGGTATTCAGCTCCTGGCGTTGGCGCTGGTCGGTGACGACGCCGGACTCCTACCTGTCGTAGCAAGCCGGGCGGTGGGTTTTGGCCTGCTCGGAAGTTATCTCGTGTTGAACGGACGCCGTCTTCTCCCCGGCCGAACGGCGCGTCCGGCCACCATCACCGCCGGACTGTTCACTGCGCTCGGCAACCTCTTGTATTACCTGGCAGTTGGACTGGGGCCCATCGCTATTACGACCGCCGTGTATGCGCTGTTCCCGGTTTCTACGGTAGTTATGGCAAGGCTCGTGCATCATGAACGCTTATCGGCGCGCCAAATGATTGGAGTTGGCCTGGCGGTCGCTGCGGCAGCCATCCTGGCTGGCGCCTCAGCGAGTTGACTTCACGCAAAGACTTGAAATTTGTTCAGACAACTGATAGAATTTGTCTTGACAAATACTGTGTTTTGAAATCGGAGGCCATCGTGGCTCAACTCTTTTCCACCCGCAAGAACCCTGGATCGCGTTCCTATGTAGGTACTACGACGACGCAGCCCGGCCGAACCTCACTTGATCGCCGCTCGTGCACCTGGCGTGACGCGGTCGGTGTCGGGTTTGCCAGCGGACCAACCCAGGGTGTCTTGGACCTCGTGTCGGCCTCGACCGAAGCACGCTACGCACACCGTTAGACACGCTCGGTCAGTCGCCAGCGCTCCCCGTCTCTTAGATCGCAAGGTCGTTATCGATCATGCGTCGGCGCGCCCGGCTCACTCCGTAAAGGAGTCCGCTCAGCGCCACGGGCATACCGATAGCGAGGGGTAGGACGCCCCCAGGGTTGATTCGCAAGAACTGGTTGACGGTCAAATGGATCCCCTGGCTCGATACCGGTTGCGACGTCTCCCCTGCCGAAGCCGGTGACGCCAAGGCCACCATGTAGACAAGGTAGTCGCCCTTGATAATGGCGTTCACCTCCCAATCGAGGACAGCCTGTCGGTTTGCGTCAACCCGGTCAATGGTCTGCGCCCGCAGCGGCGACCAGTCCTCGGGATCGACCGGGTCGCCATCGCCGAGGTTCACAATGTTCATCGCCACGATCCACGGGCCGGTCTCGCCGTCCGGGACCGTAACCCGGGTTTGAAAGTTGATCCTGTCACCCGTTTTTACCTCACGCGATGCCAGGTCGACGTCGATGGCCAGCTGGCCAGGTGACTCTTGAAGAGCCCGGGCCGGCGATGGCGCTACTAGTGCGATCGTGCATACCACCAACCCGAGCACCATCGCTCCCCTGCCGCGTGCGACCAGGGTGCCGATTCCGGGCGGGTCGAGTCGTAACGCTCGGGGAGCGACCAGACCGAGGCCCAGGAGCACCAGGATGAACATGATGATCGGCGACGCCAGCCAGGACACCAATTCGCCGAAAGAGGCGTTGCTCACCAGAAGCTTGTCCAAGAACTGATTGACGGCGTCCAAGGGATTGGCCCGCCTGATGAATTCCCCAACGGCTCCTGCCTGGGCATTCCCGGGTAGCTGGGTTGGGACCAGGAAGAGGATGTATACGAGCAGGCTCGTCGAGAGCGACGCTTTGTTGGTTGAGCTCATCACGCTCACGAGCACCCCGAACCCGGTGAACGCCGCCACGATGATGGTGCCGACGAGACCGGTCCACAGAAACGCAGAAACAAACGTCGCCCCATCGGGGGCGATGAGCAACAGATAGCCCCCGGCCACGGCCAGGGCAGCCGGCCACGGCGACAAGGCAGCCAGATACTTCCCAATCACGACATCGCGCCGTCGAACCGGCGTGAGGAGCAGGCTCTCGATCGTGGTTCGCTCCCGTTCGCCACTAATCGTGTCTGCGCCGAGTACGAGCCCGAAGAGGAGACCCACCGCCAGGGTCGTCTTCACCATCAAGAAGAGTGCCTCTGCAGCCGGCGTCAGACTGAGTTCTTTGTTGGTAGCAAATAGGAAGGCCATGACGCCCAACAAAACGCTGAAGAGGATAAGAAAGATGATCGCTTTGCCACCTATCCACAAGTCGTTCAGTTCGCTGCGAACGACGATCCTCCACCCCGCTCTGGGGCGCCCTTTTCCCCGCTCTCGCTGGTTCGTCACGAGGCGACCCCCTCGGTCAAACTCAGGAACACTTCCTCGAGGCGGCTGACTTCATTGGTGAAGCCAAGGATGTCAACCCCGGCCGCCAGCAACGATCGCAAAACCTCGCGGCGTATCTCCGATACCTGGTCTGGGTCCTCGGTTCCAAGTTCCATATCGATCCGACCGCTTCCCTGGCGATCATTTGACACGCGTGATGCGCTCGTTTTGGAGCGCGTTCACAGCTGTATCGACGACCGATGGATCCACCAGCACCGAGAATCTGGCGGCACCTGTGCGGGCGGTCACGTCCTTGACCGGACCGTCGGCCACAACCCGACCTTCGTTCAGGATGATCACGTCGTCGCACACGCTCTCGACCTCTGCGAGTTGGTGGCTGCAAAAGACCACCCCGGCGCCTCGCTCCCGGGCGATGCGCTGAATGATCTGTAGCAATTCCTGCTGTCCACGCGGGTCGAGGCCGAGGGTTGGTTCATCCAGGAACACGACTTCAGGGTCGCCGAGCAGAGTCCGGGCAATGCCGAGTCGCTGACGCATACCGCGACTGTAAGAGCCGATCAGCGAATTCTGGCGGCCCGCCAGCCCCACTTCAGACAGGAGACCGAGAGCTCGATTCCGACTTTCAAGGCGCGACCGCCCGTAGTGCTCTCCAAAGTACGTCAAGTATTCGAGCGCGGTGTTTCGCTTGGGAAAGCCGAGACTTTCGGGAAGGACCCCGATCCGTTTCCGGATGCCGTGTGGGTCACTCGAATCGATGCCGGCCACGGTGAAACTGCCGGCCGTTGGCTCGATGATCGTAGTGAGAATCCGAATCGCCGTTGTCTTACCGGCTCCGTTCGGTCCCAGGAAGCCGAGTATACGGCCGGCTCCAAGGGTGAAAGACAAGCCCAGGAGCGCTTGCCTTTTTCCATACGTCATACCTAGCTGGCTGGCAGTCAGAACCTTTTCTCCGGCCTGCATGGGTCCCCCTCGAACTCTCTCGTGAACGAGAAGCTAGCCAACCAGGCTGAACGCCACCTGACAGATCGCCCCCTTTGTTGGGCTCCTATGCCGGCTGTGTGGTGAGTTTGGGTCGGGCGATGGCGAAGAAGAGTACGGAGCCGATGAAGGGCAAAAAGAGAACGACCGCCACCCACACAAGCTGAACCATTCCTGACGCATCCCAAGCAGCTTTGTCGGTTCGGAGGATTTCCACGAGCGCCCACACCATAAACGCCAACCCGGCAATGGCAAACACGCCGATTAGGGAAACAAACAAACTCAATGCCATTATCACTCCTGAGATCGTTGGGGAGCCAACACATCGGCACCCTGCTTCAATTGCTACGCATCAGACGCAGGAGATGCCCAAAAGGTTCTTGGAAATCCGATGTCGTTCTCGACCGCCCGAATGGCGCCCGGGTCTACAACGTTTCCGGTTAGCGGATGCCGATGTCCAACGTGTCGTCCGTGGTGGCTGGAACGGAGTCATGTGGCAGCCGTTGGAGTTTGGGCTGTGCCTTGCGACGACGTTTGGCCGGAACCAGATCACGCATCGATTCGAGCTTGCCGAAGCACAAAAGGCGATCGTGTTCCTCCAGGACTCGAGAGCTCTTCGGGTTCGGTATGACCGTCGTGCCCCGGGTAAGGGTCAGCACAGCGATGTCGCGTTCGCGCAAGCCCGATTCGTCGATCGTCTTACCGAGGATATCGGCGCCTTCTCGAACGTGGAGTTCTGCCACGCCGTATCCTGTCGAGACGGTAAGTCGCTGGCGAATGTCGAGTTCGGGAAAGTCGACCTGGCTGGCGATGTAGTCGACGATGGCACCGGCAATGTCGAGATCAGTGGCGCCTTCTATGCCTTCCAGTCCCGGTGAGCTGTTGACTTCCATGACCAGTGGGCCGTGGTCGCTCTCAAGCATGTCGACTCCGGCCACCCGCAGACCCATGATCTGGGCGGCTTGGACCGCGACACGCTTGTATTCATCGTCGAGTTCGACTACCTCGGTTGTCCCGCCTCGATGCACGTTGGACCGGAATTCATCGCCAACCGCACTCCGGCGCATGGAAGCGACGACCCGGTCACCAATGACAAACGCCCGGATGTCCTTCCCCTTGCTTTCCGCGACAAATTTTTGGATGAGAACATTCTGCTTGGTGCTCTGAAGCGTCTCGATGACGGCCTCTGCCACACGTTTGTCTGGAGCCAGGATCACGCCAATGCCCTGAGTACCTTCGAGCAGCTTGATGACTACGGCTTCGCTGCCAACTTGTTCAATGGCGGGGAGTACATCGGCTCGATCGCGAACGAACATCGTGGCCGGAATACCGATGTCATGACGTGAGAGGATCTGAATGGATCGAAGCTTGTCCCGTGAGTTGGCGATTCCGGCCGCCGTATTGGGGGTGTAGACGTCCATCTGCTCAAACTGGCGTACAACGGCCATCCCATAAAAGGTGATGGAGGTTCCGATTCTCGGCAGAATGGCATCAAAGTCGCTGAGCTGCTTGCCCCGGTACTGCATGTCGGGGACATTGCCCGACAGATCGATGGCGAACCGTAGTGTGTTGAGAACCCGGACCTCGTGACCCCGCTCGAGTGCGGCGGTTTTGAGACGCTGGGTGCTGTAGGCATGAGGGGCTCGTGAGAGTACGGCAAGTTTCATTTGGGCGATTCCTTCGCTGGCTTGGTAGATAACAAGTATGAGCGGCTGGGGTGGACGAGAAACTGCTTTCGGATGGCTGACCTCCCGAGCAACATCCGAAACCCCATATCGTCGCGCGACGTGAGGGTGACTTCGATAGGCCACCTGACCTTACCGATTCTGGCGGTCGTCTCAATGACGGGTCTCAATTCGGACTTGCCATTCGACGAGCGCACCTTTCGAAAGCCAGCGACCTCGCAAGTGACGGAGCGGGCGTACCGGGCGGACCGCTGCTCGGGGTGGATCTCAAAGGTGGCAGTGGTCACGCCATCCATCTCGGAAACTTCCAGTGCGAAGGCATGAAGGGCCGACGTGCGTGCCCCCGTATCGATCTTCGCTTTGATTGGTCGATCTATCAGGTCGGTGAGGTCGACGAACTCCCGCCAGCCGATCACGGGTCTCGGCTTTTTTTGGGTAGCCATCGCGCCTGAGTATCACACGGTAGAACCGACGCGGCAAGCTGCCGCCTAGGGAAACTGGAGCGACTTGCCCCTTCTGGTACGCACCCGGCCCATGACAGCCTTGGCGACACACTCGCCCTGATCCAAGCCCGCGGCGATCCCCATCGGATAGTGGATACCGCCGAGCAGCCGGGAATTAGCGGCTTCGTAGGCCGCCGCCCATGGTGACTCGAAGGTCCGGAATTGGTAGCCGGTGGTGGACGTGTCGGTGAACCTGACCGGACCGAGGATGGCGGTGAGGGTGGTTGCAGCGGCGGCCGAACCAACGGAATGGCCGGAGGTGTACTCCGGGAAAGCCGGGCTGTTCACGAACGAGTTCCACGACGAGTCGATGTTGGCCTGGATGTAGGTAACTGGACGCAGAAGGTTCGTCCGGTACTTCTCCGTCCAGCAAGACGTGAAGCCATCGGCTACTGCGATCCCATGCAAAACAAGAACCTCGACCGCTCTCGCCAGATCGAGGCCGAGATCCCCGATAAGAATGTTGGTGATCAGCGTCCAATGTCCGGCCGGGAGGCCAGTCGAGCCATCGGGATTGTCACGCCAGATCAGAGCGGTCTCACGTTGTGCGTCGGTTAGGTTCACGATCGCGTCGTGCGTAGCCATCGCCTGAGCGTAAAACGCAGAGCTGGGGTCGGTCGAGTAGGGCACGGGACGCACCGGAGTACACCCGGTTACCGGGTCGAGAGCGAACGGGCGAACACGCTCCCAATGGGGCTCCAGGGAGGCACCAAAGTTGGGAGGAGTGCGAATCCACAGAGACTCGCCAACCGGAGGCGTGAATCCCAGGCCCTGGATACCGGACCAACCATCGCGCTCGATCCACGACGTAAGCTGCTGAGCGATAGCGCGCCCGTGAGCCACGGACCTCGCCATGACTTGAGGGTCGTTCACGATGGCCGACCGTTCTTCGTGGATGGCCGCCGACCGACTGGAGAGAGCTTGCTGGGATGCCTCCCGGCCCACAAACAGCACCGGGACCACTGCTCCCATCGCAGCATTGACCGCGGTCGGCCAGTCGTAACGCAGACTCGGTTTGGCTCCTGGCAGCATCGGGAGATCGTTCAGCTGCATACCCAATGACCGATACTGCGGCATCCCACCTACGGCTGCTTCGTAGGCTGCGACCCCGAAATAGGCGTACACCCGGGCCGCGTTGGGTGGAGAGAACCGCTCGAATCTGACCGCCTCGTATAGGGCAGGAATCCATTGGTGCAGTACGTCTGGTGAATAATCCTTCGTCAACGGATGGCCAGGACCGGCCAGGGCAACGGCCGTGCCCAGAACGGGGCTGAGCGCTGCCCCGGCGCCGGCTACGAGTGATCCCTTGAGAAACGATCGACGGGAAATATGTGCTTCCATGGCGTCCCTGTCCTTGCTGATGGGGCACACCGTGCATGCCCTGATGGTTTGTCGCGGGGGGAATGTACCGATGCGTGGACAGCTTGTCGTGCGTTTTTGTCGATTTCTCGGGAGCGACCCGAAATCTCTTCCTGCTGGCGAATAACGCCAGCTTTTTGATTGGCCCGGACGACCCGATGACTAGGAATCCTCGAGCGGGACTTCCACCAATCGTCCAGTGTCGACGTCGTAAACGAAGCCGCTTATATGATCCTTGTTTGGTACAAAAGTCGTCTGGTGGAGGCGTCGCATTGATTGACGGGTGTCGGCATAGGGATCCGTAAACGCTTCGACGGCCCACTGAGGCCTCACCCCCACCTCGGCTTCCAGGTCGGATTTGAACCCGTCATCGGTAACCTTTTGGAGTCCACAATCAGTGTGGTGGATGAGAACGATTTCAGCCGTGCCTAAGACTCGCTGGGACAAGCACAGCGACCTGATGACGTCATCGGTGATCACGCCACCGGCGTTGCGGATTACATGCGCCTCACCGTTGCGGAGACCAAGTATTTCGAAAACGTCCATGCGCGAGTCCATACAGGTGACCACGGATAGCTTCCGACTTGGTTCTACGTCCAGATGAACGCGTCCGTGTCTTGCAGCGTGGGTGGCGTTGTTCAGGAGGAGCTCGTCAATATTTGGTGAGAACATGGCGATACCGTAGCGGAGTCACGGGGACTCCATCGCGGCCAATCGAGCGTTACATCTCAAGAGCCAGGACGAAGGTGGACGCGCCCGAATCGTGGGTTCGGACGCGTCCACTTCGCTCGTGGGGGTCTGAGGTGCAGCAATCGGCTAGAAGGAGCGCTCTCCCTTTACGAGGGCCAACGGCGTCATCAACATCAAATAGAGATCAAGCCAAAGACTGCGGCAGCCAACGTAGGTGAGATCGAGTCGCATACGCTCCTCGAATGAGGTCTCGGACCGGCGGAACACCTGCCAGAGACCAGTCACTCCGGGAGCTACCGAATTGCGATGTTTGAACGCCTCGACGCTGAGTTCGGCTATCTCCTCGTCAACGAGCGGACGAGGTCCAACCAAAGACATCGAGCTCCCGATCACGTTGAATAGCTGCGGTAGTTCGTCGAGACCGGTTCGGCGTATGACCCGACCGACCGCCGTGACCCGAGGGTCATTTGGTGACTTGTACACCGGCGAGCTGGTCTTGAACTCATCGATGGCGATCTGATCCGCAATGTCTTCTTTGGAGATATCATTGCGCATCGACCGGAATTTCCAGACCTTGAAGCGCTCACCGTGGCGGCCAACCCGTTCGTGACGGTAAAACACCGGTCCCGGCGACGTCGCCTTGATGGAGATCGCGACCGGAATCATGATGGGCGTCGCCAGCAGAAGTATCACCAGTGCGCCGAGAACGTCGAGCATCCGCTTGGCATATAGGCCAAACCGCTCGACCATCGGCGAGATCTGGGTCCGCACGCGCAGTTCGACTGTTCGTGGACCGATCGCAGCGAACGGTAATTGAAGCTTCACTGAATGGATCGCCGACGAGTCGGTCAGATCTATTTCAGTTGTTTCCCCCTGTTGTGTGGCGAATCTCGCCCACGTTCGGGCATACGGCGATGCCCAGTTTCCCCCCGCCACATTGCCTCCCAGCGGTAGTGACCCTGACTGGCCAACCCCATATCGGAACCCTGGTCCCCCGACCGCATTGCTGCGTTCAAACCATAGGCTTCGATAGTTGGCCACTTACATGTTGCAACTCCACTCTAACATCACACTCTGCGTGGTGGGTGGATTAATATCGCGGCCTATAATGCCTACCTTCAAAGGCTTTGTCCAAAGGGGGCTTTTCGGTGGCCGTGCTGTGTTATCACTCTGTGTGCGATGCCTGGAATAGCCCCCTGGCGATGAATTCGACCACATTTTCGCAGCAATGTACCTGGCTGGCGAAGCGTACGTCGACGGTGGATTTAGCTCGTGCGGTGGCCCTCATGGACCGCCGTGGTCGGCTTCCGCGCGGTGTGTCCACCGTAACTTTCGACGACGGTTTCGCGGACAATTTCGACACTGCAGTGCCCGCAGTCAAGCGATCCGGCCTTACGGCTTCCATTTTCGTGGTGGCGGCCACACTCGACCGCGGTCATCCGGTCGATTGGGTTGACGACCCACCGGCATTTACGTTGGAGACGTTGACCCGAGATCAGATTCAGTCAATGGACGCTGAAGGCATCCACATCGGATCCCACTCGCTCTTCCATAAGAACCTGACCACCCTGCCGTACGACGAGTGCGTTGAGGATCTCACCACCAGCCGGCTGATACTCGAAGAAATCGTGAGCAAACCGGTCCCCTACCTCGCCTATCCGCGCGGCCTGTGGAACGAAACTGTCGCAAAAGCAGCTCAATCGGCCGGTTACTCGGGGGCGTTCAGCCTGCCGGTCGGCCCGGAACCGGTCGGGGCGTTCTCGATGCCGCGCATCGGGATCTGGCGCGACAATGGACCGCGAGAGTTCTGGCTCAAGAACACCCGGTCGTATCAATCCGTTCGGACCTCGCGGCTCTACGCGCGTGTCGGAGGGTGACCGGCGGCGGTGCTAACGACCGCATCGATCTCGGAGATGGTCCGGTCGAGAGAGTGTTCGCCGAGTGCCCTTAAGCGAGCGTTGGCCGATAGAAGCTTGCGAAGTTCGTGGTCGGTGAGCAGAACTTCAAGAGCGTCGGCCAATGCGGTCGGTGCCTGAGGCTCAACCAGGCGCCCCACAGAATCATCGATTATCGAAGGTATCTGGCCCACCCGCGTCGCAACCACAGGCAGTCCACTCGCCAAAGCTTCCAATATGGAGAGCGGCATTGCTTCGAACCAGGACGGGAGACAAAAGATGTCGGCGTCGCGCAGGTAGCCGGCCATCTGGTCATGGGGTACCGCTCCAACCAGAACCTCAGGCCCGGTGGCAGCCAAACGGACCAGATCTTCCTCTTCGATACCCTCGTCCGGGCGGCCGCCAACGATCACCAGCCGGTGGGCGACGCCGCGCGACAAGAGCAAATGGGATGCCTCGATCAGGTCAACCACGCCCTTCCGGCGGGTCAGAATGCCCGCAAACACGATCACCGGTTCGTCCGGGCGCCGGTTGAGGTCAGGTGCGAAGCTGTTGGTATCTACTCCGTTGTAGATCGTATGTGTCCCTGGCGAATTCAGTGCCGAGGTGATGCCATCAGATACGGAAACGACCTCAGTGGCTGTTGATAGCGCAGCCCGTATAAGGAGTCGTTTCCATGCCCGATCGGTCCACTCCGGTAAATTTCCGCCATGGATGTGTAGGACCGTCGACGCGCCGCGCAGCCGGGCCGCTCCGAGGAGCAGGGCAGCCCTGATTATCGTGACAGCCGGAACAAACGAGCTATGCAGGTGGACCACGTCGAAACGGCCCGCGCTGCGGAACACCCGCCCGACGTCCGCGACCGTACGGGTGATGTTGCTTGAGCTCAGTACGCCTGCCCGGTACTCGGTCTGCCTGGTCAAGTTGAGCAGCTCGACGTCATACCGTTCGGCTAGCTCTCGTTCCAAAGTGCTCAGCATCGAAGAGATGCCGCCCGCATCAGGTGGCCCTTTTCCAACGAGGAGTAGAGAAGTCTTTGTCACGAAAACGCGATGGTAGCGTTCCGGCCATGTCTGACATCGAGACCGGAGATCCGATCAGCGCCGGGGACGAAACCCACGCACTTGAGGCGATGCTGCGTGATGCCGGCTTCCGCGAGAGGAAGCCCACGTTCTCGTCTCCCGCCCTCACGGAGATCGACATTTGGGTCGACCGTGAGGCCGTGCCGTCGTTGTCGGCCGTCTTGAAACAAGCGGGCCTTGCCCCCTTCCGTCCTCGACGTCGCTCCGGGCATCGGTTCTTTATCGGACTCACGTCGTCGGGTTGGCTTAAAGTCGACGCCAAGCTGAACGACCCGGAGTCGAGTGCTTCAGTTTTGAGGGATGCGCTCTGGCTCGTTGCCCGGCAACGAGGACTCGTCGTGGCATTGCTCGGAGCCGACGGGGCTGGCAAGTCCACGGCCGTTGCGTGTCTGGAAAAGGAGATGCCGGTCGATGTCGTCGCCCGTTACCTGGGCGGCCCCCGGCGCTCCGGGGGTGGGGCTTCGATGGTACAGAGCGGGCGTCGACCGAGTTGGAGAAGCTTCGCTGGCTTTCCAAAATGGGCTGCACGCACCCTACGACAAGTCTGGTCCGTCGAGTGGGCCGCTCGGAAAGGCTCCGTCGTGGTGTGCGACCGGCATCCGCTCGAAGCCGGGCGCCTTGGCGACGAACCGGCGCTCGTCAAGACGCTCAAACGGCTGGCCGTTCGGGCGCTCACTCCCGCGCCCGACCTCATCATGCTGCTCCACGCCCCAGGCGAGATCCTCTTCGAACGCAAGGGTGAGCACTCACCCGAATACCTGGACCAAATCACCGCGTCGTGGACCCAACTCGTCACCAAACGCCGCGGCGTCTTGGTGGATGTCGATCGGCCACCGGACGAGATCTGTCTGGACATCCAGCGGGAGGTCTGGGTTCGGTTGTTGGAGAAGCGTCGTTCGTGAATCACGAAGAGGTGCTCAGGACACTGCTCGGCTCTTCCGTCGCGTCGACGCCGCCCTTGATCAGCCCACCTGCGTCAGGATGGCGCGCCGGTTTGAGCACATTGATCCGGCGCGAGCGGAGGAGAATCGAATCCCTCGTAGGTCCGTCACGGGAACGCGTCACCTGGGCAGCTGCGCCAGGGCACCGACGAAAGTATCCGGTTCTCCGCCAGGCACTCCTCGGTGGGTATGTGTGGACAGAGTTGCCGTCGGATTCCCCGGTCCGGATGCTCCAAAGCGCGACGGCGTTCGAACCGACGGACGTGCTGCGGCTTGGTAGCGGAGGCGGAATCCGCCAACGAGGCCTTTGGGAGGGAAGCCCGGTGCTCGCCCGCCTTGGTGTGCAGGGATCGCCCGCCGATCCCTCGTGGCATTTCGCAGCTCTGCGGCGTTTTGGGCTCGAGGAGATTCCCAGCGGCGTTGCGAGTGGCAGTTTTGACGACGTCTCTTGGAGCGTCGAGGCGCTTCGGCCCGGGCGATCCCCGACCAACCTCACCGTGCCCCTAGCCCGGCAAGCGGCAACTTTCTTGGCGAGGCTCCCTGCCGGCGACACGCAAACAACCATCATCGGCCAGGTAGCGAGTGAGCTCTCGAAGCTGGAGGTCAACCTGAGCGGCGTTCCCACGGTCGTGGAGGCCGGGCTGACGAGGTTGCCAGCCGTAGTTACCCACGGCGACTTTTGGAGTGGAAATCTTCTATACGAGAGTGGCCGTTTGACGGGCGTGATCGACTGGGACACGTGGAGCGAGCACGGCGTCCCGGGTCTCGATCTGCTCCACTTGTGGGCCGAAGATCTTCGCCACGAGCGCGGGGCTTCTTACGGGGAGCTGATAAACCAGCGTTTCTGGACAGACGAAACGGTGAGCAGTACGGTGGCGGACTACTTCTCCACCCTCTCGCTGGATTGGCAGCCCGATTTGCAGCTCCTGGTCGCGGCTGGCTGGTGGATGACCGCAGTCGGTGGTGCCGTGCAACGAAACCCCAATCTGGGAACTAACGGCACCTGGATGGACCGGAATGTGGTGGGTCCGGCCGAAACGTTCACTGATCTACTCGCCTAGGAACTAGCTACATGCTGGAGCCGGGATCCCGGTCAGGTTCGACGCCAGAC
>CAWKAG010000030.1:0-3765 GCA_963847455.1 uncultured Acidimicrobiia bacterium
ATCTTGGGAATCGGTGAGCCCCTCATCGGCAAGCTGCTGACCTACGACGCCCTCGACCAGGATTTTCGCCTCCTTCTCTTTCGCCGTGATCCCGACTGCCCGGCCTGCTCGGACGAAACACAACCTCCGCAGATCGTCGAGTATGACCCGCGGTGCCTGCCGGCCAGAACGGTCGCTCGGCACTAGCACGCTGAGATCCGGGCCTTTTTCCTCTAGTTGGAGAACGCCTCAGAAGCATACGTTTGAGGCAGGATCCACACGGGAGAGATTGCATGTTCCATGTCGGCCGTTCCCTCCTCTTGATGCTGGCAGCGGGGGGGGTTCTCTTGGTGGCAGGGTGCAGTGAGAACGCCCTCGCCGCCAGCTCAGTCACGTCGTGGAAGCGAACGATCTGCAAGCTCTCTACCCCGGATCAGAACACCCGACCGAACTCGTGCGGCTGGGAGAAGCTCTCTTCTTCGACAAGGAATTGAGCGGCAATCGCGACATCGCCTGTGCCACGTGTCACCACCCCAGCGAGCACGGAAGCGACGGACTCTCCCTCCCGGTGGGCACGGGTGGTGTGGGCCTTGGCCCGGAACGCCTGCTCGGACACGATCGCGAGTTTGTTCCCCGCAACTCACCGGAAATCTTCAACCGGGGCGCCAAGGAGTGGACCACAATGTTCTGGGATGGGCGGGTGGCCACGTCCGGGACGGACGGTTTCGTTTCGCCCGCGCAAACCGCCCTGCCCGACGGGCTCGACAGCGTCCTGGCAGCGCAAGCCATGTTCCCGGTGACGTCTCGGGATGAGATGCGGGGAGTCAACGGCGACCGTGACCTCTCTGGATCCACCAACGAACTGGCCACTATCCCCGACAGCGACTTACCAGCCATTTGGGACGGCCTCATCGAGCGTCTCTTGAACATCGACGGTTACGAGGCAATGTTCGGGACCGCCTTCCCCGACGTGCCCGCAGCCGAGTTGGGATTCCAGCACGCTGCCAACGCCATCGCCGCCTACGAAGCGAACGCCTTTGCCTTCGCCGCCACTTTGTGGGATCGCTATCTGGCCGGAGACGATGGCGCCCTCGACGAGGCGGCCAAGCGGGGTGCCATCCTGTTCTTCGGCGACGCCGGCTGTGCTCTTTGCCACTCGGGAACGCTGCTCACGGATCAGAGCTACCACAACGTCGGCGTACCGCAACTCGGACCCGGCAAGGGGGACGCGGTACCTGCCGATCTGGGCCGGGCCGCCATCTCGGGAGACGAGGCAGATAGCTGCGCCTTTCGCACTCCGCCGCTGCGGAACGTTACGTTGACCGGTCCGTGGATGCACGACGGCGCCTACACGGACCTGGAAGCGGCGGTCCGACACATGACCAGACCGATGCATGCCCTCCAAACGTACGATCCGGCGAGTCTCCACCCAGATCTCCGGGACACCGTCCTGTCCAGTCCGCAACAGGTCGACTTCATCCTGGCCAACCTCGACCCTTACGTCGCCCTGGATCGGGAGCTGTCCGACGGACAGGTGGCGGATCTCCTGGCATTCCTGACTGCGCTCACCGATCCTGCCGCCACCGACCTCAGCGATTTGATACCCCAGTCGGTCCCCAGCGGGCTTCCCGTCGATCGGTAGGCGGACGATCGCCACCAAGCAAGGGGTTAGGGTCATTCGGCCTCTTCCGGATCCTGTCCGCAGCACCCATGCTGTTGATAGGCAACCTGAGGAGGTGGTCGGTGCCGTGTACACACAGGCGCATGCCTCGTTCCGTGTTCACCAGGTGGCTGCTGGCAATGACCCTGATAGGTCTAATCAGCGCCTACTCGGGCATCGCCGCCGCCGCCGATCTGCCGCCGGGAGGAACGTTTACCGATGATAACGGCAGCGTCCACGAGCCCTATATCGAGGCTCTGTTTGCAGCGGGGATCAGCAACGGATGCGGTCCGGAATTGTTCTGCCCCGGCCAAAGTGTCACGCGGGCAGAGCTGGCCGCCTTCATCCTCCGCGCCGGCGGTGACCCTGCGGAGAACCGCATCTACGCGGGCTACTTCACCGACGTGACGGCCGGAGCCTGGTACACGCCCTACGTCGAACGAGCCTATGAGCTGGGCATCATGGCCGGGTATGACGACGCGACCTTCGAGCCGCTCGAGCCGGTGAGCCGTGCGGTCTTTGCCGAAGTTCTGCTGAGTATCCTCGGAGAGGAGACCAACTCTGAGCCCGGGGATTCCTACTTCTCAGATGTTCCACCAGATATCCGGTTGCGGCCATACATCGACCGTCTCTACGAACTGGGGATCACCCGGGGTTGCCGTTCGGCACCGTTGATGTACTGCCCGGGCGAGCCCATCACCCGGGCCGAGTTGGCCAGTTTCCTGGGCCGGGGTTTCAACCTGGCGCCGATCCTGCCCCCCACCGTCACCACCACCACAGAACCGACCACCACGACCACGGATTGTCCTCCCGGTTGACTGAAGTAGATATCCGGCGAGTTCGCCGGATCAACGAGGTTCCTCTCCGGCGCCGGCCGTTAGAACCCGACGATCGCTTCCACCGCCTCGAGCGAACGGGCCATGAAAGAAGCCATCAGGTCGCGGGTCATGCTGACTTGCGGCTGGTATTGACCGGTCAGACTGGTGATTCCGAGTTGCTTGAGCTGGTTGATCGCCGTCTGAGCCTCGGCGGAAAGCTGGCCGATGTCGGTGAAGCCCTGATTTGAGCCGTCGGGCAACGGCACTCCGTCGGCTGCCAGCAAGCGCGTGATGAACAGTGCCATCTGCCAGCGAGGCACGTCCTGGAGCGGCGTGTAGGTGGTTGCTGAAGTCCCCTTGGTGATGGCGAGCTGCTTCAGCTGGTTGATGGCCAGAATGGTCTCGGTGCTCATGCCGCTCAAGTCCTTGAAACCCTGCGACGAGCCGTTGGGAAGCTCGTAGAACGACGCCGAGTGCAGCCGGGTCAGGTAGAGAGCCATCTGCCACCGGGGTACAGGGGCCGTCGGACAGTAGAGATCGACGGCACAACCTTTGGTGATACCGGCTTCATAGATGGTCACGATGTCCTGCTCGTACGGAGAACCGTCGTCATCCTTGAAAGGAGGAAGGAAGGAAACCTCGACCGAAACGTCAAACACCGACGAACGCAATCCGAACGTGCTCTTCACCGACCGACCCGATCGAGTGACCGTGACCTGCTGGCCGTTGAGGAGGCCGGTGATGTTCACGGTGGCGGCGCTCCCAGACTCATGGCGGGAGGCGACCGTTATCGCCGACACCGAATCAAGCCCGTAGGCGGCGGCGACATCAGCCCCGGTGACGTCTTTGGTCCATGACCGGAAGGGATTGAATGGCTCTTGCGACCACGGGTCTGCCACGCTGACCAGGTAGGGAATCGGAGATGAATGTCCCAACCCGGAGACATTGCTCTCGGTCTTTCCGCCGGACGACGATGAGTAATAGGCGGTGATGATGGTCTGTTCCGGCGCCGCCGGATGCGTGACCACCTGGCCGGCGGTGGAGGCGACGGCTTGCACCCACCGGTTGCCGTCGAGGCCAGATTCTTTCGACCAGCCAACGTAGTTCTGGTCGGCCACGGTGCTAAAGAGCTGGCACCAGCATTGTCCCTGGCGACCGGCGGTGAACCCGGCTTCAGGCCCCCACCGCAAGGCTTGGCGGGCCCCGTAGGTTCGGGCCGCGATGGCTTGCGCCTTGAGTGCCTCCATGGGCCAGGAGGACGGCACCTCGCCGATTCCGTAGATGTAGTCCTCGAGGCCGATCTCCAAC
>CAWKAG010000031.1:0-40398 GCA_963847455.1 uncultured Acidimicrobiia bacterium
CGACGACCTTCTGGACTTTGGCCAGAGCCGACGAACGGCAAGCACTCCGCTCGGAACCGGTCGACCTGACCGGCATGCTCGCCCGCTTGGCCCACGACCTCACGTCCGCCCGTCGGCCAATTCAGCTCGCCGTCACCGACAAAGTGACGGTCAACGGGGATGGAGATGCCCTGGAACGTCTCATCCGAATCCTCGTCGATAACGCCCTCCGATACGGCGCGGGCACGGTCACCCTCGGCCTCCAAAGGGCGAGCGGCGAGGCGATACTGACCGTGCAGGACGAAGGTCCGGGATTTCGCTCCGACCAACTCGACAAGGTGTTCGATCGTCTTCTCGTGCCAACCCCGCCCGTTCGCCGCACGGGACAGGACTCGGTCTCGCTATCGCCAGGGCAACCGTAGAGACGCACCGTGGCACCATTCGGGCAGAAAACGCCAACCCGGGAGGGCGAATAGTCGTATCCCTGCCGATGCCAGCGACAGTCTCATCAACCTCTAATCCACCGCCAATCTGAGACCAATCGTCGTGCCCGAAAGTACGGGCATGACATCACACCAACTGCTTCTCCGTATCCTCCTGATCGTTCAGGCAACCCTGCTGGCTGTCAGCGGGCTCGAGAGCCTGATCCTGGGCGGCCCCCTGGCGCTCCTGATACCGGGCCTGGCCACCGCTGGTTTGATCCTCGTGATCCGGCGCATCGACCGTATCCCAACCTGTCTGTCGCCTGATCCGCATCGTGGAATGGGCGATCCTGGTCACGGCCGCCATCAATCTCTTGCTGGCCATTTTCCTGAACCAGCGGCTTCTCGAGCCAGTGGTGATCGCCACCCAGATCATCGCTCCTCTCGGCGGTTCTCCGCCTCCTCAAACTGTCGATCACTCCTCCCGCCCTACCCGCCCGAAAGGACCTAGTTCATGGTTCCCGTTGACCAGTACCTCATCTCCCCTCTATATCGAATCATCGAGGAGCACCAGGCTGCAGCTGCCTTCCTGGTGATCTCTGCTCTGGTGTTCTGGTGGGCTCGAAAAGCTCGCCCGGACACCCGTCGGGGGCACGTCTACGCGTTCGTACAGCCAGCTCGGTCCTGGCCCCAAGATGGCCGCCGCAGCCATGGCGTTCAGTTCGGTGGCCCATCTCGGGCTCGTTTTCGGTCATGAACCGAACGGCCTGACGCTCGGCTACCTAGCCACCGCAGCAGCCATGGGGTACGGCAGTCGAGTTGTCATGGCCGGCGGGCGATGGCGCCGTTGGAGCGCAGGGCTCCTTGGGGGTTCATTGGCCGCATTCACCGTCGCGCAACGGTTGGCGGGACGGCGCCCGATCAGATCGCCATGTTGACGAAACTGGTCGAGCTCACCGGACTGGCGGCTGCTCTGACCCCGGAGCCAGGCGTTCGTCTTGCACGGGCGGGCATCGTGAGCCTGGTGATCGTCACGGCTGGATTGTCGATCTCATCCTGGGCAGGCGCATTCAGCTCGGGCGGAGGCCATCACCATGGCGACACTCCACCACCGGCGGGAGCACTCCCCTACGGGGAAGACCGGGAGGCGACCGATGGCGAAGTGCTCGCTGCAGACGAATTCCACCGCCGGGTGGTTGAGGAGCAGCGCCGTACCGCGAACGCGTTGCCCAGCCGCCGAAGCCGGCTACAAGATCGGCAAGATCACCACCCTGGACTTCCACGCAGATAACCCCGCCTTCAAAAATGACGGGCGAATCATGGACCCGGCCCATCCCGAGACTCTGGTCGACGCGGCCGGACCCGACGGACCGGTTCTCCTAGGGGCGATGTTTCAGATGGACGAACTGGGAGATACCGGACCAGCGATTGGGGGGCCGCTAACCGTTTGGCATGCGCATGACCACGTGTGCATTTCGTTCACGGGAATGACCGGGGCGGTTTCGCCGCTGGGAGCGTGCTCACTTGGATCGGTGGCGATTCCGATCACGAACGAGATGATTCACGTCTTCGTTTTGGATGTACCGCGGATCGATTCGGCGAACTCTCGACGACTGGATCAAACAAGCCATCGGTTTCTAGCCCTCCACCTTATGCGCACCGCTAGCGTCAGAACCTATGCGTGGCGCAGTCTGTTACCAATTCGGAGGAGCGCTCGAGGTGGAAGACCTCGAGCTGCGTCCGCCAACTACGGGATCGATCACCGTCAAAGTGGCCGTGGTGCGGTGTTTGCCACTCGGACCTGCACTACATCGACGGGGCGTGGGGTGGCGAATTGCCTGCCCTCTATGGCCATGAAATCGCCGGGACGGTGACCGAGGTTGGACCGGGCGTCTCGAACTCCTGATTGGGACAACGCGTGGCGGCGTCGCTCATTCGTCGGTGTGGGAGTTGCCCGTTTTGCCGTCGTCGGTAGTCATTTCTTTGTTCAGGGACCTTCGCCCTCGACGCCGAACCGCACGTCTTCGGCCGGACGGGGCCCGTGTGGGCTGCCATGAACACCGGTGGCTTCGCAGAGTACGTCACCGTCGACCAATCCCAGGTCGTGGCACTGCCGCCCGACATACCGCTGACCGTCGCCTCACTGCTGTCATGCGGCGTCATCACCGGATACGGGGCGGTCACCAAAACCGCGTCCGTTCCGGGAGGAAGTTCCGTCGTCGTAATTGGCATGGGTGGGGTCGGACTTAACGCCATTCAGGGAGCGGTCTCTGTTGGTGCAAGTCCCCTTATCGCCGTCGATATCGTCGACGACAAACTCGCCGTGGCTGAATCATTCGGAGCAACGGCAACCGTCAACTCGTCTCACCGGCAACGCGATTGAAACGATCATGGACCTAACGAACGGGCAGGGCGCCGACTACGCATTCGTAACCGTCGGTATCGGGACCGGTCATCGCGCAAGCGGTCGAAATGATCCGGCCCGGTGGCACCGTCGTTGTCGTGGGTATGCCAGCCGACGGCGTCATGGTTCCGGCTGAGGCCGCCAACCTGGCGGCCCGATCTCAGTCGATAGTTGGATCCAAGATGGGATCGTCGACGATTGCCAACGATATTCCCCACCTCATCGACGAGTATCGGGCAGGTCGCCTGAAGCTCGACGAACTGGTATCTGGCGAATTCGCCCTCGACGACATCAACCAGGCCATCGACGGGGCGAGAGCCGGAACGGCATCTGCGCAACGTCATCGTTTTCTGATGCGATGCCCGGCCCGACTGTGAAGATCTCCGACGCCCAAACGTTCGTCGTAGCCAATCCTCCGCCTCACTTCGGCGGCCGCTACTTCATATTCGTGAAGCTCACCACCGACCACGGGGTTACGGGCATCGGTGAGGCCTATTGTGCGCCGTTCGGACCCGAGACCGTGACCACGATGATCAGCGACACCTGCGAGCGGTTTGTGATCGGTTCCAGCCCCTTCGATATCGAGGCACTATCGCGACGCATCTATTCGGCCGGCTATACCCAGCGTCCCGACATTTCCATAGGTGCGGTGATGAGCGCCATCGAGATGGCCTGCTGGGACATCGTTGGCAAGGAAACCAATCAACCGGTCTATAACCTGCTTGGCGGCCAAGTCCGGGACCGACTGCGGACGTACACGTACCTGTACCCCGATACTGCTGACGGGACCGACGACGGCACCTACTCCGATCCTGCGCGGGCGGCCGAACGGGCTGCCCATTACGTCAGTATTGGGTTCACGGCCATCAAGTTCGATCCGACCGGCCCCTACACGGCATTCGATCCTCGCCAACTCAGCCTCGAAGCCCTCGATCGGTCAGAAGCGCTCCTCGGCGCGGTGCGCGAAGCCGTCGGCAGCCGATGCGACCTGCTATTCGGAACGCACGGACAAATGACCCCGGCGGGAGCCATCCGTTTAGCCAGACGCCTCGAGCAGTTCGACCCGCTGTGGTTCGAGGAACCCACCCCACCAGACCATCCGGAGGGGATGGCCCAGGTCGCCGCCGCTACGACTATCCCGGTGGCAACGGGCGAACGCCTGACCTCGAAGTACGAATTCGCCGCGGTGCTCCGGGCGAAAGCCGCCACCATCCTGCAACCCAACCTGGGGCGCTGTGGAGGCATCCTCGAAGCCAAGAAGATCGCCGCCATCGGCGAGACCTATCACGCTCAGATCGCCCCGCACGTCTATTGCGGTCCGGTAGTTGCGGCCGCCGCCGTTCAGTTGGCGACGACCATCCCCAACTTCCTGATCCTCGAGGGCATCGAGATGTGGGGCGGATTCCACGCCGAAATCATCCAGAAGCCGATCGTTTGGGAGGACGGCTATGTGATTCCTCCCGACGCACCGGGTCTGGGAGTCGAACTCGACGAAGCCGTCGCCAACGCCCATCCGTACATTGGTGATGCGCTCCACCTGAACTCGGCCGGGTCACCCGAAGACTGACAGTTGGCGCAGCCCAAGAGGGACGCCGACTAACGTACCCTCAACCGCGAAGGAGATTTTGGTGCGTATCGCAATCGGAGCCGATCACGCCGGCTACGTCCTCAAAGACAAAATCGCCAAGCGACTAGCGGAAGCCGGCCACGCCGTTACCGACTTTGGTACTCACTCAGCCGAATCGGTCGACTATCCAGACTTTGCTGCGGCAGTTGCCAATGCGGTGAAGGATGGGAGGGCCGAGCGGGGTGTGGTCATTTGCGGATCGGGCGCCGGGGCGGTCATCGCCGCCAACAAGATCAAAGGGGTACGGGCCCTCATGGGGTGCGATACCTACACCGCCCATCAGGCGGTCGAGCATGACGACGCCAACGTCATCTGCTTTGGGTCACGCACACAAGGCGAACTGGTCACCTATGAGATTCTCGACTCGTTCCTCAAAGCCGGGTTCATAAAAGAGGAACGCTACGTGCGACGACTGAACAAGGTTAAGGCGCTCGAAGCGGACTGACCCGGTCCCAGGGTCAGCGGGCAGCCAGCCAATCGCCGATCCTGACCAGTATCTCTTCGTGAACTTCCTCGTTGGTCCGCCCGGAGGCCTTGCGGACCCGCATGGAGTGGTCGCCGTCCTCGACTTCAAACGTCTCCACGGCCGAAAGCGGCCGTACCCACTTATCGAATAGGACCATCTGCGATAGCGGGTCCCTGGTGCCGACGATAAACAGCATCGGAACGGTGATATCAGGCAGGTGATCCTTCCGAAGCTTCTCCGGCCTCCCTGCCGGATGCAGTGGATAGGCATGCAGGATCACGCCCTCAATATCCGCTCCTTCGGCCGCCAGGTAGGTACCCATCCGCCCGCCCATGGAACGGCCCATCAAAACCACCCGATCGGTGACATGTGCTTTGAACCAGTCCAGAGCCGCCTGGTGAACCGCCAAAAGTCGGGCTTGTGGGTCAGGTCGTTTGCTGCCGCGCTCGGTGTAGGCATAGTTGAACGTCATGACCGGATAGCCGAGACCGGCTAAACCAGCTCGCAGCGCCACCATCATGTGGTGGTCCTGATCGGTCCCGGCTCCGTGAGCGAGTAGTACCCCGGGGTTCTTGTCCGCCCTGATGAGACGGCCGGTGACAGTTCCGCCGTCCCATTCCACTGTCACGTTTTCGACATTCATAGGGCCGAGTCGCTCTCCTCGCCAACCGCAAAAACCGCCGAGTGGCCGTCGCGCAATGTCGGCTTGAGGACCTTGCCTGACGCGTTTCTTGGCAGCATCTCGGTGCGGAACTCCCACTGGCTCGGCACCTTGAACGCGGCCAGATGCTCACGGACAAATTCTTCGAGCTCGCCAGCCAGGCTGGCTCTCTCGTCCTCGACAACAACCACAGCCTTGACCTCCTCGCCGAGTTCTTCATGGGGCACCCCGATAACGGCAACGTCAATGACTTGCGGATGGGCGATCAACACGTTCTCGACCTCAACGCAGTAGATGTTCTCACCCCCTCGAATCACGACGTCCTTGGCCCGATCGGTGATATATAGGAATTCCAGCTCATCCAGATAACCAATATCGCCGGTGCGAAAGTATCCGTCGACAAAGGCTTCGGCGTTGACGTCTGGTCGGTTCCAGTAGCCGGAAATGACGTTGGATCCCTTTGCCCAGATCTCTCCCGTTGCCCCGGCCGGCAAGGCGTTCCCCTCCGGATCCGCGATCTTCAACTCGGTAGTGGGGACGGCAACACCTACCGAATTGGGATGGTCGTGATAGTCATCGCCGACATTGAGTGTCAGCAGCGGCGAAGTCTCGGTCAGTCCGTAGCCCTGGATAACCCGACCTTTCAAGCCAGGAAAAACGTGCTCGATTCGCCGGAGTAAGGCTGGAGCGCATGGCGCCCCGCCGTAGGAAATCGCCTTGACCGACGAAAAGTCCCGATCGACGTAGGCCTGCTCATCAATGATGCGTGCCACGATGGTCGGTACCCCTCCAAATCGAGTGACCTGCTCCGCTTCGATCACCCGGGCAGCCTCGTGCGGGTCAAACCGACCAGGTGGCATGAATACCAACTTATGGCCGGCGTAAACGTAGGGAATCATCGTCGACATAAGCGCAGTCGTGTGAAATAGAGGTATGACCGTTAGGTCGATGTCCTGGGTTCGATTCTTGTCCCGACCGCCAGATTTTGCAGGCGTCGAATCCGACTGATTGGAGGCTTTGTTGTGTTTGGCGATCGCTCCAAAGACCGCAGCGGCATTCATGAGATTGGCGATGATGTTGCGATGGCTGTTGGCAGAAGCCTTGGGTCGTCCAGTCGTCCCGGACGTATAGAACAGACCAGCTGGCTCGTCCGTGTCACGGTGCGGCCCGTACTCATGGGGCTGATCTGCCAGGACATCACCGAGCCGAAGAGCACCGGACGGAATCTCCCCCTCGCCCCACACAACAACCCGATCAGAAGCCATGCCCGCTTCAATGGCCGCGCCCGCTCGGCGAGCATCACAGAGAACAACCCTCGTCTCCGAGTCGGCTAGCCCGAAGGCCAACTCCTCGGCGGTCCACCAAGCGTTGAACGGAACCGCGACGCCATCCATCGCCGTGATTGCCCAAAAGGACACCACCCAGTCCGGCGCATTGGAACCGAGGATGGCGATCCGGTCACCACCTTTGAGACCGAACCGCTGAACGAGACCTTCGGCGAGAAGTAACGCTCGCTCCATCGCCCCCCAATACGTGTACCGAGTGGCTCCCTGCACGAGGAACTCCCGGTCGCCGTGTTCCTGGCCGACGCCAATAAGAAACTCAGATGGTCTGGCTGGTCGACGAATCCCCGCTGACGCACTCCACGAATGCAGACCTCAGCGACTTCGAAGCGCCCTCCGGCACCGGTCAGTTCGCGGAGATCGGGTGCGTAGACGGACATCAAGGTGACCTTAGTGGTACCCCATCTGGACGGTCGCGGCAGGTGACCTACTCGTTCCTCGTAGATTGGTAGAGAGCGAACAAGGACCTACACATGAATGTGATCGTATTGCCAACGCCGGACGCCCTCGCCAGGTACGCAGCTGGCTACGTCGCTGAGGAGATCTGCTGGTACGAACTGGACGGGTGAACGTTGGGCCTGCCGGGGGCTTCATACCAAAAGGCCATGTATAGCACCTCGCAGACGCCGACCTCGAGCTGGGATCGGATCGATGTGTGCGCTCTCCGATGAGCGATGGGGCACCGACCAGAAATGAGGATTCGAACGCGAACTCTCGCCCGAACGGTACCTATCTCGATGCGCCGGCGAGTTCGATTTCCCGACCTTCGACGGACGCGCCCCCCCACGCCGTGCGCGCTTATAGCGATCAGCTCAGGGAACTGATCGGGGACAGTCGAGGGACCGCACATCATTTTGCTCGGGATCGGCGATGACGCCCGCACCGCCCTCACTCTTCCTGGGACTGACGCGCTCGAACATGACGGGAAAGCGTATGTCGCCAATTGGGTCGAGGCGCAGAGGTCATGGCGCCTGAACACCGCGACGATCCCCTTGCTGCATGCTGCCGATCATCTCATCTTCCTGGCGTCAGGATCAGAGAAAGCAGGTGCGCTGGCGGGCGATTCTGGAGGGTGACGAGCCGTCTCCCGCCAAGTCGGTCGCTGACGGCAGCCAAGAAGGTGAACCTGGCTGATCGATGAGGGCGCCGCGATGCACCTGAGAGAGACCAAGCTCACGCGCCTGTTCGTCTAGTGACGGGTTCGGCAGCCAGATGACCCGATCGACCTGGCGGCGAGCATCGTCCGTTTCCGACGGCGGGGAGTCGATCTGGCCAACATCGTGGCCGACGGCACGTTCTTCCGGGTGACGTCGACTGGAGTGGCCTATGCGGCTCGCCAGTCGGACGACGGGACCATCACAGTCTCGACCGCCGATCCCTGCGACGAAGCAACTGCCGTGGTCGACCTCCAATGGCGACTCGCCGAGTCCATCGATCGAGCACCCTTGCTGGAACTGGCGGCAGACGACCCCGTCGTAGCCGCTCTGGTCGAACGGTATCCGGGATTGCGTCCGCCGCTACAGCGCGATCCGTTTCAGTCACTCATCACGTCGATCACCGCCCAGCAGGTCAACTTGTCCTGGGCGACTACGACGCGGTCTCGGCTGATCGAAGCGTTCGGCACCCCGCAGATGTTGTTTGGACACACCGTCTGGGAGTTTCCGACCCCGGAACGTCTGGCGCTCCAGTCGATCCAGCGACCTTGCGGTCCCTTCAGTTCACAACCCGGAAGTCCGAGTACATCGTCGGCGTTGCCAAGGCGGCGGCCTCCGGAGCTCTGGACGACCTCAGCGAGCTCGGCAACGAACAAGCAATCAAGCGCCTCGTCGAGCTCCGTGGGATTCGCCGGTGGTCGGCCGAATGGCTCCTGGCGAGATGTTTGGCTCGTCCCGACGTGATCGCCGCCGGAGACCTTGGCGTTCTCAAAGCAGTGAGCTACAACTACCGGAGCTCTCGACGAACTCCTCGCTGAGGAGGTTGTTCGGGATATGGCAGCCCCGTGGGGCAACGCGACGAACCTCGTGACCCATTTACTGCTGGAGACGCTGAACGAGTGAAGAGACTGACTTGCCATGAAGTCTTCTTCTTTCCCTCATGTTGGTGGACGACTGAGCCGGTCGTGTACGACGTTGAGCTGACCCGCAACGTCGCCTTCACCGAGACCCTTGACATGGACATCTTTTCACCGGTTGGTGACAAAGACTTTCCAACGGTGGCGCTGTTCCGATGGTGGCTCCTGGTATGGCGGTGAACGGGCGAAATGTCGAGGGACTCGCCGAGGTGATCGCCTCCAAAGGAGCCGTGGTGTGCAACGCTACGTACACGGTGGGCGGCGCCGGCGGTGGTTACCCCGGTCGTACGAAGACATACGCTGCGCGCTTTCGGCAGCCAGCGAACTCGCCGGGGCGAGTCCACTTACGGTCGTCGGTTATCGAGCCGGGGCGGATCTGGTCGCCACCGTGGTTCGTCGGGCGATGAATTCTCGTCCGAGAAATGCACTTCCGTCGACGACTATGACGTGTCGTGTTCGTCGGATTGGCGGACCTTACGAACTATCGATACGGACCCGTATGGCCGACTGGTTTGGGATGACGGTCCAGGATGATCCGAACGATGGGCGCTGGGTAATCCGGGCGGCTACATCGTCGACGCTGAGCAGATCCCGATCTTGCTGCTGCACGGAGACGGGGACCAGGTCGCGAAACTGGGTTCAGCGAGGAATTCAATGTGGGAACTGCGAAGATGGTTTTGATGTTGTATTCGACGTCCTCGAGGGTGCTGATGATGCGACCATCGTAGTTGATCCGCGCTCGGCGACGGCGCTCAAGTTGCCGAGATCATCTTCCAAACCGCTTTACTGCTCGTGGATTGATCGGACTGAATTCTTCGACCCGTAGGCAGGGGCCTTCACACCGGACGCCTCCAGCCAGCGGATCACCCGGCTCCTGTGACCGACATATGGCTCTAGCAGTTCGAGCATCCGGGCATCATCGGCCCGTTCTTCCCGCCAGGTTCGAGGCCACCGTATTGGGAATGATAGTCCCGACCGGGACTGCATCGGTGTCACCGAGAGCCACGCCTGCCACCAGGGCAGCTGTTCGAGGGCCGAACCCCCCGGAAAGCCTGCAGTACCCGGTACGCCTCTGAAATCGGATCCGTGGTCAGCCTCTCGAATCGGACATGTCGAGCGGCGACGCCCGAATCGTATCGGCACGCTTCTTCGATATCGAACCGGTGGTACTCGTAGTAGGGCAGTTCGGCGAGGCAGTCATCGGTGGGCAACAGCCAATTCTGGTCGGGCCGGGTGCTTGACCGCCGTGGGCTCGAGCCAACGCTCGCATTGACCGGACGGCACCGCGCCGGTCACTTTCTGGCCGATGATCGCCGGGATGAGCGCCTCCATCACACGGTCCGTTCGACCCCAGTGCTCGCCCGCCGCTCGTTTTGAAGCTCGCGCAATGTCCGGTGCTCAGGGCGAAACGTATCGGGGTCGTCGTGAAAACCGAGAATCGACTCAGCCCGTTCGGCCAGCCAAACCGCACCCGGACCCCACATCGTGCAGACGATGTCAGATCCGGCCTGCTCGAATTGAATCGTTCCAGGTCCTTCCGGAGTTCGGCTGGATTTGATGACCGACGTGAAGTTCGTCTGTACCTGACCCTTGTAGAGCGACGATTTGAGCGACCCGAGCGTCCTCGCCAGGTTGAATCCGGGCGGAGCGGTGAGAACGAGACGATCGTCGGGCTGATCAGCCAAGGTCTTTGAAACTCGCCCGTCGGCGAGCCGACTCCGATATACAACAGTCCCGAACGCCACCGGTTCGGCCTTGTCGTCGAAGATCTCGACCTGGCAGTAGACGATCGACCGACCCCGTTTCGTCACCCAGCCTTCTCCGATGATGTCTGACTTCACGACCGGACCGGTGAAATTGACCGCCAGGTTGATGGTGGCCATTCGTCGACGCTCCGTGTGGGCCGACGCAATCGCCGGGACGACCACGGTGTCAATCATCGAAGCAATGGCGCCGCCGTGCATGACCCCCTGGGGTTGGATTAGCTGCGGGTCTCTCCAGGGAAGGCGCATGCGGCAATAATCGACCCGGACGTCTTCCATCTGAAGTCCGACGAACTTGGGGTAATACTCCGTCTCCCAACGGGCATAACCCATCCACAAGTCGCGAACCGCCGGATCGAGCGGTTCAAAATGGGGCGGCATTCGGAGCGACTTCCATGAAACTGGAGCGTAGCGTCTACCGAATGTCTCCCGATGAACTGGCCAGGTATCTGACCATCGACCTCACGACCACCGGACGAAAATCCAGGTTGCCGAGACGAATCGAGATCTGGTGGTTTCGGGTCGACGGACATTTCTATATCACCGGCACCGGGGGTCGCAGGGACTGGCTTGCCAATCTTCGATCGGACCCGAACGGGATTGTGCACGTCGGCGGCCGGGACCTGCCATTACCGCCACCGAAGTCGTTGATACCACCGAAAGGCGGCGGGTGCTGTCGGACCCACAGTTGTCGTGGTATTCGAGCCAGGAACAATTTGACCAACTCGTTGCCCAAGCTCCGATGATCCGGTTGCGATTTAGGGGACCCTCAAGCCGGGAGGCCTAGTTTGGCGCCGAGTTCCCGATCACTCGGTTCGGTCAGATGACTTCCATCCGGAAACACGATCGTCGGGATCGACTGCAGGCCACCATTGCGCCGCACGACTTCCTCAATCAGCGCCGGGTGCTCTTCGAGGTCGACGTAGGTGTAGGAGATGTCATGTCCTTCGAGAAAGGCTTTCGACCGGCGACAGTCTCCGCACCATTCGGCCCCGTAAAAGAGAATCTCACTCATCCGCTACCCCGTTCATCAATTGACTTGCACAACCATGAAGCCTGCCTAGGCGGCCGGCCCGGGGGCCATGATGGTCGCCCGTCTGCCTACTGCCAAGCGGTAGCCGGCCCAGATCAGGCTGACCGCGGTCAACAACGTCGCCGTGAATAGCTCCTGGGAGCCAGTCGCATCCACGACCGTCCGCTGTGCGGCCGCGACAAAGGTCCCTCCGACTATCAACAGGTTGCCGGCAACCAGTGGCCTCGAACGTCGCCAAAACCGGAAAACCGACATCAGCCCGGCCCCGATGAGAATCATTGCGCCGATCCCGCGATCCGATGGCCACCAAGGTGGTGATTCCACCGGACGCGAAAATCTCGCTGCCCCTGGGGAGAATCTCATCGGGGATGGCCGCCCATGGCAGCCGGGCAGGACCAGCAACGTGGCCATCAAGGTAAAGGGCAAGCAGCAGGCCCAGCATCGCTCGACCCCATCGCTCGCCACCGACCAGATAGACGGAACCGAGGGCTAGGAACGGAACGTTGAGCACTCCGCCGAATAGATAGAAGATCTTGTAGATCGCATCGGTCCATCCGAAGGCAATCGACAAAAACGAGGCCAACGTGGCGGCGGCGAACATCGTCATCCCTGCCGCATAGGCAGCAGTGTGGGGTCGTCGTTTGGCGGCGGCCGATCGAATGAGGTCGAATGCGAACCAACCGGCCACGAGAGAAGAAAACGCCGAGAGAACAATGGCCATGAACCGGAATCGTAGTCAGCCAAAACGCCATTCTGATCGCCCTGAATCGACTTCAGCGCGGCGGGCCGGGTGCGCTACCCTTCTCCGACTATGAGCGAAGCACGACACATACTGGTAGCAGTTGCCTGGCCGTACGCCAGCGGCTCGCGTCACCTCGGCCACCTCGCAGGTGCCTACCTGCCAGCCGACATCTTTGCTCGCTATCACCGGACCGCCGGAAACCGTGTCCTGATGGTATCCGGCAGCGACGTACACGGCACCCCCATCACCGTTCGAGCCGAAGACGAGGGGGTGACACCTCAAGAAATCGTCGACCGGTATCACACAGAGTTCCTCGAACACTGGCGGAAAGTTGGCATCTCCTGGGACCTCTACACAACCACCGGGACCGACAACCATGCCGCCGTTGCTCAAGACGTCTTCCTCAAGCTCGTCGAGAACGGCTACATGGAGGAGAAGACCACCGAGCAGTTCTACGACGAAGACGCCGGTCGTTTCCTGCCCGATCGTTATGTCGAAGGGACCTGTCCGCACTGCGGATATACCGAAGCCCGTGGTGACCAATGCGACAACTGCGGGCGAACGCTCGACCCCGAGGACCTGATTGATCCGCGCTCGAAACTGACCGGCACCACACCCCAAGTCCGATCGACCGACCACTACTTCCTCAAGCTGTCCGACCTCCAAAAGCCCGTTTCCGAGTGGCTGGAAACCCGCCAGGGTTGGCGCCGCCACGTCATCAACTGGGCACAAAGCTTCGTCAACGACGGACTCCACGACCGGGCGATCACCCGGGATCTCGACTGGGGAATCCGGGTACCGCTCGACGACGTCGGCCCAGAGAAACGGATCTACGTTTGGTTCGAGGCTGTGATCGGGTACCTTTCCGCCTCGAAGGAGTGGTCAAAACGCGTCGGCGCACCCGAGGCGTGGCGCCTTTGGTGGGAAGACCCGAGCGCGGAGACCTACTACTTCGTCGGCAAGGACAATATTCCATTCCACGCAGTGATGTGGCCGGCCATGCTCCTTGGCTACGGCGGACTCAATCTTCCAACCGATGTACCGGCGAATCAGTACATCACCTTTTCAGGCGAGCAAGCCTCGGCTAGCCGTGGAGTGGGCAAATCGATCGGCTATTACACCGACCGGATGGAACCCGACGCCTTGCGTTATGCCCTGGCGTCGAACCTGCCAGAACAGAACGACACCGACCTGACCGAAGCGGAACTCGATCGGGCTATCAACCAGGAATTAATCTCGACCTGGGGCAACCTCGTCAACCGGGTGCTCAACATGTCCTGGAAGAACTTTGCCGGCACCATCCCCCAACCCGGTCAACTCACCGAACAGGACAGAGGTCTTCTGGCCACGATCGATGAGGCGCTGGTTACGGCCGGACGCCAGATCGAGAGTGTCGAACTGCGGGCCGGCCTACGAACCATGATGGAAGCAGCCGCCGAGGTGAACGTCTACCTCAATGCCACCGAACCGTGGAAACTTGCCAAAAAAGACCTCGATCGCACTGCCACGGTGCTCCATACGGCGCTGTCGGCGATCAACGGAATCAAGACTGGCCTCTACCCATACCTCCCGTTTACCAGCGAGGACATTCACCATTGGCTCGGCCAGCCTGGCACGGTCCGTGACGCGGGCTGGGTGCGCACAGTCGTCACGCCAAACACGTCACTCGTCAAACCGGAACCAATGTTTCGTCGATCCGAACTGGTTGCGCCGCAAGACGATTGAATCGTAGGGAACTTAAGCCCCCAAACCTGCGTCTAATAGGTCATGCAAACAAAACGATTCGGGCGGATCGTTGGCGGAACCGCACTTACCGGTGCAGGCGTCGCGTCACTGGCTCTTCCCATACTGCCTGGCATTGTCATCATTGCCGCCGGCCTCGCCGTCCTCGCTCCTGAGGTTCCTGCCGCCCAGCGGGCGGTGGATCGGATTCGCTCTCTCATCCACAGATCCGAGTAGCTTTACTCGTTCATGACCCTGTTCTCCGTAGACAATCTGACCCACGACTACGGGGATGTTCAGGCGTTAACCGACGTTTCTATCGAGGTGCCCGACGGTGCAATTGGTCTGGTTGGAGCGAACGGGGCGGGAAAATCGACGCTCATCAAAATCCTCCTCGGCTTGCTCACGCCAACCTCTGGCGAGGTTGAGGTTCTCGGTGAGAACGTAAGGACCCACGTCCGTCAGGCCCGGGCACGGGTTGGCTACATGCCCGAAGGCGACTGTCTCCCGGTTGACCAGTCGGCTTCCGACTTTGTCGCATACGCCGCTGAACTGGCCGGGGTTCCCGCCAAGGCCGCCAGGCGCCGAGCTTCGGAGTCGTTGGCTTTGGTCGGGCTCGGCGAAGAACGGTTCCGCTACCTCAAAGACTTCTCGACCGGCATGTTCCAGCGGGTCAAACTCGCTCAGGCAATCGTGCACGATCCCAAGGTTGTGTTCCTTGACGAGCCGACGGCCGGCCTCGATCCCGAAGGCCGGGAGCAGATGCTTGAACTCGTAAACCGGCTCGCCGACTATGACATCAGTGTGATCTTCTCTACACACATTCTCAGCGATATTGAACGTACGTGTGAGTGGGTTGTCCTACTCGACAACGGGCGCGTGAAGCGCAACGGCCCCTTGGATCGACTGGGAAGTCATGGTGTCGTCCAACTTGAACTCATCGATGACCCGCTATCGACCGCCGAGATCTTGAGGGGTCGCGGGCTAACCGTCACTGTCGACGGCTTCCGGATGTCCATACCTTCGGCGGACGGTGTGACGACCATAATTCGCGACGCCTTTGCCGAGACCGGTACCGGTATTCGCTCGATGACCGAAACCCAGGTCACGCTCGAAGAAGCCTTTTTTGCGGTTGGCCCCGATCTACCTCCGCCGGTTCCGACGTGAACCAGGAAGCAATCATTGTTGATCGGGGCTACCGGCCCTACGAAGGCCCTCGTGGCACCTTGCGCTCGTCGATGTGGGCCATCGTCAAGGACGGATATCGCCGGGCGCTCGGGCTAAGGCGGCGAGCCTGGTCGAAAGTTATGCCCTGGGGCTTGATTGCGCTCATGTTGATGATCACCTTCGTGGTGATCGCGGTTGCCTGGTTCGCGGGCGATCTGATCCCTGACCTGCCGAGCTACGCAGAGTACTTCGACCTGACGAGCCAACTCGGCCTGCTTTTCGTTGCCTTGACCGGTCCACTGTTGCTCGTACCCGATCGAGTCAACGGAGTCCTGGCGGTGTATATGTCCCGTCCCCTCCGCATGGTCGACTATCTCCTCGCCAAGACGGCCGCCCTGGTTAGTTTGATGCTCACCTTCTACCTCGTACCGCAAGCCATCCTCCACCTGGGGCTGGCCGGCCTCTCAGACGACGGCTTTTTCACCTATCTGGGTGCCAACCTCGACGTACTGTGGAAGGTTCCCATCGTGGCGCTGGCGTACATCGCGACGCACGGGTCGATTGCGTTCGCAATCTCGGCGTTTCTTGGCAAATCAGGATTGGCATCTGGCCTATATCTGGGATTCGTCATCATCACGAACAATGTCGCCGGGCTGATCGTTGGGTCAGCCAACTTCACCGGTGCCAAATACGCCGCTCTCTTCGCCATCGAGCAACATCCGCGGTACGTTCGAGACTGGGTCTTCGACTCAAACGCCGGGTTCCTTATCATGGAAGATGCCGGATTCGATGCCTGGGTTTCTGCGGTGTGCATCGTGTTCGTGGTTGCCGCGTCGGCGCTCATCGTGTGGGCCCAGTATCGGAAGTTGCCATGACCACTCCCAGCCAAGCAACCGTGGTCGTTGAAAACGTCTCCAAATGGTTCGGGCAGAAAGTGGCTGTTTCAGAAGTCACGGCCCAATTCGGCGCTGGCGTGACCGGTCTTCTCGGTCCGAACGGTGCCGGCAAGACCACGCTGCTCCGCATGATCACGGGACTGGTTCGGCCATCTGAAGGGCACATCTCGATCGAAGGGATTAATCCGCACGACGACTATCGGGCGCTCGCCGCAGTCGGCTTCGTCGCAGAAGACGAGGCCGTGTACAAACACCTCACCGCACGCAAGTTTGTCCGGTTCAACGCAGTGTTGGCCGGAGTCGCCGACCCTGACGCGGATACCGATCGGGTGATTGATCTCGTCGACCTCCAGGGCGCCGCCGACCGACCGGTCGGTGGGTTCTCAAAGGGGATGCGCCAACGCACCAAAGTAGCGGCAGCTCTGGTACACAAACCCCGGGTCCTGCTGCTCGACGAACCCCTCAACGGGGCTGACCCGGTCCAGCGATCCCACCTCATCGACCTTTTCAAGACTCTGGGGAGCCGCGGGTATACCGTGATCGTTTCGTCCCATGTCCTGCACGAAGTCGAACGTATGGCCGACCGGATCATCGCGATCACCGACGGACGGCTGGCTGCTTCGGGTGACGTGCGATCGCTTCGGGCCCTGATGACCGATATCCCGCAGACCATCCGCATCGACGCTGACAATCCCCGCAGTTCTGGCGGCGGCCTTGATAGGAACACCGTACGCATCAGGCGTAAAACTCGAGCGCGATACGATCCACGTCGAGGCCGCCGATCCGGCCGGGCTCGCCAGAGCGATCGCTCGCCTGGCCAAGCAACACGATGTGATCGTTACGCGGATCCAGCCCGAAGATGAGTCACTCGAAAGTGTCTTCAGCTACCTGGTTCATCGACGATGAGAACCGCCATCAAGCCGGGGGCGGCCATATTTGCGAACATCTTCCGCCGTCTCATGCAGAGGCGAGTCGCCCTGTTCCTGATCTTTGCGACCGCCGCCCATGCCCTGCTCATGCTCACGTTCGATCTCACCGAACGAAACTTTGGCGAAGTTACCGTCGGCCTGTTTTTGGCGGTGGCGCTCCCGGTCACCACGCTGATCACCGCCGGCGCCGCCCTCGGTGACGAACGAGCCGAGAACACCATGCCGTTCTTGCTGGTCAAACCCTTACCTCGCTGGGTCGTCGCCGTTTCGTCATTACTCGCATCAGTGGCGACAGTCGTCGCCGTCTCGATGATCGGTCTTCTGCTCGCCTGGCTGCTCGGCTCCCGGGCGACCGGAGACAACACGATCGGTTGGCCGGCGTTGGTAGCCATGATCATCGTGGCGGTCGCCTATTCGGCCGTCTTCCTGCCGATCGGCTTGCTCGCCAGACGGTCGACGCTAATCGGCCTTGCCTACATCCTGATTTGGGAAGGGATCATCTCGAGCGCCGTTGACGGCGCCGCCGCATCGTCCATCTGGCGAATCGGCCTGACCGCCTACGCCGACCTCAACGATGGGCTCCCCCGGGGAGTGGACGATCTGCTTGCCAACCTTGCGCCAGGGGTCGGTGGTGCAATCACCAAGGCACTCGTCCTGGCGGCGGTGTCGATCGGGGTCACCACCTGGCTGCTCCGAAGACGAGACATGGCCTAGCGAAGGCTAGAACCCAGGGTTGTTCTCAGGGCCACAGTGCGCGGAAACCGTGCGCTGGAACCCTGGGTTTAACCCAGGGTTCCAGCTAGGTCGGTTAGGCGGGTGGGTAGACGCCCATTCCCTTGGCCTTATCCGTCTGCCAGAAGATCTCGGAAATTTCGTCGATCAACGCCACGAGCTTTTCGCCGTCAGCAGGATCCACAGATTTCTTGGCCGCACCTGCCGCTCGAATTGCGCGCCAGAACAAGTCATGGAGTTGCGGGAAGGCCTCGACATGCTCGGGACCGAAGAAGTCAGCCCACAGGACCATCAAATCGTGTTTGCAGACCTCGGCCCGCTCTTCCTTGATGGCCAACGCCCGGGCGCGAAACACCTCGTCGTCGCTGTCCTGGTACTTCTGAGCCGACTTGAGAACCGAAAGCGCCTCGATCTTTGCCTGAGCCGGGTCATAGACGCCACAGAACAGATCGCAGTGCGCGTGAGCCGTCGTGGCCGGTTTGAAGATTGTCATATGAGCTCCTCCGTTTGGCAGTGTCCGACCGAGACTACACGCCTGACGAACTACCGTTACCGCCGTGTTCAAACGGTTTGAAGTCGCCCAGCAATCCATGGCACCCACCCTGTTACCCGGTGACTTTCTGTTGGCCAGCAGGAGCGATCGCCCTCCAAAACGGGGGGAAATCATCATGTTCGAAACGCCGGACGGCCGTTTCATGATCAAGCGGATCGTGGCCCTCGGGGGCGAGATCGTCTTCGCTCGGGGAGGCCGGGTCTCAATCGACGGTAATCAGGAACTCGACCGGTGGGCGATCGGGCTCACCTCACCGTTTGATCCAATCACGATCCCGTCAGGCCATGTGTGGGCATTGGGCGACCGACGCGAACTCTCAACACTGGACAGCCGATCCCTCGGGCCAATAGCCATCAACGCCTGTTGGCGGGCGCGCTTGCGGTATTACCCGCTCGGAAAGATAGGGTTCGTTCGCTAGGACTCGACGTCGAACTGGCCTTCGGCACGAGCCTCATGCCAGCTCCGCCAGCGCTCCTCCAGACCTGGCTTGATGGATACCAGGTTGGTGCGTGCAGAAGCCAGAGAGTCCATCGGTTCCGTGAAGCCGGCCATCCAGACGCCCCACCGCTCGACTGTCGGCGGGGCCATCATCAGTAGATAGGATTCATTGCTGATTCGCCATTCGAGTCCGGCCCGACTTCCGTCCGGTGCCTGGACGAAGCCATCCCCCGACTCCAGGCCAGGAAACTGTTGGAAATCGGTAATCGCCCCAAGCACAAAGCCATCGACCGTTACCTCAGGCAACAGTCGAAACCCGTAGTACGGGCCTGAACCATCGGGCGGCGCCATAAAGGCCGGCTCACCTGCACGACTTGATATAGCGTCGAGGTCGATAGCAAGATGAGCCGTAAGATCGTGGAGGTCGGGAACGTCGAGTCCGGCCTTTGATCGACGACCGAAGAGCCTCGAAAGCACCCTTTTTTCATTTCTCATGTGGGATGGTGTTGTGTCCGATGGCGGGCACGACGAGTGTATAGAGGCCTCAATCGCTAACCAAGTATCGAAAAGGACAGCACGAATGACCGAGAACTCATGAACTGCGCATGGTGCCACGGCCAGATGGGTTACCTGCACGGCCATGCGGCCTGCCTCGATGGCTCGTGTGCGATGTTCGGATTGAATCAAGCCGAATGCTGTGACGGCGAGAGCGTATCGGTATGTGCCACTCCAACCTCGCAGGCAGCCGCCCGACCGAAAGCCCTCAACAGATGAAACGAACCATCCCGTTCATAATCGCGCTCTCCTTCCTGTTCGCAGCCTGCGGGTCCAACGCAGAGGAAACCACCACGACGAGCCCTTCAACCACCCTTGCCCTGGCGGCGGAGACCACCACCACGACATCGACGTCGACCACGACCACGACCACCACGCTTCCACCCGGTCCGAGCTCCCCACTCACCGGCCTGGAGAGTGAATACCCGGATCAGCTGGATCGACGGGTCGTCGCAATCAAGATCGACAACCATGCCAACGCTCGACCTCAATCGGGTCTCGACACCGCTGCGGCGGTCTATGAGCTGCCGGTGGAAGCAAGCCTGACCCGGTTCATCGCCATGTTCCATGATCAGGACAGCACCTACGTCGGGCCCAACCGGTCAGGACGACCGACCGATCCGACACTGGTGAAGCCCCTCGGCGCTACTTTCGTCATCTCAGGAGCCCAACCCTGGGTGCAGTCGGTCATCAACAACTACGACGTCGACTGGTTTGGTGAAGTGCGAGGGCCATCATTTCGCATCTCGTCCCGGCGAGCGCCACATAACTTGTACGTGAACACGCTCCTGGTGCGGGCCGAAGCCGATCGGCGAGGGTTCGTGGACGATCCGCCACCTGACATGTTCACGTGGGGCGAGTTCCCTGCCGACGCCGAACCGGCTACCGAGATCTTCTTCGACTGGACATCCGTCACAAAAATCACCTGGAAATGGAATGGTGCCGGGTATGAGAGGTACATTGGCGAAACCACTCACGACTGGATCTCCGAGGATGGCGAAACCACCGAGCCCATCGAGATGGACACCCTGATCGTGATCTACGCCCGCCGCTATACCGCGTCGGGGTCAACCGGGTCGGCAGTTCCCGCCATGGACGCAGTCGGGACCGGCCTTGTGCAGGTCTTCTCCGAAGGCAAGGTTGTCGAGGGCACCTGGTCGAGGGATTCGGCAGACGAACTTTTCGTCCTGACGAACGCCGACGGATCGACTCTGGAAGTTCCTCCTGGCCGCCCGTGGATCAACATCTTCCCGGACAACCGAACGGTGACATGGTGACCGCCCGCTCGATCGCCGCCGATGTGCTCGCCGGGGCTCCGGCCAGTGCCGGAGTTACTGCCGCAATCGAGATGGCCCACGCCAACCAACTGAACGCATTCATGGAGGTCGATGACTCGGCCTCCGAGGTCAGACCTGCCATCGGCCAGATGGCTGGCGTTCCGATCGCCATCAAAGACATCATCCACCACGCCGGCCACACCACGACGTGCGGTTCAAAGTTCTACCGGCATGAAGCCACTGATTCCGCCACGGTAATCAAACGCCTCGAGGCAGCCGGGGCGGTGATCATCGGACGAACCGGGCTTCATGAATTCGCGTTCGGGTTCTCCTCGGAGAACCCCTGGTACGGGGCGGTTCTGAACCCATGGAACCAGGCGACGTCGCCGGGCGGCTCATCGGGGGGAAGTGCCGCGGCGGTTGCCGCTGGAATCGTCCCGGTCGCACTCGGCACTGATACGGGTGGATCGATCCGGGTGCCGGCTGGCCTATGCGGGATTTACGGTCTCAAGTCAACGCATGGTCGGGTGCCGATCACCGGGGTATTCCCGCTCATTGAATCACTCGACACCGTAGGAGCGTTCGCAAGAAACATCGGCGACCTGGCGACGACCTACCGGGTGCTGGCCGGCTACGACGATGCGGATCCCTGGTCGGTGCCCGACTCCGTGGCGGTTCCACGGCCGATTTCGCGACTGGGCGGCTTACGGGTAGGCGTTCCCCAACCCTGGGTTGAGAGTGCGCCGATGGAATCGGACGTCCGGCGCGCTTTTGAGCACGCCATCGCGTCGCTCGAGGGGATCGGCGCATCAGTAACCGAGATCCGCAACCCGTTCTTCTCGATGCCGGGCATGATCGGCCCGACCCTCGCCGCCGAAGTGGCCGCTTTACACGGTGACTGGTACAACGACCCTGCCAAGGAGTATGGCCCTGACGTCGCCGAGCGTATTGGGGCGGCCCTTGAGACCCCCTTGAACGATATCGTGGACGCCAACCGCTGGAGGTCGGCCCTTACCAACACCTTCTTGGAGACGTTCGACCATGTCGATGTCCTCATCACTCCAACCGTCCCGGCGCGAGTGAAACGCATTGGCGAGGACACGATGACCTTCGACGGCCAAGACCACTTCTACCGCAAGGTGTTCTCGTGGTTCTCGGCGCTCGTCAACCATGCAGGACTTCCCGCCCTGGCGGCACCGCTGGTAGGACCGGGGGATCCCCCGCCATCACTGCAGATCATCGGCCCACCGTGGTCAGAAGACCGACTCCTCGAGATCGGTCAACGACTCGAAGACCACAGTATCATCGGCTTCCGGGCACCGAGCTAGCCGCACTCCAGCAAGTCCACGTCAACCGGACCAAATCCCTCGCCCTCGAACGACGCGAGCGAAACCTGCCCATTCACTTTGCCGGGCCAGAACAATGCTTCCTTCCAAGATCCGTCCGGACCGATGAGGAACTCACCGATTTCACCGTCGGTAGAGCCTTCCCACGAGTAGAAGTAGTTGCCGGCCAGTCCCGGTTCGCCCTCGGCTTCCAGCGTCAACTCCCAGGCGTCCGCGCTAATACAGGTTGCTTCTGCAGTGACAATGCGCAGTGCCTCGGCGCAATCGGGGATGGGTTGAACGCTGATCGGCGACGACTCACCGCCCGAAGTCACTGCGTTCACCGTGATCTGCCCGGTACGGCTCCCTAGCCCGATCCCACCCGATCCCTCGGCCATGGGGCCATCGAACGTTTCGGCGTAGATCAGGGTACCGTTCATCGCGGTCACGAATACCGTGACGTCACCGCCGGCGCCAATCCCCGGAGAAGCCGAAACGGTGTACTCGACGACCGGCTCGGCGCCTTCAAAGCAGAACGTGAATGCCTCAATCTCGAGAATCGTGTCGGGCACAACTGTCTCACAAACCCCCGCCCGGACCGGGACCTCGACCCGACCGCCAACATTGTCCGAAACCACCACCCGACCAGGACCTGCAATGGTCTTCGAGAATGAGAATTGCGATGGCAACGAGTCAAAGACTCCGTCAAACAGCTCGGCTCCACCTCCGCCCCAGGCGAACACACCGTTATAGGTGTTGCCGGGATCGCCGGTAACCGTAATCGTTATGTCGTGCTGATCGGGACCCGATCCCGACGAGTAGCAGACCACCTCGGCGGTCACTTCGAGAGAGCTTGCCGCCGCGGTGGTCGACGTGACGACCGTTGAGTCCGACGGCGTCGTGGTGCTGGCTGAACCCGCCACCACCGAGGTTGTTGTCGAGTCGCCCGCCCCACCGGAACAGGCGACTACGAGGACCAGGAGCAGCGAACCGGCAAGCCTGGTGATAGCGGGCACTGGTCTCCTGAACGGTGATTTGGGCACCCGGAAGGATACCGTAGGACAGATGACAAAGAAGGATCCGACTGGCGGGTCGGATCCTTCTTCGTCGTGCCGGGCAGGGCGAGAGCCGGCATCGGTGATCTACGGCTCGTACACGTCCAGGGTGACCGCCGCGATCTCCCCGACTTCATCGAGGAAGAAGTCCACCGTCCACCACATCAGGCAGCTCTCGGGAGACTCGGGCTGCATGCTCACTCGACGGTTCGTTTCAAAGCCGGACGGGGGCGACACCGGAGCCGAAGCACAGTGGGGATGGGCACCAACCGTTATCACATAGGGCTCTTCGACCAGGTCCAACGCTGAGAACGGCCCAACGTAGGCTCGGAAGAGCTCGGCCTCGAGAATCCACGTGGCGGTATCCCCGAGGATATCCCTCGACACTGTCTTGACGATGTCTGGACCAAGGCCCAGTGCCACGTCCGGCGCAAACGCCACTGCCCCAGCCGTATCGGCGCTCGGAGAGCCTGCCAACGCCACAAACGCGTCGACTATCGCTAGCTCTTCTTCTGTCGGAGCCACCGCTTGAGGCCCGCCGACGATAAAACGATTGCCGTCGAATCGGCCCTCAACCTCAACGGGGCTAGGAGTCCAGCTCACACCTTGCACAGCCTGGAGTTGGGTGTCGCCGAACAAATCCGAGTCGATGTTCTCTGGATCGGCGATTACTACCGCCAGACCGCCGCACTGTGGCGGAAACGACTCCAGCAGTAAATCGCACAATCGGGCCGATGCAGAATCCCACACCACAAACGCGGACACCAGGGCATCACGGGCGCCCTCGCCGTCGAATAGGGCGGAGACCGGGATCGCAACCGACGATAGGGTCGTACTCGAAGGCGACTCCGGTTCCGTGGTCGACGGAATGCTTGAACTTGATGTCGGGTCAGGTTCAGCGGTGGTGGCGGTCGTTCCGATCGGCACCACCTGGTCAGGAGCCTGATTGATGAAGTACGACGTACCTACTACTGCGGCGAGTACGGCGGCCGCGGCTAAGGCAACGACCAACCCACGACGAGTCGACGGATTCACCCGACGGGCTGCGAGACGTGCACCCATGACCTCATCAGCCGACACTGGACTGGCCGAACTCTCAACATAGTTGCGAAGGTCGTTTTGGAAATCAGACATAGTCAACGCTCCCTATCGAAGCTTTCAGCGAGGCTCGCAGCTTTGAAATACCTCGTTCAACGTGATTTTGGACTGCCGAACTCGACAGTCCGAGGAGATCGGCAGCCTCCTTATGAGTCCAGCCGTAGCCATGCACAAGAGTTACCGCCTGGCGCTGACGAGGACTCAACTTCTCGAGCGCCTTGGGAAGGCCCGGCTCTACGAGCGGTACCCGGTCGCCCGGGGGTTCAGGAAACACTGGTCGGGGCCGCCGAAGTGACCGGCGGGCGGCAGTTTGGCCCACCCGGTACAGATACCCGTTCGGGTTCTGCATGACCCGCACTTTCTCCCAGTGTTCCCACGCATAGGCCAACGCGTCAGCTGTGGCATCGCGACCTCGTTGGGGTCCAAATCCGGCAATCAGGGTTCGCCTAAGGACCGGTTCGGCGTCGAGAACAAAGGAACGGAACTCTTGATCTGTGGTTGATGCTCTCACGGTGCTCCTCATCATGTCACTAACTAGAGCCACCAGACTCGTTTTCACACCACGCGGAATCCCAAAAGGTTTGGCCGTTGGACCCCGATGTAATGAACAGACATATCGTGAGAGTGGGTAACCTGTTGGGGCACATTCTGGGAGAAGCAGGATTCCCTGCTTGCCCCTGTGCCAAAGTAGCCAGACCAAAGGACGGAATCGTGTCGACCACGATTGAAGATACAGACCCAGAAGTACTCGACAAGGTGATCATCCGGTTCGCCGGCGACTCCGGAGACGGCATGCAATTGGCCGGCAACCGGTTCACCGATGCTTCTGCCGCCTTTGGCAACGACCTCGCCACCTTCCCGAGCTTCCCTGCCGAAATTCGCGCCCCGGCCGGGACACTGCCAGGCGTTTCCTCGTTCCAGGTCCAGATCGCCGACTTTGACATCTTGACTGCCGGCGACGAGCCCGACGTGCTGGTGGCGATGAATCCGGCCGCTTTGAAATCGAACCTGGCTGACCTCCGCCCGATGGGCACGATTGTCATCAACACCGAAGCGTTTGAAGAGCGCAACCTCGCCAAGGCCGGTTATACGGAGAACCCGCTAACGGATGGGTCACTCAACGCCTACAAGGTCATCGAAGTCCCGATGGAATCGCTTACGAAAGAGGCGGTCAAGGACACCGGAGTCTCGGGCCGCGACGTCCTTCGGTCCAAGAATATGTTCGCTCTTGGGCTCATGGCCTGGCTTTACAGCCGGCCACTCGAGCCAACCGTCGACTGGATCAACGCCAAGTTCGGCAAAAAGCCCGAAGTGGCCGAGGCCAACATCGCCACCCTGAAGGCCGGATACAACTTTGGCTTCACGACCGAAGCCACCAAGAACTCAGCGGTTACGGTCAAGCCAGCCAAGCTTCCGCCCGGCGAGTACACGACCATTTCGGGCAACCTGTCACTGGCGTGGGGCCTGATCGCCGGAGCCAAAGCAGCCAACCTCCCCCTGTTCTACGGGTCTTATCCGATCACACCGGCGTCGGACATCCTCCACGAGCTGTCTCGCCACAAGAACTTTGGCGTGCGGACTTTCCAGGCCGAAGATGAAATCGCCGCAATTTCCGCCAGCGTCGGAGCAGCGTTCGGCGGCCATCTGGCTGTGACCGGCACAAGTGGTCCCGGCCTGGCCTTGAAATCAGAAGCGTTATCGCTGGCGATGATGACCGAGCTGCCGCTCATCGTTATCAATGTTCAACGAGGGGGACCGTCGACTGGCCTACCGACCAAGCCAGAGCAGTCGGATCTGCTCTTTGCCATGTACGGACGTCACGGCGAATCCCCATTGCCCATCGTGGCAGCGAGCTCGCCTTCTGATGCCTATGAGTCAGCCATTGAGGCAGTTCGCATTGCCCTCAAGTACATGACACCCGTCATCCTTCTTTCTGACAACAGCGTGGCCACCGGGTCGGAACCTTGGCGCCTGCCCGAGCGTGATTCGCTTCCCGACCTCAAGGTCACCTTTGCCACAAAACCCAACTCTCCCGACGGTGAGTTCATGCCGTATGTTCGGGATCCGCGCACGTTTGCCCGCCAATGGGCGGTACCGGGAACGCCTGGACTCGAACATCGCATCGGTGGGCTTGAAAAGGAAGAAGTGTCCGGGAATGTTTCGTACAACCCGGCCAACCATCAGCTTATGACCGATACCCGGGCGTGGAAGGTGGCAAATATCGCCAACGACATCCCGCCGGTAGCCGTCGATGATCCGGACGGGGCGTCGACGCTGGTCCTCGGATGGGGGTCGACACTGCCGGTCATCAAAGCAGCGGTGCGTCGAGTACGCAACAGTGGCAAACCGATTGCCCACGCCCATCTTCGCCACCTGAACCCATTCCCCTCCAACCTCGGGGACGTCGTGAGATCCTACGAGAAGATACTGATTCCCGAGTTGAACAGCGGACAATTGATCCGGTTGATACGGGCCGAGTACCTCGTGGATGCCGTGGGACTCAACAAGGTTTCGGCACTGCCCTTCAAAGTGACCGAGATCGAAGCCAAGCTCTTGGAGATGATCTAAATGACGACCATTGAATACACCCGCGGTGACTTCCAGTCGGACCAGGAGGTGCGCTGGTGCCCGGGTTGCGGCGATTACACCATTCTGGCGTCCGTTCAGAAGTTCATGGCTGCATCAGGAATCCGCAGAGAGAACGCCGTGTTCGTCTCTGGAATCGGATGTGCCGCTCGTTTTCCGTACTACATGTCCACGTACGGCATGCATTCGATTCACGGACGGGCACCGGCAGTAGCGACGGGGCTTGCCATTGCTCGCCCCGACCTGTCGGTGTGGGTTGTCGGCGGGGACGGCGACATGATGTCGATCGGTGGGAACCACTTCATTCACGCCCTTCGACGCAACGTGAACCTGAAGATCCTCATGTTCAACAACCAGATCTACGGTCTCACCAAGGGCCAGTACTCACCTACGTCCGAGGTCGGCAAGATGACAAAGTCGTCTCCGATGGGCTCAGTCGACTATCCGTTCAATCCCATGTCTTTGGCGCTTGGGGCCGAAGCGACCTTCGTGGCTCGCACGCTCGATATGGATCCGAAGCACACCGGCGAGATGCTCGAAGCCGCCTATGCCCACAAGGGATCCGCGTTCATCGAGATCTATCAGAACTGCAACGTGTTCAACGACAAGGCTTTCATTGCCCTCACGGGTAAGGAAGACCGCGACAGCAACCGAATCTATCTCGAACATGGCAAGCCAATCCGCTTCGGACAGGACATGGAGAAAGCCGTCGTGATGCACAACGGCGAAGCAACAATCGTCGATGCAGCTGCCGTGGATGAGACCGCCATACTCATCCACGACCAAACCAACATGACGATGGCGTTCGCTTTGAGCCGCCTGAGCCATTCGCCGACCGGTCCGACCCCGTTGGGAATTCTGCGCAACGTCGAAGAGCGCGGAACCTATGACGATGGTGTGAACGCACAGCTGGCCCAGGCCAAGAGCAAGAAGGGCGACGGCAATATCGACGATCTCATCCGGTCGCTTGGCACCTGGAGCGTCGGCTAGACCCGACGGCTAGACGGCACGGGCGTTAGCCCCGATCGCGAGCCAGCGCGTCGAGAGCGATGGTGATCATGTCACCGAACGTTGTCTGGCGCTCTTCACTCGAAGTCGACTCGCCGGTCCGAATGTGATCCGAAACCGTGGCGATCGTCAAAGCGCGTGCGCCGTGCTCGGCTGCAACGCCATATAAGCCAGCGGCCTCCATTTCAACAGCCAACACATTCATCTTCTCCAGCGTGTCCCACACGTGGTCCACGGGGTTGTAGAAGAGGTCCGCTGAGTGCAGGTTGCCAACCCGCACGTTCTTCCCGGCCGCTTCCGCCGCATCAACCGCCGCCCGGGCCAGCTCAAAATCGGCTGTCGCAGCGAAATCCCAACCGCCATACCGAGCCCGGTTGACAACCGAATCGGTGCAGGCACCAATGCCGATCACAATGTCACGAATCTTCACCTCGGTCGAGATCGCTCCACAGCTCCCGACCCGGACCAACCGCTTCACGTCGTACTCATTCACGAGTTCGGTGGCATAGATCGACGCAGAAGGTATACCCATCCCCGTGCCCATGACCGAGACGCGAGCTCCGTTGTAGGTGCCCGTGTACCCGAGCATGTTCCGGACCTCGTTGACGAGTACCGCGTCATCAAAAAAGGTCTCGGCGATGTATTTGGCTCGTAGGGGGTCGCCCGGAAGAAGGACTGCCTCGGCGAAGGCGCCTTTCTCGGCCGATATATGGGGGGTTGGCATTTTCTTCAAGCTCCCTGCTGATGACAAACCGGAAACCTAGTCGTTCTGGCGCCTCCTGTTGTCGCAAGCCCTTCAACCGGTCCCGGTAAGAAATCCGAAATCAGATCGAACTGCTCTGCATCCTGCGTCGAATCTCTCACATAAACCGACACCCCCTGAAAGAGGCAACCAACATGAAGAGAACATCCAAACTCGTCGCAACGGCGCTCACGGCAGCTCTGCTGCTCGCTGCCTGCGCATCCGGTGAGTCAGCTGATCCAGCTGCCCAACCTTCCCCAACCACAACCGTTGCTGCGGTCACAACGCCAGACACCACGATGCCCGACATGACTGACACCACGATGCCGGACATGACCGACATGGTGATGGACGTCGACGCTTTCGCCGACCTCCAGGTGGCGGCCGAAACGGTTGGCAACAACGGAAACGCCAAGACCTTGTCAGCTGGAATCGTTGAGGCCGTCGGCCTCGATGGCTCGATCGACGACGCGGCAGTGCAGACCTATGTGGAACTGTCCACGTTGCTCCAGGAGCATGTCTATTTGGCTGGTATCGCCATCAACACTGGACTCACTGCCGGACTCGACTCCGACGCATTTGCCCAGGCCGCTGGCGTTCTCGACGGCAACTCGGTGGAAATCGCCGATCTGATCGGTTCGGTTGCCCCTGATCAACGTGACGCTTTCCTGGAACTTTGGAGAGCTCACATTGGATTCTTCGTTGACTATGCAGCCGCCAGCGCCACCGGTGACACCGCCGGACAGGAAGCTGCCGAGCTAGCCCTTGGATCGTATGCCTTCACGGCCGGAACGTTCTTCGAGACGCTGACCGGCGGCGAATTGCCTGCGGCCGACCTCGAGACCGCTCTGAATGGACATATCGACTCGGTAATCGCGGTCATCGATGCCGTCGTAGCGGGTGACACCGATATCTTCGCGAAGTTGACCATGGCTGCGGACCACGTCGGTGCTCAAGGTGGAGCCAAAGCCATCGCCGCCGCGGTAGTCGCCGCCACGGGCATGGAAGGTTCTGTCGACTCGGGAGCCGCCCAGGTATATGCCACCTTGTCGACGCTTCTTGAGGAGCATGTCTACCTGGCTGGCATCGCGGTTGACACGGCCTATGCAGCCGGACTCGACTCTGACGCCTTCGCCGCTGCCGCTAGTGCACTCGACGGGAACAGTGTGGAACTGTCGGAATTGATCGGGAGCATTGCCCCCGATGATGAGGCTGCCTTCCTCGACCTCTGGCGCCAGCACATCGGCTTCTTCGTGGACTACGCGGTTGGAGCCATCTCAGGCGACCAGGCGATGATTGACCAAGCCCTGCTCGACCTCGGTGCCTACGGCGGTGCGGCTGGAGCATTCTTCGAAAGCATCAGTGGTGGAGTCATCCCGGCCTCGGCAGTCGAGACCGGTCTGAACATGCACATCGACACACTTGGTAAGGCGATCGAATCGCTGGCCAAGGTGTACAGCAGCTAGGACAACGCAACTATCGAGAACCGGGGAGAGGCCACACGGCCTCTCCCCTTCTCATTTTTGCCGGGTCGCCGACGTTCGGGTTGAGCTCATTTTGTGACTTGATCCAGCAGACGCTCGACCAGTTCTACCTGGGCAGGGTTGAGCCTCACCCTGGCCTCGTCGGGACTGACCCAGGCGACTCGATCGATTTCGGGGAACTCCGCCTGACGGCCCGACCGGGGAGGCCACTCCATGGTGAAGGTGTTCGATAGCACCGCATCCGGGTCCACGTCGGCCTCGACCGCCCAGGCCAGGACCTCTTTGCCGGCTTTCTGGGTAATGGCACCAAGCTCCAGGTACGGACCCTGCGGGGACGCTACGCCCAACTCCTCAGTGAATTCTCGTCTAGCCGCCAGCAGGAAGTCTTCACCATCGTCTACTTCGCCCTTTGGAATGCTCCACACTCCTTCATCGCGCTTCGCCCAGTACGGGCCGCCCGGGTGAGCTATCAGCACCTCAATGGCATCGGCGGAATGCCGGTAGGCGAGAATCCCGGCACTCTGCTTCATTTGTAGGGCGGCATGTCGGGAATGCGCTTGGCGCCTTCCCGGTAGGTCAGCCCGGACATCTCGTGTTTGTGTTCCAGGAGGAAACTCCGGACCACCTCAGGTTCAAACCAGGAGTAGTCCCGCAGCGCCCACCCGATGGCCTTGCGAATGAAGAACTCTGTCTCGTGGAGGCAGGCGAGCGCATGGTCGAAGAGGAGCGCCTCATCGGTTTCGTACTTGTGGCGAACCTGACAGATGATGGCGGTTCGCCGCAGCCACATGTTTTCGCTATCGATCCACGAGCGAACGATCGGCGTGACTTCGGATCGCTGACCAAGCAGGGCCCGGCCGACTGCGTGCACCGCCACGTCGTCGACGAAGTCCCACCACGCCCCCTCGACGATGAGCTTCTCGTAGAGGCCCATCCATTCAACGCCGATTTGCTTGCGATGCTCCGTCGCGTACCCGAGACCGACGTACTTGGCCTCGCGCTGCGGTTGACTCCAGAGAGCCAGGATGGCGGCCTCATAGTCATCGGGAGTCTCAACGGGAAACAGTTTGCGCGCTTCTCGAAAAACCAGCTTGCGTGCGGGCGAGGTGACCCCGTAGAAAGGCATGTCACTCTTCATATATGCGGCCATCTGCGCGGCGCGCTCTGGGTCAGCCAGGCCCTCCAATTCGGATGCCACAAACGCAACGAGCCCCTCAGTATCCACGCCCGCTAAGTTACCGGAATGGCCGACCGGATGAGCTTGCAGTTTTTCAAGTACCCCAACATTGCCCATTGGCGCCACGAAGACCTCGTCGTGTTGGGCGAGGACGAACACGGCCTATGGCTCGGTTGCGAACCAGGATCGGAGCAGCAGAAGGGAGCGGGGCCGATAACTACGACCCAGCAGCCATGGGTGTTCTGCTCGATACCCGACGCCTGGTGGTCCCTGGTCTTCAATGGCGAGCACCGGATCACCCACTTCCTCGACATCATCACTCCCCCAACGATCAATGGCGATCGGATCGAAATGGTCGATCTCGATCTCGACGTGGTTCGCAAGGCCACCGGCGAGGTGTACGTCGATGATGAGGACGAGTTTCTCGAGCATCAGAAGCTCTATGACTACCCGCCGTGGATGATCGACAAAGCTCGCACCACCACGGCCGAGCTGGCCATTGCCCTCGAGACTCATCGTGAGCCATTCAATCAGGTGTGTCAGACCTGGTTCGGTTCGTTCACAAGCGCCCTCTAGGCAAGAGCTACGAGCTCCAACATCGACTCGTCGAAATACGCCATCGTGCCTTCCGGCATCAGAATCGCCTTGTCCGGGTCTAGATCTGCCACAAAGTCCGAATCATGCGAGACCAGAATGATGGTGCCCGTATAGGCGTTCAGCGCACTGAGGAGGGCATCCTTGGCCTGAGGATCGAGGTTGTTGGTTGGCTCGTCCAGCAGCAACACATTGGGCCGGGATACGACCAGCTGCGCCAGTGCCAGCTTGGTCTTCTCCCCACCCGACAGGGTCGATGCGTCCTGGTCGACTTTGTCGGCCAGCAGGAAGTGACCCAACAATGACCGGAGGGTCTGATCTGGCTGGTCGGAGACCTCCCGCATATGATCGATCACTTCCACGCCCGCTTTGATTTGTTCATGCTCCTGGGCGTAATAGCCCACAGTGGTCTTCAATCCGAGTTCCACTTCGCCAAGATCGGCTGATTCGACTCCGGCCAGAATCCGCAGCAAGGTGGTCTTCCCGGCCCCATTGAGCCCCATGATGATGATACGCTCGCCCCGATTCGTGTCGACCTCGACGTCGAGAAACACGAGGTTGTCGCCATAGGACTTGGCAAGGCCAGTCGCCTTGATGGGCGTCCGGCCGGACGGATCCGGCTGCGGGAACGAGACGTTTACGGACTTTCCTCGAGATGAGACTTCGACCAGATCGTGGCGGAGGCGACCGGCCCGCGTTTCCATGGTCTTCGCCTTCCTGGCCATCTTTTCCGTTGATCCCTTGAATCGACGAATGGTGGTCTCGAGCTGATCAATTTTGGCTTGCTGAGTTTTTCGTTCTCGCTCACGCTGGACGCGGCGTTTTTCGCTTTCGTCAAGAAAGTGCGAGTAGTTGCCGCGGTACGCCTCGATTCGACCGTTCTCCAATGCCAGGACCGACGTGATGGACTGGTCTAGGAGCGGCAGGTCATGACTCACGACGAAGAGCCCACCCTTGTACGCCTCGAGATAGTCCATGAGCCAGGATTTGGCGTCGAGGTCGAGATGGTTGGTGGGTTCATCGAGGAGGAGCACATCAGTCTCCGAGTAAAGGATCCTGGCCAGCTCGACCCGGCGCCGCTGGCCACCCGACATCGAGGCGACCGGCTGAGGGAGATCATCGTTCTCGATGCCGATTGCCGAGGCGATCGCCTTGGCACCCGCTTCGAGTTTGAAACCACCTTTGGCTTCGAATTCGTCGTTTAGCCGCCCAAAATGAGCGATGGCTCGATGTTGAGCGTCGCCGCTTGAATGCTCGATCTTCTGCCTGGCCCGCTCGATATTGCGCTGCATACCGCCGACATCACGGGCAGTCAGGATCCGCTCCAATGCGGTCATTTCGGGATATTCGAGTTCGTCGAGCGCCACTTCCTGGGAGAAATAGCCGACCCGGCCGGTCTTGGTGATCGTCCCATCAGCTGGCTGCGTTTTGCCGATCAGCGTCTTCATGAGGGTCGTCTTGCCCGCGCCATTACGCCCGACCAGACCAACCTTGTCGCCAGCCTGAACAGTGAATGAAACGTCTTCGAGAAGGACCCGAACACCCGCTTCTATACGAACGTCTCGTACGAGGAGCATAAGAACGACGAGGCTAGTGGTGAGCCGACCTCGACCACCAATCCCCTCCCTACACCCGCCACCAGATCGTGGCCAGGGCCTTCTCACGATCCTCAAGCTGAACCCGGCCATCCCCGAGCTCGACGATAAACGGCCCGAGAGCCGCCTTGAGATCGGAGCGGCGTTCGTCGGGGACCAACAGTCGGCGACCGTAGAAGGTCATCAGCTCGTCTCGATCTGCGAACCACATGGGTCGGCCGCCATTCCATCGCTCGACCGTCGGCGCCACCCCGATTGTCTCCTCGATCACTGCGACAAGATCGTCGACGGTGGGGCCGACCGGGCGGTCAAGCCCGTGAAGCTCCCGATAGAACGGCCCGAGATGTGCCCAGGGGTGCACCTCGAATTCTTGAATCACCACCGCTTTGCGGGCGACCGACTGCATCGCCTTGAGGAATGGTGCGGGCTCGGAAACATTGTGAATCACATGCGAGCAGGTCACCACGTCGGCGGGCTTCACCAATTCGACTGCCGCCGGCCAGGCCGCCTCGACAACTTTGATGCCGACATCTCGATCGGCGATCACGGATCGCAGCTTGGCTGCCATGCCGGCATCGGGTTCAACTGCCGTGACGGAGATACCATCGGCGGCGAACTGCACGCAACTGCCACCGGTCCCGGCCCCGATATCGATCAGGGAACCTGGCTCGAAACGCCGGATCACTACGTTGGTGTGGCGCTCGGCGCGTTGTTCGTCGGCGGCACTCGTATCCCGGCGGGAAAACAGCTCGGCTGGCCATTCATAGGGATTCCACGGCACTGCGTCCAACAAGTCTTGGGGAAGCGCCCACGCCTCCAACTGGCTCCGCCAGTGATCGACCGCGTTCATCGGACCAGGCCCCCTAACGGAGGCCGTTGAAGAGGTCATCCTCGGGGCTTTGGACCTCCACGTCGGAAAAGACCCGCACAAATGACTCGAGCCCAAACACGGTCGGTCGGATATCGGCCGGAACCTGGAAAAAGAACCAGTCCTCCGGGATCTGGGTCCGGTGAGCCCGCCAGGCGTCCTCCTTGCGTCCAAACACGTCCTTGACGTCGATCCACGCATCGATCATCTCATCGGGCGTTCCGCCATGGCGTTGCTGCTCGTACTCTTCCTCGTTGATGAGGCCGGCTTCGAGTCGGGCTTCTGCGAACCCTTGCACCCGGGTGCGAGGCCAGGCGGACCAATACAGCTTCGATGGTCGCCACAGCTCTTCGCCTTCATCGAGCGGGAATCGTCCCAGATCCGAAGCCCCCCAGTAGGCGGACAGGCCGATCCGGTGGACCTGAATGTGATCAGGATGGCCGTATCCACCGAACGGATCGTAAATCACCAAGACCTCGGGCTGATACTTGCGAATGAGTTTGATCAACCTCCCGGTGGCTTCCATAAAGTCCGCCTGCCAAAAGCACCGTTCGTGGGCATTCGGCTCGGTCCCCATCATGCCGGAATCGCGATAGCCCAAGAACTCATGATGCTGCACGCCCAGCAGCTTGAGGGCGGCAGCCAGCTCCTCGGCGCGCATTTCGGTCAATCGCGGTTTGAGGTCGTCGGGATTCTCGTAGTTGTGGATCTCGCCCTCGGCGCCGTCGGTGGCCGTAACCACGACCAGGTCCTCGCCGCGGTCGGCATAACGCGCCAGGGTTCCGCCGGTTGAAGTGGTCTCGTCATCAGGGTGGGCGTGAAACGCCATTAAGCCAGCCATCAGATCAGAATAGCCTCCCCCTCAAGTTGACTTGGTAGCGCCCGGGTATCGGCCGCCGATTCGCCAATACACCCCATCGGCACGAGCCAACAGCTCGTCGTCAACCATGTACCGACGCAACGCCGCGTAATCGGAGTGATAGAGCTGAAGCATGAACGACACCTGGCGCTCGGGATAGCGAACTCCGGGTTCAAACGTCTGGACGAGCCGCTCCAGAATCACTTTCCGCTTGGTGTAGTTGGTCGGGATTGCCATAAGGCGAGTGCCCTGAAAAAAGCTGTCGAGCACTTTGATCTCATCCTCGGACCAGTCACCTTGGAGGATCTCGGGGGCTGCCCGCTCCTCATCGGGAAGCTGCGCACCCAGTGCGTCGAAGATCTCAGCGTTGAGCGAGTGGTCGGAATTGAGCAGCCCAATTTCTCGCAGTTTGGCGGCCGCCAGCAGCAGCTTCTTCCGGTCACCGCCAATCGATTCGGCGAACTCGCCCACTGAGAAAGGACCAAGAGCGGCCCTACCGAGTAGCGCCAGCCGATCGCGGTCCACGACGACCCTGAGGTACTCGGTGGGGGTCACGGTTCGACGGCCAGGTCCGGGGCAGCCGGCCTCGTGCCACACCGTGAGCTCTCGGGGGCCAATGGCAAACGATCGAGGTCACGTCCCAGCCGGGTCGAGAATTCGGTAGTTCCTGCCATGTTCATGTGATAGAGGTCGCCAAACAGCGTCTGATCGTCGTCCATATCGGCATAGACGATAACGGGAATGTCATAATCGTCCCCGAGCATTTCTACTTGGCGTTCAAACCGGTCAAGGTCGTCTCGGCCAGCCGGCAAAAGGGGAGCGAGCTCCTGGTTCATCGTCGGCATTCGCACGATCACCACTCGATCACCCAGGGATTGGGCATCTTCGATGATCGATCGCACAGCGAGGTCTTCGGCGCCACCCACCGAAAAATCTACGAATACCTTGGTCACAAGCTGTTCGATGCCCTCCGGACTCGGGTCAACATACTCATTGTCGTCCCAGCCGGTATATCGACCGTCGGGTGTAAGTACGGTCGCCGGCCACCCCGGTACCCTCCCGGTCACCAGGAACCTCGCAACCTTTTCCGGTTGACGAAGCCGCGACCGTATCCGAACGAAAGCCGAATACCGACCAATCTGCTCTTCAAGCGATGCCGACGTGAACTGCCCGTAGAGCTCGAGACGACCCGCCGACGGAAGATACGACCTCAGGTCGAACGGGATCCCGACGTTCCGGTCGTTGTAATCACGTACCGAAATCCCGATCACGACGACTGACGGACACAGGTCGGGATATACGAGGTCACGCATCCAGATCTTCCAGGTAGTCGGCGTTGTTGACGGGATTGCTGCGTTGTAGCCCGAATCGAATCGGCTGTTGTCAGAGACGAGGCTTGGGTCAATTCCGGCATTGACCACCGACGATCCGATGTAGACGACGTCGACCTCGCCGACCGCAGCGATCTGATCGGCCTTGTCCTGGGTGAACTGGGTGTCCCAGACCAGCTGGCCGGGGATGTGGGGCGCCAGCAAGCGGGCGGCACCCTCCAGGAGAACCACCACAATCATGAACCCGATGATGAGCGAACGACGCATCAGAACTGGAAGTACAGGAAGGGGACAACTTCTTGGCCGGAGAACAGCACGATCGCCATGAAGAACGCACCGTAGACCACTCCCCTGGCGAACGCCGGGATCGTCACGAGGCCTTCATGACGGCCGGTCCGACGTTGGACAAGATCTATAAAGAGGACGGCCAGAGATGCCGGAACGATGAGCGCCAACCCGGCGTACGGTATCCCATCCGCCGCCCGAAGCCCGAGAATGCCGACCAGTACGTCCCACGCCTGCGTAAAAGAATCCGCCCGGAAAAAGACCCACGACAGCGCAACCAGGTGAAACGTCGCGACGATCGCCGGAACATCACGCCAGGTGGGAGGGTCCGTTTCGGACTTGGGAGACCGATGTCGAAAACGGCGATGGACAGCCAGATACAAACCGTGCAAGCCGCCCCAAACGACAAACGTCCAGGCCGCTCCATGCCAGAGACCCCCGAGGAGCATGGTGACCATCAGATTGCGCTGCGTGGCCACCGCCGTACCGCGACTCCCGCCCAGCGGGATGTACAGGTAGTCGCGCAGCCACGTCGATAGAGATATGTGCCACGTTCGCCAGAAGTGCGTGATGTTGCGTGACAGATAAGGTTGATTGAAATTGACCATAAGGTCGATGCCGAGCAAGCGCGCCGAACCCCGAGCAATCGACGAGTATCCACTGAAGTCGCCGTAGATCTGGAGACTAAACGCGTAGACCGCCACGAGTAGCTGCATCCATCCGGCGGTACCCGATGCGTCGAACGCCTCCTGTACGTACGGTGCAAGTGCGTCGGCGATCACGACTTTCTTGAAGAGGCCGATGAAGATCAGCAGTAGGCCTGAGCCGAGTTCGCTCCCAGCCACCCTGGGCCGGTCGGCGAGGAACTGGGGCAGGAGGCGTTTGGCTCGTTCGATCGGCCCGGCAACCAGTTGCGGAAAAAACGCCACAAAGACGGCGAAACCAAGCAAATTGTCCGTCGGCTCGATCTCACGCCGATAGATGTCGATCGTGTAGGACATGGTCTGGAATGTGTAGAAACTGATTCCGACCGGCAGTACGATCCGCAGGGTTGCGAAGTCAGCTTCAAGGCCAAGACCAGCCAGCAATTCGCCGGCCGATTCGGCGAAGAACCCGAAGTATTTGAAGAAGCCGAGGATGCCGAGGTTGACGCCCATCGAAGTGATCAGCAGGCGTTTTCGCACCACCGGATCGTTCGACACTCCCATCCGTTTGCCGACGATGAAGTCAACGATGGTTGAGATCCAAAGCAACGACAAAAAGCGCCAATCCCAAAACCCGTAGAAGAGATAGGAAGCCGCCAGAAGCAGCAAGTTTTGTTCGCGCCGCTTCATGACCCGATACAGCGCGAAAACGACCGCCAGGAGGATCGCGTACTGAACACTGTTGAAGGCCATGAGGTGGGCACATTAGTGCTCAGCAGCTCAACATTGACCTCGGCTTGGGCACCGCTTCGATACACTCAATGGAATGGTCAAGCTCGCAACCGAATCCAAGTACCAGGGATTGCTCGACGAGCTAGTCCGCAGCGGCGCCGCTCCCGGTGCCGCGCTTGGCATCGTAACCCTCACCGGCGAGATGATCCTGGCTACCTCGGGGGTTCGGTCTCTGATCGACCCCACCCCGATCCGCAGCGGCGATCACTTCCACCTCGGATCTTGCGCCAAGGCCATCACCGCCACGGTTGCAGCGCAGCTGGTTGAAGAGGGGCTCATCAACTGGTACGAACCGCTCAGCAACGTCTGCGACCTCCCAACAACGGCGTCGATCGGACAGCTGCTCGACCACACGGCGGGACTACCGCCGTTCGAGGAAGAGCGCGAGCTGGTCGGCATGCCAGACTTGCCAGAAGACCCCGTTGAGAATCGGCGAGCTTTCACCGATTTCGTTCTTGCCCACGCGGACATCACCGAACCAGGTAGCCAGACCCGGTACTCAAACGCCGGATATGCAGTAGTTGGTACGGTGATAGATCTGCTGACCCGATCGAGCTGGGAAGAAGCCGTCCGGCGCCGGGTCTTCGAGCGACTCGACCTGGCCGCCGGGTTCGGTTGGCCGGCGTCTTGGCGGGCAGCCAATCCGTGGGGCCACCAACTCATCGATGGGCAACTCGTTCCCCACGCGCCCGACGGTCCGTACCAACTTGAACCGTGGATCGCCCCGGCCGGGGACATCCACATGTCGTTTATGAGCTTCCTGCGCTGGCAACACGCCAACCTGGAGGCCCTCTCATCGGGCTCAGGCACTTTGATGCCCCGGGTCATCCGCACCGTTCACGAAAACGGATACGGTTGGGGACGCCAACAGTTTGCCGGACACAATATCAGTGGCCACACCGGTTCGGCCGATACCTTTTTTGCCGCAGCCATCATCTTGCATGACATCGGCATGGGCGTTGTGGTGACAACCAACGCTACGTGGGAGCATTGTGAACCGGCCACGCTTGAGCTCCTGAAGGAGATCGTCCGGGATCTTTGACATCCCGCTACGATTCCCAGCCATGGCCTCAGCCCAGTTCTCGCACACCGTTACGTCTGCCGCGTCGAATCTCGATGACGCATGGGCCGGCCTGCAGGATCCCGCTACGTGGGCAACGATCGCCGGCATCACCGAGGTAACCAACCCGCAGTTCGACCGGGGTGGCAACCTCACGGGTTACCTGTTCACAGCAGTCGTGGCCGGCAAGGAATATGCTGGCAAAGGTGAAGTCCGCTTGTCGTCGCGCCCAACCGACATGGTGGTCTATATCTCGACGTCAGAGATCGCTGGACACATCAAGGCCTCGTTGGCGCCCAGCGTAGGTGGGGTGCGAGTGACGGTGGGCCTCGACCTGCAGACGAGAGGGTTGCTGTCGGGGATGATGTTCCCGTTGATAACCGGTGCCATCCGCTCAGGGTTACCCGATCAGGTTGAACAGTTCGCGTCGCACCTTACTCCGGCGCGACCTGAAGTCTGACCAGAGCGAAAGCGTTTTAGCTGTCGTCTTTTTCGACACCCTTGTTCGGGTTGCCGCCCTTGCCCCAGCCATTCCCGTTGTTGCTCTTCTCGCCGGCAACTTTGCTGAGCCCTCTGGCGGCTGCCGAAACAGCCTTGCCATGCTCCTTGCCGATCCCAGACGGGGACTCGCCCGCCGCGAGCGCCGCCAGCACTTTGGCCGCATTGCCGCGACCTAACGCTCGGCCATTGCCGTTTCCGCGGTCCTCGGCGGCCTCAACAGCCTGGGCGGCCCTATCCAGACCATTCTTCTTACCCTCGCCAGACCGGGCCGCCAGGGCGGTCTCATTGGCGATCTGGGCTGATCGGACGGCGGCCGCCCTAGCCGTGCCGACCAGGTCGGCACCTTCCTGAGCGAGCGCCACAGACGGGCCAGCAACGAGCGCGGCGCTCATCAGGAGAGTGGCGAGACGTTTCGCACTTTGGGTCATTGCCTAGTCCTCGATCAACTGTCGGTGCTCGGGGCAAAACAATTCGAGAGATGCTCCCAGCACTCCGCCGGCGACCGCAGCCGCCGTATCCTCACCAACGGTGTTCTCACTAACAGTGTCGTTACCACCATCGGTGTTACTCAGTCCTGCGATGTAATCGACCAATATCTGGTCGACCTCATCCCC
>CAWKAG010000032.1:0-99103 GCA_963847455.1 uncultured Acidimicrobiia bacterium
GGGACCCGCTGACCGCTCTCCAACTGGTCGGTTGGCCACGCGGGGTCATCGGCTTCGACGTTCTTGAACGAGTGATCGAAGGCGGCCTTTCGATTATGGAGGAGGCGGGTTGCACGGTTGTTGGTGGACACTCCATAGATGACCCCGAACCGAAGTATGGGTTCGCCGTAACCGGCATCGTCGAACCGGGTCGGCTGCAGACCAATGCCGGTGCGCGTCCCGCCGATCAGCTGATCCTCACCAAACCGCTCGGCACCGGGATCATCACGACTGCCCTCAAAGCGGGGAAGGTCGACGACGACCTGGCCCGATATGCCATAGAGACCATGGCAGAACTCAACGCTGGGGCTTCGCTCGCCATGGCGGCAGTCAACGCCCATGCCTGCACAGACGTGACCGGGTACGGGTTGCTTGGTCACCTCAGGGAATTACTCACGTCCGCCGCGGTGAGTGCCCTGATCGAGGTCGACCAGGTTCCGCTGATGGACGGGGTCGAAGAACTCTTGGAAGCGGGATTCTTCCCCGGTGGGAGCCAGCGCAACCTCGACGCAGTCGCGCCGCACGTGACGTCCGATGTAGAAGATTTCTGGATGCAGCTGTTGGCCGACGCCGAGATCAGCGGGGGTCTTCTGATCGGCGTTCCCCCGGCCGAAGCGCAAGATCTACTCGATCGGCTCGATGAGCACGAGTGTTACGAAAGCGCCGTCATCGGCGAGATCCAGAGCGGCGAGTCGGCTGCGATCCGCCTGGTTCACTAACACTCCTAGACTCCCGGTCATGTCAACGGACCGAATCGAATTGATCGCCGAGGCGTTATCGATCGGCCAGATTCAACGACACATCTTTCTGTGTGCCGACCAGACCACCCCCAAGTGTGCACCCATCGAGGAAACCAACCAGGTCTGGCGTCACCTCAAAACCCGGCTCAAACAAGCTGCCGCCACGAGCGCCCCGCCGGTCTGGCAAGCCCAGCTGGCGATGCCACCGACCGGGCCGGTCGCCGGTACCGGCTCGATCTTGCGAAACAAGGTCGACTGTTTGCGTATCTGTGAGATGGGACCGATTGCCGTCGTATATCCAGAAGGTGTCTGGTATCACTCGGTTACGGTGGCGGTCATGGACCGTATCATTGACGAGCACCTGATCGGCGGTCAGCCGGTTGAGGACTTCGTCTTTGCCAAGGACGACCTCCGATGAGTTTCTTGAAAAAGCTGGCGGCCGTCTTTGTGCTCTGGCGGATGTTCGGACCGGAGCTGCGACCTTCGTTCGAACCCAATCAGGTCCACCCGATGCCGATTCCTGGTCGGACCGTGTTTGTCAACGGCCGGGAAGTGTTCATTCGCGAAGCCGGTCCCAAAGATGGGACCCCGATCGTGCTGGTCCACGGTTGGGGAGATGCGTCGAACGTGATCTACGCCCGCATCATGCCAGCTCTCGCTCGGGAATTTCGTGTTATCGCCGTGGATAATCGTGATGCCGGGAAGTCGGATGCGGTTCGGAGTTCGTATGAGATTGCCGATGCCGCCGATGACCTCGCCGGCGTGCTCGATACGCTCGGGCTGGCATCCGTCGCTGTCTTTGGATACTCGATGGGCGGGATGATCGTCCAGGAGTTAGCGCATCGCCGTCCCGACCTCGTTGGCAAGATCGGGTTGGGTGGGACGGCCGCACATGTCAGCATCGGCGGGTCGATTGGCGACGTACCGAGTCGGTTGGCATATCTATGTGGCGGAGCGTATTCGAGCGGGTAACGCGCTCGGAAGTCTCCTACGTCCGCACGAAGTATCTTGAACGGGTGGAGCGATCACCCCCAGCGAAGCCCAACACTTCTGGCTTCAGTCGATCGGACGAGATCCCGAGTCTTACTGGGCAGCCGGGTTCGCCGCACGTGTCTTCGATTCGCGGCGACTGGGTTGGGTTAATCAGCGTTCCGGCCCTCGTGGTTGTCAACACACGTGATCAACTTGTACCCGCCGGTGCTCAGTACGACCTCGCCAGCCGGATCGATGGATCGGTCGTCCTCGAACTGGTCGGTGCCCGCCATGAGGGCCCGCTCACCCACCATGCCGAGATGGTTGCAGCCATCTCGCGATGGGGTGCAGTTCGTAACGGGTTCGTAGTTCTTTTCGCCGGCTTCGATGGGCACGGTCAACCAGTTTTCGGTGGGCGGGAGCGGGCATGAGTACGCCTCCGAGTAGGCGCAGTACGGGTTGTAGGCCAGGTTGAAATCAAGTGAAACCATCCCGCTCTCCTCCAGGTCGAGATCGAGATATCTGCCGGCTCCGTAGGTCTCTTTTCCCGAGGTCGCATCCCGGAATGGCACAAAATACCCGTCGTCGCCGATGTGATGGAGCAACGTCAGTTGGACGTCCGTACTGTTGACCTCAAATCGAACGATCCCGGCTCGCTGATAGATTCTGTTCTGGCCGTCGCTGGTCCCCACGGTGAGCTCGCCTCCCGGTGACGGCTCGATCGGAGCCTCAAATCGCAGGGCTTCGGCCTCGGGGAAATAGGCGAGTCCCTCAAACCCGGCGCCGGGGTCAAGCGGGGAGTTGGGGGTTGCGAAGAATTCATCTTTTTGGGCACGGAAGTCATCAAGTTCGGTCATGGTCTTGTCAACCTATCAGGGGCTGGCCCGCTTCCCGTCTTTCATCCCGGTCGGGCTCATTGATATCTTATGCTTGTTTACGTTATTCTGCGCACCTAGATGAGTTATCGATTTGATCGGGATGAGTTGTTTTCGTTGGCCGGATGGCTGTCTCGGCTGGCGGCCGACCTGGAGGCCGTTGCCGTTGGGGTGCCTCAGGCCCTCACGAGGGTGCACCGGTCGTCAAACTCGGTACGAGCCCTTGGTCCGGTGTCGGTCGGGTGCGAGGAGCGGGCAGAAGATCTGGCCCGCCGGGCGGTCTCCTTGGGCGAGATCAGTGCCTATCGGTGGTCGGCGGCGTGGGGTCGGAGATCGGAGCTGGCCGATCTCTGGCGGCAGATTGAAACATTTCCCGGCTCTGACAACGATCCTCGTCTCGACGCCATGCTCAGACGATCGGTGCCAATCGAACGAGCCTGGTTGGCGGCTCTTGACGGCCTCGCGCCTGCCCAGGTGGCGGCGCTGGCCGCCGCCTTGCCGGCAGAGATCGGACGGCGGGTGGCCTGGACCACCCCGGGCGTAGTCGCCGCGACGGACGGCCTGCCGTTGACATGGCGAGCGGTGGCCAGCCGACGCTTGATGACGATCGAGGCGGATCGCCTTCGATCGGAGTTGTCAACGGAATCGGATCAGCAAGCGGTCGAGCTACTCCGGCTACTGGAAGGCTGGATCGAGTCTGAGCGCACGTTCATTTGGTTTGACCCGTCCGGTGACGGGCAACTCGTCGAAGTGGTCGGTGACGTCGACGCCGCCGTCGGGATCGGCGTCTTTGTACCGGGGATCGGCAGTGAGTTGCAGACTTTCGAGGCCGTGGCTTCTCACGCCCGGTCGCTGGTGTCGGTAGCCAGATCCATGGACCGGGAGATTGCGGTGGTGGCCTGGCTCGGGTACGACGCTCCGGCGATCGGCTGGAATATCGAACCCCTTCTCGGGGATCAGGCCGAGGTCGGATCCCCGAATCTGGTGTCGTTCGTCGATGGTCTGGCCGCTCAAAGGCCGCATGTTCCCTTGACTGTTGTGGCTCACTCCTACGGTTCGGTTCTGGCTGCCCGGGCCGCGGTCGACGATCACCTGGCGGCCGATCGGCTGGTCATCGTTGGGAGTCCGAACGTCGCGGCCGACCACATCGGCAGATTGGTCTTGCCGGATCCGGCAGCTGTCTTTGTTGGCGAAGCCCCATCCGATCCTGTCATCGCCATCGGCGGCCTCACCGACGGCTGGAGCGATGATTGGTCAGGCCTCGGGCACGGATACGACCCGGGAGTATGCGCTTGGGGAGCGAAGGTCTTCGAGGTCCAGGACGTTGGAATCATCGACGCCCACGTGACCTACACATCGGGAGCCTCGGCAGAGACCATCGTCAATATCATGACCGGGGACCCTGAAGACGTGTCTGACCGGTGCGGCTAGCTCGGTCTCGGGCTGTTCTAACATTGTCGGATGCCCAATAGAATCAGACTCCTCGTCGCGTTCGTGATGACGTTGCCGTTGGCCGCTTGCTCAGCCGGGGCGCGTCTTCGACGCTCGCCCCAACTCCTGCGTCGACGGTGCCACCTACCGCAGCCGTCGTACCTGACACGACCGCCCCGGCACCAACCTCGACATCGTCTACGACAACGACGGTCGCCGCGACAACCACAACTGTCGACGATACGGTGGTTATTGGCGTGTCGGTCGTTGCTGGCCAACTGGTTTCAGAACGTCGGGCTGAGGTCAGACTGCGGCGACAACGTCAGGTTGGTGGTCGAGTCCGACGCTGCCGACGAACTGCATGTGCATGGGTACGACCTCATCGCCGACGTGGTGGCAGGTCAGATCACCGAGCTCACCTTCGTGGCAGAGATTCCGGGGATCTTCGAGGTCGAATTCGAAACCAGCCGTCTCCAGGTCCTCGAACTTGTCGTGAACCAGTGAAGGTCTGGCAACGGTCCGGAGTCCTACTGGTGGTTGTCGCCTGGGTGGCCTGGTTCATGCCGGGAGTCGCCCTCGCTCACGGCGTGGGCGGCCGAGAGGATCTGCCGATTCCGTTGTCGACCTCGAGCACGGTCGCCGTAGCGGTGATCGTGGTCTCGTTCGTGCTGCTTGGATCCTTGTGGCCAACGGCTCGCCTTCAGGACGGTCCCCGGCAGCGCAAACTTGGAGGCCAGTGGATGTCCTGGCTCGTGTGGCCGGGGCGGGTCGCCGGGGTGCTGTTCCTCGGTATCGTGATCGCTGGTGGCCTGGTCGGAGAACCGCGCGCCTCGTTCTCGATGTCCCCCTATCTGGTTTACATCCTCCTCTTTCTTATCATCCCGTTCGCCGGTGCCGTCTTCGGCAACGTCTACGCCCAGACGAATCCGTGGCGAACCGTCACGAGTGTTTTGGGCTTCCCGGAAAGGGTGGTTCCGAGCCGACTGGGCGTGTGGCCGGCGGTTCTGGCGTTCTTTACGTTTACGTGGTTCGAGCTTGCGTCGGTAACCGGGGGCGAGCCGCGCACGTTGTCGCTCTACGCCATTGCTTATACCGGTTGGCTGGTCGCCTGGACAGCCCGCTTCGGAGCCGACAATGCTCTACGTACTGCTGACGGATTCACGACGTATAACCGGTTGATCTCGGCGATCGCCCCGATTGGTAGGGCGGCGGATGGCGACGGGTGGGTGTGGCGCGGGTGGTTCCGAGCGTTGCCGGTGTTGCCGCGTTGGGCAGGGTTGACGCCGTTCGTATTGGTGATGATTGGAACCGTCACGTTCGACGGTTTGTCGTCCACCCAGCGATGGCTGACCTGGTTCGGCAACGTTGAGTCGTTCGTATGGTTCAAGACGATCGCCATGATCACGATCACCGTGCTCATCGGCCTCGCCTACTACGGAGCCTCGTGGGCGGCGATTAAGCTGGGCGAAAGTCAGCGCACGGTCAGAGACGTAGCTGACTCGTTCGCCCATACGCTTGTCCCGATCGGTCTCGCCTATGCCTTCGCCCATTACTTCACGTTGGTTTTGTTCGAAGGCCAGAAGCTTCTATCGACGATCAGTGACCCGTTCGACCTGGGCTGGAACCTATTCGGGACCGCCCAATGGAAGATCGTGTACTGGTTCCCGACCGATGGAATCTGGTGGGTGCAACTCGGCGCCATCGTGGCCGGACATGTGGCTGGAGTAGTCCTGGCCCATGATCGAGCGCTGGCAGACTTTGGCGGAGTGAAGGCGGTTCGCTCGCAATGGGCGATGCTCGGATTAATGGTCATGCTGACGTTGCTGGGCTTGTTTATTCTCGCCGAGGGTTGACGACGGATGTGCCAGAAGCCGTGGGTCGGGGCCACGCACCGAGCGGTTAGGCAGCATACCCCGGGCCGATTAGCATGGACCCCTCTGACAGCACGGGGGTCCCCAGATGTATCTCGGACATGGAAGCGGCATCGATGACATCGCCGTCATGGTTGGCGTGATCATCATCGGATTCATGCTGCTTCGTCGCAGTGAACGGTCGGTAAGGACCCGGGCACAAGAGGCGGATCGGCAGGAACGAGCGGAAGAAACGGCGATGCCGGATTCGCTCGACAACGACGCTTCTTCGTCGTAGGGCCGGTTGCTTCGCCCTCCGCCGTTCCGCGCTCTACTATGGCGTCTATGAGCGACGTTTCGCAAGCCATCGCCCAGTCAACCACGGTTCCCGAGGAGCTCGTGATGCGTTCGGCAAAAGCCCGCGCCCAGGCCTCCGGCACGGGTGTGGATGACGTGCTCGCGGCCTGGGCGGGCGGCGGTTCGATCACCGCATCCGCTCCCAGTCCTGCGCCAGCCACAGATCCGACTCCGGCCGCACCAGCTGCGGCCGACGTCGAAGAAGCGATCGTGCCGGTCGCCGCTCCAGAGCCGGTTGCGGAACCCGTCGACGTGGCGGTAGCGGTTATGGAAGTCGACGAGGAGGAGCCCATCGAAGCCGTGGCGCTTCGTGAGCGGCTTTTGTTCGCGGTCAAGCTTGGCGCAGGTGCCGGTCTGATGTTCGGCATATTTGCTGCTTTGGTCAGTACCCGGGTGGCTCTCTCGAGAATCGCCCCGGCGTTCGAAGGAGAAGCGCTGCGGGCCAGCAGTCTCAGCGCCCCGGCCGACGTTCTGCTGTATGTCACGGCGCTTACGACCCTCTTTGGTGCGCTTCTCGCCAGTGCCGCAGCGGCGATCCCAACCTGGTTCGATCGCGGCTTCACGGTCCGTACGAGTACCAGGAGCCTCACGGTAATCGGAGCCGCCGTTGGTGCCCTGGCCGGACTAATCGGCTCGGGGGTCATCATGGCGGCGGGTTCAACCGTCGAACCGGCGCTGCCTGAGGATCCGGTAATGGTGGCTTTGGCGCCGGTCGGGTCATCGATTTTGTTAGTGGCCATCATGGTCGTGGTGGGGATCTCGGTCGCCATGGTGGTTCAGGCAATGGCGCTTCCGGCCGGCCTGACTGCCAGCGAAGAGGTGGAGTCCGATGTCATCAAACATCGCTTGGCTACGTCGTATTTGATGCCGCTACTGGTGATCCTGGCTATTGCTTCGTTTGTCTTGCCGTTCGCCTGGCTTCTTTTGACCTTCCATGCTTCGGCGCCGCTGATCGCGATCGTCGCGGCCGGGGGCATTCTGACTTTTGCTGGCCTCGCAGCTTCCAAACCGAACGGGTCTATCAGCGCCGGCGAGTTCGCGGTAGCTGCGGTTGGTATCGGCATCGTGCTGCTGTTTGTTGCTCTCGTTACGAACGCGACATCCGGGGGCGGCGAACACTCCGACGAAGAGTCGCCGGCAGAGGATCACGCCGTGGTCCAGGTTCGCATCTAACCCGGACACCGAACCGGATTACGAAACCGGTTCTCGCAGTCGGTGTTCGAGTTCATCCCACCGTCGCTCCTGCTGATACCAGCGGAAGAAGATGACGGTGATGACTCCCCACAGCAGGAAGCCACCGCCCAGTTTCATGATGATCCCGGCAATGGCCTGGTCCATCATCGGATCCCAATCCCATAGTCGGACGGCGTTGGCATAGTGCTCGTACATCGGTTCGCTTCCGAAGATCAAGAACGCGGCTGGAATCGTCGGAACGAGTGACTGGGCGAAGAGATACATCATGGCCCCTGGAGGTCTCAGGCGAGGAATCCCGGGATGCGGGGAGATCACCGGCATCCACATGAGAATCGCCGAGGTGAACAGTGTGGCGTGGACCGCGAAATGGATCCACGAGACGTTCACCATCAGGTCAACAATCTGTGGCCAATGGAGGCCGGCCAGGGTGAAGTTGAAGAAGGTGAATCCGACCAATGGATGGCTCGCGGCCTTGGCGAATTGCACTTGCTTGGGTTTGTTGAGGAGGAACTCGGCCAGCCATCGTGGCACTCCCAGCAGGACGAGGGGTGCTCCGATCAAGGCGATCACCAGGTGCTCGACCATGTGGAACGTAAAGAGGGATTGCTCGCCGATGTCGTGAATTGGCCAGGTGGACACGAGGAACATCAGCGCTACGCCCCCATAGAACTGCGCCTGCTGACGTCGGGTGGCACCGACGGCTCCGGCCGGCAGCACCTTGCGGGCGATCCGGGTGGTGAGATACCGGTAGGCGACGGCTAAGCCGCCCATGGTTGCGATGACGTCAAAGTGTGGATGAAATCCGAGGACTTCATCCATCAGAGGAGAACGACTGCGCCGAGCGCGAACAGCACGGCGACGTAAAGGACCATCGCGGCGACAAATCCGGTGGTGAAGAACTTGGAGAGCAGTGATTTCTCGTAGCGCAGATGCATGAACCAGCCGACCACAATCACGAACTTCATGACGGCCAGCAGAATCAGAAGAGGTGCGGCGATAGACGTTGTGAACGCTTCTATGCCCTGCTCAAGGTAGTAGAGCGCCACCTCAATGGCCGTAAGGACCGCGAGCAGCACCGCGATCTGAACGTACTGGCGGGGGGTGGGATGTGCGAGCGAGTGTTCTTCGGCCATGACGTCCTCAGGGAATCAGGTAGACGATGGTGAAAATGACAATCCAGATGATGTCGACAAAGTGCCAGTACAACCCGACCAGTTCGACGTTGAGCCCCTGAGACTCGGTGAGTCCACCCTGGCGTTTGGAGATGCCATACAGGGAGAGCAGCATCAGGATTCCCAGAAAGACGTGAGCGCCGTGAAAGCCCGTCAGTACGAAGAAAGCCGACGCGGCCGGGTTGGTTGACAGGGTCATGCCCTGCTGAACGAATTCGGCGAACTCAAAGACCTGGCCGCCAATGAAGACCGATCCAAGGAGTCCGGTGGCAGCCAGCCAGACCCGGGTGCGGTTCTGGTCGCCAGAAGCGAGGGCGTCGTGGGCAAGGACCATCGTGAGTGACGACATCAACAAGACGAACGATGACACCGACGTAAATGGTATGTCATACAGCTCGCGGGGGAGAATGACGCTTTGACCGGCAGGAACAAAGGCGCTGTAGTCGCGACCTTTGAAGAGCATGTAGTTGGAGATGAGCGCTCCGAAGAACATGAACTCCGACGACAAAAAGACCCACATGCCCAGTTTGCGGTTGTCGATGCCGGTGCTCTCATGGACGTCGTGGTGCCCGTCGGTGTGGGCTATATCGGCCATCAGGCGTTCTCTCCGTGATCGTTACCAAGCTCGGGCTCATCGGAGTGATCGGTGTGTTCCTCGTGGGGTTCTTCGAGAGGCTCAACGCCCCATCCAATGAACGAGCCGATGATGATGAGTGCGCCGACGATCCCGAGCGGAATACCCCAGGCCGCCCCGCGATAGATCACGCCGTAGCCGATCATGGGCATTCCGACACCGACCATGAACGGATAGTACGACGGGTTGGGAAGGTGGATTGGTGCGGGCGGATTGAGTCCGACTTCTTCTAGTTCCGCGACAAGCGCGGCCGCTTCCGGGCGGCGGACCGGTCGACCGTCGCTGTCCTCGGTGTACTTCTTGTGCCAGAAGTCGTCGAGGGCTGTGACCACCGGGTTCACTGCAAAGTTGTATTCGGGGGTGGGTGACGGCATGGTCCACTCGAGGGTGCGGGCGTCCCAGGGGTCGAACGGAGCGACCGGGCCGTTGCGCTTTGACCAGGACCAGTTGGCCATGAAGATCAATACACCGATAGCAATGATGAAGGCTCCGACGGTTACTGCCATGTTCCATGGGCCGAGTCCCGTTTCTTCGGCGTACACCCAGGTGCGCCGGACCATGCCGTTGAGACCCAACCAGTGCATCGGGCCGAACGTGAGGTTGAATCCGATGAAAAACACCCAGAAGTGCAGTTTGCCGAGGGCCTCTGAGTACATGCGGCCGGTGAGCTTCGGGAACCAATAGTAGAGACCAGAGAACAGGCCGAAGATGGCACCGCCAAACAACACATAGTGGAAGTGGGCAACGATGTAATAGGTATCTGTCTGTTGCCAGTCGGCAGGAACGATGGAGTGGGTGACACCTGAAAGCCCGCCGATGACAAACATGCCAACGAACCCGAGCGAGAACAGCATCGGGGTGTTGAGCTTGATCTTGCCTCCCCACACCGTTCCGATCCAGTTGAAGATCTTGATCCCGGTCGGGATGGCGATGGCCATCGTCGACAAACCGAAAGCCGCCTGCGTAATCGGGGTGACGCCCGACGCGAACATGTGGTGGGCCCAGACTCCGAAACCCATAAAACCGATCGCCGCGCCGGCAAATACCACAGCCGGGTAGCCGAATAGGGGTTTGCGAGAGAAGGTCGGCAACACTTCCGAGACGATTCCCATCGCCGGCAATATCAAGATGTAGACCTCGGGATGTCCAAAGAGCCAGAAGAAGTGCTGCCAGAGGATCGGGTCTCCGCCCATCGACGGGTCGAAGAACAGGGTGCCAAAGCTGCGGTCGAACGTGATCATGAAGAGGGCCACGGCGATGATGGGCAGTGAGAACAGAAGCAAGAACGCCACGACCGTCGTCATCCAGACAAACACGGGCATCCGCAAGAGCTTCATGCCCTTGGCGCGCATATTGAACACGGTGACGATGAAGTTGATTGACGAGATCAGCGATGCAAGCCCGAGAATCTGGAGCCCGATCGACCAGTAGTCCATGACGGTGCCAGTCGAAAATCGGATCCCTGAGTTCGGTGCGTATCCGAACCAACCGCCATTGGGTCCTGAGCCAAGGCGCGAGGCAGTTTCGGCAAGGTTGCCGCCCGCCGGAGGACCGGTGGTTCCGAAGAGGAAGGACGTATAGAGAAAGATCCCGCCGAAAACGAAGATCCAGAAAGAGACGGCGTTCATTCTGGGGAAGGCCACATCCCGAGCCCCGATCATGAGGGGGAGGAGATAGTTGAAGAACGCCGCCGACACCGGCATGACGAACAAGAAGATCATGGTTGTGCCGTGCATGGTGAACATGGCGTTGTACTCGGATGCCGAGAGGAACGCGCTGTCCGGTTGGGCGAGTTGAATACGGAGCAGCAACGCTTCGAGGCCGCCAAGAATGAAGAAGGTGAAGGCGGTATATCCATACATGATGCCGATTTTTTTGTGATCGGCGGTGGTGATCCAGCTCCAGAACCCGGTATGAGAGGCCGGGCGACGGAAGATGGTTCGCGATCCGGGCGTGGCTGTGGTGGCCATCAGTCAAGGCTCCTCAGGTAGGCAGCCAGCGCTTCGATTTCCTGCTGGGTTAGATCGATGTTGGGCATGAACGAGCCCGGTTTGATCAGGGGCGGATTGTCTAACCAATCCTCAAGGGCCCCGGGTTCATCAAGGTCAAGCACCGCTCCGGCAAACACGCTCCGGCTGGCGAAGTGGGTGAGGTCGGGACCGTAGATGGCGCCGTCGATCAGTGCGGGGTTGCCGGCCGTCACCCCGGTGATGTTGTGGCAGCCGACGCACTGACCGCCCAAGAAAAGCTCCAGGCCGGCTTGCTCGAGGCTGCCTTCGGAGGGCATGGTGGCGACTTGTTGTTGTTCGACAAGCCAAGCGGCATAGTCGTCGGGTGTCATGGCGATGACTCTGGCGCGCATTTTGGCATGCGACAGACCGCAGAATTCGCCACATTGCCCCCAGTATTCGCCAGGTTCGGTGGCTTCGAGCAAGAGCAGGGTGTCTTGGCCTGGGACGAGGTAGCGCTTGCCGTTGAGCTTGGGAATCCAGTAGTTGTGGAGCACGTCGTCGGACGCCATGTCCAGGCAGATTTCGGTGTCGGTAGGCATCACGAGCACGTTGGCGGTGCTGAATCCTTCATCGGGATAACCGTATTCGAACCACCACTGGTGGCCGATTACCTCGATATGAAGGGCATCATCGGAACAAGAGGTGTATTTGAAGATTCGATCGACAGTGGGGACGGCGATTGAGGCGAGGATAAGCACGGGAATGACGGTCCAGATGACCTCCAGCCGGGCGTTGCCCTCGATCTGCTTCGGTTCGGGAGTCCGCTCGCCACGATCGCGGTATCGGATCGCAGCGTAGAGCAAACCACCTTGCACGAGGATGAAGATGGCAGTGGCGATATAGAGCGTCAGGCGAAAGAGTCCGTCGATGTCCTCGGCGATAGGGCCTTGAGGGTCCAGGGAATCCATAGGACCACCGGATGCGCAGGCGGCAAATAGGAGCGAAGCGAAAGCGATTCCGATCCAACTGCGGCGACGTGTCACAGTGCTTGGGCCTCTCCATCTACGGACGTTTGCGGACCGAGGCTAGTCGCTCGGAACGCGGGCCATGTTACGAGCCGAACCGTCTGTGGCCAATTCTTCGGGAGGGGATGATTTCCAGCTAGCGGACGGCGTCAATGACGAACTGCGGAGCGGGATTGACGTGGGCGACATCGCCGAGAAGCACCGTGGGTACCGTCTCATTGCCATCGGCAACGGATCGCACAAAGGCAGCCCCGTCGGGGCTGTCCCAGATGTTGACCTCATCGTATGTTATCGCGGCCTCATCCAGGCTGGTTATGAGCCGGGTGCAGAACGGGCAACCGGGCCGCCAGTAGACGACAGGTTTGATTGACGGCATAGGTCTCCTCGAGTCATCCAACCTGGCGGATCGCAGCTTTGTTCCTGCAGGTATCCTACGGCCAGTGAACGAGGAACCCACATCACCGCTGTAGCCGAACAAGTGTCAAAGCCCGGATGGAGCGACACGGTACGGGCGTATGTGTCCGTTACCAAGCCACGGATCATTGAGCTGTTGCTCATAACGACCATTCCGCCGATGGTGCTGGCCAACGACGGGTGGCCGGGTTGGTGGCTCGTACTTGCAACACTTATCGGCGGAACCCTGTCGGCGGGTGGAGCCAACGTGTTGAACAACTACGTCGACAGTGACATCGATGTCATCATGGAACGAACCAAGGGCCGACCGCTTCCCAAGGCTGACATTCCCCCGGAACATGCTTTGCGGTTCGGGGTCATCCTCGGAGCGGCCGGGTTCCTGTGGCTGTGGGGATTCACCAACTTGCTGGCCGCTTCGATCTCGACCGCCGCGCTGTTGTTCTACGTATTCGTGTACACGATGTATCTGAAGCGCTCCTCCAGACAGAACATCGTTATTGGCGGTGCCGCTGGTGCGGCTCCGGTGCTGGTTGGCTGGGCAGCGGTGACCGGGCGGGTCGATCTGGCCGCCTGGATCATGTTCGCCATCGTCTTCTACTGGACGCCGCCCCACTTCTGGGCACTGGCAATCCGGTATAAGGATGACTATTCCAAAGCCGACATCCCGATGCTGCCGGTGGTTGCCAGCGAACGGCATACGTCGCTCCAGATCCTGTGGTACACCGCCATGCTGGTGTTGGTCTCGCTCAGCCTGGTCTTCGTGACCAGCCTGTCCTGGATCTACTTGCTGAGTGCGATCATCTTCGGGGGGTGGATGATGCGTGATGCCTACCGGCTGTACAAGGATCCCACCACGGCGATGGTGCTGTTCAAGACGTCGATCATCTACCTGGCGCTGGTGTTCGATGCCATCTGGGTGGATGTCGTTCTGCTGTAGATCGGCGGGCGGCTAGTCGCCCACACGGCCAGCGCCGCCAGTCCAACCGATCCGACGGCCAGGACGACATGGATGCCCTTAAACGTGGCCGAATCATCGCCCGGCAACACCCGAACGACCGACGGTACCCAGACCCCGAGGTTGAACGCCAGGAACCCCCAGGCGGCTGGCTGACTCCAACCGCTTGGTGACTCGGTCAACCACATCAGCATGGCCAGAAGGAGCAGAGTGAGTCCGAAACCTATCGACCCGCCGATGCGGAGCCAGCTCGCCAGATCTGCACGCTCGGCGCCGGTCAGCAAGCCGATCCGGCTTCCCCAAACGAGCAGGGTCCATCCACCGGCAGCCGCGAAGACGCCGAGGGTTAGCTGGTGGGGTGAACGGTTGAAGAAGATCGAGAGACCTGGTTCGTGAGACGGTGAGGTTATCGGAAGCCGGCGCCGAGTCCAATCCAGAAAAGTACCCCTGCTGGTTCCGGTAACCTGATCTGGTGCTCGCCGAATTCACTTATCGTCCAATCCCGCTTTTCGAACTCGGTCCGCTGACCCTCTCGCTTCACGGCGTTTTTGCGGCGCTGGGCTTCCTGGCGGGCTCCTGGCTGGCTGTCGAACTGGCCGCACGGCGAGGCTTCGACCGCGATGCCTACTTGTCCATGTTCAATTGGGCGTTGGTCGGCGCCATCCTTGGTGCGCGCTATCTCACGGTCGGGGCGCAGATCTCCGGAGGGGCGACGTTTGCGCAGGTCATTTCACCGCTTGGTAACTTCTCGATTCTTGGCGGGATGTTGGGCGGCATCCTGGGAGCGGCCATCCGGGCCAAGCGACTCAATCAGCCGTGGTGGGCGCTGGTCGATTCGGCTTCCTACGGGCTCGCTGTTGGCACGATCGTCGGTCGCATCGGGGACCTGGCGATCGCCGAACACCTTGGCGCGGCCACCGATTTCTTTCTCGGCTATGCCGTCAAATCCGGCTACGACCTCGCACCCCAGCACACCGCGCTGGAGTGCGGGACCCCGGGCCTCGTAGTTCCGGAGATTACCTGTGGCGTCTATCACCCCACCTGGCTCTATGACCTGCTCGGTGCGCTCGTCCTGCTCGGCGTCCTCGCTTGGATCAATCGAATCTGGAAGAACCGCCACTACGGCCAGCTGTTCTCAGTCTGGGTGATTTGGTACGGGGCCCAACGGTTCCTGATCGACTTCACTCGCCAGGTGCCCGCCGACCAGGGTATCGAGGCCTCGCGTTCGGCCGATGCGCTGCTCGGCCCGTTCACCTGGTCCCAGTGGTCGGCTCTCGGAATGATCGTTATCGGCTTTGTGCTGATCCGAATCCAGGCCAGAAACCAGATGGTCATTACTCCGGAGCATGACGTACAGTTGGCTGCCGGAGCTGGGAAGCCATTGCGGGACGACGCTCCGGTCGTGTAGCTTCTTGGCATGAACCAGTTGGCCGATGCCGGGCGATACGTTGTTGCTTCCTACTACTCCGCCTGCTGATCGACCCACCAGGAGTTATGGGCCCGGAGTTTGATCCCTCCGGGCTGATTTTTGTAAGGACCGCCCAATGGGACGCAAGATCGATCGCATATCTGAAGCGAACACCGTCGTTGCGGTGGGATCTGTCAGGTTCGGGGCCGATCACTTTCCGGTGATCGCCGGACCTTGTGCTGTCGAATCCGAGAGCCAGATCAACGATATCGCCGATGCGATCGTTCAGTCAGGAGCGAGTGCTCTGCGCGCCGCCGTTGTACCGACCGGGGCTTCGGCATATTCGTTTGGTGGTCGCGGCGCTGAAGGCATCACCTGGCTCGTGGAAGCCGGGAAGCGGGTTGGTCTCCCGGTGATTACCCAGGTCAACGAACCACAGCATGTCGAGGACTGGGCGGGCATGGTCGATATGGTCGAGATCGGATCGTCGAACATGCAGAACTTCGAGCTGCTGCGCATCGTCGGCCAGTCGGAGGTGCCGGTGCTGCTCAAGCGGGCTAGCTCGGCGACTATTGACGAGTGGCTGTGGGCTGCCGAGTACGTGCTTGCCGAAGGTAATGGTCAGGTGGTGCTCGTGGAGCGCGGCATCCGTACGTTCGGGGAATCACCGACCCTGGATCTGACATCTGTAGCCATGGTCAAGGAGCGTTCGCATCTGCCGGTGTTGGCGCTGCCTTCTCATGCCGTGGCTTCACGGAGCCTGGTCTCCAAGCTGAGCTTGGCCGCTCACGGCGTTGGGGCGGACGGCGTGATCGTGGAAGTCCATCCCGAGCCCGATGCCGCCCTGGCCAATCCCGAAAACCAGATTGACTTTGCGGAGTTTGCCGGATTGATGCACGAGCTCGGGGTGACCCGGCTTCGGACCGGAATCGACGCCATTGATTACGAACTGGTTGACCTGCTTGCTCGACGCCAACGCCTGGCTCTCGAGATCGGACAGGTGAAAGCTGAGCGAGGAGCTCCGGTGCGTTCACCCGATCGCGAAGCTGAGCTGCTGGAACGGGTACGCACTCAGGCCGAAACGCTCGGCTATGACGAGGACATCGTCCAGGAGATCTATGGCCTCATCCTGGAAGCCTCTCGACGGGCCCAGGAGCGCCAACGGAACGAGCGCCTTACTTAGCTAGAACGCCAGCCAGGTCAAATAGCCCACGTAGGTCGCGAGGAGCACAACTCCCTCCGATCGGACCATCCGGTCACCCGTGTTCAGCATGATGCCGGCTAATGCGACTATCCCGATCATCGCCATGATCGTCCCTCGCACCGGGTCTTCGGCGACTCCGGGTCTGATGATGCCAACCCCGGCGCCAACCACCAACGAGTTGAAGAGGTTCGATCCGAGCAAGTTGCCAACCACCAGGGCATTGCGCCTCTGGCGGGCGGCGGCGATAGCGGTGGCCAGTTCCGGGAGCGAGGTTCCGATCGCGACCACCGTCAAACCGATGAAGCCTTCAGAGACCCCCAGGATCGCCGCTGCGTCGAGTGCTCCAGTCGCCAACAACTGGGCTCCCACCAACATGACGCTCAAGGTGAGGAGTCCGGCCGCCAATTCGGTCGGAACTTTGAAGTCACCGTCAAGGCCCACGTCGTCGTCGGTCTCGCCGGTCGACCATCGGGTAAGTAGGTATCCCGATAGCACTGCGCCGAGCGCCAGGATCGTGCCTTCGATCCGGTTCAGACCGCCGTCCCACAAGAAGGCACCGAACAAGATCACCGCGAGCAGCATGAGGAGACCTTCGCGACGCAGGATGGTTCGTTGTCCGACAATGGCACTGACGAGGACGCTGGCGCCAAGCACGAGCGACATGTTGGCGATATTGGATCCGGCGATGTTTCCGAACGCGAGGTCGAAACTCTTGCCTCCTCCGACGACCGATACGATGAATTCGGGAGCGGAGGTGCCCATTCCCACGACGACGGCCCCGATGAGGATCTGGGACATCCCCCAAGCCTTGGCAAGTCGGGCCGCGGCCGTCACAAACCGGTCGGCTGCGAAGGTGAGCAGCACAAGGCCTACGACAATAAGGAGAACGGCGATGAACATTTGGGGCGAGAGCCTACAACCTTCTAGGAATCCCCGGCTATCGCTTGGAGTCTCGCCAGGCCAACCACTCACCCAGACCGGGCATGTCGAGGGCCGTGCCGTCGTAGCCGAGTGTGAATTCGCTCACACCCGCTTCGAGTAGATCGTCGGCGTCGTCAAGGTTCTCAGGTTTCACTTTGCCCCACCCGGTCGACCGGCGGATCTCGTCGGGGTTCCGGCCCGTTCTGGCGCACCATTCGTCCAAGACCGACATCTTGTGTTTGATCGTCTCAAGGTCCCCGAAGCCATGCCACACGTCGGCATGTTCTGAGACGATTCGTAGAGTCACCTTCTCGCCTCCGCCGCCGATCAGGATCGGAATGTTGCGGGTCGGGGCCGGATTCAGCTTGGCCCAACGCTCCCGGATGATGGGCAGATCGCGATCGAGGTTGCGGAGCCGGCCGCCGGCGGTACCGAACTCGTAGCCATATTCGTCGTAGTCGCGTTCGAACCATCCGGACCCTATCCCGAAGATGAGACGCCCGTTGGAAGCGTGATCCACCGTGCGGGCCATGTCAGCGAGGAGATTGGGGTTTCGGTACGAATTGCAGGTGACCAGGGCGCCAATTTCTATGTTCTTGGTGACTTCGGCCCATGAGCCGAGCATCGTCCAGCATTCGAAGTGCATCCCGTCGGCATCTCCGAACAGTGGATAGAAGTGATCCCAGTTGTAGGCAATGTCGACCCCCATCTCGTCTGCCTGAACGACCGCATCCCGAAGCGCGGAGTACTCCGCCTGTTGGGGCTGTAGTTGAACGGCGATCCGAACTTGATGCTTCACGGGAGGGTCCTTCTTGGGGTGGGACACCGAAACTATCAGAAATGGCCTTTATGCCGAAAGCGCCGCGCCGATCCGATCGGCTTCCCGCTCGCGGAGGGCCACATGGACGCGGAGTATCTCCAGCATCTGCGCCAGGGTCTTGGCCGATCGCACTTCTGTCTCGGCAAAGAAAGCCTCGACGTCGGCCGCTACCTCCGGCTGGGACAGCGACGGCAGCCCATCGAACAAGTGACGAACCGTTACTTGCGGGTAGGCCTCGAGCAAGTCATTCCACCTGGTTCGAACCATCGTCCACACGACCGGCCCCGACTGGCGATTGCTGAGCATGCGGGCGACCACCCAGGCAGCGTCCTGGCCGCGGATCGTTTCGTCAAAGGTCCACTCGAATACCTGGGTCACGAAACGTTCGTCATCGAAGGCGCACAGTGCCTGCAGATATCGCTGCCGCAATTGGGGGGTCGGTGCGTTGTCGTAGGCGTTGCGCAGGGCGACGAAGTCCTCGTCCGTGCCGTGGGCAGCCAGGACAAACAGGGAAGCCTGGCCAACCACAGGATCGACCAAAGCCGGATCCGCGATGAGCTGGTGGGCGAGTGGACGCGCGGCGGCAATCGTCTCCGGGTCATTGCCGAGGTTGCCCATCGCCCGGATGAGGTCACCCCGCAACAGGTTCTCGAGGTCCGTTTCTCCGGCGATTGGCTCCCAACCGATCTGGCTGGCCTTTTTCGTGACGATCGACCTGACCCGCTTTTCGAAGGCCGGCAGGAGATCATCGGAGATGATGTCTTTGATCTCCTTCAAGCCGCCGAGCAGCAGTTGCCAAACCGCCTGCTGGGGCTCATCGGCGAACCGTTCACAGAGGTCGAGATATGCCGAAGCATGGTTCTGGCCCGCCACGACCGTCGCCCGCACATCATCGAGAAGGGTAAGTCGCTCGAGCGGTTCCAGGGCATCAACATCGCCCATGAGGGCATGTAACTCAAGATCCGGATAGTTGACCCGGTAGAAGCCGTGACCGCCGCCATTGCCAAGCACCCAGTCGACCTTGCCGGGGAACTCGACGGTTGCCGAATCTGACTCGAGCAGATACTTCTGCGTCACGATCTCGCCACCGATGGACGCCTTCAGTTGCATGGGCACGGACCAGATCGAGGAGTCGGTCTCGTCGGCTTTGAGGAGCATCCGGCGCTGAGTCAGGTGCACCTGGTTTCCCGCGATCGTGACGTCGATAAGCGGATGGCCCGGTTGCAGAATCCACGTGTTCATGATGTCGCCGACGGGCATCCCCGAGGCGCGATCGAGTGCCGCCCACAAGTCGTTCGTCACCGTATTGCCGTACGAATGAGTACGGAGGTAGTCGGCCACACCTAAGCGGAAATGGTCGCCTCCCAGGAACTGCTCGATCATCCGCAGAACGGCAGATCCTTTGCCGTAGGTCAGGGCATCGAACATCTCGTTCGCTTCGTCCGGTGAGGCGACCGGGAATTCGACCGAGCGACTTTCGGCCAGGGCATCTACCGTGAGCGCGTCGGATCGCTCGGCACCCGGGTCGGCGGCGAACGCCAGCCACCGTTCCCAGTCCGGATGCATCGCCTCGGTCGTTTTCATCTCCATCAGCGAGGCGAAGGCTTCGTTGAGCCAGATGCCCTCCCACCATCGCATGGTCACGAGGTCGCCAAACCACATGTGGGCGAGTTCGTGGGCGATAACGTCGATGACTCGACGCTGCTCGGCTAGGGACGTCGTATCGCGATCAAGGAGCAAAGCGGTTTCGCGGTAGATGATCGCGCCCAGGTTCTCCATGGCGCCAAAGGCAAAGTCGGGAACGGCGATGAAGTCGACCTTGTCTCCCGGGTAGGGAATCCCGTAGTAGTCGCTCAACCACCGAAGGCAAAACACCCCAGCCTCGATAGCGAAATCAGTCAGGTGGCCTTTGCCGATCGGCGCAATTACCCGGAAAGGAACCCCGTCGACGTCGACGGGGTCGGTCGCTTCGAGCGGGCCGACGACGAAAGCAACAATGTACGTCGACATGACCATCGTGTCCGCGAACCGGACGGTTGTGGTGCCATTCCCGTTGTCCTTACGGTCAACTTCGGCTCCATTGGACACGGCAAACAGGTGGTTCGGGACGGTCAGGGTGATCGAGAAAACCGCTTTGAGATCGGGCTCGTCCCAGCAGGGAAAAGCACGCCGGGCGTCGGTTGCTTCGAACTGCGTGGTAGCAATCGTCTGCTCGTTGCCATCGATATCCGTGAAACTGGCTCGATAGAAGCCACGGAGCTCGTCGTTTAAGATCCCCGTGAACTCGAGGTCGAGGTTCCATGGTCCCTGAGCCAACGTGGCCGTGGTGGTCAGTGTCAAACGCTCGGTGTCTTCGTCAGTAACGATATGGGCGTTTACGGAGGTGCCGTCCTCATTCGTGAAGGTCGCTCTTGAGACCGCCAACTCAGCTGCGTTAAGGATCACTGTCGAAGTCGGTTCTCGCACTTCGACGGCAATCGTCGATGTACCCGCGAACGTGTGGTTGTCGAGGTCGGGGCTGAGCACAATGTCATAGCGGCTCGGGGTGACATGCCGGGGCAGTCGGTAAGGGTTGTCAGTCACTATGCGATGCTCCGTAGCTGATGAAGAGCGGTCAATGCTAAAAGCCCGATAGAGGGTTGCAAAAATCCCTACCTATGCGTCGTACGAACCGGCAGTGACGTCGCCGCCCTCGCCGGTCCAGTTGGTATGAAAGTACTCGCCTCGCGGCCGGTCGGTGCGCTCATAGGTGTGGGCACCGAAATAGTCGCGTTGCGCCTGGATCAGGTTGGCTGGCAGGCGGGCCGTGCGATACGAGTCATAAAAGGCAAGAGCCGAGGAGTATGCCGGAACTGGAATTCCGGTATGCACTGCGGTCGCTACGACGGTCCGCCATTGGGTCTGTGAGTCGGCGATGGCGTCGCGGAAGAACGGCGCGAGTAGGAGAGAAGCGAGATCGGGAGCCGCATCGAAAGCTGCTGTGATGTCGTCGAGAAAAGCGGCCCGGATGATGCACCCTTCCCGCCACAAACCAGCGATTCGCCCGTAGTCGAGGTCCCAGTTGTGCTCGGCGGCCGCGGCTCTCAACAACATGAAACCCTGGGCATACGAGACGATTTTGGATGCGTACAACGCTGCCTCGATGGCTTCGGTGAATCCAGCCGAGGTCGGAGTACTAACGACGGATGGCCCGACCAGAGTTTGAGACGCGACGATGCGTTCATCAATCAGGGACGAGACGATGCGGGCAAACACGGCTTCGGCGACGAGCGTGACCGGCATCCCGAGATCAAGAGCCGAAATGGCCGTCCATTTGCCGGTGCCTTTTTGCCCGGCGGCGTCCAAGATGTGTTCGACGAGTGGCTCGCCATCGGCGTCGAGAGTGGCGAGAATCTCAGCGGTGATGTCGATGAGAAACGAGTCGAGCCGTCCGGCCGCCCAGCCGGAAAAAACTCTGGCCATGTCGGCGTGACTCAAGTCCAGCCCCGCCCGCATCAGGTGGTAAGCCTCGGCGATCACCTGCATGTCACCGTACTCGATCCCGTTGTGGACCATTTTGACGTAGTGGCCGGCTCCGTCAGATCCGACCCAGTCGCAGGTCGGGGTGCCGTCGCTCACTTTGGCGGCGATCGCTTGGAACAGCTCCTTGATCAGGGGCCAGGCCGCGGCTGATCCGCCTGGCATGAGCGATGGCCCGAACCGGGCACCTTCCTCGCCGCCCGACACCCCCATCCCCACGTAGAGCAGGCCAGCTGCCTCGACCTCGGCGGTACGACGAATGGTGTCCTGGAAGTTTGAGTTCCCACCGTCGATGATCACGTCCCCCGGGTCGAGCAGGGGTAGCAGTTGCTCGATCGACGCATCGACCGGCGCTCCGGCTTTGATCATCAACATGACCCGACGCGGTGTGGTTAGCGTGGCGACTAACTCTTCGACGCTGTGGGTGCCGATGACGTCGGTGCCGGCTGCCGGGCCTGCGAGGAAATCGTCAACCTTGGAGGTGGTCCGATTGAACACGGCCACCTTGTAGCCATGGTCATCCATATTGAGGACCAGGTTCTGGCCCATCACGGCCAGGCCGATGAGTCCGATATCAGCGGTAGGTTCCACGTTGCTCCCTCGGGCGGATTTCTGGCTCTAGCGTACCCGTCTAGTGTTTGACCATATGGAAGCGCTTGGGATTGATATTGGAGGGTCAGGGATCAAGGGAGCTCCCGTCGACACCTTGACCGGCACCCTCAAGACTGATCGGCATCGGATTCCGACTCCCCAGCCTTCCACGCCGGAGGCGGTGATCGCGACGACGTCGATGATCGTCGATTTCTTCGATTGGGACGGCCCGATCGGCGTGACTTTTCCCTCGGTCGTTCAGGACGGGGTCACCAAAACTGCCGCAAACGTCGACGAGTCCTGGATTGGTGCGCCGGCGTCTGATTTGCTTGAGGCAGCGCTCGGTCGGCCCGTAGCGCTGCTGAATGACGCCGACGCGGCGGGACTGGCCGAGATGCGCTTTGGAGTTGGGCGCGGGGTCAGTGGTGTGGTCGTGATGTTGACATTTGGTACAGGCATCGGGTCCGGCTTGTTTGTCGATGGCGGGTTGGTGCCGAATACGGAATTCGGCCACCTCGAAATGCACGGTATGGATGCCGAGCACTATGCGGCTGGCCGAATCCACGAGGAGGATGGGTTGTCGTTCGATGACTGGGGGGATCGGGTCAATGAATACCTCAACTACGTGCACCGGCTGGTGTGGCCGGATCTGATCATCGTGGGTGGCGGGATTTCCAAAGAGTGGGACTCGTGGTCGCACCGTCTGGCCGTACCAACTCGTGTCGTCCCAGCCGAGTTGCGCAACGAGGCGGGCATCGTTGGGGCGGCAGTCGCAGCTTCGTAGGCCGGGCCGGCTAGACGACGAATTCCGAGAACCGATTCAAGTCGGCCGGGTGGATACGAGCCTGAACCACCGTGCCGTCTTCGCCGTGGTCTGCGCTGATGACGGCTCCTTCACGGTGGATGGCGGCGACGATGTCGGCGCGATCGTAAGGAATCGATAGCTTGACTTCCTGATACTGATCGGCCAGGCGCTTCGTGATGGTGTCGCCTAGACCGTCGATGCCATCGCCGGTGAGCGCCGACAGGAACACCCCATCCGGATAGACCCGTTTGAGTCGAGCGAGCGCGGTCGGGTCGGCCAAGTCGGTCTTGTTGAAAACGAGTTGCTCGTCGATCTGGGCAGCACCGATTTCGAGGAGAACTTCCCTGACAGCGGTGATCTGGGACTCGGCGCCCGGATCGGAGCTGTCGACCACGTGCAACATCAAGGTGGCATCGTTGATTTCCTCAAGCGTCGAGCGAAACGCCTCGACCAGCATGTGGGGGAGGCGCCGCACAAAGCCCACGGTGTCGGACATCAGGATGTCCTCGCCAGACGGCAAATGCGCCTTCCGGACCGTGGAGCCAAGGGTGGAGAAGAGCCGGTTTTCGGTGAGAACGTCCGCGTCGGTGATCTGGTTGAGCAGTGTCGATTTACCGGCGTTCGTGTAGCCGACCAGGGCGACGAGGGGAGTGTGCGACGAACGGCGAGCCTTGCGCTGGGTGTTGCGGGAGTTGCTGAGACCCTTGATCTCCTTTTCCAGCCTCGTCACCCGGGAATAGATGCGGCGGCGATCGGTCTCCAGTCGCGTCTCACCGGGACCGCGTGAGCCGATCCCTCCGAGACCGAAGCCTTGTCGGGAAAGCTCGGCACCCTTACCCCGAAGCCTTGGTAGGTGGTAACGCAACAATGCCAACTCAACCTGGAGCATGCCCTCGTTCGACGTTGCATGTTGCGCGAATATGTCAAGAATTACGGCGATCCGGTCAACGACATCACAGTGAAAGATTTTGGCGAGGTTACGTTGCTGAACCGGGGTCAGATCGTTGTCGAACACGACGACATCAATGTCGAGCGCCTTCGTGATCGCCGCCAGTTCTTCGGCCTGTCCCTTCCCGATGAAGCGGGCCGGGTCGGGCCGGTCCCGCTTGAGGAGTTCGGCGTCGATCGGGTCCGAGCCGGCGGTGTCGGTCAGTAGGGCAAGTTCTTCAAGTGACCGCTGAGCGTCGTCAATCGAGGCCCCACCCACCACGACGCCGACCAGGAATGCTTTCTGGACCTCGACGTCGAGGTCGGTGACTGTGGCGGTTAGGCGGCGGCGTTGCCTGCCCTGGTAGGTCATGGGGATCTCCGGTGGTTTCTCAAGACGGTACCTGGATCACCATGATCCGTGCTCGGGAATAATCGGCTAGAGGTAATTGCCCGAGTCACCGTTTGCATCATTCTCCGTGGTTGCTTGCTCCGCAATGATTTGGGATTCCCGAACTGCGACCACCAGTTCGCCTGTCTCCGGAAGCAGGAATCGCCAGGCGCCAGTCGGCACCGCCCAGAACTGATGTCCGGATAGGATGTCCGTCAGGGCAAGCGCGTCGTTGTCGTTTTCCGACGTGATGGGGACGAGCAGGCCCGTCCGGGTCGATTCTTCTTTGGCGCGGCCGACTCTCCAGCCCGACATGACAGTGAACTTGCTCATTGGCTTTCTCTGGTGTTGTGATTTGGCGGAGGCGGACGGGAATCGAACCCGCCGGGGACCTTTCGATCCCCCATCGGTTTTGAAGACCGTGGGACCCACCAGGCGTCCAGTCGCCTCCAGGCGGCAGGGTAGTAGCAAACGTACGCACTGCATCCGCGTGCCGCTACCGTTGGGGCTGACGTTCAGTCATTTCTGAGGGACAACGTGACGGCATCGTTCGGGCAACTGATCAAGGAACAACGCATCGAGATGGGCTTGACCCAGCAGCGTCTCGCCGACCTGGTTGGGCGTAGCCCGTCGACGGTGCGGTCCTGGGAGCGTGACCGCGCCACTCCGACTGATGAAACCGTCATTGATTCACTGTCGGCAGTCCTGGGCGTCGATCGGACGATTCTTTTCGGTTTGGCCGGGGTCGAGTTCGAGGACTCATCACCGGAACCCGACCCGTCGAGCGCACTTGTTGAAGAGACTCCCCAGAACCGGATGTTGGAGGACGAGTCGCAAGACAGTGATGCCGGTAGCTCTTCGGGAGTGAACGACGTTGTCCGAGATGCTGAGGGCCAGCCTCAGGAAGCACGGGAAGCCCGCACACCGGTGCAAATGGGACCGGAGCCCGCCCCACGATCCCACGGCGACGAAGCACGGACTCCGGGCGCGGCGCGGGCGCCCGAGCCAGCCAAGCCGTACCTGCTCCAGACGGATCGTCGGGCCGACCATGTGCGCCCGGGACCGCTGCGACCTGGCGTGGACGATGCGGTCGAACTGCCCCTGTTCTCCGATGAGGTTCCAGACCGCATAGAACCAGACCCCGTGGAACCAGACCCCGTGGAACCAGACCCCGTGGAACCGCCATCCGATTGGAATGCCGAAATCGATCTCGATGACTTCTCTGATTCCGGCCCGCTTGAGGACCTCTTGGCCGTTGAGCCACTAACTCCCGCCATTGGGCCGGCTGACGAGAACCCACCGGCCTCTGAGGCTGCATTCGAAGGGGAGGGGCCCGGGATCGAAGACGAAGTTGACGAAAACGCATGGGAGGACGAACCCACCCAGATCCTCATGCCGACGGGTCCCGCAGAGGAACGCCTTCTTGGTGTGGCCACCGCCAAGGCGGTCGAATATCTGGCCGAGCCACGGCCGGTGCCCGAACCGGAGCCTGAGGCGGCAGAGGCGACTGAGGTGATACCGCGGACCCCGTTAGTCCAACCCGCCCCCACGGTTGAAGTGGCCGCGCAACCGACCAAGCCGGTTCGTACCGTTGCCCCGGCTGGCGTCGCGGGTCGATCGCGAACCCAAACCATGGAGTCGGGACGTCCGATCGGGCCCAACTCGTATCTTGATGATCCGAAGGAAATCCGTGGCTACCGGATCCGGGCAGGCCTGACCACGGCCGCGCTCATCGCCATGCTCATCCTCGCCCGTTGGGCCTGGGCCGGGTTCCGCGAACAGCTCGGTGGCATTCTCGATACGCTCACCACCGGGTTTTAGCTTTCAGGCTGCGCTAGGCCCGCGAAAGAGGCCCCCGCGTTAGCGAGAGCCTCTTTACTTCCCCCCATTTTCCCCAGACCTAACTAGCCCACGCCCTCCCCGGAAGGCGCCGACCCGCAAAACCGTCCCCACTTCGCTTGCGTCCAGGTCTGTCTTGAGAAACGGCCACAGCTGAATCTCATCTCTTTTTTACCGGACAGCACTTAATTGCTGCTTAACGCCACCCTGCGCGTCCGGGTTGGTCTAGATCGATTGCAGCAACAGCGTGGCGCCCGCCAGTGCAGAAACAGCGATGATGCTGTTGCGGAGTCGTGGGCCCGACGCCAAACCGTGTAGGCGGGCGGACAGGACGAAGCCCAGGATGAGCGGGATCACCAGAAGGGCCGCAACCTGGACGTCAAGTCCCGTCGTGCGACCTGTGAAGCTGAGCACCGCAATGTTGATTGACTGACCAACGATGAAGATAGTCGACAGTGTCGACCGGGTGGTCGGTCCTTCGGTACCTGCGAAAAGCAGAGCCAGCATTGGCCCGCCGACGCCGGTCACGATCCCACTGGCTCCACTGAGGATGCCGACTCCGGCTTCTGTCTGGCGGCTTCTCGGTATTGACCAGCCCGAGGTCATGATGAGCGCCGCTCCCACCACAACCGAGCCGATGACGATGCTGCCGATACGTTCCGTCATGAAGCCGAGCAACCAGGCCCCGATCACGGCCCCGATGGTCCGGCCAACCACGATCCACCGGACTCCCGAGAAGTCGATCGATCGCCGCTCGCGGATTGCCATGCCGGTTGCGAGAGTCAGGGACAGCATGATCTGGGGAATCGGCGTGAGGGTCGGATCGAGAATGGTGAGCAGTGGTACGGAGATAGCCGCAAATCCGAAGCCGATCGTGCCCTGCAAAAGAGCGGCCACGACGGTGATCGCGGCCGCCACGATCATGATGGTTAAGTCAGGCATCAACGATTGGCGCTCCTTCGGCGCCGCAGTCTTGCACGAACCAAAAAAACTCTCTCATTTGGACGGGTTTTGTGGTTGACTGTGCGTACCAGAGAAAGGAGGTGGTCCTAGTTGGGTAATTCTTATTGGACTCTGGAGGTGGCCGAGCGTTAGCGCGACGGCCAAGTCGCGACTGCGACTTCCACTCGGACCACCGAGGTTCTCGGTTCGCATGAAGGTCCACATGCGACCCTCGAAATGAGGGAAGAATCGATTACTTTTAAGATGAGCGGAGGCCTTCGGGCTTCCGCTCATCCAGTTAACCGGCTCCATGGATGCCAGGTTCTTCATGGTTGCGAGAAGCCACTATCGTTCGGTGTCTCATGCAGGCACAGGTAGGCGACATCACCCTTGAATACGATACGTTCGGTTCGCCCGACGATCCGACGATCCTGCTGGTCATGGGTTTGGCGACGCAGATGATTGCCTGGCAGCCGGCCTTTTGCGAGATGCTGGCGGGCCATGGATTTCACGTAGTCCGATTCGACAACCGCGACATCGGGCTGAGCACGAAACACCATGGGGTCCCCTCAGGCATCGATGGGTTGCCCTCCGCGTTCAAGCTCCGACTAACCGGCAAGGCTCCCTATTACCTATCTGACCTTGCCAACGATGCGTTCGGGTTGCTTGACGCGCTCGATGTTGCGAAGGCACACGTGGTGGGGGTGTCGATGGGTGGGATGATCGTTCAGCAAATGGCCATCCTCCACCCCGAGCGGCTGCTGTCGATGACTTCGATCATGTCGACGACCGGGTCCATGTTCGTTGGGCATTCGACAAGCGACGCGATGAAGATGATGTTTCGACCTGAAGCCACCGATCGAGAGGAAGCGATCAATGGAAGCGTTGAGGTCCGCAGAATCACCAGCCCACATCATTTCAACCTGAGCGAAGCAAGGAAATGGGCGGAGGCGGCGTTCGACAGGTCCCATTATCCCGAGGGCGGGGGACGTCAGTTGGCGGCGATTTTTGCTTCTGGGAACCGGACCAAGGCGCTCCGTGAAGTCACAGTCCCGACGTTGGTCATCCATGGGGAAGCGGATCCGCTGGTAAACATATCGGGCGGTCGAGCTACTGCCAAGGCGATCCCTGGTTCGACGTTCAAGTCATATCCAACGATGGGTCACGATCTGCCAGAACCACTGTGGCCTGAACTTACCGCCGACATCGCCGAGCACGCCAAGCGCGCCACCACCCAGATCCCTGCAACCTGACAACCGTCGAACCCTGGGTTGAACCCAGGGTTCCAGAGCCCGAAAATGGGCGTTGTGGCCCCACGTTCGGCTGTTCGACGTCTCTGGTTGATATCACGGACCGGCGAGGTCGGCGACTATCGCATCGAGTGATCGTACGAGGTCGGCCGGGGATAGCGAGACCTGGAGGCCGCGCCGGCCAGCCGACACATAGACCGTTTCGAAGTCGATGATCGTACGATCGGCAACCGTGCGAAGGCGCTTTTTCTGGCCGAACGGTGAGATGCCGCCAACGACATATCCGGTAGCTCGCTCGGCTTGGGCCGGTTCGGCCATCGACGCCTTTTTGGCGCCGATGGCTTTGGCGAGCGCCTTCAAGTTGAGCGTGCCACTCACGGGGACGATCCCGGTGACCAGGTCTCCGTCGACGGCCGCCACCAGCGTTTTGAAAACGCGCTCCGCGGGCACGCCAATCTCTCTGGCGACCGCTTCCCCGTAGGTGACGGTGAGTTCGTCCGTGACGTTTACCTCGTAATGATGCAATTCGTAGGCGACACCCAGACGGTCGAGTTGGGTGGTGGCAGGTGTTGCGGACATGCGCAGCATTGTCGCGTCTCAGGCTCGGTTCGGCTAGCCAACCGACCCAGCCGTTGTGTCCGTCATGGATCGAACGTAGGGCGCCAGGGCCCGTTATCGGGCCTACGAACCCTGGGTTCGACCCTGGGTTTGGGAATGGGGGGCGGGGGTGTACGGTTGGGACCTGTATGAGTGACACAAGCGAACTTATTTACGTGGTTGATCCAATGTGTTCGTGGTGCTGGGGCTTCGCGCCAGCCTTCCGGGCAGTTGTCGATCACCATCCCGAACTGGCCGTGAACGTCGTCGCCGGAGGTCTCCGGCCCGGCGAGGCCGCCGAACCGTTGAACGATCAGATGCGCCAGACGCTCGCCCATCATTGGGAGCAGGTCGAACAAAGGAGTGGCCAACCCTTCGATTTGGCTGGTCTCGATCGCCAGGACTGGGTCTATGACACCGAGCTAGCCGACATCGCCGTGGTGACCATGCGCAATCTTGCTCCTGACCAGGTTCTCCCGTGGGTGCACCACCTCCATGAATCGTTCTACGCCAAGGCCATCGACCTCACCGACCCGGCCGTGTACCCGTCGCTGCTGGCCGGTTTTGACGTGGATACTGAAGCGTTTATGTCGGCCCTGCAATCACCCGAGATGAAAGCCGCTACCTGGCAGGACTTCAGCCTCGCCCGCCAACTGGGTGCCTCAGGGTTTCCGACTGTGCTCGGGGTGCGCGACGGGAAGGCGATGATCCTGACCCGTGGCTATACGGACGCCGAGACGTTCGACAAGATCATTCACCGGTGGATGGAGCTCACGGTTCCCGACATCGAACCCGGCGCGAGTTGCTCGATCGACGGGGTTTGTTAGCCCGTTAGGGGATCAGGAGGGTCTTGCCTGTAGTCGCCCGGGCTTGCAAGGCTCGGTGGGCTTCAGCGGCCTCTTCGAGTGGCCAGGTCTGGCCGATGCGGACTTGCAGCTTGCCGTCGCCGATCCACTCGAACAGCTCGCTTGACCGCTTCACGAGTTCTTCCCGCTTGGCGATGTAGCTGAACAGCGTGGGTCGGGTTGCATAGAGCGACCCGTTTTGGGCAAGCACTTGTAGATCTACTGGCGGGACTGGTCCCGAGGCGGCGCCGAACAAGGCCATGAGGCCACGCGGTCGAAGAAGGCGGAGACCGTCATCGAACGTTGTTTTCCCCACGCCGTCGTAGACGACGTCAAGCGGTCTCGGTCCCCCAATTTCCTCGACTGCATCGGCGAAGTTCACTTCGTCGTATCGGATAACGTGGTCGGCTCCGGCGGCTTTTGCGAGTTCGGCTTTTTCGTGTGAAGACACAGTCGTGTAGACCTCGGCGCCGATGAGCTTGGCCATCTGTATGACCAGCAAGCCGACACCCCCCGCTCCGGCGTGGATCAGGCACTTGCTATCAGGCGTCAACGTGTACGTGTCACGCACGAGATAGTGAGCGGTTAGACCTTGTAGGGGGATAGCCGCTGCGGTCTCCATTTCGATGCCATCAGGGACGGCCACGAGTTTGGAGGCGTCGGCCGCCACGAAGTCGGCATACGAGCCGAGGGCGCCGGTCCATGCCACCCGATCGCCGACCGTGAAACCCTCAACACTGTCGCCGACTTCGACGATGGTGCCCGAACCCTCGAGTCCGGGGGTCATGGGAAAGTCCATCGGATACAAGGCGATCCGGTGGTATGTGTCGATGTAGTTGAGGCCCGCCGCGGCGATTTCCACCACGGCTTGGCCAGGTCCGGCGGACGGGTCGTCAACTGACTTGTATTCGAGTACCTCGGGTCCGCCCGGGGCGGCTATAACGATGGCCTTCATCAGGAACCTTTCTGGACGGTCCACCCGCGGCGGATCAATTCTTCGGCGAGAGCTTCGTCCATGTAGCGCTCAAGTTCGGGTCCCCAAACTATCGCTTCGGGTTCGCTCTTGTGGTCAAGGATCTCGATAACCCGGTCACGCAGCGTTCGCGCCCACGCTTTGCCTTTGGCGGTGGCGTGCAACGAGAGCGTCCCGTCACCGTTGGTCTGGTAGACGTGCGCCTCGATCTGCGGGTTGTCGGCCCGGCCCTTCTCGCCGTAGATGAGTAACACGGAGCCCAACGGAACGTCCTGGATCCCACCAGTCGCGACGAAGTCTCCTTCGAACGCCCAGCCCCCTTGCTTGGACGGGTCAACGAAGTCGACCACCTTCGCCCAGTTCTTTCGACGCTCATCGCCAAGGAGCGGCACGTCGACTCCAATCATTATTTGCGGTGTATCCATCGGTTCATCGTAGGCGTACCGTTATCGTGGTTCCAGATGGCTGTGCAACTGTTTGTTACCTGTCTTGTCAATTCCTTCTTTCCTGAAGTGGGAGAGGCAACCGTCGACGTTCTCGAGATGGTCGGGCAAACCGTTGAGTTTCCTGCCGACCAAACCTGTTGCGGGCAACCCGCATTCAATGTCGGACTCCGAGACGAGGCCCGAAAGATGGCGGCCCATACGCTCGACGTGCTTGACGCGACCGAAGGTCCCATCGTGCTGCCGTCGGGGTCGTGTGCCGACATGATCGTGCACCACATCCCGGAGCTGATGGCCGACGACCCGGACCGGTTGGCTCAGGCCGAACGAGTTTCAGAACGGACCAGGGAGCTGTCGCAGTTCCTGGTGGATGATCTTGGTGCCGAGACTGTCGGCCCCGGATGCGGAGAGTGCTCGGTTGCCTACCACCCCTCCTGTCATGGACTGCGCAACCTCAATCTTCGGTCCCAGGCGGAGGGCCTTCTCGATCAAGCTCCTGGCGTGGACCGGGTTGAGCTCCCGGACGCTGAGAACTGCTGCGGATTCGGTGGGCTGTTTTCGGTTGACATGCCGGATGTATCGGTGGCCATGATGGAAACGAAGCTCAAGAATGTGGAGTTGTCTGGCGCCGAAGTACTCGTCGGTGGTGATGTCAGCTGTCTCATGCACCTCGGGGGCGGTTTGCATCGACGTAATTCGCCGATCGTCGTGAAACACTTTGCGGAGATCCTGGCCGGACACCTCGAACGCGCCGGACACGTCGAAAGCAATCATGGCGCCTGAACCGGTCACGTTTCTCGGGCGAGCCAAACGAGACCGGGCCTCGGGGGTGGTTGCCCCGGTTAGCGAAGCCGCCCGCCGCATGTCGTCCTACCGGGTCAACGCCTCGAACGATTTCCCACTCATGGAGGAAATGCGAGACCGGGCCAGGGAGGTACGCCTTCACACGTTGGCAAATCTCGACCGATACTTGGCGCAGTTCGCCTCGCAGGTGGAAGCCAACGGCGGCCACGTGCATTGGGCGGCGGATGGTGACGAAGCCAATGCCATCATCACCGAACTCGCCAAGGCTCACGGGGTGCGGTCGGTGGTCAAGTCAAAGTCGATGGTCACCGAGGAAATCGAACTGAACGAAGCCCTCGAACATGCCGGAGTGTCCGTGGTTGAGTCGGACCTTGGCGAGTTCATCGTGCAACTGAGCAACGACAAACCGTCGCACATCATCGCCCCCGTTCTCCACAAGACTCGATACGACATTGGTGAGCTTTTCGCTGAGAAGCTCGATGCGCCGTACACGACCGATCCTTCCCAGCTGACCGAAATCGCCCGGTCGCACCTGCGGCGCGAATTTCTCACGGCCGATATGGGGATTTCTGGCTGCAACATGGGGATCGCCGACAGCGGAACCGTCGTGCTCGTCACCAATGAAGGCAACGGACGATTGACCACCACCGCCCCCCGGATTCATGTAACGGTCATGGGGATGGAACGAATTGTCCCAACCTTCGCCGATGCTTCGGCGGTACTCGAAGTTCTGGCCAGGGCCGGTACCGGTCAGCGACTGTCCGTGTATACAAATCTGGTCTCGGGGCCTCGACGGCCTGGCGATCCTGACGGGCCCGAGGCGTTCCATGTCGTGATCCTTGACAACGGCCGCTCGCGAACGCTGAGTGGGTCAGAGGCTGAGATTCTGGCGTGTATCCGTTGTGGTGCCTGCCTGAACATCTGCCCCGTGTACCGCGAGGTGGGGGGACATGCCTACGGATTCACCTACCCGGGACCGATCGGTGCAGTGGTGACGCCGGCGCTCAAGGGGTTGGATGACTGGCACGAATTGCCGTATGCCTCGACGTTGTGTGGGGCGTGCGTTGAAGCCTGCCCGGTCCGGATCGATATCCCGAAGATGTTGCTGATGTTACGGTCAAAGGCGGTCGACGACGGCCACCTGCCGGGATGGTTGACGTTTGCGGTTGGCAGGTACGCGTCAGCGGCGACCCATCCCCGCCAGTTCCGCATGCTGCTCAAAGCAGGTGGCGTGGTCGGTTCGATGATGGCCAAGGACGGTTGGATCACCAAAGCGCCATCGCACGGGGCGAACTGGACCGGAGCCCGAGACCTGCCCCAACCGGCCAAAGTACCGTTTCATGCACGATGGAAGAAGCGCCATGGATCGTAAGGATTTTCTGGATCGGGTCCGGCAAGCGACTGCCACAGCCGACCTGCCGCCCATCCGCCAGGAGGCACCGGGAGCACTCGTAGGTGACTCGTCGACGGGGGATCTTGTTGGACGGTTTGTGGAGCGAGCCACCGAAGTCAACGCTGACGTCCGTTTGGTCTCTGCCGATGGCGCACTCGAGCAGGTCGTCGCGATCATGGAACAGTACAAAACCGATGAGTATCTCGGTTGGCCGGACAGCCAGATGCCCATCCCGGGCATCGGAGCGGGGCTGATTGCCAGAGGATTCACTCCGAGACCGTCGGAGGTCCCCTCGGAGAATCGGCTACTGCATCAGACGGCCTATTACGACCTGCGGGTCGGTGTTACCGGCGCCGACGGCGGACTAGCCGAGTCCGGGTCGATCGTCTTGACGCATGGCGCGGACCGATCCCGGATGGCCTCGTTGATACCGGATGCCCACATCGCGCTGTTGCCGGCTTCAGCGATCGTCGAATCGCTTTCGCACTGGGCGGCTTTGAAGCCCGAATCCGTGACCCGTTCGGTGAACCTGGTTGTCATCACCGGGCCGTCGCGCACGGGCGACATTGAAATGCATTTGACCCAAGGCGTTCACGGTCCCCGGCACGTGCACATTCTCGTCATCGAGGACCGGTAGCGCCCGCAACCGGGGTTACACGCGCCCTTTGGCGTATAGGCTCACTTCCCAATGTCGGCTGCGTCTCCAATTCGAACCAGAGAACTGGTCGGGATGATGTCCATGGTGATGGCGCTTTCCGCGATGGCCATCGATTTCATGACCCCGGCGTTCGGAGAGATTCGGACTCATTTTCAGATGGGTTCGGAATCGACGGCGGCCGCGCAGATCATCACCGTTTTCTTCCTCGGCGAGGTCGCCCAGGTGGTCTATGGTCCGCTGTCGGATCGATACGGGCGGCTTCCGATACTTCGCCTCGGTTTCGCTGTCTATGTTGCCGGGTCTATCGCTTCGGCGCTTGCTCCGACGTTCGCGTTCATGTTGGTTGCCCGATTTGTGTGGGGTCTCGGCGCCGCCGCCCTCCAGGTGTCAGCGAGTTCGATAATCCGAGACCGATTTAGAGGCGACGAGATGGCCCGGGTTATGTCGCTCATCATGGCGATATTCCTGATCGTTCCGGTATTTGCGCCGTTGGGCGGAGCGGCGCTGCTCGCCGCGTCTTCCTGGCAGGTGGTGTTTGCGTTCCCTGCGGTTCTGGCTGTCATCGTATTCGGCTGGTCGTTGCGCCTCCCCGAGAGCCGTCCCGAATCCAACATCGTTGCCATGAATCTGTCGGCTATCGGGCGGGCGGCCAGGTATGTGGTCAGCAACCGCGTGACGCGCCGCTACACGCTGGGAGCCATGATGCTCTTCGCGGCGTTCAGCACGTTCTTAAGCAGCTTTGAGCGGGTCATCGGGGAACTGTATGGTCGGCCGGGACTCTTTCCGATCGCCTTCGGGCTCATGACCGCGGTGGCAGCTGTGGTGATGCTCGGCAACCGTCGATTGGTCAACAGCGTTGGAGCGAAGCGGTCTTCGGTCGTGATGCTGACCATCAATCTCACAGTGGCTGGCCTTTTTTTGGTCGGTTCGGCAACCAGCCAGGGCATCCCGTCGCTGGGTGCGACCCTGGGGCTGCTAACCATCATCCTGGCGGTGAATACTGCCACTTCGGTCAATTTCGGCTCGCTGGCGCTCGAGCCGATGGGGGAGCAAGCGGGCATGGCAGCGGCGTTTTACGGGTCGTTCTACGTCGGAGGCGGTGCTGCGCTTGGTTGGTTGATCGACCGTCAGCTGAGCGTCAGTTTGACCCCGTGGGCGATCGCCCTGCTCGTGAGCGCCGCCGGTGCGTTGATCCTGATGCCGTCGCCTCGTTCACGTGGAGGCCGAGCGCCCGGTCGAGGTCTGAACACGGTCTGATCCAGTTGTGATCGCCGGTCGATCAATGGATGGGTTGGTGGTCGTCCGAGAAGGTGACGCCGTTTTTTACGTTCCGTCGGTGGCTGAACCAGATGGCTCCCACCAGCAGAACCATGATGACCCCTAGTGAGTAGACCGTGTCCATGTGATACCACGTCGATACAGCCATCTTGACGCCGACGAAGATCAGGATTCCGCCCAGGGCGTGCGAGAGATAGTGGAATCGCTGTTTGGCGTTGGCGAGCAGGAAGTACATGGCCCGCAAGCCGAGGATGGCGAAGGCGTTACTGGCGAATACCAGATAGGGCTCGTTCGAAACGGCCAGGATGGCTGGCACCGAATCCACGGCAAAGATGACGTCGGTCACTTCGACTACCACCAAGGCGGCGAACAGTGGAGTGGCGGCCCGCTTCGCGTTGATCCGTGTGAAGAACTTGTGGCCGTCGAACTCGTCGCTGACCGGCATTATCCGCTTCAGCAGACCGAGCCCCCTGCTCGCTTCCTTTTCTCCTTCGTCGTCGCGGTGGCGGATCACTTTGAAGCCGGTGTACACGAGGAAGAGACCGAACAACAGCAGGATCCACGAGAACCGGCCGATCAGGGCGGTCCCCGCAAGGATGAAAATCGCTCGCAGAACGAGCGCCCCGAAGATTCCCCAGAACAAAACACGGTGCTGATACTTGAGCGGGATCGACATCGATGTGAAGAGCATCGACCAGACGAACACGTTGTCGACGCTGAGCGACTTTTCGATCAAGTACCCGCTCAGGTACTCGCCGAGCGCCGGTGCGCCAAACGCCAGACCTATGACGGCACCGAACGACAGGCCAAGGGCCACCCAGGCGATTGACTCTCGGAGGGCCTCTTTGGGACTTGGCTCGTGGTTGTCACGGTGGCGGTATAAGTCGATGGCCAGCATCAAAGAAATGACCAGTATCAGGGCCACCCACGCCCAGGGTGACACGTCGAGCGATACGAATCGCTCCCGGGTTTCTTCAACTGCAAGATTCATGAAGGGCTCCGTGTCGTCGATTTGAAGTGACCTGGTCACCTCAACACCGAAGGTCTCTCCGCCACTCTCGGGCTGACACACCGGACCGGGAACGGTCGTGCTGACGGCGGGTCACATCGGGATACTCCCCTTCAGGCGTGATTGTAGCCGTTCATTGATCTACAACGGAGCGAAAAAGGAGTTCCGCCAGCGGCCGCAGAGAAGCGCCCGTGCCGTGACAAACGGTGCGATCTAGGTGGATCCGAGTGCCCGGTCGAGGTCTGAGATCAAGTCGTCGACATGCTCGATTCCAACGCTGAGACGCACCAGGTCTTCCGGTACCTCCAGGGCAGTTCCAACTACGGACATGTGGGTCATGGCGGCAGGAACTTCAATGAGGGATTCAACGCCGCCGAGGCTTTCAGCGAGGAAAAAGAGCTCCGTGTTCATCGTCACCGCTGCCGCTTTCTCAGGGCCACCTTTCGGAATGAATGAGACCATGCCGCCGAAATTCTTCATCTGGCGGGAGGCCAATCCGTGATGGGGGTGGGAAGCCAGACCTGGATAGATGACCTGTCCGACCCGATCGTCGGCTTCGAGGAATCGGGCGACCATGAGGGCGTTGAACGAATGGCGGTCCATCCGAACCCCGAGGGTCTTTACGCCCCTGAGTACCAGGTAGGCATCGAACGGTCCGGCGATCGGTCCGGTGGCGTTCTCCAGAAAACGGAGACCGTCGAGGACGTCAGCGTCAGCGGCGACGATGGCTCCTCCGACAACGTCTGAATGTCCACCCATATATTTGGTGGTCGAATGGAGCACCAAATCAGCTCCCAGAGCGATCGGCTGCTGCAGGTACGGGGTCGCGAACGTGTTGTCCACGACCAGCGCGGCACCTGCTTCGTGGGTTACCTCACTCAATGCCGAAATGTCGCTGATCCTCAGTAGCGGGTTCGTTGGTGTCTCGGTCCAGACGATCTCTGTGTTGGGGCGGATTGCCTTCTTGAGGCCGTCCGTGGTTGTGAGATCTGCGGCTGTGAACTCGACGCCGTGCCTTGACAGGACTTTCGCGAAGAAGCGGTAGGTGCCTCCGTAGGCATCGTCGGGCAGGACTACATGATCGCCTGGCTTCAACGACCAGCCGATGAGCGAGGTGGCGGCCATGCCGGAAGCGGTGACAATCGTCCCGGCGCCGCCCTCGAGGGAAGTAAGTGCCTCGGCGAGGGCGTGACGGGTGGGGTTGTCCGTCCTCGAATACTCGTACCCGGCATGTTTGCCGGGCGCCATTTGAGCGTAGGTCGACGTTGCATAAATGGGTACGGTCACGGCGCCGGTAGTTGGTTCGGGATCCTGCCCGGCGTGGATCGCTCGTGTCTCGAATTCCATGTTGGCTCCTAGTCGGCGATAAATCCGTTGGCCTTTAGCCACTCGTCGTTGAATACCTTCGACAGATACCCTTTGCCGGAATCGGGAAGCACGACGACCACCAGGCGGTCAGGATGATCAGTGGCGACCAGGGCGGCGGCGTGAAGTGCCATTCCTCCAGACCCACCGGTCAGTATCCCTTCCTGACGAGCCAACTGGCGAGCCGCCGTGAATGACTCCTGATCCGTGACTTTGACGAACTTGTCAATAACCGATGTGTCGATTGTCTCTGGCCAGAAGTCCTCGCCGACCCCCTCGACCCGATATTGATGGATGTCTTGGGGTCGGTCCGCCGAATAGATCGAGCCTTCCGGATCGGCTCCGACGATGAGGATGCCGGGGTTTCGTTCTTTGAGGTATCGACCGATGCCCGTGCAGGTTCCGCCGGTTCCCGCCCCGGCTACAACCGCGCCGACCGTGCCATCGGTCTGCTGCCAGATCTCGGGACCGGTTGCGTCATAGTGGGCGGCCGGGTTGGCCGGATTTACGTACTGATTGGGGTGGTAAGCGCCGTCGATCTCGGCAGCTAACCGACGAGCTACGCCGTAATAAGAGTCGGAATCTTCGGGGAGCAGGTCCGTCGGGGTTTCAATGACTTCAACTCCGTAGGCCCGAAGCAGGTCCTGTTTTTCCTGTGACACCTTGTCGGGCACCGTGCAGATCACCCGGTAGCCACGCACCGCCCCTACCAACGCCAGACCGACACCGGTGTTCCCTGAAGTCGGTTCAACGATGGTGCCGCCTGGCTTAAGGAGTCCGGCGGCCTCGGCGGCGTCAATCATGGACACGGCAATGCGCTCTTTGATGGAGCCTCCCGGGTTCATGAATTCGAGCTTGGCCACCAGGTTGCCGGCCGGGTGATAGTTGTTCAGGCGCACCAATGGGGTGTCGCCGATCGCCGTGAGAACGTTTTCGCGGATTTGCACGCCGCCATCTTACGTGCCGGCGGCCAGAAGGGTTTCCAGAGGGGTTAGCCTTGGCACATGCTCAGTCGATTCGCCTGGGGCGTACTGGTCTTGAATGTGTTCGTGATCCTGCTCGGAGCAGTGGTTCGGGCGACCGGTTCAGGTGCCGGGTGTGGAGCGAACTGGCCTACTTGCGAGGGTCAGGTGATCCCGACCGATGCAGCCACGGCAACCTGGATTGAGTTTTCGCACCGAGCCACGTCCGGGGTGGCATTGTTGGCGGTCATCGCCTTGGTCGTCTGGGTGTTTCGTGCCACCGGGCGAGGCGAGCTCATTCGAAAGGCAGCTGGCTGGTCCCTCGTGGCCATCATTTCGGAAGCGGCGATTGGGGCGGTCATCGTTCTGTTCGAGTGGGTGGCCGATGATTCCTCGCTGGCTCGACTCGTGGCGGTGCCGCTGCATCTCGTGAACACGTTCGTTTTGCTGGCTTCCCTGACCGTTACCGCATGGTGGGTTGAGCATCGACCGGTTGAGGCTCCCAAGCCGCCAACGTCCTACAAATGGGCCGGGGTCGGGTTACTGGTAATTGCCGCCACTGGTTCGGTGACTGCGCTCGCCGACACGCTCTTCCCTGCCACCTCGCTGATGGACGGTATTGCGCAGGATCTCGCCGGCGCGGGCAACGTGCTGACACAGGTACGGGTGATCCACCCGGTGGTTGCCACGCTGATCGGCGCTTATGTGGGCTTCCTGGGTTTGACCAGAGCCCGGCCAGGTCGGCATCAAAAGATCGGCGTAGTGCTTGCCTCAATCGTCGGTGCTCAGGTCTTTGCCGGCATTGCGAACATCGTGCTGTTGACCCCATTATGGATGCAGCTTCTCCACCTGGCCCTGGCGGATGGCCTGTGGATCATGTTCATCTTGTTTGTGGTGGAAGCTTCGATATCGGACCGCCAGGTCGCTCCCGTTTAATAGTTAAAGGGAACCCGACGTGGCTTCCGATAATCTCTTGAGTAGTCGGGGAGAGGAAATTCCAGTGGATACCTGTGAGATTTGTGGTGCAGTCTTGTCGGCGGGGTCGTGTCCGACCTGCAGTGCGGGACGTACTGACGCCGCTGACGGGGCGGCAGCGGGAGATCCCGATACCCCCGCGGTCCCGGAAGTGAGCCTGTTCGGCGAAACCAAGGGAGCGGATTTTTTTGGTGTGATCACCCCAACCCTGGCCGACAATTCTGAACCGCTGCCAACCGTCGTGCCGAAGAAATCCCGAGCCTGGATGTACGCATTGGGTGGATTCGCGGCGGTCGTCATCGGGGTCGGTGCGGTCAGCGCCTCGTTTCTCGGGCTTTTTGTTGGGAACAGCAACGAGACCGTCGGATATGTGCCTGCCGATGCGCAGGGGTACTTCGTGATTGATCTCGTGGACAGCGGCGCGGCCTTTTCCGACGGGCGTGTGCAGTCGCTCATGTCCCAGATTGAACGAGAATTCGGGGTCGAGACTCCCGACCTTGGGGGCGGGGCCGTTGAGGAAGAGATCCTCAACGACCTGGCCGACGCTCTCGGTGTTAGCGAACTCAATCTGTCTTTCCGTGACGATGTGGCCAGCTGGGCAGGTCGCTACGTGGGCGTTTGGTTTCGCGCCGATATCAGCGTCGATGCTCAGGCAGACGATTCGACCGGGTGCTTCCTCGTCGAAGCCCGTGATGCCGGGCAAGCCGACCAGGCTCTTGAGCGCATCTATGACGAGATCAGCCAAGGCGACATCGCCATGACCCGCACCGAAGTGGATGGCCTTGCCGTCTTCGAGTGGACGGATGAGGTTGTGGTCAAGGCCGGCCGGATTGATGGGGTCGTGGCCCTCTGTGCAGGTGCCGGCACGTTTGAGGAAGTGAAAGCCGTTCACGCTTCTGGCGTGTCGCTGGCGTCAAGCGAGTCATTCACCGAACTCGAAGGCGCCCTTGGTGACTGGGCGATGATGGGTTACCTGGACACCGAACAACTCGTGAATGACGTCATCACTCAGGAGGGCCTCGATTCGGCGCCGTTTGCTCGCGCGGGCCGGTTGGCCTTTGGAGCAAACCTCACGGACGCCGGGCTGACCTTTGAGAGCGTTTCGGCGTTTGGGCCAGACCTACCCGCGATTGTCGACGGCCTGGCGGCTGCCGATATCCTGCCAGGTAACGTCTACTTCGCCGCCGGTGGCCAGGACCTGGGCCAGATCTTGTCGACCATGATCGACGTCTATCGCGACGTGCCCGAATTTGAGGACATGATCGATGAAGCTTTCACCGAGGTGCGCGAGACCGCGGGCGTTGACCTCGATGAGATCCTCGACTCGATGGAAGGCCCGTTCGGTCTGGCTGTGTCGGCTGACGGCCTGATCGAGGACGTGCCGGTTGGTGCAGTCTTCTTTACCGATCTGAATGATCGCGGTCCGATCGATGGACTGCTGTCGTTCGTCAATGAGCAGGAATACCTTCTCCCGATGGAGCGGGTCTCACCGCCGTACGACATCATGGTCTACGACTCTGGTTTGATCAAGGGTGGAGTCGGGGTGAGCGATGATCGCCTTATCTTCGCCATTGAGGATGGGATGATCGATCGGATGGCTTCCGGTGATGTTTTGGCTGATGATCCTGCCTTTCAGGAAGCGGTCGGCCACCTCCCGGAAGGAGCCGGATGGGTCGCTTATGCCGACGTTCGCAAGATCGTCAACGCGGCGCTCAACGCGATGGACGACGGCATGACTACGCAGGTCGAAGACCTTGAGTTCAAGTCCGCATTGGAGATCGCCGGCGACCGTTTCCCCTATATGGTGAGCGGCGTGGAGACCGTCGACGGTCTGGTGCGCCAAACGGCGATCATCGTGTTTACCGAAGGGTCAGACCCAGGAGCTTGATCATGTGGAGTGCAACGGCGTCCTCGTCGTTGGTCAGGTCGAGCACACATTGGGCGGCAGCTCTGACATCCTCGTCGGCATTGGCGACTGCCACGCCGAGATCAGCCCACTCCAATAAAGCGATATCGTTTGGCATGTCCCCGTAGGCGACCGTTTCACCGGTGAGTCCTAGAGCGGCGACGCCGGTGGCCTTGGTGATACCCGGCGGGGCCACCTCATAGAACGTGGGGTTCGAGACGGTCAAAACTCCGAGGTCGCCTACGATTTCGGTCAACAGATTGGCGCCGGCCCGGTCGACCGGACGGCTGAGGCGGATCAGCATTTTGGCGATGCCACCGCTCACGATCTCTTCGATCGTTCCGTACAGGCGGTCCGGAACGGGATACTCGGATGCGTAGCCGTGCTCCCGTCGATGGCCAACGGCTGACTCGACGGCGAACGCGGCCGCCGGATCCGCTTGCCGGATCCGCTGGACGATCTCGAGTGAGGCGATGGCGTCGATGCTGCCCAGCTGAGTCGTCTCGCCGGTCCTCAGGTCGAGATGAAACGCCCCATTCGCACAAATCACCGAGCTCACGGCCGAAAAGGTCGCGGCGAACGACTTGACGAGTCGCGGCGGTCGGCCCGTCGCGAGAACCATGTTGTGCGACGAGGCAACCTCATTCACGACCCGTTCGGTGAGCGTTGAGACAGTCCGCTGATCGTTGAGGAGTGTCCCGTCGAGATCAGAGACGAATGTGGTGGTCGTCTGCGTCACGAAGAAGCGTTGAGTTGTTCGCGCAGGGTGTTGGGGAATGTCACCGGCGTCTGGCACACGAAGCGCTCGCAAACATAGGCGGCGGTGTCATCGGGCCTGCGATCGACCAGCAACGGGACGATGCGGGCGTCTTCGGCCTTGCGGTCGACGGCCAGAACCAGATTGGGCCGGAACTCCGCCCAGACTTCACGAGCTAGCGCGTCAGCGCCGGGTCCAACGATGGCAACTTCTTTGTATCCGGTCAGGACTGAATGGGTCACGGCCGCCAGATGTCCAACGGCGGTCGGGTACGAAACAAGCAGTTTGCCCGAGTCCTTGATTGCCTGTCGGGCCTGGGTATCGAACCGGTGGTCTCCCGTATAGAGCGACAGCCACATCAGGGCCTCGGCCGCCAGGCTGGTCCCGCTCGGCAGCGGGTTGTCCATCTGGTCCTTTGGTCGGGTGATGAGCTGTTCGGCCCCGTGGTCGGTCTGGAACAGAGAACCAGTTTGGTCTGAAAAACGGTCACCGATCTGGGTGGTGAGATCGGCAGCGGCCTGATACCACTCGACCTCTCCGGTTGCCATATAGAGGCTGAACAGGCCGAGGGCGTATCCGGCGTAGTCGTCGAGGAAGCCAGGCACCGACGTTTTGCCCTTCCAGGACCGCATCAACTGGCCATCGACGACGAGGTTGTCAAGCACGAATCGGGCGTTTGCTCGGCCGGCGTCGAGGTAGCGCGCCTCTCCGAGGATCGCCCCGGCTTCGGCCAAGGCCCGAAGCATCAGACCATTCCAGGCGACAATGACCTTGTCGTCGAGTCCCGGTCGAACCCGCTCCGAGCGGGCGGCGGCTAGAGCCTGCTTGGCGCGGAGGATCGCGGCTTCCACTTCCCCTGGCTCAGTTGAGAACCGCTGGGCCACGATCTCGATTGAGGATGCGACGACGAGGTGGTTCGATCCTTCGAAATTGCCTCTGGCGCTAACCCCGAAGTATTGACCGGCCATCCCGGCGTCGTCGCCGACGATGTCGGCGAATTCGTCGGCGGAGAAGACGTAGAACTTGCCTTCTTCTCCTTCTGAGTCCGCATCTTCGGCGGAGTAAAACCCGCCCGCCGGGTGCGTGAGGTCGCGCAATACGTACTCGATCGTTTCCGTGGCCGTTGTCTTGAACGACTCGGGGCCACCCAGTTGCCAGGCACGTAAGTAGAGTCGGGCGAGCTGGGCATTGTTGTACAGCATCTTCTCGAAGTGGGGGATCGTCCAGGTGGCGTCGACGGTATAGCGCGAGAACCCACCACCGACGTGATCGTAGATGCCGCCTCGCTCCATTTTCGACAGCGTGGTGAATGCCATCCGTTTCGCCTCGGTTGCCCAGGGCTCATCGGCGATCCGCAGCAGCAGTTCGATCGTCGGCTCCTGCGGAAACTTCGGAGCTCCGCCCAGGCCGCCATTGTTCGGGTCAAACTCACTGACGATCGCGTCGTAGCCCCGCTGGATCTCGGCGATGGTTGGGAAGTCCTCGGCCGGCGGGATGTGCCGGTCGATCGACGCTGCGAGTTGATCCGCCTGCTCAGCGACCTGATCCTGACGATGGTTCCAAGCATCGGACACTGCGGCCATCACCCGTTTGAATGACGCCATGCCGTGTCGGTCGTCGTTTGGGAAATAGGTGCCCGCGTAGAACGGTTTGGCGTCGGGGGTCATCCAAACCGTCATTGGCCAACCACCCCGACCGGTAAGCGACTGGACTGCATTCATATAGATGGCGTCGACATCGGGTCGTTCTTCGCGATCTACTTTCACGTTCACGAACAGCTCATTCATGATGGTGGCGGTGTCAGGGTCCTCAAACGACTCGTGCGCCATCACATGACACCAATGGCAGGCCGAGTACCCGACTGACAGCAGCACCGGCCGGTTGGAATTCCGGGCCTCGGTAAACGCTTCATCGCCCCACGGGTACCAGTCGACCGGGTTGTCGGCATGCTGGAGAAGATAGGGCGACGTTTCATCGCCGAGACGGTTGGACATGGTCAGAGGATACCCGGGCTGTCTGTTACCGCTACTGGGAGCGGGTCACTAGCGGAATGGTCCCGAAATCGTCCGCGGTAAGTCCGGTCAGCGCATCGGCAGGTGGGTATTCGCCGAGCAGCTGTTCCGCCTCACCATCGATCGGCCACAAGACATCAAGGATGCGCGTTCCATTGGCATCGCCGGTTCCGCCGCCGATCCTCCACTGCTGGGCCGCCGAATCCACGTCGCGTACCCGCCGCACTCCGGCGCTGGGGAAACCTTCTTGGGACAGAAGCGCAACGGCGATGCTCCACGTCTCCGGATCTCCGCCGAGCAGCTCTTGAGGGACCCGAACCACAACCTTGCCCTTGTCGCCAAACGTGATGATGTCGAATGTCGGTTTGGTTTCCTCGACCGTCCCATCGGGGGCCGCCACATAGATGGCGGGATCCCATCCTTCGATTGTGATTCCATACTCCCACCCATTGTCGGCCGCCAGAGCGGCGTTCCGGCCATCAATCAACTGGCGTGCACCGGTCGCCGCACCCGGGTCCGTGTCGATGTACAGGTCGAATGTCTGAATGGACAATCCCCGCGGTGACCCCCACGGATTCTGGATTGGGGCGACCACCTCAAATGAGAACACGTACTCGTCGCCTTCGGTCCCGGCGGTGAAACGAGTCAGGTCGTAGGAGCCGGCTCCGAAGACCGTATCGGTGGGATACTGGTAGCTACCCGGCCCGTGGTCGTCGCCGACAGGATCTTCTACGTCCAGGAAGATCGCCACGTTGGAGATATCTGGCACCTGGAGGCCGAGAGGGCTGCCGTACCACCAGGTCTCGAGCGGGTCCCCGAGTCGAAGACCCGCCAATACCGTGTCGCCGGCCTCAAAAAGCCCGATCGCCTCGAACGGGATGGCTACCTCGGCGCCGACCTCCGATCGGGCGGAGATTACCGGTATGCACGCTTCGGGATCGGCGAGCGTCGCGACGCATGCTGTGTCGCGATCGAGCCTGACTACATGGGTGGCCCGGAATCCGAGCACGTCACCGTCCGGTGTCGTTCCAAATGACTCACCGGTGCCGGACAGGTATACCTCGATGGGGGCGTCGAACGTGCCCGGGTCAGTCCCGAACCCGTCGAACACGCCGTACCCGAGGTAGAGGGCCTCCCGGTCGAACGCGTAGAACACGCGATCGTCTCCCTCACCGAACTCTCCACCCTCCTCGTAGTCGTCGAATTGCCCATCGACGACGGGAGTGGTGGCCGCCGATGCCGAGCGGATGGCCGCGATAGGTGTGGCCGGGATAATCGGTACCGACACAAACAATGGACGGTCGATCCCGAGCGCGTCGTAGACCTGACCGAGGAGTTCCCGGTAGGCCGTGTCAAAGTAGCTGTCGTTACCGGAGTCCTGGTCGGAGCCGTACCACCAGAACCAGTCGGAGCCCTCGGCGAAGAGCATCTGTTCATAGGCGGCCGCATAAGCGTCGTCGCTGAATTCGCCTTTGGCAGCCTTGAGATCGGCCCGAACCGCGGCCAGGTAGTCCCAGGCAAGAGCCTCCTCGCTCTCGCCGATCCAGGTGGCAAAGTTGGGCTGGAACCAGGCTCCTGGCCAGACCTCGTCGAGCCCCTCAGGATGTTCGAATCGGTCGAGATACTCGCCAGGGGTGATCGTTTTCACGAAGTCGGACTCGCTCAGTTCTCGATAGAGGGAGTTGAGGAAATCCTTGCCGTCGTTGTCGTAGTTCTCCCAGGCATTCTCGCCGTCGAGGATGACCGAAACCACATACGGCTGTCCGGCTGCAAGGGCGTCCTGCACATCAACCGAGTCATGGATTGACTTGAGCCTCCCCATGAAATCTGCTGCTGCCGCCTCCCCGCTCGATCCCGAATACTCGAACCCGACGAGGTCCGAAAGTCGATCGTCCCGAAAAAACATGGCGACGTCAGGGTTGCGGTTGAGTTGGGCTCTCCATGGACGGTACAAGTCGGAAGCGTCCAGGGGAATGTCGTCTGCGGTGCGCTCAAACGATCCGATGCCGATGCTCTTGGCGAGGACACTCTCGCCGCTGGCTACCCACTCGACGCCATTCTTTGAGAACAGCGACATGACCAACTGGGCCACTGACCCTTCCCCTGGCCACATACCGACGGGGCGGCGGCCCAGCAGGCGCTCGGCAGTGTCGAGGCCACGGATGACCTGATCATCGGCGTCGGGAATCTCCTGGAATCGGACGTCTGGCAGTAGTGCGGTTGGATCGCCGACGGTCGCAAGGTTGGTGTCAAAGATGAGCGGGAGAATCGGGTGCGCCAGGGGGGTGGTGGTGATCTCGATCTGCCCTGACTCCCAGAGTTGGCGATGCAGCGGAAGAACCTCGGAGATGATCCGCAGATGTTCGGCAAACAATGTGACCTTGTCTTCTTCGGAGAACCCGCGTCCTTTCGCTACGAGTCCGGCGAGGGGTTCGACGTCCAGAAAATCGGGGTCGGTCCAGGCGAGATTGAAAAGGACCTGCAGGTCGCGCCAGTCGTCATCGGCCCATCGGCCCGTGCCATTCCGGTCGTCGGCGAGTTCCTGGTAGCGAGGGAACCGGCCGATGATCTTCGGGTTGACGTCGAAGAACCGTTCGGCGATGAACTGCTTGTCCTCGTCGGTCAGCGTGATCGCAGGGATCTCGGACGTCGTCCAATAGATGTCCTTGGCACCGCTCGCCAGGTCTTCGAGTTGAAGCATGAGCACCGGTGTCAGGTTGAACGTTACGTTCACGTTGGGGTATTGGGCCACCGTTGACGCCATGTCGTAGTAATCCTTCGTGGCGTGGACCCGAACCCACGGTCGGGTATACACGCCGTCGGCGTCTTTGGGGTAGAGCGGTTGATGCTGGTGCCACATGAGATTCAGGTAGAAACCGGGGTCCGGCGGCGTGTCGACCATTGCCTGCGTCGAGGCTGGCGACGGGGGAGCGGTCGTGGTTGGGTCGTCGGCCTTGGGAGTGCACGCTGACACCACGATGCTCAGGAGGCAAGCGGTGGCGAGCCAGGTCGTGAGTCTGTGCATCATCGACTCAGAATCGCGGCGCGTCTGGCGGGAACCGTGATCGTTTGATCGGACATGGTTGCGCTTCCCCATAGGACCTTGGTCCATCCTTCGTTGGCAATGTGGTTCTTGGCCCGCCCCCGGTTCATGACGACGAGCAACCGCGCCTTCCCCTGTCTTCGCTCGAAGCTGATCATGTGGCGAGTCGCTGTCCCAGGATGCCAGGTTCCGGTTCGAAGAGCTGGTCGTCTCCTGCGGAGCATGGCTAATTCTTGTACCAGCTGGTGGGTTGCATCACCGGCCGGATCTGGGTCCCAGGGAAAAGCGCCGCGGCTACCGGGGTCGTTATCACCCTCCATGCCTATTTCGTCGCCGTAATAGATGCTCGGGGAGCCGGGAACGGTCAGCTGGCAAACAGCGGCCAGGTCGAGTCGCCAACGGGCGCCGTCAGCCTCGGTCAAAAATCGCGCAGTGTCGTGGCTGCCGATCAAGTTCTGGTTGCACACCGTGGAAGCGTGGCCATACTGAGCGAGCATGGTGCCCATCCTGTCGAGGAACTCGGGACCGTCGATGAGGTCGTGAGCGAAGAAGCCGAGGCTGATGTCTCGAAAGGTGTAGTTCATAGTGGCGTCGAATCGGTCGCCCTGAAGCCACGGCGAAGCATCGCCCATTACCTCGGCCAGCAGGAAAGCTTGCGGGTTGGTGGCTTTGACGGCGGTGCGGAAATCATTCCAAAAGTCCGGATCTACATAACGAGCGACGTCCATGCGCCAGCCGTCCAGGGCGAACTCGGAGATCCAGTAAGTGGCCACGTCGAGCATGTATTGGCGGGCTTGCGGGTTCGCAAGATTTACTCGCGGCATGGTTGCCACTCCGTACCAGCTCTCATAGCTGGGTACGATCCCCGCCGTTGCCTGCGGATCATCGACGACGGCCAGTCCGGTTTGCTCGATCCAGGTCGGCAACCACTCTTCGGCTCCGGCGGTCAGTTTTGGCCTACTCCGTTTGAGGTGAACGGGCCATTCATTGACGACGAACCAATCGGCGTACGCGGAATCTGGGCCTTTGGCGATCAAGTCCTGGAATGCAAAGAATTGAGGATGCACGTGATTGAATGAAGCGTCGATCATCACCCGGATACCCCGGCCGTGGGCATCATCGATGAGTGCCTTGAGATCTTCATTTGTGCCCAGCATCGGGTCGACCTGGTAGTAGTCGATTGCGTCGTAACGATGATTCGACGGCGACCGAAAAATCGGATTCAAGTAGATCAGATCAACGCCGAGTTCCTCGAGGTAGCCGAGTTTCGATTGGATGCCGACGAGGTCCCCTCCCCAAAACCCTCGAGGGGTTGGCGGTGCATCCCACGGGATGACGTCGATAGGGTCGTTGCTGTGGTCACCGTTGGCGAACCGATCTGGAAAGATCTGATATATCATCGCGCCGTGCGCCCACGACGGCGTTGCGAACGGTTCCATCGCGGTGTCGAGCGTCCAGCGGTCCAAACGTTCGACCGCATTCGATATCCCGGCGGGTACCCGATACACCGGTAAACCGGCCGCGGACCGAAATGCGAAGGAGTAGTCCACCTGCGGCTCTTGTGGGGTGATGCTGACCTGCCAGTAGACGAAGCGGCGGCCTTTCGATGCGCGATGCATCCGGTGGCCAATCACCTGCTCAGCCTGTCTCACGACCAACAGCCCGTCGGTTAGTTCGGGCTCGGCCCAAACCCGGATCGTGAATGAGCCATCCCCCTCGCGTTCGACATGCGTCCGGTTGGCCGGATCGAATCGAATGTCAAAGGGCGTCACATCGCCCGGAAGGCCGTAGACGCCGATATCAGAATCAAAGCTTTGCACTATGACCGGATCAGCCTTTGACCGAACCCTGGGTGAGCCCGCCAATGATCTGTTTTTGGGCAAACAGGAACGTGAGCACGATGGGGGCAGCTCCGATGATCGCCGCCGCCGCCAGATTGCCCCATTTGGCGGAGTAGTTGGATTCGACGAAGAGTTGAAGGCCGACCGCCATGGTGAACTCCTGAGTCGAACGCAGCAGCGTCCGAGCGAGGATGTACTCGGAGTAGATATTGATGAACGTGATGATGAAGATCACGGCCAGCACCGGTCGGCTGAGCGGGAATACGATTCTTGAGAAGATCTGCCATGGACTCGCCCCATCCACTTCGGCTGACTCGTCGAGCTCTGCCGGGATGGTGTCCATGAAACCCTTGATGAGGAAGGCGTTGAAGCCGATCGCCCCACCCAGATACACCATGATGATGTAGGTCTGCGTGTTGAGCCCTGCGGCCGGGAAGATATCGCCGATCTGCTGGGCCAGCAGGAAGAGCGCGATAAATCCAAGGAACTGGGGGAAGACCTGAATAAGCAGCAGGCTCAGTAAGCCAGCCCGCCGGCCCCGGAAACGCAATCTCGAGAAGGCGAACGACGCCAGGGCCGCCAGGATCACGTTGAGGCTGGCCGCAATGAGTGCCACTCTCCAGGAATTGAACAACCACGTCCCGAATGGGGTCAGGTCGGACTCGAATAACTCGGTGAAGTTATCGAAAGTGAATCCGCGTGGGATCAGCCGGGCTGCCGACAGGTTGTCGATTGGATTGAAGGCAGCCGAGAGCACCCAGACCACCGGATACAGGGCGAAGAAGGCGGCAATGAGTAGTACGACGTGTCGCCAACCGATCTCGCGTATCCACCGTTTGGTGGACATCCGATTGGCGGGTATGCGGGGTTCTGCCTGGCTAGTTGCCATAAATACTCTCCAGGCGTTTGGTGAATCGGAAGCTGAAAGCGGAGATGGCCGCCAGGGCGACAAAGATCATGATGACGATCGCCGAACCAAGCGCGAAGTTGTTCCCCCGACCGGCATTCACAGCAATGTCGAATGTGAACGAGATCAGAATGTCGGTTTCTCCGAGCGGTACGGGCGATCCGATCACCGCTGGGCCGCCATTGGTGAGCAGGAAGATGAGCACGAAGTTGTTGAAGTTGAAGGCGAACGAACCGATGAGAAGCGGAGCCGTTGAGACCAACAGCAAAGGGAGCGTGATGGATCGGAACACGCGCCAGGCGCTCGCCCCGTCGACCCTGGCGGCTTCTTTGAGCTCATTCGGGATAGCCTGAAGAGCCCCGGACGTGATCAAGAACATGTAGGGAAACCCCAGCCACGTGTTCACTCCTAGAACAGCGATTTTGGCCCAGGTCCCATCGGTGAGCCACGGGAGACCACTGCCGCCGAGGGATTCTATAAGCGCATTGACCTGGCCGAAATCAGCGTTGAGCAGACCACGCCAAACGATGATCGACAGGAACGCTGGAATGGCGTACGGGATGATAAAGATCGATCGATAGAAGGCCTTGCCGCGCATTTTGTCGTGCTGGAGGGCGTTGGCGAGTGCCAGTCCCAGGGAGAAGGTCAGGAGAACGGACATGACGGCGAAGACGATGTTCCAGTTGAACACCTTGATGAAGGCGGAGCGGATCCGCTGATCGCCAAAGATGCGTTCGTAGTTGTCTAGGCCGGTTATGACCCTCCACCCCGGGTCGAGGCGTTGCCCGTCACAAACGAAATTTCCCCGTTCGGTGACACAGGTCACATCGCGTAGGACGTCGTAGAGGGTGTCGGTTTCTGGGTCGTACTGGTACCGCTTCCCTGCCTGGATCAAGCGTGCCGACGAGGTTGTCTGAGCCTGGATGACCCCTCCGGGTATGTCAAGCACCAGGGCTTCGATCTGGCCGGCGATTCCCAGCAGTTCCCGCAGCCCGAGCTTGGTGTAGTCGTTGATCGTGTCGGGCAAATCACCGGTGAGGTCGACGCCCGAGATATCAATGAGGGCATCTTCGATTGGTTCGGCAGCCGACTGACGGGCGATGCCAAAGTACGCAGTCCCGTCCTGCTGACGAGCGAGGAAAGCTAGTCCTTCCGGCCCGTCGTAGACGGCGAGTTCGAGTGAGGTGCCGTCGCCTTCAACCCGGATTACCTCGTTCTCGAGGTTGGTGATGACCTGTTGCTGGCTGAGTACGTTGCCCGTTGCCCAGTTCGTAACTGAGACGTACCCCGTGTAGATGACCGGCCAAACCACGAAGATCGTAACGAACACGAGTCCAGGAGCGAGCCACTTTCCTGCGTTGGACCGCGGGGAAAGGTACGCCCAGTTGATGAGAAGAACATTGAGTCCGAGCAGCCCGAACAGCATCCACGATTGATTCGCAACCAGTATCGGGATGGCGGCGATGTAAGCGGCATCGATGAGACCGACGACAATCAGTTTCAGCCAGAAAGCCGAACTTAACGAAAACGAGGGCGCGGTCCGTTTTGGATTCGCGCCCTCGTTCTTCGTCATTTTCGGATACTACTTTGTCTACTGGTTGACGGCTTCCCGCACGGCGGTCGCCGCGTTGACCATGGCAGTCTCTGCATCGACCGTGCCGTTGCGAATCGCGGCCATGTTGTCGCCCAACGCACCCCAAACCGCCCCCATTTCAGGGATATTCGGAATCGGAACACCGTCGGCTGCCGACGCTCCGAATGTGGAGATGGCAAGGTCATCGGCCGTTGCGGCGATGATGGCGTTGTGGACCGGTGGGCGACCGTCGGCCGCGAACATCGCAGCCATGCCTTCCTCGGTGGCCATGAAGTCCAACAAGAAGGTCTGGGCAACCAGTTTGTTCTCAGAGAACGAACTCAGGAAGAAACCTTGGACGCCGACGAAAGGCTGGGGTGTCCCGTCAGCGATTTTCGGAAGCTTGGCAACTGCCCAGTTCACGGTGTCCTGGTCGTTCAGCGCACCAAGTTCCCACGGGCCGGTGATCCAGAACGGTTCGGTCCCATCAAGGAATTGATTCTTGGCGCCGTCGTAATTGACGGAAGCCATCACACCGTCTTTGACAAGTGTCTCGAGAGCCACGGCGCCGGAGATGGCTCCTGCCGAGTCAAGACCGACATCTGTCGGGTCGTAAACTCCATCAGTCGAGGCGAAGACGTAGCCGCCGGCCGCCGAGACAAACGGGTACATGTGGTAGGCGTCGGTACCGTCGCCGCCACCGGTCACACCGATGCAGTTGGTGATGTCCACCATGTCGGCACAAGCTGCCGCAGCATCTTCCATCGAAGCAGGTGCTTCAGGGGCTAGGTCGGTGTTGTAATAGAGGGCAATAGCTTCGACCGCATATGGCACTCCGTAGAGCGTTCCATTAAACGTCAAGCCGTTCTTGGCCGACGTAATGAAGTCGTCGGCTTTGGCGCCAAGGTCGATTGGTTCCAAGATACCGTTGGTTGCCAGTTCACCCACCCAGTCGGATGCTCCGATGAAGATGTCCGGGCCTTCGCCGGCAGGTCCGGCGACGCCGACCTGGTCCTTCATGGCTCCGAAGTCCACTAGTTCGATGATCACGTCAACGCCAGTTTCGGCCTCGAATGCCGGAACGACCTCTGCGATGGCGATGGAGCGCTTTTCGTCGGCCCAAATGACCAATTCGATCATCTCTTCGGCTTCAGTGGTGGTGGTAACGACGGCTTCGGTCGTCGTGGTGGTTGTCTCGGCTGCAACAGGTGCAGCTGTCGTGTCGACGGTCTCTTCAGCGGACCCGCAGGCGGCAAGCACCAATGCGAGTACGGTCAAAAGCGCCAACCAGATGACTGGTTTTGTCTTCAAGTCTATTTCTCCTTTGAGCATTTCTGAACGCGACTAATCAGCTCGTGCTGAATAGCGAGATGAAGTATCGCACACCGGAGTGGCGGTGCTAAATGGTCAGAAGACCCGATCTCTCACCCGAAGGTCAGTAGTGAGAAGGCTCCGAGCGCTGGCCAGGGTTACGAGCAGGACCGACGTCGTGACCGAACCCAGTACCAGGTACATGACCACGAGTTGGATCAAGACCGCTTGGAGCGGATCGACCCCGGCAAGAAGCAATCCAGTCATGGCTCCTGGTAGGGCGATCAGCCCCACCACCTTGGTCCGTTCGATCTGAGGGATCAGCGCCGACCTGGCCACGATGGCACCCACGACCTTGGCGACCTGTGCGCGTCCGAAGCCCAACGCCAGCATCGCTTCGAGTTCTCCCCGCCCGGTCACGAGGTATTCGTTCGTGCGAGTGACGGCTAGAACGGTGGCCGGCATCGTGTTGCCTATGGTGATGCCAGCCGTCACGATCAGGCTGACGGGCGTGAGGTCGAGTACTCCGAGCCCGAAGACCACGAGCAAGCTGACGGCGGTCGATCCGCCGATGGCCAGCAGGCCGATATTGCGGATCTTGCTTCCGCCGCCGGCCCGTCGCCGAACCGTCTCGGCCGAGTAGGCGACCATTGCCGCGATCCACACCCACGGCAGCAGTTGAGAGTTGAACGCCACCGAGAGAACCAGTCCGGCAACCAGTAGCTGGACTGCTGCCCGGAGCGACGCCCAGACAATCGTTCGCTCGAGGCCCAGCCTGCGCCAGGCCGAAACCCCGACCGCCACCCCTACCAGCGACAGTGAGGCCAGGACCGCCCAGACATCCAGATCGCTTTGTGGCACAGGCAGATACTCGCACAGACGGGCCATGCTGGCGGGTGGATTCCGTTCACGAACTCATTAAGCTGCATTCGGATGTCCCGCCTATCCATTTCGAGCACATCGATAGTGCTCGTGTTTTCCAACATCACCCCGACAAGGCCGTAACCTAGGTTGGAGGAGGTAGGTCCGTGAGTTGGCGCGATGGTGGGGGTCTGGCGATTCGGGTCCGGGCTCTGGTGGATCGGTTCAGAACCAGTTTGTTCGGGGTGCCGGTCCTGTGGATGGTCGCAACGATCGTTTTGTCTCGACTCATCATCGAGCTGGACAGCTCGGTCGATCCAGTCAGTCTCCCGCCGATCATCGTGACGACGGTTGATAGCGCTAGGGCAATCCTCAGTGCCATAGCCAGTGGGACGATCACGGCCGCCTCGGTAGTTTTCTCTCTGACGCTCGTTGCCATCCAACTGTCCTCGTCCGCGTATTCATCCCGGGTCCTGCGCGTCTTCCTGCGCGATCCCTTCCAGCAGAACATGATCGGTCTGGTCTTGAGTGCGTTCGTGTTCAGCGTCCTCGTATTGCGCGAGGTGCGGGGGCCGGTGGAAGAGGGAGGCGCGCCGTATCTGCCCAGCATTGCCGTAGCCGTAGCAATCGTCTTCGCCCTCGCAGCCTTGCTGGCGTTGTTGGCCTCTATCAATCACACGGCTCAGCAGCTCCGGGTATCTACGGTGAGTCGCGAAGTGACTCGTCAGGTGCTCACGGTCGTTAAAGAACGGTACCGGGAACCAGCAGTGGTGGCCGGAGACGATTCTCCTGGTAACCGGCCCGTACCGAATGTTCCGGCCAGTCCGGGAACCGTCATCTCCGCCGGCCGATCGGGGTGGGTGCAGCAGATCAGTCTGCAGGCGCTGTTGGAGACGATCCAACCCCACGATGCGGTGCGGATCGAGGTGGCAGCCGGGATGTACGTGTACGCCGATGCCGCGCTCGTCACGATCTGGACTGCCGACGCTGACGGGCTAGGCGGACTCGAACGCCGGGTCCGAGAAGCCTTCGGCATCGGAGATCAGCGCACCCTGCAACAGGACGTCGGGTTCGGTCTCGTCATGTTGGAAGACATTGCGTTGAAGGCGCTGTCGCCTGGCATCAACGATCCCAACACGGCCCATGCGGTCGTAGCCCAGATGGGGGAGTTGGTTCTGGAGGTTCTTAGTCGGAAGCTCCCGGCCCGGTTTGTCGCGGTCGACGATCGTCGAGTTTTTGCTCCGTTTCAACTAACTCATGACGACGTGGTTCATCAAGCTTTCGACCAGATTCGCACCTGTGCTCGACCGCTCCCGACGGTCCTCGGGTCGGTCTTGACCGCCTTGCAGGTGATCCGGTCGGAGCTGGTTCGGCGAGGCTTGGACACTGAACTGGCGATGACGGCACTGCGGGACCAGGCCCGGGCGGTGATTTCGGAGGTTGAGTTTTCTGGAGCCACGGAAACCGACAAGGCTCGAGTCCTCGGCCTCCTGGATCGGGATGCCTGGCGCTTCGATGCGTGACAGCTGAGGATCTGCGATGAGTGACGGCAACCTGCCCCAACCCATTACGAACTACCTCGAGCTGCGTGATCACTTTGTAGCCGAACGTCCCCCCGGCGGTGGGCGTCAGATTTGCGTCGAACTAACCGCCGCCCTCGACGCAGCGGTTGGCGAACTTGCTGACGGACTGCCTGCCACCTCAGTGGTGGTAGCCGTAGGCGGCTACGGTCGAGGTGAGTTGTGCCTCGGATCCGACGTCGATCTGATGACCGTGCACGTCGATCGACCCGCCGCCAAATCTGTATCTTCTCTCCTGTATCCCCTCTGGGATGCCAAGCTGGTCGTCGGCCATGCCGCCCGCACGCTCAAGGAGATTGCGGTGGCGGTTCGGGACTCAGTTGAGACCTTGAGCGCCTTGATGACTATGCGGTACGTGGCCGGGCGACGTGAACTCTTCGAGCAGTCGGTTGAAGTCGTCACGAGGCTGATGAAGCAGCAGTCGGGCGGGCTCAGTGAGGCACTTCAGGTCGAAGAGGCGGCACGGAGGAGAGACGAGCCCTATTGGCTCCTGGCGGCCGACATAAAAGAGGGGCGCGGGGGACTGAGGACACTCCACGGAGTTGGTCTCGACCGGATCCGGACGGGTGGCGGCGGCGAACCGCTAGATCCCATAGCCGACGTTCTCCTCGATATACGTAACGGTCTCCACGCCGTGTCCGGCCATACGGTCCGCAAGCCGAGCAATCGATATACCTTCGAAGTGCGGGAAGCGGTCGCGGCATGGCTGGGCGACGATTCGCTCGAGGTGGGCCAACGATTGCAACGGGCGCGCCGTTCGGCTGAGCATCTCGCCAACCAGCAATTCCCACGACTTGGCGAGTCGCCCGATCCAGTCGCCGGGGCAGGTCGGTGGCTGTTTCGCGCCCTGCGTCGGTCGCCTACCGCTTCGTATTCATCGGCTTTCGTCCAGTCGGCCGCGGTGCTCGACACGTCCAGCGGCGCCGCCTTTTCGCCGACGGAGGAGCGGGCCGTCCGGATGGCCGGGCCACCGCTTTGGTCCGATGACGATCGGGCTCTGTTCGTACGAATCCTTGCCAGCGGCGACCGGGGTCGAGCCGTCATCGAGCGGTTGCATGAATTCGGATGGCTGGCGAAAGCGATACCCGAGTGGGTTGAATCCCAGGACCGACCGCATGTCGTACCGTTCCATGCGTATACGGTCGGTGGACATCATTGGGCAACCGTCGACGAGATTCTCCGCCTTATTGACGACGACGATCCGATGCTGACAACCGTCACCGATGAACTGGGCTCCGTCGATGATCTTTTGGTGGCCGGGTTCTTTCACGATGTTGGCAAGTCACGTCCGGGCGACCACTCAGTAGTCGGGGCCGAAATGATTGGTGACTTTGCCCGGCGCGCCCACTTCAGCCCAACGAGCCAGCGTAGGCTCGGCGAGGCAGTGCGGCTGCATCTCCTCATACCCGATACTGCAGCCGGGCGGGATATTGATGACACTGACGTGATTGCAGACGTCGCGGCCCGAATTGGTGATGTGCAGCTACTCAGGCTCTTGTACTTGCTCTCGATCGCCGACAGTCGGGCTACCGGTCCGAACATGTTGACGGCCTGGAAAGCGAACCTGATGCGTCAGCTCTTTCAACGGGTCGAAGAACACCTGACCGGATCGCCTTCGCCTGTGGACGAAGCGACCATCGTGAGCGCCGCCGGCGGCGCTATCGGTCCGCAGCGTGTCTCGGGCTTCCTGGCGGCGCTGCCAGCGGGCTATGCGGATCGGTTCAGCCTTGAAGAAATCGTACGCCACCTGCAAATCACCAGTCCGCCACCGCGACAACACGAGCTCCGGTGGAGTGCCCAACCCCTCCGGAGTGTCACGTCGCTTGTGATGGCGGCGATCCATGAACCGGGACTACTGGTGCGGGTCGCCGGGACCTTGGCGGCCTATGGGATCGAAGTGCTAGACGCACGACTTGTCACGACCGATACCGGGATCGGCATTGACACATTCCATGTGCAAGATGCGCTCCAAGGGGGACCAGTCGCCGACGCAAAACTACAAACGATCTTCCACGACCTGACGACGCACACCGATTATCGGTCCCGACTCGAAGAACGGCGCGCCAGTTATGGATCGGTGACCCCAGGGGGTTACGTCACAAGCTATCGCGACGGTCGCGCATCCGTCCTGGAAGTTCGGGCGGTGGACCGTATTGGACTGCTGCACGATGTGTGCGAGGTGCTCACGAGTTGTGGGGTCTCGATTCATCTGGCAAGGATCCGGTCGCGCGGTGATCTGGCGATCGACACGCTCTGGCTGCGCGAAGCAGTGAGCGGGAAGGTGCTTTCCGACGAACGACTCGAGGCCACCGTCGCCACAATTAAGGCCTGGATCGCGAGCCCTGGATCCCCCAAGGGTGGTGAATCGTCATAGAACTGGACCTATTCAACTGTACCTGGCGCGATCGCCACCACTATCCGTGGCCAAGACGTGGCCGGATGTTTGGAGTGGAATCTGCCGTCGGTCCCATAGCAAAGGTCTTTTTGGGACAAACGTCCCGGTTCGGTTGGGAAATTGAGTCAAGAAAATGCCACTGAAGTGGAAGAAAAGGGGTTCACAAAACCTTAAACATGTGTCATATTGGGACAGCGCCTCCGTTTGGAAAGGTTTCCACTCAGCTGCGCACTCCCCCTGATACAAAGGATATTCCCGCATGGCTGCAACTGACCCTGCGCGGGCCAAAGCCCGCAAGGCGCCCGCTCGGGCATCCAAGCTCACCGATGAGCGTGGACGACTGACTACTGACCTCGTTTCCCAGTACCTGACTGCGATCGGCGAGTATGACCTGCTCACCGCTGAGCAAGAGGTTGAACTGGCCCAGTTGATCGAAACTGGAGAAGAAGCCGTCGGTCGGATCGAAGCGGGTGACTACAAGGGCAAGAAAGCCGAGATCGAGCTGCGCCGCAAGGTGCGCAAGGGTCGCGAGGCCAAAGATGCATTCCTCACGGCCAACCTCCGCCTGGTGGTCGCCAACGCTCGTCGTTACGCAAACACCTCCGGTATCGACTTCCTCGACCTGATCCAAGAAGGCAACCTTGGCCTGATTCGTGCCGTCGAGAAGTTCGACTGGCGCAAAGGTTTCAAGTTTTCGACGTATGCGACCTGGTGGATACGCCAGGCCATCACCCGGGCCATCGCCGACAAATCACGGACCGTTCGTATTCCTGTTCACTTGCACGACACGCTCGCAGCAGTGCGTGCCGCCCAGGCCAGCTTGAAGGCTGAACTTGGTCGTGATCCCAAGCCAGACGAGATTGCCGAAGAAGCCGGCGTAACCGTCGACAAAGTCGAACTCGCCCTCAGTGTCGCCGACACGGTCTCGCTTGAGCAGCCCGTCGGTGAAGATGGTGCACAACTTGGCGACTTCATCGAAGACGAAGATGCCGCCGATCCAGTGCTCATCACCGAGGAGATGGATGTTGCCAACAGCCTCCGGGTTTCGATCGAACGGCTTCCCGACAGGGAAGGTCGCATTCTTGCTCTTCGTTACGGTTTCTACGACGGCGTGCCCCGCACACTCGAGGAGATCGGCGACGAGTTCAATCTGACCCGTGAGCGTATCCGCCAGTTGGAGAAGTTGGCCCTATGCCGACTCCGCCATCCTTCCTTCGGGATTCGCGAACAAGACCTCATCTAGTTAGCCCATGAGGACAGGTGGCGCTCCCGATGGGGCCATCCTGCCCTACGGGTGGTAGCCGCCTCACCTTATGATTTGTTCACCGAGGAGGATGCGTGATGAAACTGAGGGATCTGATCCAGAATTCAGCTGAGACCATGAGTCCAGCTTCAACGCTCCGCGAAGCCGCCGAGGCGATGGTGGCCGGTGATGTTGGTTCCATGGGAATCGTGGACGATGGTGCGCTCATTGGCATTCTTACCGAACGCGACATCCTTGAAGCGACTGCCCGGGGAGTCGATTTCGACCAAGCGGTGATCGGCAATCACATGACCCGGAACCCGGACGTGTTCGACCCCGACACCGATGTGGACCAGGTAGCCGAGTGGCTCCTCGAGACCGGCTATCGCCATGTGCCGGTCATTGATGAAGACACGTCGGCCATCCTGTCGATTCGCGACATTCTCGCCGCCATTGTTGACCCGGGACGAATGCGGGTTCTCAATCCCTAGGTGCCCGTGCTGCTATCGGCAGCCCTGGCGTGCGCTAGCTTGACCCTTCGTTAGATGGGGGAAGGATCTTGCAGACGGTTCTCGTAACGGGCGGAGCAGGGTTTATCGGCTCGGTGACGACTGATCAACTGGTCGATCGTGGCGATCGGGTGATTGTCGTTGATGACCTGTCGCGTGGATTCGCCGACAACGTTCACGAAGATGCGGTGTTTGTCCAAGCTGACCTCGGCGACCGCGGCGTGGTTGAGTCGCTACTCACCGAGTATCGCCCGGATGCCGTAATCCATTTCGCCGGATACATAGCGGTTGGAGAATCGGTCCATTACCCGGGTCCATACATCGACCGGAACGTCGGCCGGTCGACAACCTTGCTTGATTGTCTCGTACGCCACGAGATAGGCAACGTGGTGTTTTCTAGTTCGGCAGCTGTCTACGGGGAACCTGGTCGGGTGCCGATAAACGAGGACGAAGCCAAACATCCGACGTCACCGTATGGTTGGACGAAATGGGCGTTTGAGGAGGTCCTCGGCTTCTACGAAGTTGCGCACGGAATACGTCATGTTGCGCTTCGTTACTTCAATGCTGCTGGCGCAACTTCCACACGGGTGGAACGGCACGATCCAGAGACGCATCTCATTCCAAATATTCTCGAAGCGGCCAGTGGAGGCAAGACGATCTCCGTCTTCGGGACGGATTATCCGACCCCCGATGGCACTGCGGTTCGCGACTATGTACACGTTTCCGACCTGGCGGACGCTCACCTGCGAGCCGTCGACTACCTGATCGGGGGAGGAGCTTCGACGGCGCTTAATCTCGGGTCGGGCGCCGGGTTCTCGGTCATGCAGGTTATCGATGCCGTCCGTCGAGTTACCGGCCGGGACTTCCCGGTCGTCCTCGGTGATCGCCGGGCCGGTGACCCGCCAGAATTGGTAGCCGATCCGTCAAGGGCGCGAGCGGTGCTCGGCTGGGAAGCAAAGCAGTCGGACCTCGATCATGTTGTCCGGAGCTCCTGGGACGTTCGGATGCCTAACGCGTAGGGATGTCCAGCAGGCAAGTGAGGTCATGGCCGACGATCGTCGGCGGTTGGTTCGGCACTCCCCAGATAGCCCCCGGACGGGCGATGAAGGCGGCCTGCGAGCCAACCGACCCTGCGCCGATAATGTCCCAGTCGTGAGCAGCCACCATGAGCATCTCGTCGATCTCGATATTCAGCTTTGATGCCGCCCACAAGTAGGTCTCGGGTGCCGGCTTGAAGCGGCGTACCGATTCGACCGACAGGACACCCTCGAGGAGTGGGGCGATTCCACTGTTCGTCATTTGCGCTTCGGCGGCTGCCAGGCTGCCGTTCGTGAAGGTGACGAGTCGCCATCCGCGTTCAGCCAATGTCGTAAGTGTCGGGAGCACATCGGGGTGGGGTGGAAGCGATTGCATTCTGGCCACGAAGTCAGCAGCCTGGTCGGCGGAGAGATTGACCTGGCGTTTCTGGGCGACCACGAGGAGGGCTTCGACGCCGAGCATCGCGAACGGCCGGTACTGACCGGTGTGATTGGCGACCAACGAACCGTGCAGCATCCGGGCAAACCATTCGCCCATCGGTTCGGCCGAACCGATGAGGTCGGTAAAGGCTGGCCGCATCGCACCGAGATCGAGAAGGGTTTCGTTGACATCGAAAACCATGGCTTTGATCATGTTTGCCTTTATGCGAGAAATTCGGTGGCGGCGTGGATGAGCAAGCCGACCAACCCGCCAACCACGGTCCCATTGATGCGGATGATTTGCAAGTCGCGACCGACGCCGAGTTCGACCCACCGTGCCGTTTCGTTGGCATCCCAGGCCAGGACGGTTGACTCGATCATGTGACTGAGTTCGGCCCCAACATTCTCGGCGACGGCCGCGCCGAGACGGATCGCCCAATCGTCGAGTCGGCGGGCGAGATCCGGGTCGGAGCCGAGTCGTTTGGCCGCTTGGGCTATCGGTTCGCTGACCATGCTTCGGAGCTCGCCGGTTGGCTCCTCGGCGACCCGGCCGATCGTTTGAACGGCGCCATCCCATAACGAGCCGATCCATGCCTGGAGCGCCGGATGCTCCATAAGATCGTTTCTGAGTCGGCCGGTCGTCTCGGAGAGCGATCCATCAGCTTCGAGCATTCGTAGCTGTTTGACGATGTTCGTGTCCAGCTCCAGCCGGAGAGGATGGTCGGGTTGGGCTCCGACGTCTCCCAGGAATCGCTCGAGACCCTGCAGCAACCGGGCGAACACAACGTCGTCCACCGATTCGGGTACCCACCACGGAGACTCGTCGCGTAACCGATCTCGTAGGGTTGGTTGAGCGCTGCGGACCGACGCCTGCAGAGCGGCAATCGCCGCGTCGATGACCGGGACGTGGTGCCCATTGTCGACGGCGTGTTCGACGAAGCTGACCAACGCTGGTCCCAGGTCTGCGTCGATAGCGTGATCCACGATGAGCCGCTGGATGTTGTCCTGGATAGAACTGTCGTCAACGGCTTCGGCCAGTGAGTGAAGGAGGCCCGCCGCAACTCCGGCGACTGCGGTGGCGTGCTCTGGTTCCCCCAGATAGGCCGCCAAACGCTCGGCTGGCTTCAGGTCGGCGATCCGTTTGGTGAGCTGCTCCGGGTTGAGAAAGGTATCGGTGATAAACCGGCCGAGGCCGGCTGCTACGACGTCCTTGCTGCGGGGCAGGACAGCCGTATGTGGGATAGGGATACCGAGCGGGTATCGAAACAGGGCGGTCACGGCGAACCAATCTGCGATGCCGCCGACCATAGCCGCCTCGCTTCCTGCTCGAACATATCCGACCCAGGTGGCGTCCGACAGGTAGAAGGTCGTGATGAAGATCGCTGCCGCGATGGCCAGTAGCGACACCGCCTTTAACTTCATCGAGCGCAGGCGCCGTACTTGCTCAGGTGTGCCGATCATCAGTTGTCGCGGAGGAACCGTTCGATTTCGTCTACGAGCTGTCCTCCCGTGTCGGCCGGCGGAGAGTAAAGATCGGCCGAGTCCTCGAGTTCAGCCAGGTACTCGGACATCTCGTCGGAATTCTGGACAGCTGAATCGACTCTCCGTTCCCATTGCTTGACCTCACGATCGAGGCCAGCCGAATCGAGATCTAGGCCGAGCAGTGCCTCTGCTTTGACGAGCAGCGTTTGCGCGGCCTTCGGATTGCTGTTCTCCGACAGATAGTGGGGGGTCGCCGCCCACAGACTGGTCACGTTGACCCCGGCACCGCGGAGCTGTTCGGTGAGAATGCCGGTCATGCCGGTCGGGCCTTCGTAGGTAGGCGGTAGGAGCCCCAACGCCAGCCGTTGCTCGACGTTCTCAGTGACACCGACGACGGGAACCGGGAGGGTGTGCGGGACTTGGCCGATGAAGGCTCCCAATGCCACCGCCTCGACGACGCCCAGTTCGGAAACCACGTGCTGAAGGATCCGGGCAAAAGCCTTCCAACGCAATCGGGGTTCTTCGCCCAGAACGACGACGACATCCCGGGCTTGTTGGGTCTCGATGGCGTACACCCTGGTCTCGGGCCACGTGATGACGCGTTCGTCGCCCTCGTAGCTAATGAGGGGGCGACTCACCTGATGATCGTTGAAAGCGTCATGATCGATGACAGCCACGTCGAGGCTGTCATTCAGGCTCAGGATGTTCCAGAGCGCACCGGTGGCCGCTTCTGCAGCATCATTCCAGCCCGAAAAGGCATAAAGGGCGACCGGGTCACGGAGTGACGGCCGAGAAATCCACGACAGTTCTTCCATCAGCCAAGCCTAGTGCCGGAACCCCATAAAGCGACCAGTTCACCTCTTTCGGGGGTGGCGCCTCCGTGGTGGGCCCTCCAACGAAGCGAAGCGAGTCCGGCCCTGCGGGGGCTGCGATGACGGAGGTCGGTCTCCCCAGCGAGCGAAGCGAGTGTCCGGCTTTGCGGGGGCTGCGATGACGGAGGTCGGTCCCCCCAACGAGCGAAGCGAGTGTCTGGCTCTTGCGGGGGTTGCGACTGACGGAGGTCGGTCCCCCCAACGAGCGAAGCGAGTGTCTGGGGGGAAGGGTCCCGTCGCCGTAGGCGATGGGTAGGGGGGCTCGTTCCCCTCTCCGAGCATGCAGGCCAGCTCCTTTCCGAACAACGAAGCGAACGTGCTGTCTGTGTCGCTTAGCCGGCCCCCTTACCTCCGACCTCCGCTCCGCTTCAGTCGCAGGGACCTTTCCCCTACCTGAGCGGAGCTCAGGCGACGGCCCTCACGGGCCTGGGGGAACCGACAAAACCCGGTCGTTCGTTTCGGTCACTCGGGGAGCCGACCGAGTTGCTCTGCGACCCGGTGGATCGTTACCGGTATTCGGGGTTGGGGAAGTCGAAGCGGCACCCGGCGTCCCAGGAGGCGCGCTGGTTGCCGTGGACGGGCCAGCCACCGATGTCTTTGATCATGCGGGCGCTGTGGAGCAGATTCCACGTCATAAAAGTGGTGTTGCGGTTGGTGAAGTCATTCTCCGGTCCGCCCGACCCGGGATCCATGTACGAGGGACCGGGACCGGCTTCCCCCAACCAGGCGGCATCAGCCTGGGGTGGGATCACATAACCAAGATGCTGGAGTGAATACAGGATGTTCATAGCGCAGTGCTTGGCGCCGTCTTCGTTGCCTGTAACCAGGCAGCCGCCCGTCTTGCCGTAGTAGGAGTATTGGCCGTGTTCGTTCAGTTGCGATGAGTTGCCATACAGTCGTTCAATGACCTTCGTGCAGATCGACGTCTTTTCGCCAAGCCAGATCGCCGTGCCCAGAACGAGAATGTCGGCGTTGGAAACCTTTTCGTAGATGCCCGGCCAGTCATCGACGGTGGCTCCGTGTTCGGTCATATCGGGCCACACGCCGGGAGCGATCTCGTAGTCGGCTGCCCGGATCGTTTCGGTGGCGACGCCGTTGGCTTCCATAACGGCGATGGAAATGTCCATCAATCCCTGTGTGTGAGACATCTCCGAGGACTTCTTGAGTGAAGTGTTGATGAACAGGGCCGACAAATCCGTGAAATCCCATTTGCTCGTCGTACACAAATCCTGTTGCTGCGCTGAGAGATCCATTCCAAACCCTTTCGTTCGATACTTCGCTCAACCGTGGCCGGGCGGTAGTTGTTCCGGCTGTGGCCGCATGAGCGTCTGGCTAGACCCTGATCCAGACCAGGCTCAGCTCGCCGACACTGATGTCGGTCTTCTCGAGGCCTATGTCTACGGTCTCGATGTCATCTGCGGCGCTGTCCCACTGCTCCATGATGTCGTTCACGTCGTTTTCTACATCGTCTTCGAGAGCGTCCAGCTTGTCGGTCTTGTCCGTGACCTTCTCGCTGGCACTCTGGAGGCGCTCCTGGCTGGCTCGAGTCATCCGGCGTCGCGACGCTGCCGATCCAACGGCTCGCGACTTTGACCGGCCTCCCAAAATCGAACCCAGGAGGTCTCCGGCGCCCGAGATGAGTTCGCTTTGGCGGCGTCCCTGAACATCAGCTTCCAGCTCACGCACTCGCCGTTCGGCACTGGCCAGTTGGTCGCTGACGGTCCGGATCTTCGTCTTGTACTTATCCTTGAGCTTGGCGATCGCCTCGTCGGCTGCTTCCTCGGCGGCGGCTTTCGAACGAGCGCGAAAGTCTTCTTCGGATTCGCCGACCCGTGAGTAGATCTTGAGGGTGGGGTTCTTGAAGACCTGCACTTGTTGGTTGCGGTACAGCCAGTCGCGCAACGCAGTGCTGGCCGAGTTGTAGAAGGTTTTGGTATCGATCTTGGCGTCCGGAAGCGCATAATTACAGCCTTCGGGTGCCGTGGTGGTGAGATCGCGTTCGTCGTAGTCGACCACCTTGGCTGTTTCAGGATCGAACTGGTCAGATAGCGGGTAGAAGATCGCCTCCCACTCCTCGGTGTGGTTTACGTCGGCGTGTTGATCGTCGAAGACCATATCGACCCGGGTAACGAGAGCAGCTTCAAGGCGGCTGCCGTTCGGGTCGACGCCCAGGTCGCTCGCCCAGGGGGCGGCCGGATCGAGGTAAAACACTCTGGTGGTGTCTGGAACTTGGGGGGCTACCGGGCTCTCATCGTCGGCAACAGCATCCGGCATCGCTTCGGGTGCGGCGGCCGGCTGGGCAGTGCCGGCAGTCCCGGTCGGAGTGGCGGTCGCTTCTCGTTCGGGCGAATCGGCCGTCAGGGTTTGGACCTGTTCGCGCGAGAGGGGGCCGGCGAGGTACGACATCGCCCATCGGGTGGTGAACACCCGCGGCTCCTTGGCGGACGTTGAGTGGAGGATGAATTGGCGTTTCCCCAGATCCGAGATGAGCGTGTCGAGCATCTTGACATCCACTGAGCCGGAAGCTGACTTGAGGCCCTCGATGATGCGAGCTTTATCCCGTTCGGTTTGTAGACGACCGATCATCCAGGTCCCGGCGTTTGACATGGCTTTGTAGTCGAGGTCGACCGGGTTCTGTGTGGAGAGAAGCAGTCCGACGCCGAAGGCTCTGGCCTGCTTGAGCAGAGTGAGGATGGGCTTCTTCGACGGCGGATTGGCCGTCGGGGGAGCGAAGCCGAAGACCTCGTCCATGTAGATGAGGGCGCGCAGATCGGAGGTGCCTTGTTGCTTGCGCATCCACGTCACGACTTTCGAAAGGAGCAGCGTGACCACGAATTGGCGCTCTGGCTCGGACAGATGAGACAGGTACATGACCGAGGCCCGGGCTTTGCCGTCGGGGGTGTACAGCAAGCTCTGGATGTCGAGTGGCGGTCCCTCAGTCCACGAAGCGAACGCCGGCGAAGCCACCAGCCCATTCAGACTCATGGCCAGCTTCATGCGGTCTTTTGGTGGAAAGAACGTATCGAGATCGAAGACGCCCAGTTTACGAATCGGGGGCGATTGCACCTGGCCGATCAGGGTGGCAAGGTCCAGGTCGCGACCCTCGGACCAGGCCTTTTCGATAATCGTCGAGAGGAGGATGTGCTCGGGCGAGGAGATCGGGTCGGCGGTGATGTTGGCGAGAACGAGGAGCGAAGAGACGAACCCCTCGATCTCGGCGCGGATGGTTTCGGCTTCTGTTGCCCAATCGAGATCAGGGGCGGCGAGAGAACCAACGATATTGAGCGGGATACCCGCGACCGAACCGGGGGTGTAGATCTGAAACTCGGCTCCAAGGCCTAATTGACGGAGGCGATCGCCCGTGATGTCCCAGCCTGCCAACCCGGTCTTCCAGGTTTCGGCAGTGGCGGCCGCATATTCGTCAACCGTCTGGTCCTTGCGACGGGCTTCGCCTTCATCGACCCACGGGCGGAAATCGTCTGCCTGGAAGCTTGGAAAGTTGAGCAGAAGGTTCCCCATATCCCCTTTCGGGTCGATGATGAGGCAGGGGATATTCGACAAGAGGGCCTCTTCGAGCGCTACGACACCGAGGCCGGTTTTACCAGAGCCGGTCATGCCGACTATTACCCCATGAGTGGTGAGATCGTGAGCGTCGTACAGTACGTTCTCGTTGGTCTTTTCACCGTTGGCGGGATCGATGATCCCTCCGAGGAATAGCTCGCCGCGCGCCTGTTCAACCATATGTTCTCCTGGACCTAATCTCGTCAGATTGTAGAACGCTTGATGTCGACTACGCCCGGAACCGTCTGAGCTAGGGGGCGCCGGGCAGCTGCGTTTCGATTTCGCCGAGGGCAACATCCAGTAGGGCACGGTCCTCTCCGGAGCCAATCTTGCCGGCCAGAGCCGTGGCAGCCGCGAGGTGAGTTCGCGCCAGCGAGTGGTTCCCGTCGATGGCTGCGGCGCGGGCGAGGGCCTCGTGCGCAAAGCCGGAGTAGAACGGTCCTACTCGACCGTTCTTGGCGTATTTGAGGGCGCTTTCGCCGTAATGACGGGCGAGTGGCGCGTCGCCCAGGAGCGCATAGACCCGCGACACCTGCCAATCCGAAATCGAGAAGTTTTTGTCGGTCCCGACCTTCCGCCAACACGCCAGAGATCCGAGCGCGGCCGCCAGCATGGACCGGTCATCTTCGGCGCTTCGATCTTCACTGTCGATATAAGTCCAGGCTTCGTTGAAGAGGGCTACTGCGGCCGACTTCCAGTCCACCTCAGCCATGGTCGATGCTGCGGATCGTATCGGTGAACGCGTCAAAGTCCGCTTTGTTGTTATAGAAGTGAGGTCCAAGCGAGATCTCGTCGGGACTCGATGTCCCGACCCGGACGTCGAGCGCATGTAAGCCTGCCTGGACCCGGAATGCATCAGAAACCGCCAACGTCACGATCGGTCCCCGGTTGTCTGACGTGTCCGAGGTGACGGTCAGTCCCGCGTCGGTCGCCTCTTCGATTAGCCAACCCGTGGAGCTGAGCGATGCGTTCCTGACTCCGTCGATACCTATCTCGAGGATGGGTTCCAATCCGGCTTTCAGTGCATACAGGGCCGCCGGATCCGGAGGCCCGTCGAGAAACCGTCCAATCCCGATCGGGTCAGGGTCAGGCCACGTAGGGTCCCCGTCTACTCCCCATCCGGCAGTGGCGGGCTCAAGCTGATCGATCAATTCGGGGTGAACGAAAAGCCATCCTGTCGGGATTCCGCCGCACAACCAGCCGTCAGTCCTTCCCACGGCAAAATCCACCCCCAGGCTCTCGATGTCGGTGGGTATGGCACCGGCGGTCGTCGAACAGTCCAGCACCACATACCCGTCGACATCGTGCGCGGCGGCCAGGATGCGCTTTAGGTCGATTCCCACCTCCCCGGTGGCGAGATCGTTGCTGAGCATCACGATGGCGGTGCGCTCGTCAATCGAACCCAACAACGTGTCTGTGGCGATCGTCCGGCCGTCCCAGCTCCGGACGATCGTTTCCTCAAGTCCGGCCTGGCGTTGCCAGAACCGTCGGCCAGGGCTTTGCTCGAGCTGAGTAGTCACGAATCTTCGCTGGGCGGCTGGAAACCGAAAGCACGACTCGATCGCCACCAACGCTGCGGACAGGCTGGTCGTGGCCGCGGTAGAAGCGGGTGATGCCCCGATGACTTGGGCGATCGTGTCACCTATCTCGAACGGCAACTGTGACCAGGTTCGATTCCAGGCGGTTGCTCCAACTGTCGCCCACTCTTCTACAAACTGGGCGAGCATGTCAGACGAGGCGAAGCTCATCGCTCCTTGATCGTGGCTGGCCAGGTACGTGGTCGTCTCAACGATCGGGAACTGAGACCGCCAGTTGGGTGCCATGCGCCGAGTGTATCGCGAACCGGAGGGCCACTCCTGCCCAGCGGCCGTTGGGTCTGGCGAGAAGCCGAGTACGATGGAGTCTGGTAGGCAAGCCGCCCGTTTAGGACGTACGAAACATGACGAATACCGACCTCACCGAAGGTGGCTTCGGGCCGAACATTTGGCTCGTCGACGAGATGTATCGCAAGTTCCTCGACGCGCCGTCCAGTGTCTCGGAGGCCTGGCAGGAGTTCTTCGCCGACTACCGCCCGGGACTCACGGCTCATATCCCGGGAACGGCGACGACTGCTCCCGTGGTGACCTCGCCGCCTGCCCCGATCCCGGCCGCTTCCGCTGCCCCAGAGCGTGCCGGAACCGACTTACCTCCCGGGGCCACGCCCCTGCGGGGTGTCTCCGCCAAGATTGCCGAACGTATGGACGACTCGCTGGCAGTACCTACGGCCACGTCGGTGCGGACGATTCCCGCCAAGTTGCTCGAAGTCAACCGGCGGATCATCAATAATCAGTTGGCGCGCATCACGTTGGGTGGAAAGGTCTCGTTCACCCACCTCATCGGCTGGGCGGTGGTTCGAGCGATTGCCGAGCAACCCGACATGAACGTTGCGTACCAAGTCATTGACGGCAAGCCCTATTTGATTCGTCACGATGACGTAAATCTCGGGCTGGCGATTGATGTTGAGCGCAAGGACGGATCGCGCAGTCTGCTCGTCCCGAACATACGCGGCGGAAATCAGATGAACTTCCAGGAGTTCTGGCTGGCGTACGAAGAGATGGTGCATCGGGTTCGGGCCAACAAGATCACGCCGGAGGACTTTGCCGGAACGACTGTCAGCCTCACCAATCCCGGCACGATCGGCACCGTTCAATCTGTGCCACGGCTGATGGATGACCACGGGTTGATCGTCGGCGTCGGCGCGATCGCCTACCCACCCGAGTACTCAGCTGCCAACCCTGCGTTCTTGGCCCGCATGGGTATCGGACGGATCATCACCATGACTTCGACGTACGATCATCGCGTTATTCAGGGAGCCCAGTCGGGCAGATTTCTCGCCCGGATTCATGAACTGTTGTTGGGCGCCGACGGTTTTTACGACGGAATCTTCGACGCGATGGGGATCCCGTACACGCCGGCCAGATGGGCTGTTGATGACAACCCACAGGTCGGCAGTGCCGCCTGGGCCGAGAAACAAGCGCGCGTGTTCCAGCTGATCAACATTTACCGGGTCCGCGGCCACCTCATCGCCGACCTCGACCCGCTGCGCCAATCACCGCCAGCCCTCCATCCCGAGCTCGATCCGTTGACGTATGGCCTCACCATCTGGGACCTGGATCGCGAGTTCGCGACCGGAGCGCTTCTCGACAAGCCGGTTATGAAACTGGGCGATATCCTCGGGTCACTGCGCGATGCCTACTGCCGGACCATCGGCATCGAGTACATGCACATCCAGGAGCCCATCCAGAAGGAGTGGATTCAGCAGCGTATCGAAGGCCGACAACCCGAGATGGCGCGGGAAACCAAGATCCGGCTCTTGCGGAAACTGAACCAGGCGGAAGCGTTTGAGCGTTTTCTTCACACCAAATACCTTGGCCACAAGCGGTTCGGTCTCGAAGGAGCCGAGAGTCTTATCCCGCTGCTCGATACCGTTCTGAACGCCGCGGTAGACGCAGACATGGATGAAGTTGTGATGGCCATGGCCCATCGCGGTCGGCTGAACGTGCTCGCCAACACGATCGGCAAAGAGTATGCACGGATCTTCCGAGAGTTTGATGACGTCGACGAAGCCCAGACGCAAGGGTCGGGAGACGTGAAGTATCACCTCGGCTCGCGGGGCATCCACGAGACCGAAGACGGACGCAAGTTGGCGGTGGCGGTCGTCGCCAACCCCAGCCACCTTGAAGCGGCAGACCCGGTCTTGGAAGGGTTTGTTCGGGCCAAGCAGGAACAGTTTGGTTCGACGGGCCATCACAAAGTGCTCCCGGTGCTGATCCATGGTGACGCCGCGTTCGCCGGCCAGGGGGTCGTGGTGGAGACGTTCAACATGTCCCAACTCCGAGGTTATCGAACTGGCGGAACCGTTCATGTTGTGGTTAACAACCAGGTGGGATTCACCACGTCAAGCCTCGACGCCCGGTCAAGCTTTTACGCGACCGACGTTGCCAAGACGGTTCAGGCGCCCATCATTCACGTCAATGGTGATGATCCTGAGGCCGTTGCCAAGGCCGCCGAACTGGCATTCGCATTCCGCCAGGAGTTCCACAAAGACGTCGTCATCGACATGATTTGTTATCGGCGACGTGGACACAACGAGGGCGATGAGCCGTCCTACACCCAGCCGCTGATGTATCGGATCATCGATCAGCGCCGCTCAGTCCGCAAGCTCTATATGGAAAAGCTTGTCAATACAAAGGAGATCTCGGTCGACGAGGGCGAAGCGCTTCTTGAAGAGTTTCGGGGCCTTCTGGATGCCGCGTTTGCTTCGACGAGAGATCTGCAGGGGTTGCCGGCCGCCCCGGCGCCACCGGCGCCGTCCCCTAGCCCGGTTGACTCCTCGGTCGACCAGGGCACGCTCGAGCGGATAGTGACGGCCGTCTCGACGCCCCCAGAGGGCTTTACCTTGCATCCCAAGCTGGTCAGGCTCGTCGAGAACCGCCGGAAAATGTTCGACGACGGTGTTGTCGACTGGGGCATGGCCGAGGCGTTTGCACTCGGGTCGATGGCCCTTGACGGGATCTGGGTTCGGCTGGCCGGCGAGGATTCAAAACGGGGGACCTTTTCCCATCGACACGGGAGTCTCGTCGACTACGAGACCGGCAAGGAATGGATCGCCCTCCAGGACCTCGCCGACGGCCACGCCCGCCTGCGTTTGGTCGACTCATTGCTATCGGAGTTCGGAGCGCTTGGGTTCGAATACGGGTACTCCATTGGCAATCCCAGCGCGTTCACCGCCTGGGAAGCGCAGTTCGGTGATTTCGTAAACGGCGCGCAAGTGATCATTGACCAATTCATCATCGCGGGCGAGGACAAATGGAATCAAGCGTCCGGGTTGGTCATGTTGCTCCCGCACGGCTTCGAAGGCCAGGGGCCCGAACATTCGTCGGCCCGGATTGAGCGATTCCTGCAGTCATGCGCTGAAGACAACATGCGGATCGTGGTTCCGTCGACGTCGACCTCGTATTTTCATGCGCTGCGGCGCCAGGCCATTGACCCCGACCAAAAACCGCTGGTGGTCTTCACTCCCAAGAGCCTTCTCCGCACCAAGTCGGCATTCGGATCAGTTGACGAGGTCACGGCCGGCCAGTTCGCTCCGGTCATCGGGGACGCACTCGCCGAGCCATCGACCGTCAAACGGGTGGTGCTGTGTTCTGGCAAGGTGTACCACGACCTCATTGCCCATCAGCCCGCCCATGTTGCGTTGGTTCGCGTTGAGCGGCTCTACCCTTTCCCTGCCGAAGAGTTAGCTGCAGAACTCGGGCGCTACGAGGATGAGGTAGATGTGGTCTGGCTGCAGGAAGAGCCAGCGAACATGGGCGCCTGGACGTTTGTGCGCCATCGATTGGATGATCTGCTCGGCAAGAACATCGCCTTGATCAGCCGTCCGGAATCCGCCAGTCCGGCGACCGGCAGCCATCAGCAGCACGACCGTGAACAAGAAGGGTTGCGGAACCAAGCCTTCGCTTGACCGATTCGGTTTAGACAACCGGCGGTGGCTGGTATTTCGCTTTGGTGATCTTGCCGTCAACGCCTGACAGCTTCCAGACCGACGCTTTCTTCGCGTCGAAAGGTTCACTGAGACGCATGCCCCGTCGAACGAGATAATTCATGACGTCGGTGATCACATCGCCGTGTGAGCAAACCGCCGAGCGGCCTTCCGCGAGTTCGCGCAGCAGTGCCGCAGTGGCTTTCGGATTGGCACCTTCGGCTAGATCTGGGTGTTTTTCGATCTCTATTCCAGTGGCGGCCGACAGGGGCTCAACCGTTTGGACACACCGCACGTACGGGCTTGAAACGATGCGGTCCAGCCCGCGGTCGGCATACTTCTCTCGCAGGGCGATGGCTTGCAGACGTCCGGTTGGCGCCAGCGGTCTGGTTTGGTCCTCTCCAGTCCAGGTGCGGCGATTGCCGGCCTCTGCGTGTCGGATGAGCTGGACCCAGGGTTTGCCGACCCACCAGGTGGCCTTCAGGGATTCGTAGAATTCGCGGTCTCGCTGATAGGTCAGTTTCTTGGCGACTTTTTCAGCCGGTACCCAGAGGACTTTGTCCACTTCACTGTTCGGTTTGAACGACCCGTGTGAGTAGGCCATCTCCCAAAGGTGGACGGTCTTGTCCGATCCGCCACCGGTTTCGTACTCAATCGTTCCGAGCAATTTGCCGAGGCGACAATGCAGATTCGTTTCCTCCGCCACTTCCCGCCGGGCCGTCATCCGAATGGCTTCGCCGTCGTCTTGCTTGCCCTTGGGGAATGTCCAGTCTTTGTACCCTGGACGGTGGACGAGCAGTACGTCGACTGATCCCGATTTGTTGGGGCGCCAGATGACGCCTCCACCCGCATGGATTTGCGTGGTCATGGTCTCCGTTTTTGCTATTGCCACATTTGCTTCCGTTCGCCGAGTTTGGCAGGAACTGTCGAATCGGTCAGATCGATTTCGGTGAATCCGCATCGAGCGCACGTAGCCATCCGGATTCCGCCGCCCACGAGCGCCGGGGTGCCGATGGCATGGCCCCGCCGACAAGATCGACTGACCCGATGTTTTCCGGCTTTGCTTGAAGTCGGTTTCCTCCGCAGCATGTGCAACAGACCTTAGTGACCGCTGGAGGAGAACCCGGCCATGCGTCGGCTAGCGACGGACCGGTCGATCAGCAGGAGATACGTCACTCCAACCGCCCAGCAGCATCAGGTCACGTCGGTTACTCAAGCCGGCCTTCTTGAGAATGTTCCTCACGTGAGTTGCGGCCGTCGCCTTGGATATGAAGAGTTTCTCGGCGATCTGGGCATCGGTGATCGAGCCCTGAGCGATCACACTGACCACCTCTAACTCCCGCGTCGTCAGCCCGAGATCCCCAACTGCCGTGGTAGGAATCTGATCGGACAGTGCAGACATCATTCGTTCGGCCTTTCGCATTGGTTCGGCGAGGTCGCGCACCACTCGCAGCGACAAACCTGCCAGCCAGAAGGCGCTCGCCATAACGGCAAAGCCGAACCAGATGGCCCGGTTGATGGGTGCGCTTCGGGCGATTTCGAGGTGAGCGATCCCCATCAGCACGAAGAACAAACCGATCATGGCCATGATGAGGGACGCCAGACCAATGGTGCGCAGCAGACGTTGGAAGCGGGGTTCGGATATTTTGCGCGCTGCGGAGGTCACGTAGATTCCTGCCCACAGGAACAACGCTGTCATGACGGCGGCGGTAATCGAGAACGCCCAGACCATCGTAACCTCTCAGTATGTCTTCGGACAGTCTACTGCCCGGACCGGCCCACTCTCAGAACTTTCGTGGGCGGTCGCGGCTCCACCCTAGCGGTGCCAGTACCACGCAGGGTGGCTAACCGAGCCTGCGGGCTGAGTCGGTAGTATCGACCCGTGATTCGCGTTCGACCGGAAGTAGCCTCCATCAACCCCTATGTTGCGGGTCGAACGACCGCGGCGGTGGCGGCCGAAATCGGGCTTGAGGAGTCCGCCATCGTCAAGCTGGCCTCGAATGAGGCACCGGAGGGACCTTTCCCGGGTGTGTCGGGCGCGGTCGCGAAAGCCGCCGCCGATGCCAACCGTTATCCAGACAATGCCATTCGTGGTCTGGCGGCGCTTACGGCGTCTCACCATGACATCGAACCCGACAACCTTTGGTTTGCGGCCGGTAGCTCATCGACCTTGCGGGAGGTAGCACTCGCCGTCGGAGGCCCCGGAACTTCGGCCGTATTCCCTGACCCATCGTTTGTGATCTATCAACTAGCGACCAAGCTTTCGGGGGCGACGGGTCGTCCGGTTGCCCTCGACAGTGACTTTCGTGTTGATCTCGATCGACTCCTGTCGGCGATCGACGCCACCACGACTGTGGTCTACGTGTGTAACCCGAATAATCCCACCGGGACCGTAAACGCGACCGATGACACTCGACGGTTTCTCGATGCGGTGCCCGATGACGTGTTGATCGTGGTCGACGAGGCATATGAGGAGTATGTGACCGATCCCGACTGGCAATCGATGATTCCCGAGGCCGTGAGTCGGCCCAACGTCATCGTGACCCGCACGTTTTCAAAGATCTTCGCTCTTGCCGCATTCCGGGTCGGCTACGCCGTGGGTATGCCGGGGACTCTGGGTGAGCTGCGAAAGGCGCAAGCGCCGTTTACCGTCACAACGGTGGCACAAGTCGCTGCGGCCGAGTCGCTAAAGAATCCAACCGAACTAGCGCGGCGGCGGGCCGCCAACGCGGCCGGGCGGCGAGGACTCGAGTCGGGCCTGGCCGATCGATCGATCGGGTACGTCCCCAGCCAGGCGAACTTCGTCTATCTGCCCATGGATGACCCGGGTGTGATGTTTGCCGAACTCCAGGAGCATGGAGTGATCACGCGGTCGACCCCTGGCGGCCTGAGGGTGTCGGTCGGGTCTGACATGGAGATGCGCCGATTCTTTGCCGTCCTGGATAAGCTGAGCTTGGCCTAAACGGCGTCCCGTCGTAGCCTGCTGTGGGCGGTTTTTGAGCGCCCATCCAAAATGTGTATTTCTAAGGGGAAAAACTCGTGAAAGCCCTCGTTCGCTTACTGTCGCGCTCGGTACAGCGCTATCCATGGTTCACGGTGATTGCCGTCCTGGTGGTCGGCGTTGGTCTTTCCTACTTCAACCGGTTCACGGTCCAAGCCGACGCCAACGACGGATTCGCACCAGAGGCCGAGGCGCTCGACGCATCTGAGCGAGTCGGTGACCTGTTCGGTGCTGAGTCGTCGGGTTCCGTGCTCCAGGTGATCGTTTCTGGTGATGATGTCGTTTCAGCTGAAGGCGCTGAGGTTGTCGGCGCAATCACCAAAGCTCTGGAGTCCTCGGAACTGAGCGGAGATCTCCAGGAGTCAAACGGGCAGCCTCCGGTCATTAGCTTTCTGGCCCCCCTCGATAGCGCCGCCGGTCAAGGGCCGGGTATTCAGATCGTCGTGAGTGGACCCGACGTCATCAGCCCGGCGGGGCTGGCCGCGTCACAAGGCGTGCAGGAGGCGGTGTTCACTTCGGACGCGGCCGACAAAATCCCCACCGATGGCGAGCAGCCACCCGTCACAGGCTTCTTGGCGCCGATCGAAGGGGCTGCTAGTCAGGGGCTGTCACTGCAAGTCGTCGTTCGTTCGGCTGATGGCGATGTCTTCACGGCTGAAGGTCTGCAAGCGGTCCAGGCCGTGCAGGGTGTCGGGTTCAGTGTCCTCGGCGCCAAATTGCCCGAGGGCGACCAACCGCCGGTTAGTTCGTATCTGTTGCCGGTCGAGAGCGCCATCGCCCAGGGGAGTGTGCCGGTGGATATCCCCACCGAGGGCCTCAAGCAGGCGTACCTCGGTGCGGTTCCGAACCTGCCGCCCGAGGTCCAGCCGATTTTGGCGTTCCTGGCGTCGAACGATGCCGATTTGTCGGTGCCGATTGCTTCTGCCGGCCTCGTTTCGTTCACGCTCACTGAACCCCCTACCGCTGATGAGGTCGCCGCGATTCAGGCAGCGCTGGCTGATCTCAATCTCGCCGTCGGCTACTCGGCGACGGCGCTGCCCCTCATTCCGGCCGAAGATGATTTCAAAGAGGTCTATCGCGAGCGTGTGGCGTTTGTGCCAGCCGAATTCGCGCCTTTCCTGGACTTTCTGCTCTCCAACGACAAAGACCCGGCGGGGCCGAGCGCTTCCAAAGGGTTGATTAGCGTCACCCTGTCGGAGCCCTTGACCACCGCAGAGGAGGAGAGCCTCGCTTCGGCGATTGGCTCAGCTCAGCTGCCTGACGGCTTCACGGCTTCGTATCTACCTTCGAACCCGAGCACCACCCAGCTCAAAGCGGCCTACCTCGATCGATTGTCGTTCATCCCGGCCGCTCAAGTCGGTCTCGTCGAGAACCTGCTGAGCACCGATAAGGATTTGAGCGCTCCGTCTGCGTCGAGCGGGCTGATGATCCTTTTTCTCGACAGTCCTGAGCAGACTGATGCGGCTGAATTCGAAGCGTTCTCGCTCCGTCAACAGGCGTTTGTCGATGAGATCTCCCAACTCGATCTTCCTGCCGGATACGACGCGACGGGCTTCTCGTTCGAACTTATCTTCGCTACGGGTGGCGACAGCACGGCCGAGATCGGTCGGATGTTTGGCCTGGCTGCACTCATCATTGTGGTCATCTTGCTCTTCAACTACTGGCGCCGCCTGAGCGGCCGGAACGGGACGCTTCGATCCGTGCGACGAATGTTCGCCACCATGGGTTTGACAATGTTCGCCATCTTCTTGGCGATCGGCATCATGAACGGGATCGGCGTGCTGCTCGGCCCGAAGTATCTAGGAATCATCGGGGATTTCAACCAGATCGTCCAGATCCTCCCGATTCTGTTGATCGGGCTTGGGGTGGACTACGGCATCCATATGACCTCCCGGTATCAAGAAGAATTTGGCCAGGAACGCGGTGTGGAAAAGGCTACGGAGACCGCGATCCGCACGGTCGGGGTTGCGTTGATCCTCGCGACCGTTACTACTGCTGTTGGTTTTCTCACCAACCTGGTCAGCCCGATTCCGGCGCTCAAAGACTTCGGAATCCTGGCGGCCGTCGGCATCATGGTTTCGTTCGCCTTGATGCTCACCCTGGTTCCAGCGGTTCGGTTCCTCCTCGATCGTAAGGCGGGCGACCGCCTGGTAGCTGCCGATTTCGCTGCTGAGGAGGCGAAGGGCGGTCCGGTTGGCTCGGTCATCGCCGGTGGTGTGGGCGGTGCGGTCGTCTATGCGCTCAGCGTCATGATCGAGGCAGGGATCCGAGATCTGGGTTTCAGCGAGGTGTTCGAGTTGAGTTCGATCTGGGTATTTGGCGCCATTGGAGCCGTGGTCGGTCTTACGATCATTTACCTGCCCAAGATTGTGGGACCTACCGGAGTGCTGGCCGACAAAGCCGCAGTGCCGGTGGTGATACTTGCGTTGCTGATTGGTGTGCTCGGATATATGGGCTTCCGGCAGCTAGAGACGAAGTTCTCGTTTACGGACTTCGTCCCGACGGACAACCCGCTCCTGGCCGCAATTGATCAACTGACCGAGGACTTCGGGGGCGGCTTCGGAGAGACTACGAGTGTCTTGATCGAAGGCGATGTCACTTCGCCGGCGGTACACAACGCCCAGGCCGAGGCGTTTGCGAATCTGAGTTCCACCACTGACGTGATCCTGTTCGGTGATGCGCCGGCGGCTACTTCGCCCCTGTCGGTGATTGCCGCCATGGTCCAACCGAATGCTCCAACGTTCGATGCAACGGTGGCCGCCGCCGCACAGGCGGTGGGGCTCGGTCCTGACTTGAAGGTGACGGCGTCGTCTGATCTCTCCGAACTCTACGATGCCGCCGCAAGTGTCGATCCAACCGGCTTTGCGGCGGTCGTACACCAGTCCGATAGCGGCTCATACGACGCGGCCCTGTGGACCATAAATACTCAGGCTGGCGATGCGCGGGCCGGTGAACTCAACGATGGCCTAGCCGTCGCTTTTGCTTCGGTAGACGAGGCTGGAGCGACCGCTATTCCCACCTCCCAAAACATTATTGGTGATGTGGTGGTCAAGTCCTTGCAGTCGTCTCAGGTGAGCTCGCTGTGGATCACACTGATCGCCGCCACGATCCTGCTCATCATCAACTTCTGGGTTGAGTCTCGTCGACCATTCCTGGGAGTGATCACGATGCTGCCGGTTGTCCTCGTAATCCTGGCGACTTTCGGCACGATGGCGCTCACCGGTATTCCGTTCGGCCCGGTCACCGCGACGATATCTGCGCTGGCGATTGGTATCGCGGTCCCGTACACGATCCATATCACCCACCGATTCCAGGAAGACCGGATCCGATTCGAGTCGACGGGAGAGGCGATTAGATCGACAACCCTCCACACCGGAGGCGCCCTGGCCGGTTCGGCCTTGACAACCATGGCTGGATTTGGGTCGCTGGTGACCTCCAACCTGACCCCGTTTCAGCAGTTCGGAGCTGTCACGTTCTATGCGATTGCCTACGCATTGCTGTTCTCGCTCCTGGTGCTGCCGTCAATGTTGGTCCTCTGGGACCGTTGGCATCGCAATCGTGGCGACGCGACCATCGATGAGGCCGCCTTGCACGAGTCGCTAGGCATCTAGTTGCGATTCGGCCTGCGAAATTCCTGACAACGCAAACCGATGTAATTGGTCTGCCAGGCTCACGGGATCAACCCGACCGTCTGGCTGATACCAACGCTCGATCGCATTGAGGACGGAAAGAACGAAGGTCGCAGCGAGGTTGGCGTCGAGATCGGGTCGGAAGGTCCGGTCGGCGATTCCGTTTGTTATCACTGAGCGGAAGCGTGCTTCGTAGGTATCTCGTTCCTTGACGATCGCCTGGCGGTTGCTTTCGCCGAGCGCAGTGGCTTCGTTAAGGAACGTTTGGGCTTCGTCACGGTGATCGAGAACAACGCCGATGTGACCGCGGATGAGCGCTCTGAGCTGCTCCTCGGGGTGCTCGCTGCTGCTCATGGCTTGCTCGGCGGACTCCCCGAAGAGCTGGCCGGCTCGCTGAACCACTTCCACCAGCAGTTCTTCTTTTGATGAAACGTGGGCGTAGACCGACCCACCGAGGATGCCGAGTTCGCTCCCGAGGTCCCGCATGGATGTTGCGTGATAGCCCTGCTTCGCAAACAGTCGACCGGCCGCCGCGATGACGTCGTCGCGACTGAGACGGCTCATACGTCGTAATCGAGGACGAGTTCGTCGGTCAAAGGATGGGACTGACAGGTCAGAACGATCCCGGCCGCCACTTCCTCGGGGACCAGGCACCAGTTTTCGTCCATGCGCACTGCTCCGCTGACGACTCTTGCCTTGCAGGTAGCGCACACCCCTCCCCGGCAGGAGAAGGGCAATTCGCTGCGAACCCCGAGTGCGTAGTCGAGGACTGGTGAACCCTCTGGATCGACGAGCACTACCGAAGCGCGTCCGTCCAGCGTGAAAGTCACGTTGGCGAGACCCTCGATCGATGGCGGCGGGACCGGTGGCGCAACATAGGGTTCGGCAAAGAACAGTTCGTCGTGAACCTGGCCGGTTTGACGACGCTCAAGTACTTCCCGTGCGGCGTGAACCATCTCGTACGGTCCGCACAGAAACCAGTGATCGGCGGGTTCGGTAACGATGGTGTCGAGCAGCGACTCGATCTTGGGGCTATCGATCCGTCCGGAAAACAGCGGGACCGCCGAGGGTTCTCGCGTCAGGACGTGAACCAGTTGAAACCGGTCCGTATGTCTGTCCTTGAGGGCTTCCAACTCTTCAAGGAACATGATCGACTGAGCGGTGCGATTGCCGAAGATGAGGCTGATCCGGCTGTCCGGTTCGGTGTTCAACACGGTGGTAGCGATCGACAGAATCGGGGTGATTCCCGATCCGGCTGCGATCGCGCCGATGTGGCGGGGGCCGGTTGGGGCCGGAACAGTGAAGTCACCAACGGGCGGCATGACATCGAGAACCTGGCCGACGTGCAGCTCCTTGGTCGCCCAGGTCGAGAAAACGCCGCCATCCATGCGACGAACCCCGACTCGCAAGTCACCCACGCTCGCATCAGCGCAGATCGAGTAGGAACGTCGGACGTCCTCGCCGTCGATGATCGCCCGAACCGTGACGTGCTGGCCGGCCGAGTAACGAAACTGGGAACTGGTTGTGTCGTCGAGTCCGAACGTGATCGCGACAGAATCATCGGTCAGATGTTCTAGGTCGGTGACCGGGAGGGCAGTGAAATCGCTCACAAATCTTTGAACCTGTCGAAAGGTTCGCCGCAGGCCGAACAGACCATGAGCGATTTGCAGGCAGTTGATCCGAACTCGGAAACGGTCCGGGGATGCGCGGCCGCACACTGTGGGCAGATCGGGTCAGCGCCCGGTGGGGCGATTCCGAACCCGGCCAGCTTGAGGCGTCCCTCGTTAGTCATCCATTCTGTCGTCCACGCCGGGCTAAGAACGGTCTTCACCGTGACAGAGACTGCGCCGGCAGCTGTCGCAGCCGCCACGATGTCGTCTCGAATGGCGTCCATGGCGGGACACCCCGAATACGTCGGGGTGATGGTGACCGTTACCCCGTCGCCGACCTGACGAACCTCCCTGAGGACCCCGAGATCGACAATAGTGAGAACAGGAATCTCTGGATCACAAACCGATTCGATGGCGGCGCGGATGGCGTTCACCAGGTCGCTCCTGGATGGGCTCGACGGAGCACCTGCATTTCGGCGAGCATGAGACCGAGGTGATTGGTGTGCCGCCCGGCTCGACCGCCACTGGTCTGGTGAAGGTCGGCAGGCACAGCCAAAGTGGCGCCTTCCAGGTCCGCCCTGATGCTGGCTTGCCAAGATTGAGCGAGGTTGTTGGCGCTAACGCCGATCCCGACCTCGGTAAGGCGGCCGTCGATATCGTCGGCGGTGAACAGCTCATCAGCGAACCGCCACAATGCGTCAACGGCCGACTGCATTCGGGCCCGAGACTCGGCCGTTCCCCTACCGAGGCGTTGAACCCAGGTCCGGGTGTGTCGGAGGTGATAAGCCGTCTCTTTGGACGCCTTGGCGGCAATGGCGGCGAGCGTCGCATCGGTGGAGGACTGGAGCTGGTCCCACAGGAGTTGTTGGTAGGTCGAGAACATGAGTTGGCGCACGATGGTTTTGGCGAAGTCGCCATTGGGTTGTTCGACGAGCAACACGTTGGTGTACTGGCGTTCGTTTCTCAGAAAGGCGTAGTCGTCTTCGGTCTTGTGACCGTCGAGTTCGCCCGCGTACGTATAGAGGAGTCGGCCCTGTCCGAGGAGATCGAGGCCGATGTTGGTTAGGGCGATGTCCTCTTCAAGGTCGGGAGCCCTCGATGACCATTCGGCCAAACGATGCGACAGGACAAGACAGTCATCGGCATGCCGCAACGTGTAGGTGATGAGATCCTTCTTGGGGCTCGAAGCCTTGTCGGCCATTACCTATCGCCCATTACATGTGTCCGACTTCGTCGGGGATCTCGTAGAAGGTTGGATGCCGGTACGGCTTGTCGGAGTCGAACAAGATGTCTGCGTCGTCGGGATCGGCCGCCACGATCAAAGCTGACGGAACCACCCAGATGCTTACCCCTTCGGAGCGTCGGGTGTAGACGTCCCTGGCGGACTCGAGGGCCATCTCGGCGTCGGGGGCATGGATGCTTCCCGCATGCACGTGGCTCAAGCCACGACGCGCCCGGACGAAGACCTCCCACAGCGGCCAGCCGTGGCCGGCTGACCCGCCATCTTCGGTCGTTTCCGGTTCGGGAATCTCTCCGGGGGCGACGTGTACTTCGTAGGGCATTAGGCGCTCATCTGTTTGTCGGCATAGGCTGCGGCGGCGTCGCGCACCCAGGCGTTGTCGTTCCAGGCGGCGACCTTGTGTTCGATGCGCTCGCGGTTGAGTGGCCCGTCGCCTTTTACCACCCTCCAGAACTCATCCCAATCGATCTCGCCAGTTTCGTAGCCGCCACGCTCGTCGTTCCACTTCAGGTCCGGGTCAGGAATGGTGAGTCCGAGGAAGTGCGCCTGGGGAACCGTCATATCGATGAACTCCTGCCTGAGCTGGTCGTTCGACACCCGCTTGATCTTCCAGGCGGTGGATTGCTCGGAGTGCGTCGACTCGGAGTCATGTGGTCCGAACATCATGAGCGACGGCCACCACCATCGATCAAGTGAGTCCTGGGCCATCGCTTTCTGATCCTCAGTGCCATTTGACAAGGTCATCATGATTTCGTAGCCCTGTCGCTGATGAAAGGACTCTTCCTTGCAGATCTTCACCATCGCCCTGGCATAGGGTCCGTAGGAGCAGCGGGCCAACATCAGCTGATTGGTGATCGCGGCTCCGTCGACCAGCCATCCGATGGCGCCGATGTCACCCCAGGTGAGGGTCGGGTAATTGAAGATAGATGAGTATTTCTGGCGACCGTCATGAAGCCGATCCATAAGCTCGTGGCGTGACACGCCGAGCGTCTCAGCTGCCGAATAGAGGTATAGGCCGTGACCGGCTTCGTCCTGGACCTTGGCCATCAGAATGGCCTTGCGCTTGAGCGAGGGAGCGCGGGTGATCCAGGTTCCTTCGGGCTGCATGCCAATGATTTCCGAATGAGCATGCTGGGCGATCTGCCTGATCAGGTTCTGCCGATATGCCTCAGGCATCTCGTCACGAGGTTCAACTTTGTGGTCGGCGGCAATGATTTCGTCGAAGGAGGCCATCAGCGAAGAATAACAAACGATCGTTTGCTAGTGGTCAGATTTCCGGCGCAGGGCCGACGGTTTCGGGCGGGCGGCTAGGTCTGTCGCATCATTTTCTTCACGTATTGTGGTATTTCGTTTGATCTTCGTGAGTTAGACCCTATGATTCCGCCTGTTACTTGGGGAAGTTAATTGGGGAAGGCTGGGGCTATGGGCTCTTGGGGGAGATCCAAGGGGTTACATCGTCGGCCGCCGCGGCGGCCACGATTTTTGAACGTCTTTGTCGTACTGACAATCGTGTTGGGCGTCGTGCCCGTCGCCGGTTGGCTTGATGCCGCGCAAGCCGCACCGTTCTCGCTTACGGCAGTCATCGCGACCGGAACCGACGACGCCGAAGAAGGTTCTTCCGGCTCGATGACCCTCGGCAGCTCGGATCTTGAGCTCGTCGAGGAAACCTCCACCCAGACCGTCGGTCTTCGGTACTCGACGGTAGCGATTCCGCCTGGCGCCGACATCACGTCCGCGTACATCCAGTTCCGTTCCGACGAGGCCCATTCGGGGCCGACGAACCTGACCATTGCGGCTCAGGCCGCTGACAACCCGGGTACGTTCACGACCACGCCGGGCAACATTTCGAGTCGTCTCCTGGCGTCTACCACTGTCTCCTGGGCACCGCCGGCTTGGACGGCCTCCAAGCTGACCGGGCCGGCTCAGGCCACCCCGGATCTGAGCGCCGTCCTCCAGCAAGTCATCGATCGGCCCGGATGGGCGAACGGAAACGCCGTGGTGTTCATTATCACCGGGTCCGGCAAGCGAGTCGCCGATTCGTTCGAAGGTGGTGCCAACAACGCACCCATCCTTTACGTGGAGTACGGGTCCGGTTCGGCCAATCTCCCGCCTGTTGTGAATGCGCGAGCGGATTCGACATTCTTGGCAGATTCCGCCACGCTCGACGGGAACGTTATCGACGACGAAGTCACCAGCATGACGACGCTGTGGTCGAAAGTCTCCGGACCCGGCGATGTGACATTCGCCAACGCAGCGGCACTGGATACAACCGCCACCTTTTCGGAGGCAGGCTCCTACGTCCTGCAACTCACTGCCGACGACGGAGAGTCGATCGTCTCGGACCTCGCACCGGTGATGGCGGTTGATGCAGCTGCCGGCCAACCCGGCTCGGTCCGTATCGGGATTGTCGGGGATCTCGGGGACGGGGACTCGAACGAGGCAGCCGTCGCTCAACTAATCAAGGGTTTCAATCCTGACTTCATCGCCACCGTCGGCGACAACAGTTACGGACCGGCCGGCCAGGATGCCAACGTCGGCAAGAATTACGCGGCCTATATGGGCAACTACGACGGTGCCCATGGGCAGGGCTCGGCTCTGAACCGCTTCTTCCCGGCGCTCGGCAACCATGACATCGAAGACGGCGGTGGCTTAGCCGAGTATCTCGCCTATTACACCCTTCCGGGTGGCGGCATCAAGAGTTCGAACACATCTGGGAATGAGCGCTACTACGACATCGTCCAAGGTCCGGTGCACATGTTCTTCCTAAACACAGATGTGACGGAACCGAACGGCCGCACCCCGACGTCGACCCAGGGTGTGTGGCTGCAAAACCGCCTGGCTGCTTCGACCTCGCCTTGGAAGATCGTCATCGCTCACGACGCACCGTACGCCAGCAACGGAGCGACTTCGATCATGCGGTGGCCTTATGAAGCTTGGGGCGCCGACATCGTTCTATCAGGTGATGCCCATCTCTATGAGCGACTCGAAGTCGACGGGTTCCCGTACATAGTCAACGGACTGGGCGGAAGCTCAAGAAAAGCTGCGCCCACTCCCATACCCGAAAGTCAGATCATTTATCGGGATTCGTTCGGTGGCGTGATCGCGGAGGCATGTACCAGCGGGGTCACGTTCAAGTTCCATTCGCTCGCGGATGGCGTCATTGACACCTTCATCCTGGGTACGGCTTGTGGTTCGCTTCCTGCCCCCACCAACCTCGGAGCGACGGCATCTGAAGGTTTGATCGACTTGGGGTGGACCGACGCCAACGGCGGAACCGTAGGTCACGAAATCGAACGCTCGGATGCCGGCGCAGCTGGCCCCTTCTCCCTTCTCGCTGCGACTCCGGCCGGAGTGACCACCTATCAGGACGGCGGGTTGCCGGGCCCGATCGAGTACTGCTACCGGGTGCGTGCCTCGGGCGCCAGCGAGGTATCGGACTTTTCAAACGTATCTTGCGCCACCACACCGCAACCGAACTCAGCGCCGGTCGCCAACCCCGATACCGCCCAAACCCTCGAGAACGCTCTTGTCAACATCAACGTGCTCGTCCAATGACACCGATGTTGATGGAAACATCGTTCCGTCGACCGTTTCGATCACTGTCCCGGCGTCGAATGGGACCGCCACTGCCAAGGCCGACGGAACCGTCGATTACATGCCTGGCACCGGGTTTACGGGTGATGACACCTTCACCTACCGCGTGTGCGATTCTGGTGGTCTGTGCGCGACGGCTCAGGTGACGGTTTCGGTGGGTCCGCTCGATCAACCGCCGGTGGCCGACAACGTTACGGCAACCACAGATGAGGACGTGATCGGAAGCTGGACGCCGAGTGTCTCAGACCCCGATTCGACTGGACTGGTGTGTTCGATCATGGTTCAGCCGACGGCTGGGACGGCGATCGTGACGCCGGACTGTTTGATCGGCTCGTACACGCCACCCGCCAACTTCAACGGACAGGTTTCGTTTACCTACCAGGTCACCGACGGAGTCTCCACGGCGACGGGGCTGGTCTCGTTCACGGTTCAGTCGGTTCCTGACGCCCCTGTGGCGGTCGCCGACGGAGCGTTGGCAGCGGCAGGCACCACGATCCAGCTCAATGTGGTTGCCAACGACACCGACGTAGACGGTGATCTGAATTCGAACTCCGTCACGATTACCGGACAGCCTTCGAACGGCTCTGCGGCAGTGGTCGGTGGAGGTGTGATCTCCTACACCGCACCCTCGGGCTTCTCCGGTTCCGTACAAATCACGTACCGGGTCTGCGATCAGACCGCTCCGACCCCGCTCTGCGATACGGCAATTGTTACGGTCGACGTGACCAACGCCCCGACGGTTGTCGAGCGTCGGGTCATCCACGGCAACGATGACAACGAAGAGCAGGCGACCGGCGGCACCCGGATTGGTAGCTCGGACCTGGAATTGGTCAATGACGGAACCAACCAGATGGTTGGCATTCGTTTTCAGAATCTCACGGTGCCGAACGGCATGACAATCTCCAAGGCGTATTTGAAGTTCCAGGTTGACGAAGCGTCTTCCGAGCCGACCAACCTCACGATTCAAGCCCAGGCCAGCGACAACGCTACAGCCTTCGTCGCTCAAGGCCTCGATGTCAGCAGCCGTCCGGTCATGGCGCCGTCTGTTGGCTGGTCGCCGGCCCCTTGGCCAACCATCGGAGCTTCGGGAATCGACCAAACTTCCACGGACATCTCGTCACTCGTTCAAGCAGTCGTCAACCGGCCGGGCTGGGCATCGGGCAACTCGATCGCCTTCACGATCACCGGTACTGGCAAGCGCGTCGCTGAGTCGTACAACGGTTCCGCTTCTGGCGCCCCCCTGCTGCACGTTGAATACGTCCCGAGCGGACCTGCTGGCAGCGCCCCGGTAGCCAACCCGGACTCGGCAACGACCTTGGAGGACGCGGCGGCGACGGTGACTGTTCTGATCAACGACTCAGACCCGGACGGTGACCTGGTCGCGAGTTCGGTGTCGATCTTGACGAACGGTTCAAAGGGATCGGCCGTAGCCAACGCCACAGGAACCGTTACCTACACGCCGAACCTGAACGCCAACGGATCGGACACGTTTACCTATCGGGTCTGCGACAGTGGCAACCGGTGCGCCCAGGCCGTCGTGACCATGACGATTACCCCGGTCCCTGATGCTCCGGTTGCGGTCAACGACACCGGGACGGCGGTCGGAACGACGCCGGTCCTTATCAATGTGACCGCCAATGACTCGGACCCTGACGGTGACCTGGTCCCGGGATCAGTGGCGATTACGACTCTCCCGGCCAAGGGCACCGCTCTCCCGAACGGGTCAGGTGGGGTGACCTATACGCCGAACTCGGGTTCGACCGGCTCGGACTCGTTCGTCTACCAGGTGTGTGACGCGACGTCGCCAACTGCTTTGTCCGCGAGTGCAACGGTCAGCATCACGATCCAAGGGGTCAACCTCCCGCCCACCGCTGGAAGCCTGACGATTTCCGGGGATGAAGATACGGCAATTGCCTGGACGCCCGTCGTCAATGACCCCGAAGGCGCCACGTTGACCTGCACCATCAGTACTGCTGCAGGCAAGGGAACGGCGACTGTTGACTCCGACTGCGCCTCCGGTAGCTACGTTCCGGCGCTCAACACCAACGGATCGGATTCGTTTGTCTACCGGGTCTCCGACGGAGTGTCGACCGCAACTGGCACAGTGACGGTCAACGTGACCCCGGTGGCCGACCCACCGGTTGCCAACAACGACACCGCTACAACCCCGAAGAACGCCGCAGTTCAGATCCTCGTGCTCAACAACGACTCCGACCCGGACGGCGATCTCGTTCCGGCTTCGGTTGACGTCACAAGTCAGCCGGCCAAGGGTGGTGCCACTGCGAGCAACGGCGTCATCACCTACACGCCTGATGGCACGTTCGTCGGGGCGACGTCGTTCACCTATCAGGTGTGTGACAGCACTCCGACCTGCGTTGCCGCCACGGTGGATATCACGGTCACCGACACGACGTTGACTCTCGATGTGCAGGTGTCGGACTCAAACGACGACAACGAAGAGAAAGAGAACGGAACCTCACGGATTCGCAGTAGCGACCTCGAGATGACGGATGACAAAGGCCCCCAAATGGTTGGGATCCGCTTCCAGAATCTACAGATACCGGCCGGGTCGACGATCACGAACGCCTACATTCAGTTCCAAACTGACGAAGCGTCAGGCGGGCCGACCGACCTGCTCATCAGGGTGCAGAACCATGCCAACGCTCCAGCCTTCTCGACCACGAAGTTCGATATGTCCGACCGGCCACTTCTTGGTCCCTCGGTCAACTGGACCGCGGTTCCAGCATGGAACGTGGTTGGCGAAGCTGGTCCTGATCAGCGGACTCCGAACATCGCAGGTCTTGTGGGAGCGGTGATTGGCGTGTCTGGTTGGAATGCCGGTAACTCGGCCGTGTTCATCATCACCGGCACCGGGCACCGGGGTGCTGAGTCCTACGATGGGTCGACCACCGGGGCGCCGATTCTTCACATCGAGTTCCAACCGCCGGCGTCAGCTATCCTCGACACTGGTGAGCTGCTGCTGTTGGACGCTTCGCTCACGCGCACATAAACAAGAGCCCCGCTAGCCGTTCAGCTCTCGGGGCTCCTGCCCTTGGCTCGACTCTTCCGAGCCGTTCCAATCCTGCGGCCTACGTCTCCCGATCTTTCGACCTTCGTGTTCTGACCGCTCAAGATGAATGTATCGGTTCCTGGCGTCGTTGACTACGGGCTTAGTCCCGACCCGAAACATGATGAAGCCGCACTAGCGTAAAAGTCCAACCCAACCCGATTGAAAGGCCGCCCATGCCCTCCCTGGATCCGTTTTGTTCGATCACCGGCCGACTAGACATGAATGTGATCGGTCAAGCTCCGAGCGGTATGAGAATCGACTTTCCATTCGTCGGGTCGGCGACGTCCCGTCACTGGGACGGAGAACGGCCTGTGTCGGGCACCGACTACGTGACCATTCGTGGCGACTCGCACATGAACCTTGACATCCATGCGGTTATCGGAGAAGGCCGGCAAAAGGTATCGTATTCGGCCACCGGGGTCTCCATCGCCGGGGAGGAGCGGGGCTCCGCATTCCCGCGAGAGCTGATCACGTTCGAAACCGCCGATGAGAGCCTCGGATTCTTGAACACGGCCATTGGTGTGGGACTCGGATCGGCGAGCGATGGTACGTTGCAACTAGATATTTATCTGGTGATCGACTGACGGTCAGATGGCCGTTGGCCAGTCAGTGACACGTTCGCGGCGACTCAGTGCGGTGATCAGCGCAGACGAGCCATGTCGGATTGCGGCGGTTTCTACGAGGGTTGCCAGCACCAGGTCGGTGGCCTCGCCAGGCCACTGAAGCGGCTTGGCTCCTACACTTACGGCCAGATCATCGCCGTGTACGACGAGTTCGACCAGGCGGGTGACGAGGTACTCGTCGAGATACATCACGTGGCCACCGAACACGGGGACCCGCCGGTCGAACGGCTCGTCGTCAAGGCGAGTAGTCAGCGTATCGAGTGTCCGGTCCAGTTCCGCGACCAGCCCGCCCTGGCCGGCAGCGGACGCCGCGCTTCCCCTCGCCCTGATGCTGGCGTGTAGGTCGTCGTCGTCGGAGTCGACCGATGCGAAATACTGACCAGGCGTTATCACGTCGTCCTCGGCCGGAATGGGTTCGGCGAGGTAGATAAGTGGTGTGCCGAGTCCTCGTCCAAGGTGCCCGCTCAGGCCGGCGATGTCATAGCCGGCGAGGGCCGATGGCTCAGTCCATCGTTCGGCGACTGGATCCGAGGCGATGAGATCGATGGCGAGCTGAGAGGCTTCGAGAAAGGCAGATCGAATCACGCCTTCACCCTAGGCCGGGATACACTGCCAGGGTGTTGAAACCAGCCCTTAGCCACCAGCATCCCATCGCGATGGCGCATCGCGGATCGACCGTCCTGTGGCCTGAGAACACGATGCAGGCTTTCCAGGGGGCCGTCGACCTCGGCTACAAGTATCTGGAGACCGATGTTCACGCTACGGCCGATGGGGTTTTGGTCTGTTTCCATGACCCGGTTCTTGAGCGTACCACAGACGGAACCGGCCCAGTCCTGGAACGGTCGCTTGCCGAACTCGGTGATGTCGATGCTGGCCACCGTTTCAACCCGGTGCACCACTTCCCGGCCCGTGGTCAGGGAGTGTCGATACCGTCGTTGGAGGAGCTCGCGCTGACCTTTCCCGACGTGGTGATCACGGTTGATCTCAAGGCTTCCGGTATCGAGCAACTGATGGCCGACACCATTTCCCGTTTGCACTTGGAAGATCGGATCATCGTTGGTTCCTTCGTGGAGAAGAGGGTGCGGAAGTTTCGCAAGATCGCCGGGAACCGGGTTGCCACCTCCGCCGGGCCTCGCGAGACGGCCCGGGTCGTCTTCGGCGCCAAGATCGGGCGGATGCCGCGGGTTTCAGCTGACGTCCTGCAAGTTCCTGAGTTCCATGGCAGGATCCACGTGGTGAACGAACGAGTGATCGACATTGTTCAGAGTCAGGGCAAGCAGATTCACGTTTGGACGGTCAATGATCTCGACGAGATGGCGCGGTTCCTCGACCTCGGCGTCGACGGCATTGTCACGGACCGTCCCGACCTGCTCAAAGAACTGCTCGTCGAACGTACCGGGGCTTGGAGCGTCGGGAATGGATGAATGGCAGCTGCTCGGATCGGTGGTGCGTCTCCAGATTCACCGCACGCAGATTGTCTATGGCGGGGAATACCACGTCGAGCATCTAGCCAGGGTCGAATCCCTCTGGCTCACCCAGTCCGGGGTGGTCGGCCTTGCTGCTGGCGGAGCCGTGCTCGATTATCACCACCGCGACCATCCGGATCTCACCAAGTTCAAGCCCCAGCGCCAGCTGTCGATTGGATTCACCGGCCACTACGACCTGATGCGGACTCATTTCGGGGACGTTCCGCTCGGGATTGCTGCTGAAAGCATTGTTGTCGAGCACGACGGGCAACTCACGGAACCCGAGGTGTCGGCCGGATTGCGCATTCAGACCAAAACCGGCCCGATCGATCTGGCCGGTGCGACGGTGGCCAAGCCTTGTTTGCCGTTCACAGGTTTTCTACTCGGTCAGTCGGAACCAGACCAAGCCGAAATCGTTGCGCACCGGATGCTGCTTGACGGGGGCGTTCGCGGTTTCGTCATGAGTCTGGTTGACTCGCAGACGACCGGGGTCATGGTCAACGAGGGTGATCAGGTGTTCCGCAGGATGTCGCCCTAGCCGAGTCAGACCTATGGCGCTTCCGGTCCGATCGCCCACAGTTCTGAGCCGGAAGCGACAAATACCACGCCGTCCCCGATCGCCGGTGCGGAAATGATTCGGTTCCCGGTCGTGAACGTCCAGATCTCCTCGAGCGTCGTGGCGTCGACTGCGTAGAGCACGCCGCTCTGGTCGCCGAAGTACAAGACGTTGTTGGCGATGATGGATGTTGAACTGATGTCTGTTCCAGCTTGGTAACGACTGTCGGCTGACGCTCCACCGGGGAGTTCGTATGCGTACATGGCCACGCCGTCTGGCATCAACAGTTGGTTGCCAACAACCGTGACGTCGAAGAAAGCTGCGGTAGGTATGACCCCGGCGTTGGTGATCCCGGGGCATTGACCTTCCGGTAGCTGGAACACCGAAGCGCCAGTCCCGAAGTAGACGACCCCTCCAACAATCGACGCGGGGGTTGTGATCCTTGAGCCAGCGTCAAACGTACAAATCTCGCTTCCGGTGCCAGCATCAAGCACGTGCATGATGCCGGCGCTATCGCCGGCGTAGATCGTGCCATTGGCTAGAGATACCGAATTCTCGAACGGGGCTGCCGGATCCCCTGCGGGATACACCCACACAGCTTCACCGTCGGCGCCGCGGATCCCATGGACCCTTCCATCTCCGCCAGCCACGATCACCAGGTTTTCGCTAAAAACCGGTGTGGTGCGCACCGGCTCACCAACTTCGTACTTCCACAGTTCAGGCTGGTTGCCACCGGCTTGAGCGTCTCGGGCCCAAACGTACCCGTCGTCGCTGCCGATAGCTAGCAGGACGATATTGCCTTGGCTGATTGCACCTTCGGAAAGAGCGACCTGACCCTACGGCAGCCGTGCCGAGGACGGCGCCCCCGGTCGATAGTGTCCAGTGGACGCTGCCGGTGGTCTGGTTGATGGCGTAGACGAAGAAGTCCTGTGATCCGAAGTAGACCCAGTTCCCGTAGGTAACCGGGGTCGAACGGATGACATCGCCGGCGGCAGCCTTCCAATAGAACCCGCCAGGCGACTCCACACCGCTGGCGTCGGTTGTCCCGGATCTGGCAAAGTCACCGCCGAATGTCGAGCCACCGGTCAGCTTGTCCGACGGCGTTGGCAGCTGAGTCTCTTCGACCGTGAGGGGAATGGTGGTGGTCGTGGTAGTTGTCGTCGGAGCAGCCGTGGTTACCGGAGGTGGATCTGGCCGTAGCGCCAGACTGGTCCCGACTGAGATGCCGATCACGACGACAATTCCTGCCGCGATTCCGAGCCAGCGGCTCGCCTTGCGAGCGGTAGGACGACGGCGGACCAGTCCGGATTGATGGCGCTGGGCAGGCGTCAAGAGGTCCCCGGAGCCAGCTAGTCCGATGGCAGTGAGAGTCTCATTCAATTCGTCGATGAGGCTTGAGTCGTCCGGGCTGGCCTCAGGCGGTTCGGCGGCAAGTGCCGCGGCGACATGGGGAAGCGCCGACCATTGCTCTCGTGCCGTCTCGGTGAGGCTGGCGGCCGTCGATTGGGCTTCGCCGACGACGTCGGCCGCCTGCGAGTCTGTCCATAGATCAGCCTCGTGGGCAGCCCGTATCGCCAACGTGGGGTTGCCAAGGCTCGATGCCAGTCCGGCTGCCTGGCGGGCAAGTTCTTTGTCGTCCTCGATGTTGGCCCGGTTGATCATGAGGTCGCTCGCCACGTCGAACCAGCGGGCGACGAGCAACTCGTCGGTGAGGTTTTCGGCGGCGGTTTGGTCCCACGGTCGGCCTTCCGCATGGGAAAGGGCCATCTCCAGAGCACGACACCGAAGTCGCCAGCGCCACCCGTCGGTCCCGGGCGGGCAGGCTTCAAGAGCCGAGGTCAGTTGCGTCCGAGACTCGCCGATTTCCCCCTTTCCCAACAGGCTTTTTGCCAGGTAGAAGCGGCCGATGTTCTCCCATTGCGGCACCTCGGTCGCGATGGTTTCCGTCAAGGCTCTGGCAAGGTCGGCGGCTTCATCCCATTGTTCGAACCAGACCGCCCCTTCGGTCAGCGCGAGTTGCTTGAGGAACAAGAGAGCTCCGTCAGCGTCTTCGATCGCATCAAGCAAGGCGAGAGCCTCGTTAGCTTTTCCGGCTGCGAACAGCGCCCGGGCGTGATAGACGCGAAAGAAGGCGGCTCCGATCGGGTTGCCGTCTCGTTCAGCCTGGAAGCTCAAGGATGCAAATGCTGCCTCCGCTTGCCTGGCGTAGCCGCGGTCCAGCAAGATTTCGGCTTCATTCTTCGCTGATAGACGATCCTGATCAGGATCGGTACGAGCAATCGCTCGACCCTTCTCTAACGCCGCGTCCGCCTCAGCGGGAAACCCGATCCTCGATAGCGTGAGGGCATGCATAGCGAGGAGCGACCCGTACTGGCCGGTCTCATCCTGCTTGACCGCTTCATATTCGGCAGCAGCCAGCCATCGTTCTGCTTCCTGTGGATGCTGAAAATCGTCAGCCGTTGCTGCACAAAAGCGGAGGGCATTGATGCGGTCGGTGCCCGTGAGCAGGAGGGCGGCCGCCGCAAAGGATTGCCCGGCATCCTCGGAGTTGCCCATGGACTTTTGGTGTTGGCCGGCGACGAGGTGGAGGTGACCGAATCGATCGCCTGATATGTCGAGGCCGTCTGCCGCCGTGAGAGCGGCCGTAGCCAGGTCATGGCGTTCGTTAGTTATCGGTCCGCCGGCCAGGGCTGCGTCGGCAAGGATCTCGAAGCCGTCTCGTTTCTCGCCCGCATCGACGAGCAGTCTTCCCCCGAGGGCCGGTCGATCGTCTGAGACGGCTTCGGCAATCTGGCGGCTGATCTGGCTGCGCCGCGCGTTGCTGACTTCCAGTTCGGTCGCTCGTGGGGTCGGACCGTACCCCAGGGCGTCGTCGACGAGCCAGCCCGATGAGATCAGCGCATCACCAGCCGCGAGTACGGCATTGACGGGCATGCCAGTCACGGCCGCCAGGTCCGAGGCGCTCAAGGGGGCGTTGGCTATGCCCACTGCCTCAGCTACGGTTCGTTGATCCCCGGTTAGAGCGGTTTCGTCGCCCAATCAATTCTCTCCCAGTTGCTGACGGACATCGTACTCTCGCCGGTTAACGCTTGCTTTCAGAGTGGGCGTTCTGTTTCGCCTCTTTGGAGGACCGATCAGGGTGATCCACCGGTCCGGATCCGGGTGGGCGGGCATACCGGCGAGGCAATCACCGACGAGCGCGGCGACCTGTTTGGTTTCCACGTGAACTATGCGGCCCGGGTGGCCAACGAGGCGAAGGGCGGGGAAATCCTCGTCTCTTCGCTCGTGGAAGACATCGTCGATGCACGGGGAGAGTTCACCTTCGCGGAGCCTCGGCATGCCGAGCTTACGGGCTTCCCCGGCAACCACCTCCTCTACCCCGTCGAGTGGCAGTAGCTCACAAGCCCCATCAAGGATGTTGAGGACGGTGGCATCGGCGAACGAGGGTTTCTCGAAGGGTTCCAACTGTGTTGCGCCCACGTCGTGTTCTCGTCAGCTCGTCTAGGTTGCCGGCGCACAAGGCGTGAAAACACCCAGGATGCCGATAGCATTCGGCTTTTCAATTCATGGGACCAAGCAGCCGTCGGGAATAGTCGGCGACTCGGCGGGAATGCCTGTTTTCAGCGCTTCGATTTCACGGATATAGGTCGCCGTTTCCTCGGCCTCGGCAAGGATTGCATAGACCGGCTGGACGGCCGCACGGAGAGCATCAAGATCGTCGGGAGAAGCGAGAGCGAACAGGCCGCCCCTGGAGCAGATCTGATCGATCAAGCCCGCCTCGACGTTCGCTCGCTCCACCGAGTGCTCGACGGTTTCGGCCACGGCCTGACGCAACAATTGCATCTGCTCGGCTGTGAGCGCGGCCAGCCGGTCTGAATTCCCGACGAGCACCGCTGTGCCGGGCCACAATGCGACATTGGCTGTCAGCTTGGTGACCAGTCCCAACTTTCCTTCGAAGAACAAGATGGTGTTCTCGAAGCCATCGACCGTCCCGTCTGCCAGACCGGCGTCGCGTGCCGCCCGCGTCCCCACGGTATTCGGCTCCTAGTGCCTCGATTGCCGCGGCGTTGTGTGGAGAGCGCCAGCCGTGGAACGTGATGCCGGTGAAATCGTTCGGGTTCCGCAGAGGCCCCTCGACGGCGATCGGTCGGCGGAGTCCGCCGCCAATCACTGCGAGACCGGTCATCTGGGGGTCTTTGAGCCCGGCGAGCATGCGGGTCAGGAATGTCGCTATCCAGTACGGCCTCCTGAAGCGCATAGCTGTCGATCAGGAAAGGAGCGGTGAGAGCGTCAAAGCTCGTTATGTCGAGTTCGGCGAAAGCCCGGGTCCCAACCCAGCCCAGGTCGAGGTCCCCGGCGGTGACGGCTCCGACTGATCTGTTGTTCAACGTCGGCGTCCGTGCCCGTGATCGCCCACTCTTCGGCCAACTCGATCACCATGTCCCCGTTTGACAGCTCGGCCAGGGTGTCGCTGAAGTGAGCGAACTGGTCGTCAGCGAACGCGCCCGTGATCCCCAATCTCAGCGTTGTCTGGGTCGTCGCGGGAGCCGTCGACGTGGTGTCGACGGGAACGGTGGACGTGGTGTTGGCGCCGACAGCGGCGCCCGAACAGGACGACCCGCAACTGCCGACGCCAACAATGCTGGCATTAACTTGCGGACCATTCCCGGCGTTGATGGCATGGATGGATCTCCTTGTGGCTGGGTCTTGAATCACGTTCCAACGAAGTCGGTGGTAGGTCTACACGACCAGGAAAGACGAGCAAACTCATAAGAAAACCAGCCACGCCAGCCAGGAGCGGGGCGCCGAGGGTCAGGTGGATCGGCCAGCCAAGACCTCCTTCGCCGACCGCGACCGCGACCAAATACGATGCGTACCAGACTGCCGGAACGACAAACGACAAACAGCGAGCGTGTCTGGCTGGGTCAGTGTCGCGCGACCACATCGCCATCAAGTCTCCGAGGAGACCGGCTACGGCTGCAGGCACGATGTACCAGTAGTTGTCGGAAGTCACCGTCATGAAGAATCCGTTGATGGTCATGATGACCGTCAAAGCACCGACGGGTAGCGGACCGTGCCCGAGTATCAGCAACAACACTCCGGCAATCAGGGCTGCCTGGATCAAAAGCGACGCGACGCCCAGATTCTGACGGACGAATGGCTCCTCGCCGGCCCTGCCCCACCCAGACGAATTGGTGACGATTGTGGATCCATCTGGCATCCAGGCGATGCCACCCCAAGCGTCGTCAGAGGCGGCATTCCGAGTGATATTCACCAGGCCGGTGCCGCCAACGTCGCTGACGTACAGTTCGGCGTTCCCATCGCGGTCACTCATGAACGGAATCGACGTTCCGTCCGGAGACCAGGCTGGAGCGGCGTCGAAGCCTTCATTGTCCGTGACCGCGCCGAGACCGGAACCGTCCGACCCACGATGTAGATCTCGTAGTCGCCATCCATATCCGATTCGAACGCGATCCAGGATCCGTCGGGCGACCAGTCCGGAGCTCCTTCGCTACCGGCGAAATCCGTCAACCGAACCGGATCGCCGCCGTCCACAGTGACGATGTAGAGATCGGCATCGCCGTCTCGATCAGATACGAAGGTGATCGTTTCCGAGTCAGTCGACCAGGTTGGACCCCAATCTATGCCCGGGTCGTTGGTGAGTCGTCGAGGCTCCCCTCCCTCGATGGGGATCATGAAGATTTCGCTGTTGCCGTCGTCGATCTCTGCCGTGAAGGCGATACGAGTCCCGTCCGGAGAGACAGCCGGATGATTGAACCGTCCCTGCCCCCGCCAGAGGGACACAGGCGCTGAGCCATCGGCAGCCAGGACGAGCAGAGAGCCGTCGGCTCCGTTGGCAGCCGACACCACAATCCGCGTACCATCCGGTAGTGGATCCGGAAGCCACACATTCTCGGCAGCATCTACCGGGACGCGAGTCTGCGCTCCGCTGTCGAGGTTCACAGCAGCAAAGCCGACCGTCCGGCGGAGCTGTCGGCCACCGTCGCCGGCCATATGTCGATGGCGGGGTGGGCATATGCGGTGAAGGCGGTCAGGATCGAAAAGAGCATTGCGAGTGGGAGAACCCAGGGTGCAGACCAACGGGGGAACCGTGTTGGCGTCCCCTGCGACCAGGCCGAGCGGAGCGGACCGGCCACCATAAACACCCCTGAGCTGGCCAGAAGCAGATGAGGTGAGCTCAACAGGGCCTCGGTGTCTACTTCGAAGCCACTGACTTCGTGCCACACGAGATCAACCAACCCGGCCACCAGGAATAGGCCCGCGCCTACGAAAGAGAGGCCGTAGCCGGGTGGTAGGGCCTGCGATAGAGGCATTCCCTGGCGGTGATTGCGCCTCGCCACGTCCAGGAGCGCCGCTCCGAACAAACCCGCCCCAGCGTACAAGAACGCATGCCAGGGAGTCATGAAGGTTTCGTCGACCCGACCATGGTTGTGTGCCCAGAGATCCAGGAAGAACCCGCCCACCAGCACGACGGCGAGCGCAGCCGCAACGACGTCTAGGCGGGCTGGGTTGGTGAGGTCGATGCGATCGTCCCCGCCAACAGGTGCGCCGTACCCCGTTGCGAGGATCTTTTGTGAATCAGCGGGTCGTGATCGTCGATCGGTAGCGGCGAAGCCTGTGCGTAGTTGGCGGAGATGCATGCGGAATCCCCTCTCAGGGAGCCAATCAGAACGGACAGATCCTCACGTGACCACAATCGATGAAACGTATCCGACCGGGAACACCCTGTCAATGGAATTTGCCCACGAAAACCCACGTCGGGTCGGGCCACCCGACGGCCATCAGGAAATGGCTATTCGGATCTGGACAGCACCGGCTTGTACGGCGGCCGTTCCCGCTCGAAGGCGTCGATCGCATCGGCGTGTCCCAAGGTGATCCCGATGTCGTCGAGGCCGTTCAGTAGGCGGTGCTTGACAAAAGGGTCGATGTCGAAGTCGGCTTCGAAGCTGTCGGCGGTCACCTTTTGGCTTGCTACGTCAATGGTCACCTCGGCGGTTGGATCGTGCTGGGCCAATTCGGTGAGATAGGCACATTCCTTTTCGGTCAGCACTACCGGCAGCAAGCCAACCTTGGTGCAGTTGTTGAAGAAGATGTCGGCGAATGACGGCGCAATTACGGCTTCGAATCCCCAGTCCTGAATACCCCACGGGGCATGTTCGCGCGACGACCCCGATCCAAAGTTTGGCCCGGTTACCAGGACTTTGGCGTTCTGATACTCAGGACGGTTAAGGACGAACTCGGGGTTCATCTCTCCGTCGGCGGTCCGGCGCCAGTCCCAGAACAGGTACTGGCCGTAACCGGTCCGTTCGACCCGCTTGAGGAATTGCTTCGGCATGATCTGGTCGGTGTCGACGTGGGCAAGCGGGGCAGAGGAAGCATGCTTCCGACGATCCGTTCGACGGCGTTCATGCGAAGCTCCTCACATCGGTTAGGTGACCGGTCACTGCCGCAGCCCGCGGCCATACCCGGAGACAGGAGATGGGTGCGGCCGCCTTGCCCCTGGCGACCTTCAAAGTTGCGGTTCGACGTCGAGGCGCAGCGTTCCCCGGGTGAAAGAATGTCCGGGTTCATGCCGAGACACATCGAACAGCCTGCATCACGCCACTCGAACCCGGCGGCTTTGAAAACCTGATCGAGTCCTTCGTCTTCGGCCTGGAGCTTCACGAGTCCCGACCCAGGTACGACCATGGCAGCAACGTGGGGCGAGATGGACTTGCCTCTGAGAACGGCGGCAGCTTCACGGAGGTCTTCGATGCGCCCGTTCGTGCACGAGCCCAGGAAGACCCGGTCGATCTTGATGTCGGTCAATGCCATGCCCGGAGTTAGGGCCATGTATTCAATGGCTCGTTCGGCCGAGTCACGCTCGGTCGGGTCTTCGATGTGCTCGGGGATCGGCACGTGCCCCGTAACCGGAAGCGTCTGCCCGGGATTG
>CAWKAG010000033.1:0-9992 GCA_963847455.1 uncultured Acidimicrobiia bacterium
AGCGGCATGCCCATCGCCGGTGCGCTACTTCCAACGGCGTCGCTGGGTATCGCGTCGCCGCAGTCGGGAGCATCCGCTTCACAGTCACTGGCGACGATTTCGTGATCGGTTGCTGTCACCGACGACGGTGTAGCGAGTGGGGGCGCTGATGTCGAACATGCCGCAAGGACAAGCAGCGAAGACGAGCAAGAGACCGGCGCGTTTTCGATTCTGGTTGGCCACGTGCAAACTCCAGTCCGGGTCGGTGATTGTTCTTGTCGATCGGACGTGTCCAAATGCTGGTTGGTTCCACGATGTAGGCCACGGCCCACATCGGTCTCCAGTGGGCATGTCGAAATTCACGTCAGCTATTCGTTGTCTATGTGACCTCGGAGCAAGTCTGCCGGGTACGTTTACTAAGGACTAGGAAGCACGAACACGGAGGAGCTTGTTATGGCATACAAGATTGTGCACTGGGAACTCATGGGGGCTGACGGGGCAGCGTTGAAGACGTTCTACCAAGACTTGTTCGACTGGTCGATGGAGGGCGTGCCCGGTTTCGGTGACTATTACATGACCAACGAGGCCGAGACGGGGCTTGCCGGTGCAGTTGGCAAGGGTAGCGAAGACATGCCCAACTACCAGGTGATGTACGTAGAAGTACCCGACATTGATGCCCACATGGCAAAGGTTGAAGCGGCAGGTGGCACCACGGTCGTGCCCGCGTACGGTCATCCCGGACACGGTCATCTTTGGTATGTTCACCGACCCCGCTGGCAACCTGGTCGGCCTGGTCGAACCCGACTGATCCAGATCATCGTCGGCGTCTTCGAACCCCCGGACCTACGGGGGTTCGTTGCGTCCCGGTGTTCCCGTGTTGCTCATAGAGCCAGCACGCCATTGCCCCACACATCCTTTCGCCAGCAAGGACTTGGCAGGTACCGAACGAGTCGATGTAAGCGCTGGTGGCTGTTTTGCGGGCGGAATGCTGGGACCTAAGGGCAGTTTTCGCGACCCCGTCGGGTGTCCGACGCGCGCCCACGCTGCGTGGCTAGATTGGGTTGGCGGGCTTTGGGGCCGCTGACGGACCACGGGTCCGAATACTTCGTGTCCTAGGAGGACTTTCGAGATGATGCATGCAATACCGATGAGACGCAAGATGCTTACAGTGACCTTGTTGCTGGCAATGGTGGCGGCATTGTTGCCCACCACAACCGGTGTAGCCCTCGCGGTAGGGCCGTCCGTATTTATCAACGAGATCCACTACGACAACACCGGAGCCGACGTCGGCGAAGCCGTCGAGGTTGCCGGTCCAGAAGGGACCGACTTGACGGGTTGGACACTTCAGCCGTACAACGGATCGAACGGACAAGCGTACAGTGCGACTTCACTTGCCGGGACGATCCCCGATCAGCAAGCTGGTTACGGCACCCTCAGCTTCCCGATCTCTGGCCTTCAGAACGGCTCGCCGGACGGCATCGCCCTCGTCGACGCGAGTAGCACGGTCGTCGAGTTCCTCAGCTACGAGGGTTCGTTCACTGCTACGAACGGCCCGGCATCGGGCATGGGCAGCATCGACATCGGCGTCAGCGAAGCGTCGGGGTCCGCGGTCGGCGACTCCTTGCAGCGCACTGGCACCGGAACAATGGGTGGCGACTTCACCTGGGCTGGTTCACAGCCGAACACATTCGGTGCGGTCAACACCGGCCAAACGTTCGGGGGCAGCGGTGGGCCGGACGACCCGGTGATAAACGAGTTCGTGGCCAACCACACTGGGAGTGATACGGAAGCCTTCGTCGAGGTTTTCGGTACCCCTTCCACCGACTATTCGACGTACACCGTGCTCGAACTTGAGGGCGACACATCCACCGGACCTAACGAGGGCGTAATCGACGCCGCGCTTTCGATTAGCTCGACCGACGCTGGTGGCTATTGGATCGACGACGAAGACATGGAGAACGGGACCGTTACGATCCTGCTGGTCGAGAACTTCACGGGCTCTGCCGGAACCGATCTCGACACCAACGACGATGGCGTGTTCGACGTCACTCCATGGGATCGGATCGTCGACGATGTCGCCGTTTCAGATGGCGACGCTGCTGACATCACGTATTCAACCACGATCCTTGAAGGAGGATTCGACGGTAATTCGTTCGACGTGGGCGGCGCATCGCGTATCCCCAACGGCACGGACTCCGACTCGACGGCCGATTGGGTTCGCAACGATTTCGACGGGTTCGGCTTTATCGGTTTCCCGGGGAGCCCGGCTGTCGGTGAAGCGGCGAACACTCCCGGCGCAGTCAATGAGGTGATTAGCGTCGCCACCGATCCGATAGGCCTCTGCAACGATCCGGCCACCCTTATCCATGACATCCAGGGGAGTGGATCGGCAAGTGCCGACGTCGGCAGCATTCGTGAGATAGAAGGCATCGTTACCGGCGACTTCGAAGCCGGAGACGAACTCAGCGGCTTCTTCATGCAGGAAGAGTCAGCCGACTTCGACGCTACCGACGAAACCTCTGAGGGGATTTTTGTCTTCAACGCCGGCATAGGATCGGTGAACTCCGGCGACACCGTTCGGGTACGTGGCAGCGTGGCCGAGTTCTTCGGTTTCACCGAAATCAACAACGTCGTCAGCGTGACAGTTTGCTCGGCAACGGGTACAACGGCTCCGGCGTCTTGGTCGCTACCTGTCGCTGATCTGGCCGAGTGGGAATGGGTCGAAGGCATGGAGATCACCATTGACCAGACGCTCTACGCCTCTGGCAACTTCACACAGGCCCGCTTCGGCGAGGTTGATCTGTCGGTCGGCGGACCACTTGAGAATCCGACGAATGTGGTCGCTCCGGGAGCTCCGGCGATCGCACTCCAGGAACTCAACGATCGCAGCCGCATCCAGTTAGACGATGCGAGCGGCGTTCAGAATCCGCTGCCTCTACCGCCGTACTTGGGTGACGGCAACACGCTGCGCACCGGAGACACGCTGCCGGGTATCACCGCAAACGTGAACTATTCGTTCGGTGCCTATCAGCTCGAACCGACGCAGACCGTCACATTCACCCGAGCGAATCCTCGACCTGACGTTCCGGCAGTCGGAGGCCGCATTGAGGTGGCGGCGTACAACGTCTTGAACTATTTCACGACTCTCGATGGTTCGGGTTCGATATGTGGCCCAGCCGGGGACCAAGGTTGCCGTGGTGCTGACAGTCAGTTTGAGTTCGATCGGCAGCGGGCCAAGTTGGTAACCGCGATCAGCAAGCTTGACGCCGAAGTCATCGGGCTCATGGAGATCGAGAACCATCCGGGCGATGTTCCTGTAGCGGACCTGGTGGACGGCTTGAACTCGGCGGCTGGTGCCGGGACCTACAGCTACATCGCCACAGGAGCGGTTGGCGGTGACGCCATTCGACAGGCAATCCTGTACAAGCCGGCCTACGTGACGCCGCTTGGTGGGTTTGAGACGTTGGATTCGGCTGACAATCCGTTGTTCGATGACACCTTCAATCGCCCAATGGTTGTGCAGAGCTTCGTCGAGAACGCTACGGGTGCGGTCTTCACGGTGGGTGTCAACCATTTGAAGTCGAAGGGCTCAAACTGCAACGCGGTCGGCGATATGGATACCGGCGACGGTCAGGGCAACTGCAACATCACTCGAACGAACGCGGCCCAGGCGATTGTTGACTTCCTGGCTACCGACCCAACGGGTAGTGGCGACAGTGACTTCCTGATCATTGGCGACTTGAACGCCTATGCGATGGAGGATCCGGTAACCACGATCGAGGCCGGCGGCTACATCGACCTGATTGAGCGTGACCTTGGACCGGGCGGATTCGCCGACGGTGCCTACTCGTTCAACTTCTTCAGCCAGTCGGGCTACCTCGACCATGGTCTGGCGAGTGGTTCGATGGCAACGCAGGTAGCCGGAGCGGACTTCTGGCACGTCAATGCCGATGAGCCATCCGGGTTGGACTACAACAACTTCAACCAGCCGGGCTTGTATACGGATGAAGAGTTCCGCTCCTCGGATCATGATCCCGTTGTGATCGGACTGAACCTGAACACGGCGAAAGAGTTGAAGGAAATGACGGCTCTTGAGCTCCTAGCTCTGCTTCCGACCGGGAGCTCGAAAGATGACCGGACGATCAACAAGGCGATAGACCGGATCAACTCCAGTTTGAATCCGGCCTGGTGGCTCGATGCGTCGACGCTCGATCCAAAGACAGGCAAGTTTGTGTTCGACGCCGAACATCAGGCTGTCCAGGAACTCATGAAAGTGTCGTCGGTGGACGTTCAGTCTTCAGTCGACGCCTTGGTGCTCGCTGACAAGCAGCTTGCACTTAACAGTACTTGGCGACCGTCGCAGGCGGTGGGGATGCTGGTCGTATCGTTCTCGCAGAGGGCAACATGGCCGACGCCATTGCGAACATATCATCGGGTGCGTACTCCAATGCGGTGCTCGATTTCAAGAAGGCATGGGTCAACTTGATCAAGGCCAAATAGGCTGAGCCGGGAGTCAATGAGTGGGGGCGGACGTGAGTCCGCCCCCACCGTGGCCCATCCTTCGAACGAGTGTGCTTACGGTTCGTTATATCGAGCCTGGATGCACACTCGACCTGGGGGTGGACCGCCCGCTTGGAACGAGTGTGCTTACGGTTCGTTATATCGAGCCTGGATGCACACTCGACCTGGGGGTGGACCGCCCGCTTGGAACGAGTGTGCTTACGGTTCGTTATATCGAGCCTGGATGCACACTCGTCGCAAGGGGTGGGGGAGGGCAGGCGTTGGTTAGGTCGTAGGATCAGCCGTGATGACGCCGATTGAACCGCCGCCGAGCGCCTTCTGGTTACCGGACCCCGATTCTGCGGGCGACGAAGATCTCGTCGCGGTGGGCGGTGATCTAGCTCCAGGGACGATTCTCCAGGCGTATCGGCGCGGCATGTTCCCTGATGCATCTTTCAGATGGCCCGCTCGGTTGGTGGTCTCCGTATCAACGGGGCGTCATCCCGGTTGATGGCCTCAAGGTGAGCCGCAGTCTCCGCCAGTCCGCCCGTCGTTACACGGTGACCATCGACCAGGATTTCGAAGCGGGTCGTCGATGCCTGTGCAGATCCGGGTCGACCGGGCGGGTGGATCCGGTCCGAAATTCGGGAGGCATACATCGAACTGCATCGCCTCGGGTGGTCCCACTCGGTCGAAACGCGGCTGAACGGTCGCCTCGTCGGCGGACTCTACGGCGTCGCCATAGGAGGGCTGTTCGCTGGCGAATCAATGTTCTACCAAAGCAGAGACGCCTCCAAGGTTGCCCTCCTTAGACTGGTGGGCAGCATGAAAGCGGTTCCGGGAGCGCTCATCGATGTGCAGTGGGCCACCGACCATCTACAGACGCTTGGAGCAGTCGAAATCAGTCGGCAGGAGTATCTCGCCCGCCTGATCGTGGCGCTTCGAACTCCGGCCATCTCGGCGGTGTGGGGCGGCTAGCCAGCCGCCCGCGCGTACTGCTCGATGCGGATCAGATCGCCTGACCCGGTCACCTGGTAGAACTCGAACCGGTTGGCGCCGTCTACGAACAACTCAGGAGGCAACATGACCTGAAAACCTGCCACCGCGTCCTCGACGAACGTTCTGGTCATGGCCCCGATCGTGCCGTTGATCGATACCGCCAGGACGATGTTCTGACCGGCTGCACCGAGCAGGCGACCGGATAGGCGTGCCGGGATGACGTCGCTCGAAATGTCGACTTCTTCGTACCAGGCGGAACGCTCGACGAGGATGCGGAGACTGTCCGAAACCGCCGTCGAGCCGCCCGGGGTTTGTCCCCGGACGTCGGGTGCGCCGGGGGGAAGCAGCTCCCAGGGGTCGCCGCCTGGCATCCACGATTCGATCATGGCTGCCACCGCCAGCTTCTCCTTGCCGGTGGTGCCGAATGTGACCTCGCCCCTCGGACCGATCGTGGTCGTCTCCGTTCGCAGCGGTTCGGGGCCGAACAGCGATGACCCATCCGGCGTCCAGTTGAGATTGGCGCCGACCACATCGGCGATTGTCGGAACGATATCGATGGTCTCTGCGCGCCGATCGTCGATGACTCCTCCGGCATGTCCGGGGGCCTTGATGAACAGGGGGACAGCAGCAATCGACCCCACCGTGTCGTCTTCGATGTCCCGTTGATGGGGGACTCCCGGTCTGACCGTGATTCCGTGATCGGCTACGACCACGATCATCGATTGCTCGTAAATTCCGGCTGCCTGCAGCGAATCGATGATGCGGCCGAGCTCCTTGTCGGTGTACTGAGCTTGAAGCAGGTGGCGTTGCATGGCCTGGCTCACCAACCACTCGTCCTCGCCCCAGCCTGGGGAAGCCGATCCGGGGGCGCGCTCCTGGTCGAGCAGGTACCGCTGGCCGCTCGGGAGGAATTGCCACGGGTGATGGGGGACAATGGCGTGCAAAAAATACAGAGGCGGCTTGGCGCCGATCGGGCCGATGTCGTCGATCAGGTTTTCGATGGGCACGCGGGGGTCGGCGTCGAGTTGCTCCCGGAAGACTGTCACCACATCAAAGTCGGTAACGGCCGCTTCGAAGTCGCCCCAGCCAGCCGAGATGCTCGGGAGGTCTCCCGTCAGGCCTTCGGGCAGCAGGACATGGCCGGCGACCACGGAGATGTCGCGCCATACGGGCGTGGACGAGACCGCAACCGATTCACACAACGCATTCGGACAGAGTTGGGTGATGGTCTCGTTGACATGCATTTCGTACGTGCCTTGCAATGCCGTAAAGAGGTTGAACGGATACTGACCGGCAAATGGGGTCAACGACTGGCTAGGGATGTTGCCGGTCAGTATCGCCGGAACGGAATGCTCGGATTGCTGTTCGACGGTAACGGCGTTTCTGAACCAGGTTGCGTCCTGTGCGAGTCCCGCAAAGCTGGGGAATTGGTCAGAACGCAGATCGCCTTGTTCGTCGATCATCGACGCCAGAGGGAACTCGTCGAAAACGATCAGGACGACCGGGATGGGGCCAGCCACGTCGGCCGCGTCACCAATCCCGGTTCCTGTGTCTGTCACCAAGGCTCCCGTTGGGGTGGCGAGGATTACCAGTCCCGCCAGGAGCACGGGAGAGACCGTGAGGTACCTGGCGAAAAGGCGGGCTCGGGTGGATCGGTGGAATGCCACCAACAGAGCCGCACCGCCGGCCACCGACAGGATCGTCGGCACGATCCACGGAAGTGGTAGTCGGCGAAAGTAGAGCAGCATCAATGAGGTCCCCGCCACGACGAGGATCAGGTTGCCCAGCCATGTTCCGAGGCGACCGGGCAGGCTGGCGAGGAGGCCGCCGAGCAGGGGGATGCCGAACAGCAGCGCCAGTCCGATGAGGAGAATCTCCGAGTTCGGAGAACGCCTGGCGATGAAGAACTCGGCGTTGTTGGCCAGCAAATCGGCCACCGGCCAGGTGACGCCCAACAGAAGAGCACCACGGCCGCAGCGAATCGTTCGAAACGAGTCGGGAGCGTTGGCTCCACGGCCTGGTTCATCGTTAGCTGACCGGAACGAGGTGGAACAGGCGCCGGCCTTCCAGCGGTAGCTCTTCTCGGATTTCGAAGCGCCCGTCCAGGTAGCGACGGAGCGAGGTCTCGTCATAATCGGAGTGAACTTCGGTGCGCCGTTTGTTGGCGGTCAGTTTTTTGGACATCGGGTCCTCGAGTGGCACCCATTCGAAGACGACTTCAGCGTCGAAAGATGCGATCCAATCGATCACGGCGGCGAGCGGCAGGTTTGCGCCAATCACTAGATGGTGGACCACTGCCAACATGAGTACCAGATCGGGCAGGCCGCGGTCCTCCAGCTTGCGACGTTCGCTGCCCCGCCATCCAAGGCCCGGTGATGGATCGGCCAGGTCCATCACCATGGGCAGCACATTGTCTGGTCCATCGGACGACAAGCTTTGAAAGACCCGGTCAACGGTTGCCTCGTCGCCGTCGATCGCGACCACGGTGTCTGCCAGCCCGGCTATCGACTTGGAGAAGTAAGCATCGTTGGCGCCGAGGTCCCAGACGAGTCGGCGATGCTCCTGGCTTGCGACTCGTCTTACAAACTCCTCTTTGGGGCCTCGCTGGGTCGCGACATGCTCACAGCCTGCATATTCGGACCAGGTTGATTCGCCTGGATCCCAGGTGGTCTTCTCGACGACTTTCTGGAGTCGCCTGACGTTCGTGAGGATCAGCTCGGCGCTGAATCCGGCGACGGACATTTCGCTGCGGACGTTGCGTGAGCTGTCCGACATGGTTTTCTCGGCACGGCTTTGCAGCATGACATCTGCAGCCACGCGGGCTTGGTTGCTCTGCGCCCCCTGAGTAGGGATCGAGCCGTTTCGGCTGGGATCCCGTCGAGTGAGCCGCGGAGCAGTGGCTGAAACGGCACGTCGGCATGGGCGCGAACCATGAGCGGGTAGAGAAACTGTCGGCAGAACTGCCGGTAGCCAATCCAGGGTTCGCCCGGCTCGTACTTCGTGAACGAGCCTATGTCGACGAAGACGGGTTTGCTGCCAATGAATTGAACGTTGTAGGGCGTCGCGTCTTTTGAGGGTCAACCCTTCGGTCAGGGCGTCCTCCAGGAGTCGGAGGTGCATGGCTGCCGCCGATTTGAGCATGGAGAACGACCACTCATATGGATAGCTCCAGAAAGGGATCTTGTCGTGGGTCAGGACGCGATCGTCTGATTGTGACGACTGTGTTCCGATGAGTTCGCCAGACTCGCTCCACTTGCGAAATAGGTCGGATTGTTCGAGCGTCTGCCAATCGGCCTGACCCTCGTCGGACAGCGATCGGAAGACCTCGTCGCCTCGATGAAATACCCGACTCGGCGGGATCCCGAAACGAGCCGGGATCGAACACGGCGTCTGGTGACGCCGATGAGGAATCGATGTCTACGACTCGGGCTTCTGTTCCGCCAGCTCCGGTGTGGGCATGTCAGTCGTGGCGGGTTCCGTCACGGCTTTACGGTCGGCGAAGCGGCGTTTCGTGGACTTGAACAAGACGGCCAGCCCGGCCGCACCGCCGAGGACGGTTTGGATGATCAGGCTTCCGGTTCCTGCGTCGAGATATCCAAGGATCATGGTCTAGGTCTCCGAATCAAAATATCGTAAACAAACAGTGTAAAGGAGTCTACGGCGTTGCGGATCCCTAGAGCCTAGATCGGCTACCCGACCGGCTTCTCAACCAGAATCGCAGGAGCCGCCGAAGTGACAGGTCCGAATTGCGAATAGTCCGCCGCCCAGTTCAGCGCGTTGTTACTCCCAGCGTCAGTCCCGCCTGCCGCAGACGGGGTGGCTATTGGATGCCTCTACACCGGCACCGCCATCTCGACCACATCGGCTGGCTGCATGTCGTTTAGAGCTGCCTGAGCAGCCGCGAGACGGGCGACCGGAACGCGCGGTGGCGAACAGCTCACGTAGTCGAGGCCCAACGTGCGGCAGAAGGCGATCGACGCCGGGTCCCCGCCGTGTTCGCCACAGATCCCTGCCTCCAACCCTGGCCTTGCCTTGCGACCTTCTTCGACGGCAATCTTCATTAGCCGGCCGACACCGGCTTCGTCGATGCTGGCGAAGGGGTTGCGGTCAGGATGCCTTCCTCGAGGTACTTCACGAGGAAAGCCTTTTCAGCGTCATCACGCGAATCCCATAAGTCATCTGAGTCAGGTCGTTCGTACCGAACGATATGAACTGGGCGTACTCGGCAATCTGTCCTGCCGTCAGCGCCGCCCTTCGGGATCTCGATCATGGTGCCGAACTCGTAGTTGATGTCGACGCCTTCCTCGTGCATGACTGCCGCAGCTTCTTCTTCGAGGGGCGCCCGTTGCCGGGCCAGCTCGTTTACATGCGCTACGAGAGGAATCATGATCTTCGGATGGACATTCACCCCGGCTCGTTGCACGGAGATGGCCGCTTCGAAGGAGTCGCTCGCACCTGCATCCGGGTGAGGGCTGGCATCATGAGCCCGAGCCGAACACCTCGCAATCCGAGCA
>CAWKAG010000034.1:0-255991 GCA_963847455.1 uncultured Acidimicrobiia bacterium
ACGGTTACGGCATCGTCCAGGAGTACGTCGGCCATGGAATCGGCTTGAACATGCACGAAAAGCCCAACGTTCCGAATTTTGGAAGAGCCGGGGCAGGCATGAAATTGCGGGAAGGCATGGCGATCTGCATTGAGCCGATGTTCAACCTGGGAACGCATGAAACGTTCGTCGAGGAGGACCAGTGGACGGTGCGTACGGCTGACGGCTCGATGTCTGCACACTGGGAACACACGGTGGCGCTAACGCCCGATGGGGTGCGGGTGCTCACCGCTCAACCCGAGTTGCAGGCGGATTTGTGGGGGACCGGCTAACGCGGCTAACCTCAATGTTCGGTCCTGGACCCCGTTTTGTTGTGCCTCCATCGATGTGGCGCCGTTGACGAGGTTCTGATCGGACCACAGGTCGAGTGTCTCGCCACCATAGCCCCGGATATAGCCCGAGGTGCGTGTTTTGGGCGGATACCACGGAACTGGAGAGCAGGAATGAAGGTACGTCCTTCAGCAAAGAAGATGTGTGAAAAGTGTCGGATCATCCGGCGGCGCGGCCGCGTATGGGTGATCTGCCCCAATCCACGCCACAAGCAGCGTCAGGGGTAGTGACAGATGGCTCGTATTGCAGGAGTCGACCTTCCGAGGGAAAAACGACTCGAAATCGCCCTCACGTATATTTTCGGTATCGGACGGACTCGTTCGCTACAGATGATCGAAGAACTCGGCCTGGATGCCGGGACGAAAGTTCGTGACCTCACTGAGGACGAAATCCTCAAGATCCGGCGCTACATCGATCAGAACTACCGCATCGAAGGCGACCTGCGACGTGAAATCAGCCAGAACATCAAGCGCAAGGTTGAGATCGGTTCCTATCAGGGGGTCCGGCATCGTCGTGGTCTTCCGGTTCGGGGACAGCGAACCCACACCAATGCGCGCACCCGCAAAGGCAAGCGAGTTGCCATTGCCGGTAAGAAAAAAGTAACTAAGTAGTGTCGGCGGAGGATTTCTGTGACTGATCAGCAACGACGCGTTCGTCGACGCGAGCGAAAGAATATCGCTCATGGCGTGGCCCACGTGAAGGCAAGTTTCAATAACACGATTATCAATATCAGCGACCAGTCGGGTAACACCGTCGTGTGGACCTCGGGTGGCTCGGTGGGCTTCAAAGGTTCCCGCAAGTCGACGCCTTACGCCGCCCAGGTGGCTGCCGAAGAGGCAGCCCGTCGGGCCGGTGAGCACGGCATCCGCAAGCTCGATGTCATTGTGTCCGGCTCAGGTTCGGGTCGTGACACGGCCGTCCGTACCCTCCAGAACATGGGCATGGAAGTGACCGGCATCAGCGACATCACCCCGTCGCCGCATAACGGTTGCCGTCAGAAGAAGCGGAGGAGAGGCTAATGGCCCGGTATACAGGTCCAACGCACAAGCCTTGTCGTCGCGCCGGCACACCACTTTGCCAGTCAAAGAAGTGCCCGGTCGACAAGCGTCCGTATCCTCCCGGTGAGCATGGCAAGGGTCGGGTTCGTGAAACTGACTACCTCATCCAGCTGCGTGAAAAGCAGAAGCTGCGTGTCATGTACGGCATCCTGGAGCGTCAGTTCCGCAACTACTACGAACTAGCGAACAACCAGACGGGCATCACCGGCGAAAACTTGCTGAGGATCCTTGAGAGTCGCCTTGACAATGTTGTGTGGCGGGCAGGTTTTACAGCCACCCGGGCTCAATCACGCCAGCTTGTCAACCACGGCCACTTCATGGTGAACGGCAAAAAGGTCGACATCCCGTCGTACCGGGTCCGGTCTGGCGACGTCATCAGCATGCGCGAGAAGAGCCGGAACTTGCTCATCGTGCAGCACGCGGTCGACACCGGTGATCGAACGCCTCCCGAGTGGATGTCGGTAGATGCCGGTGACCGGAAGGCCACGATCACCGACCTTCCGAACCGCGCCCAAATTGATACACAAATCAAAGAACAGCTCATCGTCGAGCTTTACTCGAAGTAGCGGGGAAATTCATCGTGCTTATTGTCCAGCGTCCTCATATCGAAGAAGAAGTTGTCTCGGACAACCGTTCCCGTTTTGTTGTCGAGCCACTCGAGCCCGGTTTCGGGTACACCCTTGGTAACACCCTTCGTCGGGCCCTGTTGTCACGGGTTCCCGGTTCGGCGATTACGACCCTTCAAATCGAAGGTATCCAGCATGAGTTCACGACCGTCAAGGGCGTGGTTGAGGATGTCGTTGACATCATCTTGAACGTCAAGCAGATCGTCGTCAGCATGGAAGATGCCGAGGTTCAGACGCTCTACCTCTCGGCCAAAGGCCCTGGCGATGTGACCGCAGGCGCCTTGAAGCTTCCTTCGGGCGTCGAGATCATCAACAAAGACCTCCACCTCGCGACGTTGTCGTCGACCGGTCGTCTTGAAATGGAACTGACCGTCGAGCGCGGTGTCGGCTATCGAACCGCCCAGAAGATGCACGGTTCCGATGCCATTGGCGTTATCCCGGTCGATGCGATCTATTCGCCGGTGCGCAAGGTCGCCTACCGGGTCGAACCAACTCAGGTTGGCCAGCGGACCGACTTTGACCGCCTGGTCATTGACGTTGAGACCGACGGATCGATGATGGCGTCGGAAGCAGTGTCGTCTGCCGGCAAGACCCTCCGCGAACTGCTCGGCTTGTTCGCCGACATGGGTGAGGGCATTGGCCTTGAACTTGGTGAAGTGAATCAGCCAGAAACCGGCTCGCCGGATCTTGACCTTCCGATCGAAGCTCTCGACCTTTCCGAGCGTCCCCGCAACTGCTTGCGTCGTGCCCAGGTCAAGACAGTTGGCGAATTGGTACAGAAGACCGAGGAAGAACTCCTCAATATCACCAACTTCGGCCAGAAGAGCCTCGAAGAAGTTATCGCCAAGCTCGACGAGCTCGGTCTGAGCGTCAGCACCGGCAGCGACCGCGAGGCTGGCTAATGCCACAGCCCACCAAGGGCAAGCGTTTTGGCGGGAGTGCCTCCCACCAGAAGGCGATCATGTCGAACCTGACCGCCGCCCTCATTTGGGACGGGAAAGTTACGACGACGATCGCCAAGGCCAAAGCCGTACGCCCCCATGCTGAAAAGATCATCACCAAGGCGAAAAGTGGCACCCTCCACGATCGGCGTCAGGTCCTGAGGACCATCACCGACACCGAGGTTGTGACCAAGCTGTTTGATGAGCTCGGACCGCGTTACGCCGAGCGTCCAGGTGGTTACACCCGGATTACCCGTCTCGGACCGCGTCGTGGTGACAACACTGAAATGGCTGTCATCGAACTCGTCTAGCCGATCGGTTTTTCAGATCGTAAGCACGGACCGACCGCGAGGTCGGTCCGTCTCGTTCCCGGTCGCAAACCGCACGCTGCCACGCTCTGAGGGGTGGCGGCTAGCCTGACCGCCGTATGAACGATCGTTTCTTATCTTTTACCCATGACGAATGGGCGGCGCTGCGGGCCAATACCCCGATGACGCTCGACGAGGGTGACGTTGAGAAGCTGCGGGGCATCAACGAACGTATTTCGGTTGACGAGGTTGCCGTTGTCTACTTGCCACTGTCGCGGCTCCTGAATCTCTATGTGACGGCCTCACAGGGCCTCTACACGGTGACTGACACCTTCCTGGGCCGTCCGGCCGCAAAAGTGCCGTACATCATCGGGGTGGCGGGATCAGTGGCTGTGGGCAAGTCCACGAGTTCTCGCGTGTTGCAAGCGCTTTTGTCGCGATGGCCTGCGCACCCCAAGGTCGACATTGTCACCACCGATGGGTTTCTGTTCCCCAATGAGGTGCTCGAGCAGCGTGGCATCCTTGACCGCAAAGGTTTCCCCGAGAGTTATGACCAGCGCGCCCTCCTTGATTTTGTGGCGGCCGTGAAATCGGGCCATCCCGAGGTGCAAGCCCCGGTGTATTCGCACGAAGCGTACGACATCATTCCTGGAGCGACGACAACTATTGGACAGCCCGACATTGTGATTGTGGAAGGCCTGAACGTGCTTCAGACGGGAGAGGGCCGGCTAGTCGTGTCGGACTTCTTCGACTTTTCGCTCTATGTCGACGCAGACGAGTCCGACATCCGGCGCTGGTATGTCGACCGGTTCATGACCCTACGCGAAACCCTGTTCCGAGATCCTGAATCGTATTTCCATCGTTACGCCGGTTTGACCGATGCCGACGCGCTCGAGGTCGCCGCGTCCATCTGGGATACCGTCAACGGGGTCAATCTGAAACAGAACATTTTGCCCACCCGTGAACGGGCCCACCTCATCCTCACCAAAGCGGCAGACCACACCGTCGAGCAGGTCCGCCTTCGCCGGATATGAACCTTGATCGTGGAGCGTTCCGGGATCAGCTGTCCGATGTCATCACCGGAACCGACCGCGCCTACGTCGCCGATTTCCTAAGGCTCCTTGACCTCCCTGGTGATATCACTGCGGCGGACCATTATCGGCCTGGGCATCTCACGGCTAGCGGGTTTGTTGTGAGCCCGGATCAGGCCGCCGTTGCTCTGGTTCATCATCGAAAACTGCATCGATGGCTCCAACCCGGTGGACACCTGGAGTTGGTCGACACCGATCTGGAGGCGGCCGCCCGTCGAGAACTTGCCGAAGAGATCGGGTTGACCGGTTTGACCTCGTTCGGGATCTTCGATGTCGACATCCACACCTTTCCTGCTCGAAGCGATACGCCTGAGCATCTGCATTTCGATGTCCGGTTCGCTTTTCAAAGTCCGACGTTCGAGATTCGGGCGCTTGAGGGTGTGACCGACGCTCGTTGGGTAGCGCTCGACGAGCTGGACGAGTACGAAGTCGATGCGAGCGTTCTGCGACCTGTCGGCAAGCTCAACGGACAGCTGCTTTCGCGAAGCGGACACGACTAGATGGCCCGGCTCGACCTGGCATACGACGGTACCGACTTCTATGGGTACGCTCGCCAGCCCGGACTTCGGACCGTTCAAGGCGAGATTGAGACCGCCCTGGCCGTGGTCTTCCACATGCCAATCGAGACTGATGTTGCCGGGCGAACCGACGCCGGAGTTCACGCCCGCCAGCAGGTCGTGAGTTTCACGGCGCCGCGGCCAGTGACCGAGCGGCGGGTGGTCGGCAGGCTCAACCGGATTGTGCCACCCGATCTGGTGGTCCTGGCCGCGTTCGATACCGACCCGGACTTTCACGCCCGGTTCTCGGCCAAGAGCCGTACGTATCGGTATCGAATTCTGAATACGCCGTTGCCGGACCCGGTTCTGCGGAGAACCCAATGGCACCTCCCGAACGAGCTTGACCTCGAGAGTATGAATGCGGCCGTCGTTCAGCTGCTCGGACAACACGACTTCTCGTCGCTGTGCCGGCGGTCAGAGGACCGGAGCCGGGAACGCACCGTCCTCAGTGCTGAATGGCAACGCTCAGGCGATCTGGTCGAGTTCTCAGTAACTGCCGTTGCCTTCTGCCATCAGATGGTCCGGTCCATGGTGGCTCTGTCCGTGGACGTAGGAATTGGCAAGAAATCCGCGAACGAGATCCCGGCCATCCTGGCTGCCCGCGACCGCAATGTGGCCAGCGGAGCGGCTCCTCCCCAAGGGCTGACGCTGTGGAGTGTCGAGTACTGAGAGGCCCCCGACCGGCCAGGGTGGGGCCTGAACTGATAACTTGAAGACTGGAATCAGCCCAGGAGGAGTGCCGTGTCAGAGACCCTTGAGAACCTGTTGCAGGAGGATCGGCGTTTTGCGCCACCGCCGTCGTTCGTTTCTCAGGCGAATGCTCGGCCCGGGATCCACGACGAAGCCGAGTCTGACCCGGAAGCGTTCTGGATGGAGCAGGCCAAACAGCGGATCACCTGGTTCAAAGAACCGACCGTTGGCTTGGATGCCTCAGATGCCCCCTTCTACCGATGGTTTGCCGATGGTGAACTGAACCTGTCCTACAACTGCCTTGATCGCCACCTTCCCGAATATGCCGACAAGGTTGCCTATCACTGGGTCGGCGAACCGGGGGATACCCGGACCCTCACCTATCAGGATCTCCACGACGAGGTGTGCCAGTTCGCCAATGCTCTCGTTGGCCTCGGGGTTGGTAAAGGCGACCGGGTGGCGATCTACATGGGGATGATTCCGGAGCTGCCGGTGGCGATGCTGGCCTGTGCCAGGATCGGGGCGATCCACTCGGTGGTGTTCGGTGGGTTCAGCTCAGATGCGCTGGCCGACCGGATCCTCGACGCTGACGCCAAGGTGGTTATCACCCAGGACGGGGCGTGGCGACGGGGCGAAGTCGTGCCGCTCAAAGCGAGCACTGATGTGGCCGTTGCCAGAACTCCCGAAGTCACTTCGGTGATCGTTGTTAAGCGAACCGACAGTGACGTGACCATGATCGAGGGGCGCGACCTCTGGTATCACGACCTCATCGATGGGCAACCTAACGATTTCGAACCGGCTTCGCTGAACGCCGAGGATCCGCTCTACATTTTGTACACCTCCGGGACGACTGGCCGACCGAAGGGAATCGTTCATTCCCAGGGCGGCTACTTGACCGGTGCGACGACGACCCACAGTTATGTCTTCGATCTTAAGCCGGACGATGATGTCTATTGGTGCGCCGCAGACATAGGCTGGGTGACCGGCCATACCTACATCGTGTACGGGCCTCTCGCCAACCGCACCACCTCCGTCATGTACGAGGGAGCCCCCAACCATCCTGATCTTGATCGTCTGTGGTCGATCATCGACGAGTACAAGGTGACCATCTTTTACACGGCCCCAACCGCCATCCGGGCATTCATGAAGTGGGGTGATGAATACCCTCAGCGCCACGACCTGAGTTCACTGCGGCTGCTCGGCACCGTCGGCGAACCCATCAACCCGGAAGCGTGGATGTGGTACCGCCAGCATATCGGTCCAGTGGATGCTCCGATTGTCGACACGTGGTGGCAGACCGAGACCGGGGGAATCATGATCACGCCACTTCCCGGAGTGGTCGAGACGAAACCCGGATCAGCCACATTGCCGTTCCCAGGGGTCGGTGTCGATGTGGTGGACGAGAACGGCGTATCTGTCCCGTTTGGGGGCGGCGGTTTTCTCGTTTTGACGAGGCCGTGGCCATCGATGGCCCGGACCATCTGGGGCGACCCGGATCGATTCGTTGACACGTACTGGTCGCGTTTCCCTGGCGTGTATTTTCCCGGGGACGGTGCAAAACGTGACGACGATGGCTATTTCTGGTTGCTCGGGAGGGTCGATGACATCATGCTCATTTCTGGCCACAACATCTCGACGACCGAAGTCGAGTCAGCTCTGGTCGGCCATCCGGCTGTCGCCGAGGCAGCCGTCGTTGGCCGCAAGGACGCCATTACCGGTCAGGCGATTGCCGCCTTCGTGACCCTGCGGGGAACTGCCGAGGGCGATTCGGCGCTGATTGAAGAGTTGCGTGACCATGTGGCAAGCGTCATCGGCCCGATCGCCAAGCCGAAGTCCATCGTGTTCACACCGGATCTCCCCAAGACTCGGTCGGGCAAGATCATGCGCCGCCTGCTTCAGGACATCTCCGAACACCGACAGTTGGGGGATGTGACCACGCTGGCGAACGCCGACGTCGTTCAGGAGATCGCTACCAAATCCGACCGCGGTTCAGACGAATAGATCGTCGCTGCCATAGACTGTGCGGATGCAAAGACTCCTGACTGCGATGCTCGCGGCCGCCCTGCTCGTCGCCTGTTCCGGTGGCGAGACGGCCGAGCGCACTCCCGCTGAGGCCATGACTGCCGCGTCCCAGGCGGTGTTGTCCGCACCGTCGTTCTCGTTCCAGGTGAGCTATGTCGGCGACCCGGTAGAGGTTCAGGCCGGATTGGCGCTCGATCGGGTCGATGGCGTCTTCGAAGCGCCAACCAAATCGAGTGCCGATGTCCGGGTAAAAACGCTGGGGCTGACGGCGATTCTCGAAGTGGTTACCGAGGAGGATCGCCTCTGGCAGAAGGTTCCGTTCGCCGAAGATTTCGTCGAAGTCGAGGGCGGTGATCTCATCACGGGAACCGACATCTTTTCTGAGGACGGTCTCGGAGCCTTGCTGCGAGAGGACGTGAGCGAGCTGGCTTTCGGTGAGGAAGCCGAGCTCGAAGAGTTCCCTGGCGAAACGTTCCAGACAGTCACAGGTCTCGTTTCGGGCCAGCGCCTCAACACCCTGACACTCGGCTATCTGCAGGGAACTGCCGCTGACGTCAAGTTCTTTCTTGCCGGTGATGAGGTGCGCCGGATCGTGATCGATGAAACGGATGTTGAGTTGCCCCGATCCTGGACTATCGACCTTTGGGCTTACGGACAACCTGTAGACATCGTTATTCCGTGACGGAGCGGCGACTCCAGATTGCGATCGGGTTGCCGGTTCTGCTCGGAGCTCTCGACCTGACCGTCATATCCGCCGTGCTACCCGTGGTGGTATCGGAACTGGACTTGCCGGTTCCTGGCGGGATAAGACAGGCATCCTGGCTTGTGACCGGATATCTGGTCGCCTACGCGGTGGGCATTCTTGGAGCCGGCCGCCTATCCGATCGGCACGGATCGGCTCCCGTCCTGCGCTGGGGGCTGCTGCTGTTTGCCGTCGGTTCAGTGGCCGTGGCGGTGTCCGGACCGTGGTCAACCAAGCTCGTCCAACAACTTGCCTATCGATCCATGGAAGCCCGCCCGGCCGCAGAGTTTGTTGCGTTGTGGGTGCTCGTGGCAGGTCGCAGTTTTCAGGCTCTGGCGGCCGGTGCCATCGTCCCCGCCGGGATGTCGTATGGCTGGAAACAGCTCGGCTCGCAGAGTTGGCTCGGATTCGTGGCGGCGGTAGACCTTGCCGGTTGGACCCTTGGCCATCTCTACGGCGGCATCATCGTTCGGTTGGCCGACTGGCGCCTGGCGTTCTGGATCAACGTGCCCTTCGTGATTCTGTCCCTGGTGATGCTCCGTGGGATCGAGTCGGAGAAGTCAAAGGAAGTTGTTGTGCCGTGGGCGAGGCTGGCCGTAGTTGGGTTTGGTTTAGGGGCAGCCATGATCGGAATTGGGGGCGTCGAGGGAGCGGCGACCGCCATCCAACCGGTCTGGCTGGCGGTCGGCCTGGCGGCGGTGGGCGTGGGCTTGGTGGGCAATGTGAACGGTCTCGTCCCGATCCGGGCGGTTCTTCGCAATCCTGGAGCGCTCATCGCCAATCTGGCGCTCGGTTTTGTCGTTTTTGTGGTCCTGGCGTTGGTCCCGCTGTTCGTCTCGGTGCTGATCGAGTCGGACCTCCAGCAGGCTGGATGGGTATCGGGCTGGCTGCTATCCGCCTTCACCATTCCGATGGCTGTTGTTGCCTGGCTGACCGCCAAGGCACCCCGCCGATTTACGCGCTGGCTAGGCGCCATCGGTGCGGTTGGCGGTTTCCTCCTGGTGAGCCGTTGGGAGCCAACGGTCGCAGGATTGCTGCCGGGCCTGTTGCTTCTCGGGGTTTCCCTCGGAGTTTGGTTCGGGCCGTTGGCGGAAGCTGTTTTACATCTGGTGCCCGTCAACGAGAGCGGAGGAGGGTCGGGGATCGTGATCCTGACCAGGCTGATCGGCATGGCAATCGGCACGGCCACGTTGACGAATTTCGTGTTGTCGAAAGTCCCGGCGGTGACCACGGCAGACGCGCTCATTGCTGATCTATTGGATGTTTTTCACGACGCGGCCTATCTGGGCCTCGTGGGGGCGGTACTTCTGGCTGGCGTGTCGCTCGTATCGATCCGGGAGCCATCCGTCTCGCTTTGACGGCCCTCCAATCGATCGCCTAGCATGATGCAGCCCCCGTACGTGGAATGCGTTCGTGGCGCGTCGTTCTTTTTCGAAATACCGCAAAGGTTTCACTGTGAAGTTCCAGAAAACACATTCAACCAAGCCTGCCGCAGTAACGCGCGAATGGTTCGTGGTTGATGCGACCGATCTACCGCTTGGCCGCCTCTCGTCTGAAGTTGCTCGCATCCTGCGCGGCAAGCACAAGCCCACTTTCGCTCCGCACCTCGATGTGGGTGATCACGTCGTGATTGTCAACGCCGAAAAGGTGGCGGTGACCTCGAACAAATCTGAATCCAAGATCTACTTCCGCCACTCCGGGTTTCCCGGAGGTCTCCGTGAACAGTCGTTCGAAGAGTTGATGGAAAAGTACCCGGAACGGATTATCGAGAAGGCAGTGACCGGCATGCTTCCCAAGAATCGACTCGGTCGCCAGATGGGCACCAAGCTCAAGGTCTATGCCGGCCCAGATCATCCGCACCAGGCCCAGCAGCCTCGTGAGCTAGCGCTCGACATCCGAAAGGTGGTTGCCTGATGGCAAAAGCACAGCCATTGGTCATCGCAACTGGCCGACGTAAAAGCTCCGTGGCGAGGGTCCGCCTTTATCCCGGCACCGGCCAGGTGACACTCAATGGGAAACCGGTCACCGAGTACTTCAGCACCGCCGCCCAACAGAACCGGGTTACCACGCCGCTCAAAGTCGTCGATCTTGCCGAGCGCTACGACGTAGTCGCCTCGGTAGAAGGCGGCGGCACCACCGGTCAGGCAGATGCCATCCGGTTGGGTATCGCCCGGGCGATTATCTTGCTTGATCCCGAACTGCGACCCGCATTGAAGAAGGAAGGCCTTCTCACTCGCGACAGCCGCAAAGTCGAGCGCAAGAAGTACGGCCTTCGCAAGGCTCGTAAGGCGCCGCAGTACACCAAGCGCTAAGTCGTCATGCTCCGCGATGGGCATAGACTCTTTGGCACGGATGGAGTCCGTGGGGTCGCAAACACCGCGTTGACTCCGGAGTTCGCCCTTGGTTTGGGTAGAGCAGCCGGCGAACTTCTTGATATCGGTCCGGTCGTCGTCGGTCGCGACACTCGACGGTCCGGGGAGATGCTTTCGAGCGCCATGCAGGCCGGATTTCACGCGGTCGGTATCGACACGGTGGATGTCGGGGTACTGCCGTCGCCGGCGATCGCATACGCCACGGCGCACTCGTCGGCCATGATGGGCGTGGTCATATCAGCCTCACACAACCCTGCTCCGGACAACGGCATCAAGCTATTGGCCGGCGATGGCTACAAGCTGACTGACGCCGCCGAGGACCGGATCGAATCCCGTCTGCGCCAGGGTCCTCCCTGGCGAACTCCAGTCGGACCGCAGGTCGGCACCCGGTTTGTCAGCCAGGAGGCTGGCGAAGAGTATGTGCGGTCGGTTGTGAAAGCCGCCCATCACTCCTTCCGGGGCATCGAGTTCGTTCTCGATACTGCCAATGGCGCTGCGTTCAAGACGGCCCCGGAGATCTTCCGTCGCCTCAAAGCGTCCATCGAGGTGATTGCGGCCGATCCCGATGGGACCAATATCAACGAAGGCGTGGGCGCCACGCACCCCGAAGCGCTGGCAAGAGTGGCCAACGGACGCGTCGGGTTTTGCTTCGATGGTGACGCCGATCGCCTCATTGCGATTGACGAGGACGGGGCCACCGCCAATGGTGATGTGGTGATGGCAATCATCGCCCGGCACCTGAAAGAGCGCGACGAGCTGAAGAACAACCTCGTGGTGACGACCGTCATGGCGAACCTCGGGTTCCACAAGGCCATGCAAGCTTTGCATATCAACGTCGAGACGGCCGCGGTCGGGGATCGATACGTGCTCGAATCCATGAAGAAGCTTGGTGCTGATTTCGGTGGCGAACAATCCGGACACATGATCTTTCTCGGCACGGCCACTACTGGCGACGGGACGTTGAGCGCCGTGAAACTCGCAGACGTCATGGCCTCTACGGGCAAGGAGCTTCGGGAATTGCGCAAGGAAGTCATAACCGAGTTCCCGCAGGTGCTCAGGAACGTCCGGGTCGGCGACGCCTCCGGTCTGGCGGGGGCCGAGTTGTTGTGGGCGGCGGTGGCTGACGTCGAACGTGAGCTCGGCGACGACGGTCGCGTGCTGATCCGTGCCTCTGGCACTGAACCGGTCATTCGGGTCATGGTGGAGGCATCCGACAAGTCGGTGGCGCTCGCCAAGACCGATGAGTTGGTCGGCGTAGTCCGAAACGCGTTCGCCTAACTGCATCGTTAGGCTGCGGTCATGCGCATCATCGGGGTTGGAGTCGACCTGGCCGACATCGGGCGGGTGGCCGACGTCCTGGAGAAGTACCCGCGATTCGCCCAGCGATGCTTCACCCAGCACGAACAGGATTATGCCTTTCGTTTTGCTAACCCGTCACGCCGTCTGGCGGCGCGGTTTGCCGGTAAAGAAGCCGTCATGAAGTCGATGGGGACTGGCTGGCGACGTATCCGCTGGACCGATGTGGAAATCACTGGAGGCGGGAAACCGACCGTGAACATCTTCGGAACCGCCGCAGCTCGAGCCGCCACGATCGGCGTCGTGGGATTCGAGGTGTCGATCACCCACACCGACCATCAAGCCATGGTCTTTGCGATTGCGTTAGGTGAGCACTGAACTGACGGCTGCGAGGTCTGGTGGCCAGATGCTATTTGCGGTCCCCGGCACTAGCGTTGACGGTATGCGGCCCGTCCTTACAGCTTCCGGTTCGACCGAACTCGACGAGGCATCCACCACGCCGCTTGATGTCTTGATGGATCGGGCCGGACTGGCGATTGCCCTCGCCGCCACGGAAATGGGTGTCGGCTACGGCGATCGCGTGGTGGTTCTAGCCGGCGCAGGTAACAACGGTGGTGACGGATATATTGCCGCCCACTACCTGGCCCGGCGCGGGGTGGACGTCGTCGTGCACCCTTTCGCTCCACCGGCGGGCGAGTTAGGCCGGGCGGCTGCCGACCGGGCCGTACGCAGCGGAGCAAGGATCCGCCCATGGCCCGAGTCTGTCGCCACTCCTGATCTGCTCATCGATGCGGTGTTTGGCGTAGGGTTCCACGGACGGCTTCACGACCGGATCGTTCCCTGGACGCTCGGCCCTTCACCGGTGCTGTCCGTGGATATTCCGTCGGGCGTCGACGCCACGACGGGGGCGGTCGATGGTGCCGCTTTCCAGGCGACCAGGACTGTCACGTTTCACTCTTTGAAGGTTGGCCATTTGCTCGGGGTTGGTGCCGAACTGAGTGGCGAGGTCACCGTCGCCGATATCGGCCTCAGCGGCGAGAACGCCCTGTTTTCGATCGCCGAAGAGTCTGACGCCGTGCGATCTCCCCGGCCCCGACATGCCCATAAGTGGTCGGTCGGGTCGGTCATGGTCGTGGGAGGTTCGCCTGGCATGACCGGGGCGGCCGGCCTGACCGCCCAAGCCGCCATTCAGTTCGGAGCTGGAGCCGCCGCAGTCGCGGTCAACCAGGGAAACGAACGCCACTACACCCAGTTCGTCGACCTGCTGAGACCGGTGCTCGGTCGAGATGATCAGTGGACCAGTGCTGATGTCGTCCCCGTCTTGGAGGCGGCGTCACGCTTCGATGTGCTCGTGATCGGTCCCGGGTTGGAGGGATGTGATGAATTCATCGCCCAGTTGATGGAACGCCGGGCCGGGCCGGTCTTGCTCGATGCCGGCGGCCTGCGGATCCCCGGGGTTATCGAAGTGCTGGCTCAAAGGGTCGGCGAAACCCTTGTCACTCCTCATGCCGGGGAGTTCTTGGCCATGACCAACGAACCGGGAACCTACGACTCAGCTGCCCGGTTGGCGAAAGAAACCGAATCCACGGTGTTGTTGAAGGGCTCGCCCACGTTTATTGCCTCCCCACCTGGCGCGGGAGGGAACCTCGTCGCAGTCACCACGTCCGGCCCGGAACTGGCCACGATCGGGACGGGTGATGTCCTGGCGGGCATGATCGCCGCCCGCTGGTCTTCGGGCTTGGACGTGGCAACCGCCGCACTTTCCGCCACGTATTGGCATGGCATCGCCGGAGCTGACCTCGCCAAAATGTCCACCGTCACCGCCGGAGGATTGTTGACGGAGATCGGGCGTTGGGGGCGATGAGACCCACCCGAGTTGTTGTTGACCTGGCGGCGATTACCGCCAATGTCGCGGCCCTGAAGGAGTATGTGCAGGGCGCCATCGTTTGTCCGGCGGTCAAGGCCGACGGGTACGGACATGGCGATGTGCCGGTTGCCAACGCGGCGATCGCAGGCGGCGCCGATCGGCTTTCGGTGGCAACGGTCGACGAAGGTATCCGCCTGCGCGAAGCAGGTGTTGAAATTCCGATCTTGCTGCTATCGGAGCCGTCAGTGGGTTCAGTGGAGTCGGTGATCGCCTGGGACCTCTGTGCAACGGTCTACAGCGCGGCCTTCGTCGAGGCGCTCGCCAGCCACGCGAGTCGACCAACCCTCGTGCATCTCAAGGTAGACACCGGAATGCATCGGGTCGGGGCAACGCCCGAACACGCACTGACCCTCGCCCGGACGATTTCCGACCACCCGCGACTGGAACTCGAAGGGGTTTGGTCCCATCTAGCGGTAGCGGACTCCGATCCGGAATTCACGCTCGTCCAGCAGCAACGATTCTCCAACTTCCTGGATGAACTAACTGCGGCTGGAAGCCGCCCAGCCATTTGCCACCTGGCCAACACGGCCGGCATCTTTGCAGGCAGCGAGTACTGGTTCGATATGGTTCGCCCCGGAATCGGGATCTACGGCTTGCCGCCCAATCCGGAGATGGTCCTACCAATTCGGCTGAGGGCGGCGTTGCGCCTCGAATCGGCTGTTTCGCATGTCCAGCGCTTAGCTGCGGGTGAGCGCCCTTCGTACGGTCGACGCCGTCCGTTGAGTCGGGAAGCGACCATCGTCACGGTCCCGGTCGGTTACGCGGACGGATACGGACGAGGGCTGAGCGATGCTGAGGTGCTGATCGGGGGAAGCCGCTTTCCGGTGGCCGGCACGGTGACCATGGATCAGATCATGGTGGAGGTCGGCGACTTGGAGGTATCTATCGGAACTCCGGTGGTCCTTATCGGACGTCAGGGCGACGAAGAAATCACCGCGACGGAGTTGGCTGACCACCTCGGCACCATCAACTATGAGATCGTGGCTCGTCTCGGCCCACGTTTGAGAAGGGTGTATCAGCCGTGAGTCTGACAAGTATCGCCGGGGTGCGGGTCGGCCATTGGACCCACGATGTAGCCCAAACAGGCTGCACGGTGATCATCCCGCCATCGCCCAACGTGGCCTTCGCTGAGGTGCGCGGGGCTGCCCCCGGGAGCCGTGAGTTGGCTTTGCTCGGGGCGGGAATGAGCGTCCAACAAGTAGCGGCGGTTGTCCTTACCGGGGGCTCGGCGTTTGGGCTGGCGGCCGCTGACGGAGTTATGGCGGGATGCGAAAACGATGGGGTCGGTCATCCAACTCCCGGCGGGGTGGTCCCGATCGTGCCTGCGGCCGTTATTTACGATTTGATGGTTGGTGACGGGGCGATCCGGCCCACCGCAGACAACGGACGGTCCGCGTACGAAGACGCCAGTGATCGTCCGGTGCTGTCGGGGCGGGTCGGCGCGGGGGCGGGAGCGACCGTTGCTAAGTGGCGAGGTCCGGACGCCACCCGGTTGAGTGGCCTCGGTTCGGGCCTCGTAGCCACCGACGGTGTTCAGGTGGCGGCCCTGGCAGTTGTCAATGCCCTGGGAGACGTCTACCGACTCGACGGTACCCCGCTGACTGGTGGGCCGGGGATGGGACGTCAGCCTGCTGGTCCGCCGATGCCTCCTGCCCCCGATGGGGCACTCACCAATACCACCCTGGTCTGCGTCATCACCGATGCGGTGGCCGATCGCACCGTGCTGTCGCGCCTGGCTATCCGTGCCCACGATGCGCTGGGAGCGATGATCGCCCCCGTACACACGCGATTCGACGGCGACACCGTCTTCGTCATCGCGACCGGCCAAGCGGGCGAGGCCCAGGAGGAGCTGTTGGGTGACGCGGTGTTTCGCGCCGTTGCCGACTCCATCGCCGCCGCAGTAGAGAGCCGTGGATGAGTGCGCACGAGGGCTTAGAGTGATGGTCACATGTACACGATGATTTCAAAAGATGCTGCGGCGACCATGGGGGCCGGCCGACGGCTGGCTGCGCTCGTTCGCCCTGGCGACGTGATTACGTTGAGTGGAGAGCTTGGGGCAGGAAAGACTACGTTCGCGGCCGGGTTCGGCGAAGGTCTGGGCGTCGATGAACCGGTTACCAGTCCCAGTTTCGTGTTGGTGCGGACATACAATTCTGGCTTTACGCCCCTGGTCCACGTCGATGCGTATCGGCTAACTTCCCTTGGCGAGTTCGAAGACCTCGACGTGCTGGATGAGGCATCAGAAGGCGTCCTGCTTATCGAATGGGGCGAAGCCGTGGCTGGGGTCTTGCCAGAGGATCATCTCCGAATCCACCTCGCCGTTGATCTCGACGATGATGAGACACGCACAATTACTTTCCACCCGAGTGGTGGCTGGATGCAGCGACCACTCGAGGAAGTGACCGCATGAAGCTGTTGGCGATCGAAACAGCCACCGCCGGGGCGTCTGTCGCGCTCGGCGAGGGTCGTGACGTTGTGGCATCCGCGCAGCGGGTTGATCGGCGAGGCCATGGTTCTTTTCTCGTTTCGGCGCTCGACTTCTGCTTCGATCAAGCCGCCTGGACTCCCGGAGAACTCGACGCCATCGTCGTGGATGTCGGACCGGGACTCTATACCGGGATCCGGGTTGGGTTGGCAACTGCCCAGGGTCTGGCAGCCGCACTCGGCGTGCCGGTTATCCCCGGATCTTCGCTCAACGCCATGGCGGTCCGCGCCGCGACCGGCCGCCGACATATCTGGTCGATCGTGGACGTGCGACGCGGTGAGTTTGCCGTTGCTTCCTACAACCCGGTTCCGGGCGGGGTCGTCCGTGACGGTGCTAGCCAGCTGGTGACGCCCGACCATCTCCGGGCCATGATTGATAGCGATCCGAGGGATTCGCTGATGGTCGGCGATGTTGATGCGCTTCCCGAGAGCTTTTTCAATGGGCTGCATCGAGCCCGGCGAGGACTACCGCGTTATCCAGCCGCCGAGGCGCTGCTGGAATTGGCCGTTCCGAGGGTCAACGCTGGAGAGTATCCCCACCCGTCTGAGCTTCGCCCGCTGTATATGCGTGAGCCGGACGTGAAGATCGGCTGGGATGAGTTGCGGAATGAGGGGCCATGGTTCGAGTCGGCCTGACATATCGTTCGATGGAACCCGCCGACCTTGCGGCGGTGGCGGCATTGGAACAGGCGACCTATGCCACTCCCTGGTCCGAACAAGTGTTTCGCGACGAACTAGCCCAAACTGACCGCATCTATCTGCTCGCCGAAGACGACGGTGCCCTGGCTGGGTACGCCGGGCTGATGTTGGTCGGAGACGAAGCCCACGTCACCACCGTTGCGGTCGATGACGCCTGGCGGGGGAAGAAAGTTGGGACGGGTTTGATGATCCGCCTCATCGACGGGGCCATTCATAACGGTGCCGCACATCTAACGCTCGAGGTCCGGGCCTCCAATGTCATTGCCCAGGACCTCTACCGGCGGTTTGGCATGGCGCCGGTTGGTGTCCGCAAGAACTATTACCAAACCGAAGACGCCCTCATCATGTGGGCCCACGACATCAGCGGTCCCGAGTACGGGGAACGCCTCTCTCAGATCCGGGAGGGTCTCAGTGCTTGAACCGACCGTGTTGGCTTTTGAAACCAGCTGCGACGAAACGGCGGTCGCAGTGGTCCGGGGCCGGACAATTCTTTCTAACGTTCTCTCGTCCCAAACTGACCTGCATGCCCGTTTCGGAGGTGTGGTCCCCGAAGTTGCCGCTCGTGCCCACGTTGAGTCGATCCGTTCGCTGACGCATCAGGCCCTCGGCGACGCCATGGTCCACCCTGACGACCTTGACGGGGTGGCAGCCACCCGGGGTCCCGGCTTGGTCGGAGCATTGCTGGTCGGGTTCTCCTTCGGGAAAGCGACCGCCTGGGCTCGCCAGCTACCGTTCGTCGGCGTCGACCATATGGAAGGCCACCTTTTTGCGCCCTTGCTTGATCACGAAGGTTTTGAGCCTCCGGCGGTGGTTGTGCTGGCGTCGGGTGGTCATAGCCAGTTGGTACACGTGAAGGGATGGGGCGACTATCAGGTGTTAGGACAGACCATCGACGACGCGGCCGGCGAAGCGTTCGACAAGCTTGCGCGCTTTATGGGCCTCGGGTACCCGGGCGGCCCGGCGATCGATCTCGCTTCCGAAGGTGGGAACCCGGATGCGATTGCGTTCCCGCGGGCTATGCCGGATCGCCCCTATGACTTCTCGTTCTCCGGGTTGAAAACATCCGTGACAACCTTCATACGAAAAGCCCAGGACTCCGGTAACTTGCCGCCGCTCGCCGATGTGGCCGCCTCCTTGCAGGAAGCGATCGTCGACGTACTCGTCACCAAAACGTTCAATGCCGTCGAAGCAACCGGCGTGGATCTGGTGGGGGCCGGCGGGGGAGTGCTCGCCAATCGTCGGCTTCGCGAGAAGCTTAAGGCCGAAGCAGATCGCAAAGGCATCCGTCTCATGTTGCCGAGCCCGACTCTCTGCACCGACAATGCGGCCATGATCGGCGTCGCCGGTGCCCACTGGCTGGCCAAAGGTTCATACTCGGCTTGGGACTCGAACGTCGATGCTTCAATGAAACTCTGAGGCTACGAGCCGGCGGTGTCTCCAAGCACTTGTCCGAGGGCATGGGAAGCCTGTCGGATCATGCCCGGGTTGGTGTCCCAGTAGTACGGCAAGGCCATCACTGCCTGGTACAGCGCCCATCCGCGACCGCGTAACCACGACTGGTCGTCTACGTCGAGTTCGTTGCGGAAACGGACCCGGCTTCCTTCCGACAAGCCGTTCCAGGCGGGCAGGAGATCACACGCAGGATCCCCGACGTTGAGGCCATGCTCTCCCGGGGTCCACAACCCGATTGCGCCGGGTCAGGATTCCCCCTGGCCGACTGGGGGCACCGGTTGCCGCAATGAGTTAGCGACTAACAATCCAGCGACCGGTGATTGAGCGACCAATATCGCATCGGCATAAGCTCTTCGGTCTTCAGGGGTTGCGAGACGGCTGCCGTGGCGACCCGGCCCTTGGGCGGTTGCGATCCCGGAGGTCGCTTGTCCCACCGATCAGCCGTGGGCTGTGGGGGGTGCGATCCCGGAGGTCGCCGGTCCCACCGATCAGCCGTGGGCTGTGGGGGTTGCGATCCCGGAGGTCGCCGGTCCCACCGATCAGCCGTAGGCTGTGGGGGTTGCGATCTCGGAGGTCGGTCCCCCCAGTGAGCGAAGCGAACGATCGGGGGGAAGGTTCCTGCGACCCGCAGGGTCGGAGGTAGGGGGGCTCGTTCCTCTCTCCGAGCATGCAAGCGAAGGCTCGTTCCTCTCTCCGAGCATGCAAGCGAAGGCTCGTTCCTCTCTCCGTGCATGCAAGCGAAGGCTCGTTCTCCTCTCCGGGAGTGCAAGCGAAGGATCGTTCTCCTCTCCGAGCAGGTGTACCACTTCTGCGTTCACTCTCCCTTGGCGGCTCTCTCGCCTGTCGGTCGGTGGGTCGTTTCAACGAATCAGCGATGACCTCGGGGTTGTGTGGAGGGGAGGTAGGGAACTCGCCTGGTGCGTGACGGATGTTGGTCTCCCCAGCGGAACGAAGTACGGACTGGCAAGGCCAGTCCGCGAAGGTTCCTGAGGCCCCGTAGGGTCGGAGTTAGGGGAGGCTCGTTCTTCTCTTCCGGCAGGCAAGTGAAGCACGGTTCTTTTTCTTCGAGGCATGCAAGCGAAGGATCGTTCTCGTGTCCGAGTGTTGGGCTGTGACCTGTTTCTCACAAAACCGAGGTTTATGGCTGATTTTTGCAGGTTTGGTGCGGGTTTTTGTCACAGCTGGGTTATACGATCGATACATGATTGAAGGGTTGGAAGAGATCACATTTGACGATGAAATCCGTTCGGTTGAGGCGGCCCGTAGGGGGGCTGATATTCCGGCCGGTTTGGATGGGTTACCGGCTGGTCCGTTCCTGGCGGCCGTGTTGTCGTCGATCGATGTGGCTGATGTGTCGGGGCATGATCGGATGATCGTGTTGCGAGCCCGGAAGCGGATGGTGTCGCATTATCAGGCTCAGGTGTATGCCGATATGGCTTCGGTATCGGACTTTTTGGAAGCCGATTTTGCTGGTGACCTGGAACTGGCGTTTGATGCCACCGCTGCGGAGATTCGGGCAGCGTTGTGTTTGACCCGTCGGGCCGCTGATAGTGAACTGGACATGGCGGTCACCCTGCGGGATCGTCTTCCCAACGTGTGGGCGGTATTCAACCGGGGTGACCTTGACACATCCCGAGCCAAGGTAATCGTGCGGGGCACCGAACATTTGTCCGAATCGGCCGCTCGGATGGTGGCCGATCTGATGTTGGTCGACGCCGCCGGTATGACTACCGGACAGATTGCCGCCCGGCTTCGCAAACTATGTATTGACGTCGATCCTGATGACGCCGCTACCCGTTACGACACTGCTGTGGAAGATCGCCATGTGGAACTGCGACCCAACCCCGATGGCACCGCCTGGCTGGCTGGGTATGATCTGCCGCCGGATCGGGCTGCCCAAGCGGCCGACCGGATCAACCGTCTCGCTCAACACCTCCGCCGAAACGGCGAAACAAGGACCATTGATCAACTACGTGCCGACGTATTCCTAGACCTGCTCTGTGACGGCATTCCACCCTGCCGATACAGGGAAGCAGCCGAGCGGGACGGTGCATATCAGCGTTGACCTCGAAACCCTCACCCGACTCGCCAACCACCCGGGCGATTTGGCCGGCTACGGACCGGTCATCGCCGACCTAGCCAGACAGGTCACCGACCAGAACCGAAACGGTGTCTGGGAGTTTGTGGTCACCGACCCCGACTACCGGCCTGCCGGTCGGCGTGGGGATCACCCGACGGCGACCCACCGCCCAACAACAAAGAATCATCCGAGCGCACAGCCCCCACTGTGTCATGGCCGGCTGCCGGGTACCGGCCATTCATTCTGACCTTGACCACACCGTGGACTGGGCCAAAGGCGGACCAACCACCCCGGACAACATGGACCCGACCTGCCGCCACGACCACCGCATCAAACACCAATGCGGCTGGACCTACCAGAAACTCCCCAACGGCCACCACCAATGGACCTCACGACTCGGACACACCTACACCAACAAACCCGAACCACCATGAAAGCCGATGTCGACTGGCGAATTGGCTTGAAGGGACGAGTAGATCGAGCAGACCGTAGAGTTGGACGGCCCGGCGATAATCGCCGAGCCGTCCAAACCCCTTCGGCCTCGGAGGAGGATTAAACGGCGTCGACACCGCGTTCGCCGGTGCGGATCCGCATTGCAGTCCCGACCGGAGTCGTCCAGATCTTGCCGTCGCCGATGCTTTCCGTACCGGCAGCCTTGGCGATCACCTCGGTGATGTTGTCGACATCGGCCGCCGCGCAAAGGATTTCAACTTTCAGCTTTGGGACGAAGTCGACCTTGTATTCGGCGCCCCGGTAGACCTCGGTGTGGCCCCCTTGGCGCCCGAAGCCGCGGACCTCGGTGACGGTCAATCCCGAGACTCCCGCATTGGCAAGAGCCTCCTTTACGTCGTCAAGGCGATGGGTTTTGATGATGGCTGTTATGAGTTCAAGCATGTGGTTCCTCCTAAGCGCTTGCAGCAGTATGCGAACTGGCTGAGAACTCTCCGCGACCAGTTTCGAAGCCGTATCCGGGCGAACCGTGTTCCATCACGTCGAGTCCAGCGAGTTCTTCTTCCTCACTGACTCGTAGCCCCATCACGGACTTGATAGCGAGGAAGAGCAAGCCAGCCGTCGTTATTACGAACACGAAGTGAACCACAACGAAGATGAGCTGGGTCCACAACTGGTCGAATCCTCCTCCGTAGAACAGCCCGGCATTCTCCCGGCCTAAGAATGCGTCGTCGTATCTGGCGAAGAAGGCGATCGAAAGAGTTCCGAACGTTCCTACGACTCCATGCACGGAGATGGCACCAACCGGATCGTCGACTTTGAGACGATCGATGAACTTGACCGAGAAGACGACGATCAGACCTCCGATGGCACCGATGACCACGGCCGCCCAGGTTTCGATCGCCCCGACCGGAGCTGTGACCGCGACCAGGCCAGCGAGCAGCCCGTTGGCGGCCATTGACACGTCGGGCTTCTTGTCCATTGTCCAGTTGGCGGCCATGGCGGCTACGGCTCCGGCTGCGGCTGCCAGCAATGTCTTGAGGGCAATACCGGTCACGAACTCGTCGGCTGCGAGTTCCGATCCGGGGTTGAAGCCGAACCATCCGATGAACAGAATCATCGCTCCGAGCACCACAAACGGAATGTTGTGGCCCGGAATGGCCCTGGGTGTTCCGTCTTTGGCGTATTTGCCGATCCTGGGGCCGAGAATGATGGCGCCCATCAGCGCCGCCCACCCTCCGGTGGCGTGCACGATCGTAGAGCCGGCAAAGTCTGAGAACGGAATCTCGAGCTGGGCAAGCCATCCGCCCCCCCACGTCCAGCGAAGCACCACCGGGTAAATCAACGCGGTGATGAAGAAGCTGTACACGAAGTAGCTCTTGAATTTGGTGCGCTCCGCCATGGCGCCGGACACGATGGTGGCGGCGGTTGCTGCGAACGCAGCCTGGAAGAAGAAGAACGTTGACGGCAACAACCCGTCCCCGATCGTGTTCTCGACGCCGGCGATTCCCAGATCGAAGCCGAACCAGCCCTTGAGGAGCTCATCGCCACCGAATCCGATTCCGAACCCGACCAGCGCAAACGCCAGAACTCCAGCCGACATGTCCATGAGGTTCTTCATCATGATGTTGGCGACGTTCTTCTGTCGGGTCAGTCCAGCTTCGACAAGGGCGAAGCCCGCCTGCATAAAGAACACCAGCACACCGGCGATGAATATGAACAAGTTGTCCAGCACGAACTGGCTGGCCGGAGCAACTTCCTCCTGAGCAAAGGCCGGCTGGGCCATCACTGCCACGAGCAGCACGGTGAGCGATGTTCCCGTGAGTAGTTTCCGTTTCATTTCTCTCCTAGTAAGCGACGATGGTTACGTTGGTGGTTGATTTTTTCGGTGAAGTACGCGTGAAGTGAATCGATCGCGACGAGTATCTGAAAGCAATCTGAACGCGGAAGTCAGCTACGTTCGAGCAGCAGGCCCCGCGATCTGATCGTCCTGATCTCCAAGCCGGCTGCCTTTATGCGGCGGCGCAGCCTCACGAGATGTACGTCGAGAACATTGCGGTCAGGTGGGTCGTCTGGCCAAACCGCCAGGGAAAGATCCGGCCGGCTGATCACGTGACCCATCTGCTCGATCAAGACGCCAAGAATTCGCGCTTCCATTGGCGGCAGAACGACTCGATGGGACCGGTGGTTAAGTGCGCCGGTCTCGTCGATGACGATTTCTGACAGAATCGGGCCTTGACAACGTTGGATCAAGCCCTCGATTCGAACCCGCACGTCGGCCCGATCGGCCGGGACCCGGATCCAGTCCTCGAGAAGGTCTGCTGGGGACGGCGGCTCAGCCGCCCCTTCGACAAGCAGCAACCGAGGTTTGCCACTTTTACGTAAGCGCTCGCGTCGTTCTCGCTCGGTTGGCCATCGCAATAGCTCTACATCCACCTCGATGAAGGTAGAGCGTCATGGTTTCAGAAGTGTTTCGCCTGTGTATCGATATCACCAAACCGCCACCGCTCGGCCGATCATCGAGTCAAGTGGCTACTCCGGAGACCACGATCATCTTGTCGACCCGGGAGAACTTCGTGTCGGAGTAGCCGGCATTCCCTAATTGGGCAACCAATGCGGAGGCTTCGATCGCGGTCATCCCGTGCTCGCCGTCCGTTTCCTTTTCGACGATGAAGAAACGACCGCCGGGAGCGAGTACCCGGAGAACCTGTCGAAATGCCGCTTCGGGATCGTTCCAGTGGTGCCACGACTGAATAGTCCAGACGACCGAAAAGGCTCCATCTTCAAACGAGAGGCGCTCAGCCGGGCGAACCGAGAACTCGACGTTCGCGATGTGTGATGCCCGCCTGCGGGCGATTGAGATCATCGATGCTGACGCATCGACTCCGGTCGCCGAGGCAACCCGTTTCGCTACCTGGCGGACGGCCGCTCCAGGTCCACACCCGATATCGAGGACCCGGTCATCGGCAGATACGGCCACCGTCGCCAGGGTGACCTTGGTCGACTTAGGGTTGCGAAAGATCGCCGAATAAATCGTCGACTTGACTCTTGACCAGGGCTGTTCATCCATTGGGTCCATCCATCATGCCATCAGCCGTGCCTGGATTCTGCCATACCCGGCGGTTCGGTCAGATTGGTGCGTGTGGCGGTGGCGGAGCGGCGTTGGGCCAACCGCCGGCGTTGAGCCATTCACCTATGAGCGGCCTGGCCAGCTCATATCCGGCTGCCTCGACCTTGCGTGACTCGTGAAAATCCATCATGGAGACTTCGTGCGTAGGAAGAAGAAGATAGAGATCTGCGATTTTGTCGTCGACCAGTCGGTCTCGTTCTCGAATCGAGGCGGTCACCATCGACCGCAACAGGATGGCGGCTGTGCCCGGGTAGTGGTTGGCGTGTTTGATCTTGTCCGCAACCGCCTTCCAACCCGAGACAGACATGCCAAAATCGAGGTGGGCGTGCGGTCCGGTGCGCGGAGCAACATCGACGGCGATGGTGGTTCCTGGAGTGAACTCTTGCTGGGCTACGTCGATCGGGAGGTTATTGAGGACCCCGCCATCGACGAGCAGGTCGTCTCCGAACGGCACTGGCGGGATCACCCCCGGGATGGCCAGGCTGGCCCGGATGGCTTCGGCGACGGAGCCGCGCCGGTGAACTTCGACGCTGGACTGGGTGAGGTTGGTCGAAACGCAAGCAAATGGGTGCCACAGGTCTTCGATCTCTTGGTCGCCAAAAACCTCTGTCAAGCTGGTTGCGATCCGTTCGCCCTTGATGAGGGCGACGACGGGAATCGTGTAGTCCAGGACATTGGCAAAGTGCTTTTCCGCCAACTCCATCATCAAGGCGTGCGAATTGCCGGTTGCATAGAACCCGGCCAGTACCGAACCGATGGAGGTTCCGACGAGCGTATCGACCGGAACGCCCACCTCCTCCAGCGCCCGAAGAACGCCCAGATGGGCAAAACCTCTCGCGCCACCGCCACCAAAGACGACCGACGTACTGTGGCCGGTGACCAACCGGGCAAGCCGTGCCGTATCTTCCGGCCTCCCGACCAGCACGTGAGCGACATTGATGATTCCGTGTCGGTCCATAAGTTGAGCCGTTCCAGATGGACGGTCGGTGCCGGGGGGATGCAGGATCGCCAACCATTTGTTCCGCTCGGGGATGGCCGATGATGCTGCCAGAACCGCAGCGATCCGGCGATGTTCGTGGTCATCCGGGTTCGCCGAGCACACGATCAACAGCCGGTCCGCGTGCCGGATGCAACGGCGGGTCCATTCGGTGAGTTCGTGGTCGGACTCCAGGAGGAGGTGGTCGGCACCCAATTCGAGCTGGTGTACGTATTCGCTGAGCCGGTAGTCCTTCGGTGATCCAGTGGCCGACTGTGAAATTCCGGGCCAGTTCAGGTCGCCGTCCGCCCGGCTTGACGATACGAGTTCGGCCTTTCCGTGGCGGCCCGCCTCGGCGAGAACCTCAGCCACCAGGTTGCCCGGATCGTCGGTGGTGACGGCAATAGACACCGTGGAACCAGCCCGCCGGCGGTTGCGCCCGGTGGCCGAGGTGATGGCCCGTCCCAGAGCTAAGACTGCCGTCGGGTGTTTGGCGAGCAGCTGCTCAAACCCGGACCGGTCGGCTTCGAGCAGCGTGGTGTCTCGGCTGGCGATTACCGTCTCCGTGGTCGTAACGGGGGCGATCAGCGCGTGCGGAGTGATGAGCGCCCCGGGCCAATACTCGGTACGGGTCCCCTTCGCGTTTGTTCCGAGCAGGCGGCCAGAAAGAACCAGGTGGCTCTGCTCGCTGATAGTTCCTGCCTGGCGCAGCACGGCCCCGGCCGCGAGCCTTCTCCAGGTGAGGTGTTCCTCGATTGACCGTTGCAGCTCGTCGGCTAGCCCGTCGAGGTGACTACTGATAAACCGGTGCAAGGAGTTGTGATCCAGCCTTCGGATGGCGATCTCCGAGACTTCCGAAGCGAGCGCAGCGTCGGATGCCATCAGTGCTTCGAACTCGGCCCGGCTGTACACGCTGAGTTCGGACAGCTCGGCGGCCTTGATCGTGGCGGTGCGGCGGGTGCCGGCGAGCGCGGCCAGCTCACCGACCAATCCACCGGGCTTGATCTGAGCAGCCTGTTTTGCCTCCTGGTCGTTGGAGCCCACCAGCACATCGAGTAGACCTGTCCGGAGCCGGAACACGTCATCGGATGTATCCCCGGCCACCATGAGTGTCTCGCCGGGTTGTAGCAGTAGCTTGCGGTCGGTCATCGATCCCTTCCCCGCTTGCGATAGTAGCGATGAGACCAGCCGGTGGACGGCGAGACGGATAGTTCGAATGTCGAATCGTCGCTGCTCGCCGGTCGATTGGTTCTTGTATCGTGTGGACAAAGTATCCTGTAGAAAACCCGATCGAAAGTCATCGTGAGCGGCCTTCTTACATCCATAAGCTCCCCTCGAGATCTCGACGTTCTGAGTGAAGCCCAGCTCATCGAGCTTGCTGCAGAGATCCGCGAATTCCTCGTGGACCAGATCTCGCGCACCGGCGGCCACCTTTCGCCAAATCTGGGAGTCGTTGAGCTCACCCTGGCACTCCACCGCGTGTTCGATTCGCCGGTTGACAAGATTCTCTGGGACGTTGGTCACCAGGTCTACGTGCACAAGCTGGTGACCGGCCGGCAGGATTTTTCGAAGTTGCGAAAGATGGGCGGCCTATCGGGCTATCCATCTCGCGAGGAATCCGAGCACGACTTCATCGAGTCGAGCCATGCGTCGGTGTCGCTGTCTTACGCCCTCGGCAATGCTGTGGCCAACCAGCAGTCGGGGTCAGATGCGTACACGATTGCTGTCATCGGGGATGGCGCGTTGACCGGTGGGGTTGCCTACGAGGCGCTGAATCACATTGCGGTGACGCGGCCGCCCGGGCTCATCGTGGTGGTCAACGACAACGGCCGGTCGTATGCGCCGACGGTCGGAGGCATCGCTGCGCTTGGTCATCTTCGTTTCGACCCACGGTATGAGCGGATCAAACGCATGGTCGGCAAACAGCTGAGGAACTTGCCAGCAATTGGTGAGTCGGCTGATGAACTGGCCAGACGACTGAAGGAATCGGTCAAGCAGATCATTCAGCCGTCCACGTTCTTCGATGGACTCGGGTTGAAATACTCAGGCATTATCGACGGTCACGACATCCCGCTGCTCGAAGAAACCCTCACCAGGGCCAAGGACTTCGGTGAGCCCGCCATCGTCCATGTACTGACCGAGAAGGGGCGTGGCTACGAACCGGCCATCGCTGACTCCGTCGATAAGCTCCACGGGGTTGGTACGTTCCATATCGAGAACGGTCAGCCAACGTCCAACTCCCTCAAGTTGACCGATGTGGCTGGTGCCGTTCTGGCGGATCTCGCCGAGACTGACGGTGAAATCGTCGCTCTGTCGGCGGCGATGGTGTCCTCGACTGGACTTGGCGATCTGGAAGGTGCTGACCACCGCCGCGTGATCGATACGGGTATCTGTGAGCAGCACACCGTGACCATGGCTGCCGGTCTGGCGATGGGCGGCCGCAAGCCCATTGTCGCCATCTACTCGACCTTCCTCGCCAGGGCCTTTGACCAACTGATCAATGAGGTCGCCCTCCACGAGCACAACGTCACATTTCTCATCGATCGCTCGGGGATCACCGGTCCAGACGGCGCCTCCCATCACGGCGTGTTCGACATCTCCTACCTGCGGATGATCCCGAACATGGTGGTCGGTTCGCCGGCCGACGCCGACGAATTGGCGGGAATGATGGCTGCGGCCATTGCCCACCACGGGCCGGTTGCGATCCGGTTTCCCAAGCTATCGGTCTCGGCGATGCCCGAGCTTCCCGCTGAACCAATGCCGATAGGGGAATGGGAAGTCGTCATCGAAGGCGATGATGTAGTTCTGTTTGCGGTCGGACGGATGGTCGAGATCGCCTCGAAGGCCGCCGCCGAGTTGGCGAACCATGGTGTCTCCTGTTCGGTTATCAACGCCAGGTGGCTCAAACCGATGGATCCAAGGCTGGAGGAGTGGGCCGCGGCCCACCCCAAGGTCGTCACTCTGGAAGACAACGTCCGGTCGGGAGGCTTCGGCGCCGCGGTCCTTGAATCCTTGTCAGACGTCGGTCTCGCCGGCCGGGTGATGACGATGGCGGTACCGGACGAGTTTCTGCCGTTCGGCTCAGCCGGAGACGTGTTGAGCTACTGCAAGTTGGATGCCGAGTCAGTCGTCGGACGGGTTCTGGCGCTCAAAGCCTGAACGGTCGATTTCGATTGGGTTCAGCAGCAGGATTTCGTTTGGAACCTCAATGCGTGACCCTGTTGCGGTTTCCACGAGAACGCTGGATGCCCCGAAGTCGACGATCTTCCCGGAGAACTCCGGTCCGCTAATCATGGTGCCGATCGCGAATCGATCCGACACATGCCGACCAGCGGCAATCTGACGGGCCAGCGGCACCGAACCGAGTCCGATCGCCAGGGCTGATGCGAGTGCGATGGCGATGGCCGCAGACGTTATGAGGATCAGCAGCAATTCCGTCGATACGCCGAGTTCTTCGAGAGCAATTATCGACCCGAAGGCTACGACTGTGATCCGTACCGCTTTGTCGGCCCGGGAGGCGATCACGCTGGACCACGAACGCAGTGCCCGCCCAGTGAGGGTGCCGGCAATCCTCCCGAGGACCAGCGCAGCGACAACGATCAAGCCGGCCAACAGCAAGCTTGGTATCGATTTCACCAGGGTGACGACCAGGGTATCAGTCGTCTCGGGATTGTACGCAACGGCGAGAGCGCCGAGACCGATGAGCACGGCCGCCAGGACGATGAACGTGATGACGCTGCGGCGCCAGGTTTCGCCGATTACGGGTTTGGCGAATCGTCGGATCAATCTCGTAGCGAGCAGGCCAACGACAATCACCGCAGCAACAACGCCCGCGACTATGAGGAATTGATCCATCGGGTTCACCCTTTCAATAGATAATGCAACGTAGATCTGGCGAATCGGGCACCAACATCCATGGCGGCCTCAGCGGCGACTTTGGTGAAGGAGTGGATGCGGATGGCGCGCATAGTCCGGTCGATATGCAAAGGACTTGAACCGTCGAGGCTTCGTTCCATTCTTGACTGACAGATCGGGCAGTCACCCACATGATCGACCAAATCATCGGAGGTGCCATCGAGGAAACGTTCGAACGACTCATCGTCGACGGTGCAGTTCACTTCCACGCCTGCATCCTTTCCATCATGAGCCCGCGAGCGCGATGGATTCGGGTTCGCACCGTGTTGAGCGGGATGCCGAGTTGGTCGGCGATCTCCTGATAGGACAGTTCATTTGCTTCCCTGAGTCGGTAGGGCTCGCGCAGCTCTGGTGGGAGGGTATTGATAGCTTCCGCCCAGGCTTCGCTGATTTCTGACCCGATAGCAACCAATTCGGCCGATCGGGCAGGCGCGGGTTCGATCGGAAACTCAGAGGTGGACTCACGGGACCGTTGCACCTGATTGAGCGCCAGATTGGTCGCAATCCGGTAGACCCAGGAGCGGAACTGAGCGTCGCCGCGAAAATCACCAATCTTGCGCCAGGCCCGGAACATCGCTTCCTGAGCGAGGTCCTCGGCAGTAGCCCGGTTCCGGACGATCCGTAACGTAGAGGCGACGATAAAGGCGTGATGGCGCCGAACCAGCACTTCGAACGCGGAAACGTTACCGCCTTGCGCGGCTTCCACCAGTTGTTGATCAGTCCATTCGTCCAAGGGATCAGCATGTTAGGTCCGGCGACGTGCACGACGCTTTGACACAACCGGCCGCTCGAAAGTTCTCACCGTTTTGAGAACTTCCAGCAAAGGCTGGTGTCCTAGAGGTGTCGGATCAGAATCGACGAGCAATGCACACAGTTCGAGGAGGAAATGTCATGCTTGCACAGATAGATGTCAGTAGCTTCACAGACGGGGTTTCAACGGGCTTGCGAAACGCCTGGGCGAGTGTGATTGAGTTTGCGCCGAAGCTCATAGGCGCACTTCTTATTCTTTTTATTGGCTGGTTCGTAGCCAAAGTCATCAAGACCGTATTCGAGAACGTCCTGACCCGTCTCGGGCTCGATCGTATGCTTGACCGGGCCGGATTGACCGGTGCCCTTCAGAAAGCCGGGTATACGGCTAGTTCGCTCGTAGCTCGGGTCATCTACTGGATGGCGTTGCTCGTCGTCCTGCTGATGGCGGCCGAAGTACTCAACGTAGCTTCCCTGACGGTGCTTCTTGCGGCGTTGCTGGCCTATTTGCCGTTAGTCGCCGTCGCCATCGTTATCGTGGTTGTCGCAGCAGCGATCGGCTCGTTCGTGGCTGATGTCTCGGCTCCATGGGCAGAAGCTCAGGGTGTGGCCTGGGTCTCGAAGGCAGCTCGCTGGACGTTCATTGTGGTCGGTGCCTTTGCGGCATTGAACACGCTCGGCGTAGCAGCGGATATCGTCAACACGCTGTTCATCGCCGTTGTGGCCAGCACAGGAGTCGCCATGGCAATCGCCTTCGGGGTTGGCGGAATCAAGCCGGCCGAGGACTACTGGCGCAAGATCCTCCCGAACAGCGACAGCAACACTTAGGTAACGGTATCGTGGCTGGTGCAGGGCTCGTACGAGCCCTGCACCTTTTTTGCCTTTGGAGGCCTCGGTGACCAATTGGTTCACACAGATGGGACTGGATCCGGTGATCGCCGGGAAGAGTCTTGGTTCGATCATTGTCGTGATCGTGGTAGTGCTCGCTCGATGGCTGGTGCTTCGGGCCATCCACCGAACCCAGGAACCTGAGTTCTCCTATCGCGCCGACAAAGGCCTGGCCTACTCTGCGGTGGTCGTCGCGGGGCTCGCACTCACCTGGATCTGGCTGGACGCCTTCAACAATCTGGCGACCTACATCGGCATCGTTTCGGCCGGTATCGCCATCAGCCTCTCCGATCTGCTCAAGAACGTGGTCGGCTGGGCATTTATCCTCATTCGTCGACCCTTCAAGATTGGTGACCGGATCGAAGTTGGCGGCCAGAAAGGCGATGTTGTCGACGTTCGCCTATTCCGCTTCACCATGATGGAAGTCGGGGGCCACATGGTGGCAGCCGATCAGTCGACGGGCCGTCTGCTCCACATTCCCAACGGAGTCGTTTTCACGCAACCGATCGCCAACTACACGGAAGGCTTTGAGTATGTGTGGCATGAGATCGCCGTGCTTGTGACGTTCGAATCGGATTGGCGTCTCGCCCGTGAAATCGTGCAAAGCGCGATCAAGGATCACGGTATTCGCAGTCTTGAAACGAGTGCGGCCGAGCTACGGAAGACCGCCAGGAAGTACAACATCAGGGTCGGGTCGTTGTCGCCGATCGTATACATGACCGTGAAGGACTCCGGCGTCCAGTTGACCGGCAGGTTCTTGGTGGACCCGCGCAAACAACGGGGAGCGGATGAGGCAGCCTGGTCGGCGATCCTCGATGGGTTTGCCGCAGAAGACCACGTCGATCTCGCCTATCCGACGTATCGCAACATTGTGGATGTTTCACGCACCAGCGATCAGAACTTTCCCGGTGGGAATGGGTCATAGTTTCGACGTGAAAGAAGGATCATGAACAAAAACGGCACCCCCAAAACCCCCAAAACGGCCAAGGCTCCCAAGGCTCCCAAGAAGAAGGTCTACTCGGGCACCGGTTTGTACGGGGGCTTCCTCGCGGTTCTCACCGTGATGGCTGCCCTGGTCATCCTGGCCGCTCAGAACACTGTGGCGGTTCCCTTTAGTTTCCTCGTCTGGGATCTTGAGTACCCGCTCGTGGCGATCCTGCTGGCCACCATTGCCGGCACCGTATTCCTCGACGAGGCGGTTGGGTTCGTTTGGCGGCATCGCCGTCGCAAGGTTCTGGCCGAGCGTCACGAACTAAAGGAACTGCGGGCCAAGACAGAAGAAATGAGGGCGACTGCTGCGCTAACCGCCGCCGAGGCCGAAGCGGACAGTGCTCAAGCTGAGGACAGTGCTCAAGCTGAGGACAGTGCTCAAGCTGAGGACAGTGCTCCCGAGGTTGCGGCTTCGGCGCCTTTCCCGGTCGTCGATCCGACCGAGGACCTCACTCGACTCGAGTCCGAAGAGATTGCTGGACAGTAGCGGGTAATCTCTCCAGCGTCGCCGTTCTGGAAGGTCACCATGGAAACCGATATCGATGTCATCGTTGAGATCCCGCGTGGATCACGAAACAAGTATGAAGTCGATCACATAACCGGCGAGATCTGGCTGGATCGAACGTTGTTCACGGCAACGCAATATCCAGCTGACTACGGGTTCGTGCCGAACACGCTGGCCGAAGACGGTGATCCGCTCGACGTGCTGGTGCTCATGGACGAACCGACCTTTCCGGGGTGTCGGGTGCGGGCCAAGGCAATCGGCGTGTGTTGGATGACCGACGAAGCAGGACCGGATGCCAAGATCCTGGCCGTCCCCAGGGGAGACGCCCGCTGGGCGGAGGTCAACGACCTCCCCGACGTGCCCGCCCATCTGCTCCAGGAGATCCAGCACTTCTTTGAGGTCTACAAGGCACTGGAGCCGTCGAAGATGTCCGATGTAGGTGACTGGGAAGGCGTCGACGGGGCCGTCAAGGAGATCCACGCCGCCCTCCAGCGCTACGTCGATGTTGGCCATACATCGGATTCAACGTAGGAATCCTTGCCCTGGCTCAAGCAGCTTTACTCCGGGCACTGATCAGGCTCTTTACGCTAGGTCGCACCCGTGAAGCCGCCTGAATCCGGGATCGCCGGGCCGCCCTTGGGCCGGATCAGTCGGAAGGCCGCCAAGGCACTGCGAGACCCCTTCCGGGACCACTGGCGCCAGTTGTTGTCCAACCGGCTGGGGTGGTGGTCCACGCTCGACGAATCCGAGCAGCTCCGGATGGAGGACCTCATTCGGGTCTTCCTCGCCGACAAGACCATTGAGGGCGTCGTCGGCTTCACGCCCGACGAGGAAGTGCGACTTCTCATCGCCGCCCAGGCCTGCCTGCTGATTCTCGGGCTCGACTACCGCTTCTATGACGACGTGGCTGCGATTGTCGTATCGCCCGGTGTGGTGGTTCAGCGCGGATCGCGTCGCCTCGATGGGGGAGTGGTAAGCGATGATCATCCGACCCTGGCCGGTCAGGCGATGCTGCATGGGCCCGTACTCCTGGTTTGGGATCGGGTGGCCAACGATGCTCGTCACCCAGAACGGGGGCACAACGTGGTCTTTCATGAGCTCGCGCACAAGCTTGACATGCGCAACGGCGCCGCCGATGGGGTGCCTCCACTCTCGGCATCTCTCGCCGCACGGTGGGGTGAGCAGATGCCGGCGTTGCTCGCCAGGCTCCGGGCCGGCTCCCCGATGCCAATCGACGCCTACGCCGCGACCAATCCGGCTGAGTTTCTGGCTGTTGCCACAGAAGTGTTCTTCGTGATGCCCGCCGAGCTTCGGCGTGCCGAACCAGAGCTATACAGTCTGCTGCGAGATTTCTATCAACAGGACCCGTACGCCCGCCGGGCCATTCGACCGGATGAACCTGACGAGTCCTGAACCCAAACAACAAGGAGTACGGGAATGGAAACCAACACCGAGCGAGTCATAAAGTCCGTGGAACATCTCCAGGGTGTGTTCGGAGGTGACGCATTTGGTCGCAAGGCAGAGGCCTTCGCCCGCTTCTTTGGTACCCCAAGGTTTTTGATCGGACAAACCTTCCTCGTGGCTGCCTGGATCGTTGTCAACGCCATGGCGGTTGCTCTTCGCTGGGACCCGTATCCGTTCATTCTGCTCAACCTGGCCTTTTCGCTACAGGCGGCGTATGCGGCGCCTCTGATACTGCTTGCCCAAACCCGCCAGGCTGATCGCGACAAAGCCCACAACGCCATTGAGATCAAACATCGAGAAGACTTGGCGGCCGGTTTCCTGCAACGCCAAGACCTGGTCACTCAGCAAAACGTCGACCTCAAGGAGTTGCTTGAACTCAACACCCAACTGACGAGACAGATCGATCGATTGACCGCGGAAATCCACCAGAACATCGTCCCGGCGTCGGGTCGCGACGGTGGATAGAAACGGGCGACCGAGGTCGGACCGGGGTCTTATTCGTCCGGGTTGATTGAGTCGGGTCCTCTGAGGAGGTTCGTGGCAGCGCGAAGCGGGGCGGAGCCGAGAGATTCCAGGGTCATTCCCACGAAGCGCGGTATGTCGCGCAAGGTTGGTCCGCCGATAAACCCACGCCGTCGAAAGTAGACCCACACCGCGATCGCCACGATGCTCATCGTGATGATCATCGACGAAAACCCGTGCGGTTGGTCGGCAAGGGGAATGGACGAGAAATTCATTCCCCAGATTCCCGAGAGCAGGGCAAGCGGAAGCAGAATGGCCGAGAAAACCGTTAGGACCTTCATGGTTTCGTTGGTCCGTTCCGCCACTGCGCCACGGTACGTTTCCAATGCCGAACTCAACAATGCCCTCGTTACATCGAGCGATTCAATCATGTGAGCGAGTTCCTCGCTGATATCGGCAAAGCTGCGACGCGCCGCAGTATCGAGGGCGGGCGTTAGTGGATCAGCAAGTCGTTTCACGGTATCGCGCTGGGCGGCGATTACCCGGCGCAACAAGATGGCGTCCCGGCGGACCGTTTGAGACAGGGTCAAGGTGGTCGGTTCGCCTGCGATGGCCAAGTCCTCAACCTGCTCGACCCTGTCCTCCAATTCCTTGATGTCGGATCGATAGGTTCCCAGACCATCAGCGGCCACGGCGGCCGCGACTTCTCCGGGCGTTTGCTCGTCGGGGTCGAGGGCCTGAATGCGTTTGATCACAGCGTCGGAATCAACGACGTTGTGGGCGTGAATGGTGACAACCGATGTTTCGGTGACAATGATGCGAATTTCCGACGTGATGAGCTGATGTTGGGGGCTCACAACCGCACCATGGATCGAGGCAGCGATCTGGTCGTCTTCGATGTCGACGCTCACCCGCTGGGGATCCAATTCGCTGAGTTTCGGCTGGACACCGTAGGTGGCTTCGACATAGGAGATTTCGTCCTTGTTGGGGTCGGACAGATCGATCCAGGTCCAGCCGGGCCCGGACGTCAGCGACGTCAACTCTTCCCAGGAGTGTTCTGAAAGTGCCGAACTGCTTGAGCGACTGTGAAATACCCGGGACATGCCGCCAGCATAGTGAGTGTCGCCAAAGCCGTGATTGATGGCTGAAGCCCCATCAGATCGGTTAGCACTCGCCACTCGAGAGTGCTAAAGTTGTTAGCACTCTCGGTCTGAGAGTGCTAACCATCAACATGTAGGAGGAAGGTGGCTATGAAACTTAAGCCGCTTGGTGATCGAGTGATCGTCAAGGCCCGCGATGATGAGGATTCCCGCACTGCGTCGGGCCTCGTTATCCCCGATACGGCCAAAGAAAAGCCCCAGACGGGCGATGTTATTGCGGTAGGACCAGGTGCCATCAGCGACGCCGGCGACCGCATTCCCATGGACGTCAAAGAAGGCGACGTTGTCGTGTACTCAAAGTACGGCGGCACCGAAATCAAGCTTGAAGGGACCGAATACTTGGTCATCTCAAGCCGTGACCTACTCGCCGTAGTTTCGTAATCAGGAGGATTGAATAGATGGCAGCCAAAGATCTTCGCTTCGGCGAGGACGCCCGCAAGGGCCTCGAGACGGGCGTCAATAAGCTCGCAGATATCGTAAAGGTGACGCTTGGACCCAAAGGTCGCAACGTCGTTCTTGAAAAGAAGTGGGGAGCACCCACCATCACGAACGATGGCGTCACAATCGCCAAAGAGGTAGAACTCGACGACCCATGGGAAAACATGGGCGCCAAGCTCGCCTATGAGGTAGCCAACAAGACCAACGACGTTGCCGGTGACGGCACGACGACCGCAACCGTTCTGGCTCAGGCCATGGTCCGTGAGGGTCTCCGAAACCTCGCCGCAGGTGCCAACCCGATGGGGGTCCGGCGCGGCATCGAGCAGGCCGTCGAGAAGGTTGTCGAGTTCCTCGGCGATTTCTCAAAGCCGGTCGAGACCAATGCCCAGATCGCAGACGTCGCGTCGATTTCGGCCGCTGACAAAGAGATCGGCAAGAAGATCGCCGAAGCGATGGACAAGGTCGGCAAGGACGGCGTCATTACCGTCGAAGACGGCCAGACGTTCGGAATTGAACTCGAGTTCACCGAAGGAATGCAGTTCGACAAGGGCTATATCTCTCCGTATTTCATCACCGATGCAGATACACAAGAGTCGGTCCTCGAGAACCCGTACATCCTTATCGCCAACCAGAAGATCAGTTCGGTCAACGACCTGCTTCCGGTGCTGGAGAAAGTGCAGCAGTCGGGTAAGCCATTGGTCGTGCTCGCCGAGGATGTCGAGGGCGAAGCCCTGGCGGTCCTGGTCGTCAACAAGATCCGTGGCGTGTTCGCCTCGGCGGCGGTCAAAGCCCCTGGGTTTGGCGAACGTCGCAAGGCCATGATGCAGGACATCGCCATTCTTACCGGCGGAACCGTGATCTCGGAAGAGGTCGGGCTCAAGCTGGACGGCGTGACCCTGGATATGCTCGGATCGGCCCGCAAGGTCATCATCACCAAGGACAACACGACCATGGTGGATGGCGGTGGCACCGAGGGCGATGTGGCGGCTCGGATCAAGCAAATCGAGCGTGAGATCGATAACACCGATTCGGACTGGGATCGCGAGAAGCTCCAGGAGCGTCTCGCCAAGCTGTCCGGTGGCGTTGTGGTGATCAAGGTTGGCGCAGCCACCGAGGTCGAGCTCAAGGAGAAGAAGCACCGCATCGAGGATGCCGTTTCGGCAACTCGGGCAGCCGTTGAAGAGGGTATCGTGCCCGGAGGTGGCGTTGCGCTGCTTCGCGCCGAGGCTGCCATCGACAAGCTGCGCGGCGGAACGGACGACGAGAAGGTCGGCCGGGCCATTGTCCGCAAGGCCCTTGAAGAGCCACTGCGTCAGATCGCTATCAACGCTGGCGCCGAGGGCGGCGTTGTCGCAGAGCACGTGCGAAATGCTGAAGGCGGATTTGGCTACAACGCTGCTACCGGCAAGTTCGAGGATCTCCTCGAAGCCGGTGTTATCGACCCAGCCAAAGTAACCCGCTCAACGGTGCAGAACGCAGCGTCCATTGCTGCGCTCCTTCTGACGACCGAAGGCCTCATCGCCGAGATCAAAGAAGATGCACCCGCCGGTGGTGGAGACCACGGCCACGGTGGTGGAGGGATGGACTTCTAGGGGTAATACTCTCAGAAGCCGTCGTTCTACGAACGAACAAAAAGAAGCGGGGCCCGAAAGGGCCCCGCTTCTCTTATTGCGTCGGAGGAGAGAGTCCCGACGAATGGGGTGAAGTGAATTAGCGGAGTGTGCGAACCAGGTCCAACCGGAGCATGTCCAGCTGCACTCGCGAGTCCATGAGCGAGCTGATATTGGCGCCGGCGTCACGCAGTTCTTGATGATGGTTCCAGGCGGCGAGGAATTGCTTGAAGCTGTTGTCGAAATCGGCCACGGCCGAACCTTTCGTAGATGTTGTTCCAGTAGTTTTCTCGTCCTAACTATAACGAAGCTTGAATGGTAAACGGCTATACATATCGGTAGTCGCTGCAACTGTAGGCCATGATATAGTCTGTATATTGGTTTCTGGCTTTGGTAAGTGCGCTTGGCGATATCGGAGAGCGCGAAAAACCACTGAACCCTAAAGAATCAGGTTTTTTTGGAGGTGTCGTGCTCGACGATGTTGGGTGGATGTTGATCGAAGAGCTTCAGCGGCATGGTCGGGCCAGCTATCGCGACCTTGGCGCCAGGGTTGGTTTGACGGCGCCGGCGGTCGCTGACCGGATTCGCAAGATGGAACGCGACGGGATCATTGTCGGCTACCGGGCCGAGATCGATCATGAGAAGCTCGGCGTGCCGATCCGGGCCATCATTCGGGTGAAGACGAGCGCGGCATCCGTCGGCCAGGTCAATGATCTTGTCCAGACCATGCCCGAGGTGGTCGAGTGTCACCATGTAACTGGCAGTGAGAACCACGTGATTCGCGCCAGGCTCCGCTCAACGAAGCATCTTGAGGAGTTGCTCTATGCGCTCTCTCCGTACGGCGAGACGGTCACGAATATCGTGATGTCTTCAGCCGTCGATGGGGGAATCCTGACGCGGGAGATCGCGCAGGGTTGATCCGACCAGGGCCTGGATCGCCTCCTTCTTGGCGGCGTATTCATGTTCCAGGAGGCTGTAGGCAGTGTGATCGAGCCACTTGCCGTGGACCTCTAGCTCCTCTCGCAGAATCCCCTCTCTGGTGAAGCCGAGCTTTTCAGCGACTCGCTCGGACGGGTGATTACCCACCGCAATGCGCAGAATGATCCGATGCATGCGGAGTTCCTCGAAGCCAACCTGGACCATGCGGGCGGCCACCTCGGTTGCGATGCCGGTGCGGGATTCATCCGATCTCACCCAGTAGCCGACTTCGCCGCTGCGAAAACCCCGTGACACGAACCATATCGACACATTGCCGACATGGCGTCGGGAGTCCTCGCGGTGGCGAATTGCGAAATCGAATGCCCGCTGTTCTCGGAACGCCCGGATCGAGTCACGGGTGAAGCGGGTGGAGTCGATCCGGCCATAGGCTCGACTGGCCCAGGGAAGAAACTGAGATAGTTCGGGTAGGGAAACCGTGACCGCCTCATATAACGGTTCGACGTCACGTTTTTGGAAAGGTCGGAGTTCGAATCGATTCGTGAATCGGGAGTCGAACGACAGCTCAGGCACGGCAGGTCACTTGGTCGACCTTAGCCGGTCGTAGGATGGGCGGATGGATCATCGCCGCACGTACCCGGGTCTGGTCGAAACTGTGCCCCCACCGGACGGCACGCGGCGAGCGGCAGTCCTGGTTGCGCTGTTTCCTGATGGCGATGACATGCGGGTCGTTCTGACCAAGCGCCCCCTGACCATGCCCACCCACGCCGGGCACCTGGCCTTTCCCGGCGGGCGCGCCGACCCCGAAGACACCGACGAAGTCGCGACTGCCCTACGCGAGGCACATGAAGAGATGGGTATCGAGCCAAGTTCGGTGGAAGTGATCGGCTTCCTGCCTTCGATTCACACTGTTCAGTTCGCCCTCTGGGTTGTTCCGGTGGTTGGTTTGATCGGGCCAGATCCGGTTCTGGTTCCGTCCGATCGCGAAGTCGACAAGGTCTTACTGCCCACGCTGGCAGAACTTGCGCGACCTGACGCCTGGCGATCGGAACTTTGGAACGGCCGATCCATTTGGTTCTATGAGTTGGACGGTGAAATCCTCTGGGGGGCCACGGCCATGATGGTTCGTCAGCTACTCGGGTTGAGCAGCTGAAACGAGTCGAGCATCTCGCCGAAAAGCAACAGGGTTGTTTCATCATCGGTGGCGAAGTTGATAACCCAGACATACTCGTCGCTGACGAGAAAGACGGACGATTGGAACAGTCGGGCGGTGGAGGTGTTGTCAGTTCGATTGGTAAGGCGCACACCTTCGAGTCCCGCTAGCCGAACGCTGTCAATCGAGACGTTCACCAGGCCCATCGAGGTGACCTGGCTGACGGCCATGTCCGAGAGCGATTCCAGCGTCGCCTCGGGTTGCCCGGGCAGTCTGATGATCTGGATATTCTCGCGAAACGCCGATGGTTCCTGGCTTTGTGCCCACAGAGCCGTCGTCTCGGCGATGGAAGCCGCATCCTCGATCAATGCCGATCCGGAAACACCAGTCAGGGTTCGGTCGAGGTTGGTGCCGAGCGTGGTGAGGTCCTCGGCCGATGGCGTGAGCAGGTTCCAGTCTCCGGGAATGGCAATGGAGAAGTCGTCGAACCGACTGACGACGGTCGCGAACCCGGTGGTTGGCTGGGATGCGGTTGGCTGCTCGACTTGAGCTACCGACGTTGTTGTGGAGTCCGGGGTGACCGTCCGGGTAGTGGTCGATCGGAGGGGTTCGACGACCGATGCTTTGGGTGGGGCGGCCGTTGAGCAACTGGTGAGCAGCAGAATACAGACCCCGGCCGCAACGGAGGCGAGTCGCTTAGTCAGCTCCGTGGCGGAGTAGTCCCACGATAAGACCTTCGGTGATGGCTTTCCATGAGGCCTCAATAACGTTTTCATGCACGCCGATCGTACCCCAGGCGGTCTCATGGTCTGCCGTTTCGACGAGGACCCGAACCCGGGCGCCGGTTGAGTCCTTGGAGTCGAGCACCCGGACGCGGTAGTCGGTCAGATGGAGGTCAGCCACGGCCGGATAGGTTCCTTTGAGCGCATCCTTCAAGGCTTGATCCAGGGCGTGGACCGGTCCAACTCCCTCACCGGTCGATACCACCCGTTCCCCGTTCACCATTACCTTGATGGTCGCCTCAGCCACAACTTCCTCGTGGGCGCGACGCTCCGTAAACACCCGAAATGATTCGAGCTTGAAAAAGGTTTGTTCCCATCCCGCCATTTCGCGGACCAGAAGCTCGAAGCTGCCGTCGGCCGCTTCGAAATGGTAGCCCTCGTGCTCAAGTTCCTTGATCCGATCGATGATCCTTCTGGCGAAGTCATCGTCGACTTCGAGCCCTAACTCTTCCGCTTTGGACAGGATGCTGGCCTTGCCCGCCAGCTCGGAAACCACCATCCGGGTCCGGTTGCCGACCGTGGCTGGATCAGTGTGCTCGTAGGCGTCAGGGCGGCGCGCCAGTGCAGAGGTATGCAAGCCGGCCTTGTGCGTGAAGGCCGACGATCCAACGTACGGGTGGTGGGGAGCGAGCGCGATGTTGACTACCTCGGCGACGTGGTGGGCAATGGACGACAACCGCGATAGGCTCTTGTCGCCAAGCACGTCAATGCCCATCTTGATGGATAGGTCGGGCAGCAGGGTTGAGAAGTCGGCGTTGCCGGTTCGTTCTCCGTACCCATTGATGCATCCCTGAACCTGTCGTACGCCAGCCTCAACGGCTGCGAGTGACGAAGCCACTGCACAGCCTGCGTCGTTGTGAAAATGCACTCCCAGTTGGGCGGCCGGCACCGTCTCCTGGACGGCCGTTAGGGTCCGGACGATATCGCTGGGGAGACGCCCCCCATTGGTGTCGCATAGCACCAGGCGCTCGGCTCCAGCTTCGGAAGCCGCTCGCAGCACTGCGAGGGCAAATTCCGGATTGCCGGCGTATCCGTCAAAGAAATGCTCGGCATCAAAGAAGACCCGCCGGTCATGGGCCCGGAGATGCTCGATTGATTCGGCCACCATACGCACGCCCTCGTCCAGGTCTGCGCGGAGGGCCTCGAGTACGTGGTAGTCCCACGCCTTGCCGACGATACAGACGACCTCGGTTTCGGCGTCGAGCAGGCTACGAAGCTGGGGATCCTTCGAGACTCTTGAACGGGGCCGCCTGGTAGATCCAAAGGCGGTCAGCGTCGCCGTGCTGAGGTCGAGTTCCTTGGTCGCTCGCTTGAAGAACTCATCGTCCTTGGGATTGGCTCCTGGCCATCCACCTTCGACATAGTCCACCCCCAATTCGTCCAGCAGGAGTGCGATGCGCAGTTTGTCGCCAACCGTGAGGGAAATGCCTTCTTGCTGGGACCCGTCGCGGAGGGTCGTGTCGTAGATTTCAAGCGTCATGGCGTTCCTTTGGCAACAAAAAACCCTTCGCCTGGCGAAGGGTTGCAGCGCATACGAGAGCGTATGCGCTTAATCGATAATGATGACGGTGGCGGTGGTGTTCACCGGGCCAGTATCGCCTCAAGGCCGTCTACGGTCAAATGAGGGGTTGATCTTGCTGACGGAACGGAGCGCAATCGGTAAGGTTGAGATGTTGTCCGACTCGATCCGGTCATTGACCACGGGACAGATGTGAATCAGGGAAGCTGCCGTCAGGTTCGGCGATCAACCATACAAAAAGAGTGGCGAACCCCCCATAGGTGGTCCGCCACTCCTTCATTCCCCCTTGAGCGTGTGGACTTTCCCAAGCTCACAACTCCAGCGATAGTAGTAGGTATGATGTCGACCGCGCAACTGGGAATCTATGTCTGATAGTCGGGAAGTTCTGCTGGATGCGGCCTGGCAGTTGGTCGTGGAATCGTTCGGTTTCGAGCCCACGACGACCGAGCCTGGACGGCGGGTGGGCGCCAAGATCCTCGAGCAGCTCAAAGCGGCCGACATTGCTTCGCGGGCCAGCATGACAACCGGGGCTTTCTACAACCGGTGGCCGAATCGTGAAGCATTCCTGGCCGATTTCCTTGACTACGCCCTTTCGGTCGAGCGCTCGCCGACGTTTGACGCGATCACCGCGGTCTACGGCCAGATTGAACATTTCTCGCTGCTAGAGCAGATCGAGCGGCTGGCCGTTGCCAACTTCGAAGCGATGGCGGTCAACCCCAGTTTCGCAATCCAGACGCATCTTTGGTCGCTGATGCGCAGTCGCCCGGATATCAAGGACCGCATGACAACGATGTACCGCGACTTTCGCGACCCGATGGTTCCGATCTATGAGGCAATCTTGGCCGGGCTCGGTCGCGAACTCCGCGAACCGTTGACGATGCCTCAGTTGTCGAACATCATGGTCGGCCTCGCCGAAGGCATGACGATGCAGATTGTGGTTGGCGGAGAATTCGGGGCGACCCGGGAAACCTATGTGATGGCTCTGCAAGCACTGATCCCCGTGCTCACCCGAGCCAGCAGTGATACCCGAACGATCCAAGAAGTGGTCGCCGAGGCTGCCAATCCCCCTAGGTAAGCCAGGGGGGTGGCGTGTCCTGGGCTAGATCGTACGACTTAATGGCGTCGATCACGACGGAGTTGTCGATTGAGCCCGCTTCTGCCAAACGACCGAGAACCGTCACCACAATATGGGCAGTGTCTATCTCGAAGAATCGGCGCAGGCTGAGACGAGTGTCCGACCGGCCGAATCCGTCGGTCCCCAACGAGGTGTAATCCCGCTTCACAAAACGCGAGATCTGATCTGGCACGGCGCGCATGAAGTCGGTGACAGCCACAATCGGGCCGGGCGCGTCGGCTAACACACCGGTTACATAGGCGGTGCGCGGTGGATCGTTGGGGTGCAGCCGATTCCAACGGTCGACCTCAAGAGCTTCCAGGCGCAGCTTGTTGAACGACGTCGCCGACCACAGGTCAGCACCAATCCCGAAGCGGTCTGCCAGCTCGGCCTGAGCAGCGCGTGCTGCCCCCTGGGCGGAACCAGAAAACAGTATCGTCGCCTGCGCGTCGACCGGGCTATCGCTCCACTTGTAGAGCCCGGCCAGAATGCCCGCCTCCGTGCCGGGCTGGAGGGCCGGCATGGCGTAGTTCTCGTTGTAGAGGGTTATGTAATACATGACGTCTTCGGGCTCGTCGCCGTACATACGACGGAGACCGTCTTCGATGACGACTCCCATTTCATAGGCGAACGCCGGGTCGTAGCTTTCGACGAACGGAACCGTGGACGAGAGAATCAGGCTGTGTCCATCTTGATGCTGCAGACCTTCGCCCTGGAGAGTTGTTCGGCCGGCTGTGGCTGCCATGAGGAATCCGCGGACCCGGGCGTCGGAGGCGGCCCAGATAAGATCGCCAACCCGCTGGAACCCGAACATTGAATAGAAGGTGAAGAAGGGCACCATGGGCACGCCCCGGGTGGCATAGGACGCCCCGGCGGCCGTGAAGCTGGCCATGGAACCGGCCTCGGTGATGCCCTCCTCGAGGATCTGACCATTCTTCCGCTCGGTGTAGGAGAGCAACATGTCTGCGTCGACCGGTTGATACTTCTGGCCCTGTGAGGCGTAGATGCCGAATTCGCGGAACAGTGAATCCATACCGAAGGTTCTTGCTTCGTCGGGAATGATTGGCACGACCCGTTTCCCGAATGAATCATCCCGCATCAGGGTACGGAGCAGGCGGGTGAAGGCCATCGTCGTCGAAGCCTCCACTTTCCCGCTGCCCCCCTTCACCTCATCGAAGCTTGTGGCTGGTGGGAGTTGGAGCGGGCGGCGGTCTCGAACCAATCGCTGAGGTACCGGCCCATCGAGAGCCGTCCGTTGCTGGGCCATGTACTTGTATTCCGGGGAATCCTCTGGCGGGCGGAAATACGGTGGCTCGGCGTCGCCCTCCAGCGCTTCGACGGGGATGTCGTCCTCGAGGTGGAGTCGCTCGCGCAGCGTCTGCAACTGCTGGTTGGTGAGTTCTTTGATCTGGTGGGTGGCGTTTCTGCCCTCAACATCGGGACCGAGAGTCCAGCCCTTGATCGTCTTGGCGAGGATTACGGTCGGGGCGCCCTTGAGTTCGGTGGCCGCCCGATATGCGGCATAAACCTTGTGGGGATCGAGTCCACCTCTGCGCAAGGCCCACACCTCATCATCGCTCATGTGTTCCACCAGTTTGCGCAGGCGGGGATCCGGGCCAAAGAAGTGTTCGCGCACGTAGGCGCCCGACTCGGTTTTGTAGCGTTGGTACTCACCGTCGACCGTGCTGTTCATCTTGTTGACGAGGACCCCATCAACATCGGCTGCCAAAAGGGCGTCCCATTCGGAACCCCAGATGACCTTGATGACGTTCCAACCGGCGCCCCGGAAGATTGCCTCGAGCTCCTGGATGATCTTTCCGTTACCACGAACCGGTCCGTCGAGACGCTGCAGGTTGCAGTTGATAACCCAGGTTAAGTTGTCGAGATTCTCGCGTGCCGCCAGCGATATGGAACCGAGGGTTTCTGGTTCGTCGACTTCCCCGTCGCCGATGAAACACCAAACTCGCGACTCGGCCGTGTCGTCGAGCTGGCGGTTGTGGAGGTACTTGTTGAAGCGAGCGTGATAGATCGAGTTGATCGGTCCCAGGCCCATTGAGACGGTCGGAAACTCCCAGAACTCCGGCATCAAGCGGGGGTGCGGGTAGCTCGAGAGCCCGTTGCCGCCGATCTCCTGGCGGAAGTTGTCGAGTTGCTCGGCGCTCAACCGACCGTCCATATAGGCGCGTGCATAAGCCCCGGGCGCGGCATGGCCCTGAAAGTAGATACTGTCCCCGGGAAGCCCGTCCTCTTTGCCGTGAAAGAAGTGGTTGTACCCGACTTCGTAGAGGATCGCCGACGAGGCGAACGAGGACAAGTGGCCGCCAATCCCCGGATCTTCGAGGTTGGCCTTGATCACCATCACAGCCGCGTTCCAACGGACAAATCGGCGGATCCGCTTCTCAAGGAAATCGTCGCCCGGGTAGAAAGGCTCCTCCTCAGGCGGGATCGTGTTGACATACGGAGTCGAGACTGCCGCGGGAACGCCGACGTTCAACTCCCTGGCTCGCTCCAACAGCTTGGTCATGAGGAACCGGGCACGATCCTGGCCGCGGGCCCCCGTAACGGCGTCCAGCGAGTCGATCCATTCCTGGGTTTCGTCCGGGTCGCTATCGGGAAGTGCGTGACTGAAACCGTCGATGATCATTCGGAATCCTCAGGGGGCCGGGCTGAATTTCCTGCCAAGCCTAATGGCTGGCTCTCGTTGACGGGTCTGGAGATTTGGCTTGCTTGCAGCGGGCCGTGCGCCCTCGTATCATCGCTTCGCATGTTGCGTGTGTTGGTCAAGCCCCGGTGGTCGGCCTGAAACGGCTGATCTTGGTGCGCGCAACGAATCAAGCCGGCTCAGACAGCGAGCCGGTTTCTTTTTGAGGTTTCCGGGACAGAAGGAGCACTTACATGACTGATCGAAAGCGAGTCTTTTCCGGTATCCAGCCGACCGGGAACATTCATCTCGGTAACTACATGGGAGCACTCCGAAACTGGGTCAAACTCCAGGACGACTACGACGCCATCTATTGCGTGGTTGACCTTCACGCCATCACGGTTCCCTACGACCCATCAGAACTGGCGGTATCACGTCTGGCGACTGCCAAGGCGCTGCTGGCGATCGGTGTTGATCCATCTCGCTCCCTGCTCTATTACCAATCCCAGGTACCCCAACACGCGGAATTGGCGTGGCTGCTCGGGGTCGACACCCCGCTGGGTGCTCTAAACCGGATGACCCAATTTAAGGAGAAGTCGGAAAAAGCCGGGCAGAAGCTCGGTCTGTACGCCTACCCGGTCCTCATGGCTGCCGACATTCTCGTGCATCGGGCGCACGCCGTTCCGGTCGGCCACGACCAAACCCAACACCTGGAGCTTGCCAGAGACATCGCAGTCCGCTTTAACGGCAAGTTCGGCGACACGTTCCCGGTGCCAGAGCAGATCACTCCCAAGGTGGGTGCGCGGGTGATGTCGTTGCAGGACCCGACCACCAAGATGTCCAAATCCGACCCGGACGAGTCGAGCCGTATTCTCGTTTTTGATGAACCGGATACGATCGTCAAGAAGCTCAAAAGGGCGGTTACGGATTCGGGCTCGGAAGTCTCTTACGACCCGGTCAACAAGCCCGGGATCTCGAACTTGCTCGAAATACTGTCGCTGTTCACCGACCGGTCGATCGATGAGCTCGTTGATGAGCACAACGCCATGCAGTACGGCGGGTTCAAACAGTTGGTGGCGGATGCGGTCGTCGAAGGGCTCACCCGCATCCGGACGAATTACAAGAACCTTGAGGACGGTGAGGTTGGTCGTCTGATGACCAAAGGTGCTCTCGACGCCAGGATGCGGGCCGAAGAGCAGATGGTCGGAGTCCGTCGACTGGTCGGTCTTGGTAGCTGAGCGCGTCAGCCGATGACGTGACGGGACCGGTCTACACGGTGAGCATATCTGATGCCGCAACCAGGGTTGCGGCGATCACCACCATGTTGTGGGTCGAGTGAAACACGATCGCCCGGCCCAGCCGTCCGTCGCGATCGGCCAACCAGGACAGAACGAACCCCAGCCATCCGATCGAGACGACCACCATGGCGGCATGGATGGGCCACTGGTCGAGGCCTGAGTCAAGGGTGACGAGGTGGACCACTCCGAAAATGATCGCCGTCGCAATCATGGTTGACACCCGGCCCAACCGACCGGCGAGAGCCCGTTGCAGCATCCCGCGAAATAGCAGCTCCTCATAGATCGGAGCGAAGCCAACCGCCACCAGGACGCCGACAAAGAGGGCCGTCTGAGAGGCTGATCCGAAGAGGTCCAGCTCGGCCTGGCTTTGTTCTGTGATGTCAAAGGCTTCCAGGATCGGGTTGAGTGCGAATGAGAGCGCTATGACGTTGACTAGCGCTAGGGGAGCCACCCGTAAATCGCTGAGTCGAATGTCGAACCCGAGATCCGCTTCCAACCGGGCACCGAGGATCCTGAGTCCGACTACGAGCGCTATTACCTGGCCGACACTCTGGGCGGGGAGCGCCACAAAGAAGAAGAACTCGGCCGCGAGGACGTCTCCGTTCCACATTAGGGAGACGATTGCGGAGAGGAATACCCCAATGACCGTTCCAGCCCCCCAGATAGCTGCCCAATGTCGGATGCTCCACTGAAAGCTCGCCGCGGTCGCAGCCAAGCCTGGATTTGGAAGTGGAGGAGGTCCCGGCATTCGGGCCAGACTACCGGGGATTGGTGTTTCGGTGACCCGCCCGTTTCCTGGTACCGTGGCAACTTCTCTTGGCGGAGGTCACTGCAATGGAAATTGACATCGGTATCGGCAAATCTGGCAGGCAAGCCTTCGGGTTCGACGACATCGCGATCGTGCCCAGTCGGCGGACCCGGGATCCTGACGACGTTGACATTTCGTGGCAGATGGACGGTTTCCGCTTTGCCCTGCCGATGTTGGGTTCGGCCATGGACTCAGCCATCTCACCTGCCACCGCTGTCACCATCGGCCAACTGGGTGGTCTGGGGGTTCTCAACCTTGAGGGCCTCTGGTCGCGGTACGAGGAACCGGACGAATACCTTGCGGAGATCGCCGAGCTCGAACCTGAGAAGGCGACCAGGCGGATGCAGGACATCTATTCAGCGCCGATAAATGCGGACCTGATGGTCCAGCGAATCCATGAGATGAAAGCGGCCGGCATCGTGACCGCCGGGTCTCTAACCCCGCAGCATGTCTCGACGTACGCCGACTCCGTTCGAGATGCCGGGCTAGACATCCTGGTCGTCCAGGGAACCGTCGTTTCAGCCGAGCATGTGTCGACCCGGGTGGAACCGCTGAACCTCAAGGATTTCATCGCCCGATATGAATTGCCCGTCATCGTTGGCGGTTGCGCCTCCTATTCGACGGCGCTCCACCTCATGCGGACTGGAGCGGTCGGTATTTTGGTAGGAGTTGGTCCTGGCGCGGCCTGCACGACCCGGGGTGTCCTCGGCGTCGGAGTGCCACAGGCAACGGCGATTGCCGATGCCGCGGGAGCCCGGATCCGCTACCTCGACGAAACCGGCCGTTACGTTCATGTGATTGCAGATGGCGGTATGCGTACCGGCGGCGATGTGTCGAAGGCCATCGCCTGCGGTGCCGATGCGGTCATGATTGGTTCGCCGCTCGCTTCTGCCTCCGAATCCCCCGGCCGTGGCATGCATTGGGGAATGGCCACATTCCACCCAACTCTGCCGCGGGGCGCCCGGGTTCAGGTCGGGAACCTGGGGACGCTCCAGGAGATTCTGGTCGGGCCGGCGCACGAGAATGATGGCAAGCGCAACCTGTTTGGCGGACTCCAGATGAGCATGGCTACGACCGGATACGCCGATGTCAAAGAGTTCCAGAAAGCTGAAGTGATGATCGCCCCGTCGCTACAGACCGAAGGCAAGTCGTTGCAGCGTGCCCAGAGCGTTGGGATGGGTTAGCCCTCCTCGATGGACAGACACGCCCAGAGCATTCTGGTCGTCGATTTTGGCGCCCAATACGCACAGCTGATCGCCCGACGGGTGCGGGAAGCCCATGTCTTTTCGGAGATCGTCGGGCGCGACATCACCGCTGAGGAGGTTCGGGCGAAGTCGCCCACCGGGATCATTCTGTCTGGCGGCCCGGCCTCGGTCTATGCCGAAGACGCCTACGACCTCGATCCGGCCATCGTCGGACTGGGCATCCCCATCCTGGGAATCTGTTACGGACATCAGGTTTTGGCCCATGCGGTTGGCGGAGTAGTTACCGAAACCGGTGGCGGCGAATACGGCAAGACTCAGCTGACGGTCATCGAGACCGACTCGACGTTATTCCATGATCTGCCCCTTCAACAGGAAGTGTGGATGAGTCACGGTGATGCCGTTACGAAAGTGCCCCCCGGTTTCCGTTGTGTGGCCCGCACTGAGGGTGCGCCGGTCGCGGCGATGGAGAATGTGGAGCAGCGTCTCTACGGCGTTCAATTTCACCCGGAGGTCGCCCACACCCCGCGTGGATTCGACGTTATCAAACACTTCTTGTACGAGGTTTGTCAGGCTCAACCGAGCTGGACTCATCACTCGATCATCGAGACATCTATCGAGGAGATCCGCAAACAAGTGGGCGATGGTCAGGTGGTCTGCGGGCTGTCGGGCGGAGTCGATTCGTCGGTGGCTGCGGCACTCGTTCAACGGGCGGTCGGGGAGCAACTGACCTGCATTTTCGTCGATCATGGGTTGATGCGACTCGGCGAAGGCGAACAGGTTGAGGAGACGTTTCGACGCAATTTCCCGACCAATCTCATTCACGTCCGAGCCGAGGATCGGTTCCTCGCCAAGTTGGAGGGCGTGTCGGATCCTGAGGAAAAGCGCAAGGCGATCGGTGAAACATTTATCCGGGTCTTTGAGGAGGTTGCCAAGGACCTGTCTGATGCGCGATTTCTCGTGCAGGGAACGCTTTATCCCGACGTCATCGAGTCGGGAACCAAAGACGCCGCCAAGATCAAATCGCACCACAACGTCGGTGGCCTTCCCGACGACATGAAGTTCGAACTCGTAGAACCGCTCCGTGATCTCTTCAAGGACGAGGTCAGAGCGGTCGGCGAAGAACTCGGCTTGCCTGAGGAGATCGTCCATCGGCAGCCGTTCCCCGGTCCGGGGCTCGGGGTGCGGATTATTGGCGAAGTCACCAAGGAGCGCTTGGATATCCTGCGCGCTGCGGACGCGATCGTGCTCGAGGAAGTCAAGCGGGCCGGTCTCTATGACACGCTGTGGCAGTCGTTCGGGGTGCTCCCGGCAGTAAAGACCGTGGGAGTGCAAGGCGATGGGCGAACCTACGCGTATCCGCTCATTCTGCGAGCGGTCACGTCCGATGATGCCATGACGGCGGATTGGGCGAGATTGCCCTATGAGGTACTCGAACAGATCTCTTCGCGGGTAATCAACGAAGTACCGGGTATCAATCGGGTCGCCTACGACATCAGCTCGAAGCCCCCCGCCACCATTGAGTGGGAGTAGGTAAGAACCCTCAAGAGTGGTCAAGGTCGGGCCGATGATTTAGGGGTAGCTTCCGGTATTTGAGGCAATTGCGTGGACTTCACCGACAACCCCGAACTTCAGGCCATCTTCCGGGAGGAAGTCGGCGAACGATCTGCTGAGCTAGCCACCGCTATGCGCTCTATCGCCGCTCGACCGCTACCTCCTGAGGAGGCTGCCACCGCCCGTCGAAACGCCCACACCATCAAGGGAAATGCCTATGTGATGGGGTTCCAGGTCATGGGTGACGTGGCCAAGCTGGTGGAGGATGTGCTCAAAGAGGTCGTTGCAGAGTCCCGAGCCCAGACGCCCCAGCTCGGAGAACTTGTCGCATCGATTGCTGACCTTTTCCCCGACGCCGCGGCCGCCGGCCCGACCGCCCAAGTCCCCGAACTTGTCCAGGCCATGCATCGACTGGCCGCCCATATCGGCGGTGTTGACCCAGGACCAGGAGGCGGTGAGTCCGTCCCCGTTCCTGAAACGAGTGGCGAGAGTCCCGGAGCCGAGGTCGTCAACATCAGTGATCGCCTCGCCGAGCGCGAAGCCAGCAAGCCGGGTATGCCGGGCTCTGACCTCGGTGGCCTCGTGTCCAGCATTGTCACCAGCTTTTCCAGCCACGCTACGCGGGTCCCGACCACCGCGTTGTATCAGATGATCAACCGGGCCGTCGAAGTTCGGCTCGATATGGAAGTCGTGCTGGGTGCTCTCCAAGCGGTTGTTGCGAGTCCCGATGATCGGCAGGTCTGGGAGGACGCGCTCGGCAAGCTTGAAGCATCGGTACTCCGACTGCAGACCGATGCTCTGGATCTCGCCACCATCCCGATTTCTGAGATCACCGGGACGCTCGATCAGCTCGTGAGGTATGTCGCCAGGCGAACTGGCAAGAACGTCAAATTCGAAGTTGTCGGGGAAGACATCCGCGTCGACCGCCAGGTGGTCGACGCGCTCCGTGACCCGCTCCGGCATCTGGTCGTGAATGCCCTCGATCACGGCACCGAGTCGCCGCATGATCGGGCGCTTTCGGGGAAGCCGCCCACCGCTACGCTGAAGGTTGAATTCTCCACCGAAAACCATGTCCTCCATATGGTTGTTTCCGATGATGGACCGGGAATCGACTGGGATCGGGTTCAGGTAACCGCTGACGGGTTCGGGATCACCGCAGCCGGAGCGGCCAAAGAGGACCTGGCCAGGCTTCTGTACCTTCCCGAGTTTTCGACCGTCGATCCCCCCCAAGAGATCTCAGGTGATGGGGCGGGTCTGGCATCTGCTTACGAGGCCGCCCGGGTCCTGAACGGAGACATCCGAATTGCCTCGGATAAGCACGGTACCGTCGTCTCGCTGGTCGTACCGCGTTCGCTGATCCTTCAGGATTTATGGATCGTCGAGGCCGAAGGTCAGGAATGGGGCGTACCTGAAGCATCGGTTGTAACTGCCTTGCCTGTCGCGGACGTGCACGACGGAGTGATGACCTTCCGTGGCGCGCCTCTGACGTTGCGCAGCCTCGCGTCGATCGTCGGGGCGAACCCGACGACCGAACCCGATCAAGTGCTCGTGGTCGGGAGCCCCGAGGGACAGGTCGGCCTACTCGTCTCAGCAATCGTCGGCCGTCGGCAAGTTGCGGTCAAGAGCCTTGGGCCGATCCTGGATGGTTCTCCCCACGTATCCGCCGCTGCTCATCTTGGAGGTGAAGCAGTCGTGGTTGTCATTGACCCGCGCCAGATTGTGGCCGACGCCAGGGTCCCCGACGAGCCGGACGCGTACCGGCCAAAGGTACTCATCGTTGACGATAGCCTCGGGGTACGTCAGCTCATCTCGGCGACGTTGGGAGTGCACGGCTTTGACACCACCGTTGCCCCGAACGCCGAAGAAGCCCTCAAGATGCTGGTCGATTCTCCCGTTGATGCTCTTGTGGTTGATTTTCAGATGCCGGGACAAGATGGGATCGAACTCGTTCGACAGGTTCGTTCGGTGCGGCGTGCCCTTCCCATCGTGATGGTCTCGGGAGTTGCTGCCGCGGGCGACCAGCGCCGGGCATTTGCCGAAGGGGTCAATGCCTACCTCGACAAGGCGGATTTTCGGCAAGGGGCCCTCGCCACAACGTTGTGGTCGTTGCTTGACCCGGCGGTTGCTGAGGCCCGACGATGAAGATTCTTGTCGCAGATGACTCGCCGGTGATCCGGACCGCCGTTTCGGTCGTGCTGAGCGCCGACGGTCACGAAATTGTCACCGCCGAGGACGGGATTGGCACCATCCAGGCGGTTTACCGCGAGATGCCAGACCTCATCGTGCTTGATATTCAGATGCCCCGGATGACCGGCTACATGGCCTGTCGCCTTCTTAAAGAGGACTGGACGGTTGCGCACATTCCGGTGCTGATTCTGACTGCCCATGATTCCACCGAGGACCGGTATTGGGCAGCGAAGTCGGGGGCCGACGGTTACTTGACCAAAGAAGCGCTCGGAGACGATCTGGCGGCAGCAGTGAAGTCGGTTTCGGCCTCGCGGGCACTCTCGGAGCTGAGTGGTTCCCAGCAAGCCGACCCGATTGATCTTGACCAGATGGACGTTTTGGAGCGGGTCACATCGATGCTCGACCGCAAGCTGTTCGAGATGACCGTCGTAAACGACATCGTCACCCTGTCGACCCGGCCGCTCGATGTCAAGACAACCCTGGTAGAGCTGATGTTCATTGTTCGGCGGTTCGTATCGTTCGATGTCGCAGCGCTGGCTTTGGTCGACGAAAAGGCCATATCAGTACACGTTGACCGGGCGCTCAATGTTGATGAATTCGAATCGTTCGTGGATCGGGCCGCCCGGGAGTTGCATACCAGGGCCGATCTCAACTACGAGCCCTCGGCAATGCAAGTGTGGCGCTCCGACTCGATCGAGATGCTCGAGGCAGACAGCGAGAAACTGGCGTCGACATTTGCCGTAGAGTTGAAAATGCGTGGAGATGTGATCGGGTTGTTGTTGCTCGGGGCGACAACGCCGAATGCATTTGCTCCCGGGGTTGCGAAGACGCTGCGCGCCATCAGCTCCCCGATGGCAACCGTGATCGACTCGTCGATCCATCACGCCAAACTGATCGAGGAAGAGGCACGGCATAGTTTGTCGAGCCTGTATGAGAACTAAGAACAACTAACCGAGACGCGCAACCGGAGTGTCGCGCACCAAGGACGATCATTATGGATCTCCAATCAGCGTTTTTCGCTGTGCTGTCCATCCTGGTGGGTGGCGTTGGTCTCGTGGCGGTCTTTTTAGCAAGGCGCCGCGAGCGAGCCGCCGTCCTGGCGGCCGAACGGGCCGCCCGCATGAAGAATGACTTTGTCTCCATGGTGAGCCACGAGCTACGAACCCCATTGACCTCGATCTCCGGGTTCGGGTCGCTCCTTGCTGAAGGGTGGCAGGATCTTGGGGTCGAGGAGGTCAACGAGTTCCTCAACATCGTCGTGTCGCAAGCCAAACATCTTGAAGAACTCGTCGAAGACGTTTTGGTCATACCGAGGCTGGAGGCCGGACGTCTTCGCCTCGAACCCGAGCTGCTCGATATTTCGGTCCTGGCGCACGAGCTCGCTGCACTCACGTTCCGAGATTCAGATGCCGAGGCGCAAACCACGATTCCCGGCGGCGCCATGGTGTTCGCTGATCGCCGGCGGGTCGGCCAAGTTCTCCGGAATCTTCTTGAAAACGCCCGGAAATATGGGGGCGATCAGGTGTTGATCGAAGGGGCGCACGTTGGTGAGTTGTTCATGGTCGTGGTCTCGGATAACGGTCAGGGAGTCAAAGAGAACGAACGGGAGATCATATTCCGGCATTTCGAGCAGGTATCAAAGGGCGACAGTCGGGCCAACCAGGGGATTGGCTTGGGGCTCCCGATCGCTCGTAACCTGGCCAGGGCGATGGGCGGCGACGTTTGGTATGAGCCGCGCTTTCCGGTGGGTGCTCGTTTCTGTTTCACGCTCAGAACCACCTCGGCCGATGAGCGGGTTGCTATGCCAGCCAGGGTGTAAATCACCCGCATGTGATTAGTGTCCTCCAGACCGGTTACCATCGGTGGTCACGTGTTGTTCTCTGATCTAACCAATCCAGCCGAATCTGATCTATTTGAAGACCTCAACCCGGTTCAAAGGGAGGCGGTGGCGGTCGTCGACGGGCCGGTCCTCGTGGTGGCCGGCGCCGGGTCGGGCAAAACCCGGGTCCTGACCTACCGGATCGCCCATCTGGTGCGTGATCTCGGGGTGGCCCCTTCGGGAATTCTGGCGATCACGTTCACGAACAAAGCCGCCAACGAGATGAAAGAGCGGGTGGCGCACCTGGTGGGGGGAGCCGTCCGGGCGATGTGGGTTTCGACATTCCATTCGGCCTGTGTCCGGATCCTGCGCCGGGAAGCTCATCGGTTTGGTTATCGATCCCAGTTTTCCATCTATGACTCGGCCGACTCGCTTCGGCTCATCCAGATGTGCATCTCGGACCTAGACCTCGATTCGAAACGATTCCCGGCCCGCAATATTCGGGCCGTGATTTCGAACGCCAAGAACGAACTGATCGACTACGAGACCTTCCAGTCCCAGGACTCCGGGTTCTATCACGAGACAATCTCGGACATCTACCGGCTCTATCAGCAGCGGCTGTTGGAAGCATCGGCGATGGACTTCGATGACTTGCTCATGCTTACCGTGGAGCTGTTTGGAGCCTTTCCGGAAGTACTCGAGGAATACCAGAAGCGTTTCGCCTACATCCTGGTGGACGAGTATCAGGATACGAATCTGGCGCAGTACCGGCTGGTCACGCAGCTTTCCGGGTACCACCGGAACATCTGCGTCGTGGGTGACGCCGATCAAAGCGTGTACCGATTTCGGGGCGCGGACATGCGCAACATTCTTGATTTTGAGAAGGACTATCCCGACGCCCGGGTGATCGTTCTTGAACAGAACTACCGATCAACAGAGACGGTTCTTGACGCCGCCAACGCAGTGATTGCGAACAATCCGCAGCGCACACCGAAACATCTGTGGACCGATCGCGGTCCTGGCGAAAAGATCACCTACTTCCAGGGCGACGACGAACACGGCGAAAGTTCTTTCATCGCTGATCAGATCTCCGGTTTCGAGGAAGCCGGAAGGTCCCTCGATGATATTGCGGTCTTCTATCGGACCAATGCGCAGTCGCGCGTTATCGAGGATGTATTCGTCCGTTACGGCATTCCGTACAACGTCGTCGGCGGCTTGAAGTTCTATGAGCGCCGCGAGGTCAAGGATGCGCTTGCCTACTTGCGGGTGCTGGTGAATCCGGACGACCAGGTGGCGTTCAAGCGCATAATCAATGTTCCGAAGCGGTCGATCGGGACAACGTCGGTCGGTCACGTGGATCGCTACGCCCAGGCCAACGGAATCAGCTTCTATCAAGCTCTCAGGCGAGTCGACGACGTTTCGCAACTGAACGCCCGGGCGCTCGGGCGGATCAAAGACTTCCTGCTCCTTTACGACGCGCTCGTGGCCAAGGCATCGATCGGTGGCCCCCAGGCGGCGCTCGATTCGGTCCTCGTTGATTCCGGATACCTCGATGAGATCGAAGCTGAACGCACCGTCGAAGCCCTCGGTCGGGCCGAGAACCTCAGAGAGCTTCAATCTGGCATTCAGGACTTCGTGGGTGGAATGGAGGGGTCTCTCGTTGACGACGTCGAGTGGGACGACATGGAAGGACTCGCCCAACTGCAGTCCTACCTCGAGGCCGTGTCACTCGTCGCCGACGTTGACGACCTCGAAGACGGGTCGGGTGCTGTGACTCTCATGACCCTCCACAATGCCAAGGGACTTGAGTTTCCGGTGGTGTTCGTGGCAGGCATGGAGGACGGGGTCTTCCCGCACATCAGGAGTCTCGGTGACCCCGCCGAGCTCGAAGAAGAGCGACGACTCGCCTACGTCGGGATTACCCGGGCCATGGATCGGCTGTTCCTGACCCATTCGGTCAGCCGGATGCTCTTTGGTCAGACGAACTACAACCCGCCATCCCGGTTCCTCAAAGAGATTCCCGAGCATTTGTACGTTCGGGCCGAGCGTCGCATGCCACAACGGGTCGAGAAGCCCCGCCAAACGGTCGACGCTTCGGAGATAACCATCGGGGACCGGATCCGCCATGACAAGTGGGGAGCCGGAATGGTCATGGACATTCGCGGGACCGGTGACCGGGCCGAGGCCGACGTGCGATTCGAGAGCGAAGGCGTTAAACGACTCCTGTTGGCCTGGGCACCGATTCGCAAAGCCGATTGACGGGTAGCCACCTGTATCGAAGGTCTGTGACGTCAGTAGACTCGCCGGGATGCCACGCAGGATTCTTATCGCCAAGCCAGGACTCGATGGGCACGACCGGGGAGCCAAAGTGATTGCCCGGGCCTTGCGCGATGCCGGCTGCGAGGTTATCTACTCGGGACTGCACCGCACTCCCGCCCAGATCGTAGCCATGGCCCTCGAAGAAGATGTTGATGCCATCGGGTTATCGACGCTGTCGGGTGCTCATCTCACGCTGTTTCCACTCGTCATGGACGAGCTGCGGGCAGCCGACATCGAGGACGTGGTGGTGTTCGGAGGCGGGGTGATCCCGTCCGCCGATGTTGACCTCCTCCTCGAGGCCGGTCTCGCAAGGATCTTCACACCCGGATCGGCTTTGGCCGACATTACGGGGTGGGTGAGGGCCAACGTTCCGGAACGGTAGGGGCAGGAACGAGTTGCGACGGTGACGACTTTGCTGATTGCAGGTTATCTGGGCATAATGTGTTTTCCCCGCAACACCTCACCAGGAGTTTGGTCATGGAAGTATCCTTACGCGCCGAAGCCGGCCGTCAGCAAGGCAGTCGAGCCTCTCGTCGTTTGCGCCGAGCCGGATCAGTGCCAGCCGTTCTTTATGGACACGGCAGCGAGCCACTTCCGATCGCAGTAGACCATCGCGAGTTCGCCGCCATTCTCAAGGGAGAAGCCGGCGACAACGCGATTATTTCGCTTGACGTCGATGGCCACGGCACGTTCACGACGCTTGCCAGAGAAATCGTAAAGAATCCGACCAAGCCGTTCATCAACCATGTCGACTTCCTGCAGATCTCCCTTGACGAGCTGGTGACCGTAGAGGTCGATCTCGAGTTCGTCGGAGAACCGCTCGGCGTCAAGAACGACGGCGGGATTGTCGAGACCATGCGGGTCTCGGTTGAGATCGAAGCGCTCCCGACTGCGATTCCTGGCCACATTGAGGTCGACATCAGCCACCTCGAGATCCACGACTTGCTCACGATTGCAGATCTGCCCCAGATCGAAGGCGTTTCCTACCTCGACGAAGACGACACTCCAATTGTCACGGTGTCGATTCCGTCTGCGGTTCTCGCCGAAGAGGATGCCGAAGTGGTCGAAGGCGAAGAGGGCGACGAGGAAGCTGCTGGCGAGACCGACGAAGACGCCGATGAGGCTGAATCCGAAGACAGCGGCGAATAGCCTCTCCCAGGACCGATTGGCCGCGATGCAGGTAGTCGTTGGTCTGCACAACCCGGAATCTGCCTACGCAGGCACCCGCCACAATGTCGGGGCTGAAGTCGTCGACGAATTGGCTCGACGTTGGGACTTCCCGATCAAGCGAGGTCCGATGCGGGTACGGGCCATGGTTGGCCGGGGTTCGGTCGGTGGTGAGTCGGTGATCCTGGCGCTCCCGAATGCCAACATGAACCTCTCGGGTCAGCCGGTCGCATCCGTCCTGAAATACTTCAAAGCCGAAATCGGCGAACTCCTGGTTTGTCATGACGACATTGACCTGCCCTTCGCCAAACTGCGCCTCGCCGGGGCGGGCGGCGCAGGAGGTCACAACGGCGTCAAGTCCGTGGCGGCGGCACTGGGAACCAATGAGTTCTGGCGGCTCAAGATCGGAGTCGGGAGGCCACCGGGGCGGATGGATCCAGCGACCTATGTACTTAGGCCGTTCGCCAAAGCCGAGCGTGCTGAGATCGATCTGCTTGTGCACGACGCAGCAGATGTAGTTGAACGTTTCCTGACGGATCAGGCAGGTGCCATACAGATGGCCGGGGAGCGGCGCCCGCCGGATTTGGTCTTGTAGTCTCGCGGACCATGGGCCATTCAGATGGCCGGGGAGCGGCGCCCGCCGGATTTGGTCTTGTAGTCTCGCGGACCATGGCATACATCGGTTCGCTGGACCAGGGCACAACTTCCACTCGCTTTATGCTGTTCGACGAGGCCGGGAAGGTCATCTCATCGGCCCAAAAAGAGCACGAGCAGATATTTCCGCAGGCCGGATGGGTCGAACACAATCCCAATGAAATCCGGGATTGTGTCGATCAGGTTATTGGGCAGGCCATGGAACAGGCCTCGGCCGTGCCAGCGGATCTGGCCGCCATCGGTATCACCAATCAGCGGGAAACAACCATGTTGTGGGATCGGGCCACAGGCGAGCCGATAGGCAACGCGATCGTCTGGCAGGATGTGCGCACCTCCGGGCTCTGTAACGAACTTGCTGCCGAGCATGGCCAGGATCGGTTCCGGGCCAAGACCGGCCTTCCGATAGCTACCTATTTTGCCGGACCGAAGATCGCGTGGCTCTTGGACAACACTGACGGTTTGCGAGCGAGGGCCGAAGCCGGCGAAATCGCATTCGGTACCATGGATTCGTGGGTCGTTTGGAATCTCACGGGGGGCCCTGGCGGCGGTTCGCATATCACTGACGTCACGAACGCCAGCCGAACGCTGCTTATGGATCTGGTGACTCTTCAATGGGATTCCGATTTGCTTGATGCGGTCGGCGTTCCCCGAGCAGTTTTGCCAGAGATCCGGCCGTCCGTACAGGTGTACGGGGAAGCGGCCGGCCGGCTTGCGGGCGTACCGATTGCGGGGATTCTCGGTGATCAGCAAGCCGCCCTGTTCGGGCAAACATGTTTTTCGGCCGGTGAAGCCAAGAATACCTATGGGACGGGCTGTTTTATGCTGCTGAACACTGGCAACGAGCCGGTTGCGTCCGAAGCAGGTCTGCTGACAACCGTTGCGTACCAATTGGACGGGGAAGCACCGGTGTACGCGCTGGAGGGTTCGATTGCTATCGCCGGGGCGCTGGTCCAATGGTTACGAGACAACCTCAGGATGATTGATTCCGCCGGAGAAATCGAAGCTCTCGCTGCCTCGGTGCAAGACAACGGGGGTGTCTATATCGTGCCCGCATTCAATGGCCTCTTCGCTCCTTATTGGCGCGACGACGCCAGGGGGGTGATCGCCGGCCTGACGCGCTACGTCAACCGCGGTCATATTGCCCGGGCAACGCTCGAAGCTGTTGCTTTCCAAACCAAGGAGGTCCTGGACGCCATGTATCTGGACTCCGGGGTCGAGCTAGCGGCGCTCAAGGTCGACGGGGGGATGGTCGGTAATGAGCTCCTGATGCAATTCCAGGCTGATTTGCTTGATGTACCGGTGGTCCGGCCAGCCGTTTCAGAAACGACGGCGCTCGGCGCAGCCTATGCTGCCGGGCTCGCAGTCGGATTCTGGCCTGACTTTGAGGCACTTCGGTCGAATTGGTCGATGTCGAAGCGGTGGGAACCCGATATGGACGCCGAGCGCCGGGTGGCCGAATACGCATCTTGGAAGAAGGCCGTCACCAAGAGCTTCGACTGGGTCTAGCTGCTCTACAGGCCTTCGGCGATCAGCTCGGCTTCAAAAGCGTCTAGCTGGCTTTCGGTTTCGCGGTCGGACCATCCAAGGGCTGCGGCGAACTCATCGGCAATCAACTTGGCGTCATCCCTGGCGTGGTTTCGCGAAAACCAGGCTGCGTGGGTCCGCCTAAGCGCAAAGTCACCAATGGTGGCCGCCCCTTCGAAGTTGGCCGCGTATCGAACCTCGGCCAGGACGGTTGCTGCGTCGGACAGGGAATTGCCGAGCTGACGATCTTCCTTGATGGTCGCCACAATGTGCTGGGCTCTCGCCCCGTAACGCCGGAGCAGGTTTCGGCTATGGGCTGCATCTATGCCGAGTTCGGAGAGTTGTCCGGCCACGATGTCATGTGCATGCGAGCCGGCGGCGGCGCCAACCAGCAGTTCCACGTCGGTCTTCGAGGGAGCATCGGCTTTGAGGTACTTGGCGACCGCGTCGACGGTTTCCTGAGCAATCCGGCGGTAGGTCGTCAGCTTGCCGCCCGCCACCTGGATGTAGCCCGGAGTGACCGTGATTACCTCATGGCCGCGAGAGGCCTCGGATGTCGAGCCGCCATCATCCATCAACGCCCGCAAGCCGGAGAAGGCCGAGATGGGCTCGATGTCGCCAACATCGAGGTACATCCTCAGATGTCTCATCAAGTAGTCGACGTCGTCGTCGGTGGCGCGCGGGTGAGCGGGATTCTCGGTATAGGGAGTGTCGGTGGTTCCAACCATGGCGGTGTCGAGCCAGGGCACGATGAACAGCACACGTCCGTCATCGGTTTCTGGCAGGAGCAGCGCCTCATCGCCGAGGCCGATTTCGGCCTTGTTCATGATGAGATGCGCTCCAGCAGAGAGTCGAACGTCGGCGGCCTTTGCGTTTCCGGCTGGGGGAGGTTTGAGAGCCCCGGTCGCCGCAATAACACTGCGGGTCTTGATCGTGAATGTGGTGTCTGAGATCTGGTCCTCGACGTGGACCAGGTAGCCGGTTCCCTTGCGTTCTACTCGGGTCGCCGTCAGGTGATTTACGGCGAGAGCGTCGTACCGTTCGACGGCCGTTTTGATCACCGTGAGCACGAGTCGGGAATCGTCAGTTTGGGCGTCCATGAAGCCGAAGCCACCATTCAGCCCATCAGTGAGCAGGGTCGGGACCGAGGCGAGGAGTTCGTCGCGAGAGACGGCCCGATGGGATCCACGGGGCCGCCGTCCCAACGTGTCATACAGAAGAAGCCCCATGCGCATGGCTAGCGGGGCCAATCGAGGTGCCGACGCCCACGACGGCAGGTCGGCCAGTCTGCGGCCGCGGTACATGGGGATCAGGAACTCCAGCGGGTCGTACAAAAAGTCAGCCGTCCTGGCCAGGATCTTCTGTTCGGCCAGGCCCTCGTGGACGAGACCGAACTCGAAATGTGGCAGGTAGCGGATCCCTCCGTGGAAGAGCTTCGTGGAGCGACTCGATGTGCCTGACGCAAAATCGGACATTTCGACGAGACCGACCCGCAGTCCGCGAGTCGCCGCGTCGAGCGTGGACCCCGCTCCGATCACGCCGCCGCCGATGACGAGGACGTCCAGTTCGTCGGTGTTGGCTAGCTCCTTGAGATGCTCAGCGCGGGTCCATGAGTCAGACATACGCTGAACGCTAAGTTCGGTTTCGTCTGCGTCCAAATCACTGCTGGTGGAACAGTCACACAACCGAGCGCGGTACTATCGACCATCATGCGTGTTTCCGTGTCCGATCAACTAGCGATTCTGCGGATGGTGCTGGTTCCCGTGGTCATGGCGCTCATCATCAGTGACGTTCGGGTGTGGGCGGTGGTTCTGTTTATCGTTGCTGCCATCACCGATTTCCTGGACGGATATCTCGCCAGACGTATGGGTCAGCTCACCGTGCTGGGAGCGTTTCTTGATTCAACGGCAGACAAGATGCTGGTCACCGGAACTTTTTTGGCGCTCATTGCCGTGGATCGCGCCTCGATCTGGATCGCCGGGATCATCATCACCCGGGAGTTTGCCGTTCAAGCGCTTCGCAGCCTGGCGGGATTGCAGGGTGTTCATGTGCCGCCTTCGATCTGGGGCAAACTCAAGGCCAATGCCCAGTTCATTGCGCTGGGGTTTGCGATTATCAGAACAGGTGACCGCATTGGAGGCTGGTTCTTTGATGAGTACCTGATGGGAGTAGCCGTGCTGCTCACGCTGTATTCGGGGTGGGACTACATCAAGACATTCTTTGCCCGCCGCGCGGAGGTCTGATGCGGGTCGCCGCCGTAACCGGTGGATCGGGGACGGTTGGTACCGCAACCGTGCAAGAACTCATTGGATCGGGATGGCACGTGCGTGCCCTCGCTCGATCCGAAACGGCCGTAGGGGCGTTCCCGGCCAATGTAGGGGTAGTGCGCGGCCACCTTGGGGATCCGTCCTCGGTGGCCGAACTGGTGGCAGGCGTCGACGCAGTCTTTCACATCGCCGGGGTGAACACGATGTGTGTCTCGGATCGGGCGGCGATGTGGGCCGTCAACGTCGAAGCTCCCCTAGCGGTGTACCGGGCCGCCGAGCAGGCGTCGGTTCGGCGGATGGTGCACGTCTCGTCGGCCGCTGCAGTAGGTAAACGGACCTCGTTCTATGCCGAAACCAAATGGGCAGCTGACGAGCGACTCCGGGAAGCCGCCACCTCTGGTGATATGGAACTAGCGCTGATCGCCCCGAGTTCGGTCCAGGGACCTGGACGAACGACCGGTACCGGGAAACTGATTCTCGACATTGTCAACGGCCAGGTGAAGTTCATGATCGACAGCGCCATTTCGATTGTTGATATCGCGGACTGTGCTCTGGCTATTCGACTGGCTGCCGATGCCACGATCGGACCGGAACGGCTGGTCGTGTCGGGGTTTACCCTGACCACCAGAGAAGCCCTTGAGTTGCTGGAACAGACGACCCGACGCCAGCTACCCGTTCGTTTCATTCCGGCGTCGGTGGTTCGATCGCTGGCGTATCTCGGCCCATTGCTCGGTCCGATCGGCCGTCGGATAGGAGTCGAATTGTGCCCTGAAATGATCCGAACCATGGCGGTCGATCACATCCATGACGGCTCGGAGGCCGCCCGGCTACTTGGAATGAGCTATCGGACCGCCGCCCAAACTTTTGAGAGGCTGATTGGCTGGGCCGACAGGCAGGAGGTCCCCTAATCGTGGAGGGCTTGACAACGGAGGCCGTCAACGAGTTCTTAACGGTGCAGTTTCCATCAGCTGCGGCGGGGGGGACGAAGTGTGTCGCGATTGGTCCGCTGACAGCCACGGCGTGCTGGTCATACGATCCAAAGCAGCTCCGACCAGGGGGCTACATCTCGGGACCCACTCAGTTCGCTCTGGCGGACGCCGCCATGTGGTTTGCCGTGTTTACCGTCGTCGGCCTTCAGCCGATGGCCGTTACTGCTCGCATGGCCATCGATTTCCTGAGACCTGCGACGGGCGACGACCTGTATGCGTCGGCCACCATACTGAAAGTGGGGCGGGCAGGTTTGGTCGGGCGTATCCGCCTGTGGGTGGGCGATGACACCGAGACGATCGTGGCGATAGCCACCGGTACCTATGTTGCACCGAGCACCACGGACTCTCGAGCCGACTGACGATCGCCACAGCGGCGCCGCTACGATGCGTTCCCGCATATGAGTCCTCCGCTTCTGCCCCTCGTCGACCTGTGGTCGGCTTACGAACTCAAACAGCTGCCCGACTGGTTCGCGATCGTCCCTGCTGGAAGAGCATTTCTACTGGCTGGCCTCGCCGCTCACGCCGAGGCTCCGATTTTGGTGGTTGTGGCCGGGGAACGCGAAGCAGAAGAGTTGGCCGACGACCTGGCGCTCTTCTCGGACCACACCTTTCACCTTCCGGCCTGGGAGACACTTCCTTTTGAGCATGTCAGTCCAAACGTCAGCACGATGGCTCATCGGGCCCGCGCCGAGTCTGTTCTCAGCGGTGGCAAAGCAGGCGATGTCGTGGTCGGGTCCGTGCGGGCGGTCATCCAGCGGTTATCGCCCACCAGGCCGCGCCCGTTCCTGGTAACCCAGGGCACCGAAGCGGGATTCGATGAGCTGGTTGCGTGGCTGGCCGACAGCGGCTACCAGGGCGTCAGTCGCGTCGAGAGCCGTGGAGAATTTGCGGTGCGGGGCGGGATCATCGATGTATTCGGCGCCGGAACGGCTCAGCCAGTGCGCATCGAGTTCTGGGGAGATGAGGTGGAATCGATCCGGGAGTTCGCGGTCTCATCGCAGCGATCCATGGGAGCTGTCGATCACGTCTCGCTGCACGGAGCGCGCGAGTTTCGGACCGACCCTGATGTCCGGGCCAGGGCTGCCGAACTGGTTTTTGAAGAACCGTGGGCTGCGCACGCCTGGGACCGAATCGCCGAAGGGGTCAGTTTTCCCGGCATGGAGTCGTGGATGCCATGGCTGGCCGCACCGGACAGCATGCTGACCAAGGCCCCGGACCGGGTGTATGTGTTTGATCCGGTGCGCTGCATGAATCGGGCGTCCGAGCTGATCGGCGAGGAGCGAGACCTCGCTGAAGCCCTGGCGCCCACCTGGGGAGCCGGAGCCCCCCCAGCCGGTGATCATCCACCCCTCTATCTCGACCTCGGCGCCGAATTGAGCCGGGTTGAGGGAACCGTTGTTCAGTCACCGTCCCTGCCGACCGGGCCGTCCGACTACATCGTCGACGTCAGCGGCCTCGACGCTCAGCCAGGTGTGGCCGAATCGGTGGCCGCTGGTCTGAAGCGGCTCGCTGATCGTGGAATCCTTACTGTCGTAGCCATGGACGGCGCCGCCGCCGCCGACCGCGTGGCTCGGATTCTCGGCGAGGAGGGGTTTGCCATTCCTCGACTCGATTTCCTCGAAAAGGCAACCGCTGCCATCACGTCGATCGGGATCCATCAGGGGTTCGTGATGTCGGGACCGGGCGTTGCGGTGGTTGGTGAGCAGCAGATTGCCGGTCGGCGCCGTGCGCATCGCCGGACCACCGCCCGGGCCGGGCAGGCGTCCGGGCCGGGCTATCGGGATCTGGCGGACGGAGACTTCGTGGTGCACCATCGGCACGGCATAGGTCGGTTCGAGGGGCTCGTTACCCGGACGATTGCCGGGGTCGAGCGCGACTACCTCATCATCGCCTATGCGGGGGCTGACAAGCTCTATGTTCCAACCGATTCGCTGGCCGCGGTCCGCAAGTACACGGGAGGCGAAGCACCGCGGGTCTCACGGATGGGCGGTGCCGATTGGGAGAAGACCAAGGGCAAGGTTCGCAAGGCCGTGGCGGCTATCGCCGAAAAGGTCGTGGACCTCCATCGGCGTCGGGCGGCGGCGGTTGGCTATGCGTTTGGCCAGGACACGCCATGGGAGCAGGAGCTGGAAAACGCCTTTCCCTTTGAGGAGACTCCCGATCAGCTGACGGCGATCGGCGACGTCAAGCAGGACATGGCCGAAGGAAAACCCATGGATCGTCTGATTTTCGGCGATGTCGGGTTCGGTAAGACGGAAGTTGCCATTCGGGCGGTGTTCAAGGCCGCTGTCTCGGGTAAGCAGGCAGCCGTGTTGTGCCCGACCACCCTGTTGGCGCAGCAGCATTTTCAAACCTTCTCCGACCGTTTTGACCCGTACCCGATCCGGGTTGAGGTGCTGAGTCGTTTTCTCACGGCTGCTCAGCAACGAGTGGTGTTGGCCGGAGTCGAGTCGGGCGAGGTTGACGTTGTGATCGGGACCCATCGGCTGCTTTCCCAGGACGTGAACTTCAAAAACCTCGGGCTGATGGTCGTGGACGAGGAACAGAGATTCGGGGTTGGCGCCAAGGACCGGCTGAAGGAAATGAAGGTCGGGGTCGACGTGTTGACGCTCACTGCGACACCGATTCCTCGCACGCTGGAGATGGCACTCACGGGAGTCAGGGACGTCAGCCACATTCGCACCCCACCCGTCGATCGTCACCCCATCCTGACCTATGTCGGACCGTACGATCGGATGTCGGTGTCGGCCGCCATCCGCCGGGAAATGCTCCGGGAAGGTCAGGTCTTCTATGTGCATAATCGGGTTCAGTCCATAGATCGTGCCCTCGCCCAACTGCGTAGCCTCGTCCCCGACGCCCGATACGCAATAGCGCACGGGCAGATGTCAGAAGGTCAACTTGAGCAGGTAATGCTCGATTTTTGGAACCGCGAATATGACGTGCTCGTGGCAACCACCATCATCGAGTCGGGGCTGGATCTACCCCAGGTCAACACGCTCATCGTGGAGCGAGCCGACCTGCTTGGCCTGGCTCAGCTGTATCAATTGCGCGGGAGGGTGGGCCGATCGGATCAGCGGGCGTATGCCTATCTTTTTCACCCGACAGATCAGATCATGTCCGAGGATGCCCATCGGCGCCTGGAGGCTATCGGCGAGCATTCCGACCTGGGATCTGGCTTTGACGTGGCGTTGCGTGACCTGGAGATCCGGGGAGCGGGTTCGATGCTCGGCGAAGTCCAGTCCGGTCACATTTCGGCGGTCGGGTTCGATACATATGTCAATCTCGTGGCAGAAGCCGTCGGCGAACTGGAGGGGTTCAAATCCGAGTCGACCGAAGATCCTCCCGAGGTTCGGATCGATCTGCCAGTCGATGCACATCTGCCGGATGAGTACATCGCCGATCAGGCAGCCCGCATTGAGGCCTATCGACGACTCGCCGCCACGCTGACATCCGATGAGGTGTCAGACGTCGCCGCCGAGTGGACCGATCGATACGGTGAGCTGCCCCCGAGCGGCGACTCGCTGATTGGTTTGGCCCGTCTCAGGACCGAAGCCATTCGCGTTGGGCTTACCGAGATCGTGAAACTGCGAAATGAGATCAGAATCGGACCGGTCGACCTGTCTGATTCTCAGGAGATCCGGCTCCGCCGCCTTGCCCCGAAATCGGTACTGCGCGCCGGCGAGGGCTCCGTGTTCCTGCCTGCCCCACCGGACGCCAAGGTGGTCGAACACCTGATCGCCTTTATCCAGGCGATGTGGGCTTGACCGTTTTCGTTTGGATCCGCGCTAATGCCTACCATGTGTGGGCAACATCGACTTCGTTCGAGTAATTCAACTTTAAGGTGACTTCGTGAAACGTTCCATTCTTCTCGCTACCGTGCTCGCGCTTGTGGTGAGCGCCTGTAGCTCGGGGTCGGCCGCCGTCGTAAACGGTACGACCATTTCGACCGCCCAGGTCGCTGACCTGCTCACCGATCCTGCGGCACCCGACGAGGCTGCTTTCAACGACATGCTTTACCAGGTCATCGTCGATCAGATTGTCGCGAAGGCCGCTCAGGACCAGTTCGAGATCTCCGTTTCCGATGAGGACATTCAAGGTGGCATCACTGAAATCGAGGCCTCGCTGGCCGGTCAGGGTGTCACCCTTGATGTGGCCTTGAGCGAGAACGGGTTCAGTGAGGCGGTCCTCCCCATGATTGTCCGCCAGGATCGGATCCAGACCCAGCTCACGGAGCGTTTCGCGGAGCAAGCTGCGGAGCCAACCGAGGAAGAGATTCAGGCCACTTTCGACGCCGGTTCGACCGAACTCACCGAAGTCTGCGCCAGGCATATTCTGGTCGAAACAGAGGAAGCGGCACTGGATATCTACGATCGGGCCGTAGAAGGCGAAGACTTCGCAGCTATGGCTACCGAACTGTCGACGGACACCGTCTCGGGCGCCGAAGGCGGTGATCTCGGCTGCTCAAGTCCGAGCGGATACGTTGCTCCGTTCGCGGCGGCTGTCATGGAAGCGCCACTCAATGAGCCGTTCGGACCGGTTGAGTCAGAGTTCGGCTTCCACGTGATCCTGGTTTCGGAAAGGACGCTCCCGGAATACTCGGAATACCGTGACACGATCGCTACCAACCTCAAGTCGGCCGCCGCTTCGACCCTCCTTACCGAGTGGTACGTAAACGAAATCCGTACCGCCGACGTTCAGGTGGCGGAGGCATACGGCACGTGGACCCTTCCCGAAGACACCACGCAGCCTCCGACCATCGTGGCTCCCTGAACCATCGACTCGTAATCGTTGGCGTTGGGCCGGGTGAGTTGGATCGGCTCCCCGGCTCGACGCGTGACCTTCTCCTGGACCCGGCTTTTCGCCTGGTCATTCGAACGATCAGGCACCCGGGATTAGCCCAACTCGCGGCGGCACGGGACGTCGTCTCTGGCGATGACCTTTACGACTCCGAGGAGGACTTCGAGGCGGTATATGATCAGCTTGCCGCCCGGGTCATGGGCTATCACGACGAAGGCCCGGTCATTTTCGCAGTCCCTGGCAGTCCGTCGGTGGGGGAGTTCACCGTCCCAAGAATCCGTCGGTTCGCCACAGAACGTGGGATAGCGGTAGAGATGATCGGAGCGGAATCGTTCATCGACGCCATCTGCGCCGAGACCGGTATTGACCCGCTTGAGCGCGGTTTGCAGGTTCTGGACGGTCGAGACCTGCCGGACCCACTTCCGCTGCATCTTCCAACCATCATCGCCCAGGTAGACGTGCCGGTAGTCGCCGCGGACGTGCTGAGTCGCCTCGCAGACCTACTCGGGGACGGGGCGCCCATCACGGTGGTCACCGATGCGGGTGGGGATAACGCCCTGAGCGAAACCCGACCGATTCACGATTTCGACGCGTCGATTGCGTCGCTGCGAACGAGTCTGGTGATTGAGCCCCAACGACCAACCGGATGGCTGGGCGTAATCGAGATTATGCGAACCCTGCGTCGTGCATGCCCATGGGACGCCGAGCAGACCCATCATTCGCTCATTGCGAACCTGACCGAAGAAGCGGCAGAACTCGCCGAGGCCCTCGCCGCTCTTCCGGCCGATATTGACGAACCGGATTTCGGTGCCTACGCCGACGTCGAGGAGGAACTGGGCGATGTCTTGCTGCAGGTCCTTTTCCATGTTGCGATCGGTGAGCCGTCCGGAGCTTTACGCGCCGACGGAGTTGCCCAAACGCTCATCGACAAGCTGACCGGGCGACATCCGCACGTTTTCGGCGATGAGTCCGTCGACAATGCTGAAGATGTGCTTGCCGTCTGGGAGCGGGCCAAGGCTGCCGAGAAGGGAAGCAGGGGGCTTTTTGACGGGGTAGCTCACAACCTCGAACCGCTCACGAAGGCGGCCAAGGTCCAGGAGCGGGCCAGCCGCGTTGGTTTCGATTGGGACACAACTGATCCGGTATTCGCCAAACTTCGGGAAGAGATTGCCGAGTTGGCCAAAGCTGAGACAGCAGAAGAGAAGCAGCACGAACTGGGTGACGTGCTATTCACCGTGGTCAATCTAGCCAGGCACCTGAAGATCGGCCCGGAGGTGGCGCTAAGGATCGCGGTTCGACGGTTCGAGCGACGCCTAGAATGGATGGAGTCCCGGGGTGACCTCGCCGCGGCCTCCAACAGTGAGCTTGAACGCTGGTGGGAAGCGGCAAAAGACAACGAGGGATAACCGGTCGTGGTACATTTTATTTCACAAGGAGGGTCCGTGACGACGCACATAAGCGAAATCTGGGCCCGTGAGGTCCTCGATTCCAGAGGCAATCCAACCGTAGAAGCTGAAGTTCGTCTTGCTGGAGGCGGATTTGGCCGGGCTGGCGTACCGTCTGGAGCATCGACCGGGGCACTCGAAGCAATCGAGCTTCGAGACGGCGGGGACCGCTACGGCGGCAAGGGCGTTGCACGGGCCATTGCCAATATCAAAGAGACCATTGCCCCGGCGCTGGCGGGCGTCGACGCCACCCGTCAGGAACTGGTCGATCAGATCATGCTCGATCTCGACGGCACACCGAATAAGGCCAACCTGGGCGCCAACGCCATTCTGGCAGTCTCGTTGGCTACGGCCAGGGCTGCGGCCGGGCAGTTGGACATCCCCTTGTTCAAGTATCTGGGTGGGCCGGCGGCACGGGTGCTTCCGGTGCCGATGCTCAACGTTCTCAACGGAGGAGCACACGCCGCAAATTCGGTCGACATTCAGGAGTTCATGCTCGTTCCGGCCGGAGCGCCCAGCTTTCGCGAAGCCTTACGGGCCGGGGTCGAGGTCTATCACTCGCTCAAGAAGGTTCTCACGACCCAGTCCTTATCAACCAACGTTGGGGATGAGGGCGGGTTCGCGCCTGACCTGCCATCCAACCGGGCTGCCCTGGAGCTCCTCGCCGAAGCCATCGAGCAGGCCGGGTATAAGCTTGGAGAAGATATCGCACTGGCCCTGGATGTAGCTGCTTCCGAGATCTACGAGGACGGGACGTACCGCTTCGAAGGTCAGCAGCTCAGCGCCAACGATATGGTCGATTACTACGTTGGGCTCCTGGACGACTTTCCGCTGGTCTCAATCGAAGACGGCCTTGATGAGGCCGACTGGGATGGATGGAAGACGCTGACCGCCCGGCTTGGTTCTCAGACTCAGCTGGTCGGAGACGACTTGTTTGTGACCAACGAGGAGATCCTGCAGCGAGGGATTGACGAGCAGGCCGCCAACGCCATTTTGATCAAGGTGAATCAGATCGGATCGCTTTCGGAAACCTTGCACACGATGGACACCGCGCTCGGAGCCGGGTTTGCCAGGATGGTCTCGCATCGTTCGGGAGAAACCGAAGACAGCTTCATCTCGCATCTAGCGGTTGCTACCAATGCCGGTCAGATCAAAACCGGGGCGCCCAGCCGGGGCGAGCGGACCGCCAAATACAACCAGCTGTTGCGGATCGAAGAGACCTTGGGGAGCGAAGCGCGCTACGGCGGCTGGTCGACCTTCGCCGGCAGATCGTGACCCGTAATCGTCTCCAGACGGTGGTTCCGATCGGCCTCATGCTGTTTCTGGCGGTCATCGTCACGAATGTGTTCCCGTTCCGCGTGATGCTGGCGCAAGAGACGAAAGTCGAAGTAGCCCAGGAGTCGCTGGCCGATCTCCAGGCTGAGAATGGCCAGTTGCAGAACAAGATTGAAGCGCTTTCGACCGACACCGAGTTGGAGCGGATCGCCCGTAAGGACCTCGGCTACGTGCGCGAGGGTGAGATCGCCTACGTCATCACGACACCTTCAGACTATGTGCCTGACGTCGAGCCGACGATCGTCATCCCCGAGCGCCGCCCATGGTGGAAGATGATGACGGACTTTCTGACCGGCGAGGATCTTGTCTCTCGATAGCGACGAGACCGGCGCCAGCCGGCGTCAGGTTGACAGCGAAATAGCGGCCGCCCAGATCGAACGGCCGCTGCGCGCAGCCAGTGAAGCCAGCGCCCGTTGTTCGCTAGGTCTCCCTACGGTCATCCGCGTTCCTCCTGTTCTCGATGACGGTACGCCCTTCCCCACGAGGTTTTGGCTCAGCTGTCCGCTTGCCAACAAAAGGATTGGGCGACTCGAAGGGGCCGGGGGAGTGAAGGCCATGGAGAGCGCCCTTGACGAAGATCCAGACCTGGCTGCAAACATGGCGGCCACCCACCGCCGGTATCAGGCTGAGCGCGACGCATTGATACCCGCCGATGCCGCCCACCGGCCCTCGGGTGGGGTGGCCGGCTTGACCATTGGGGTGAAATGCCTTCATGCTCACTACGCGGACCATGCGGCAGGGAACGACAATCCCGTTGGAGCGCTCGTCGCTCCCTGGGTGGAACCGCTGCACTGTGAGATCCCCTGCGTTACCGAAGCGAATGGCGTTGCCACCCGGAATCCGGCTTGGCGTGAACCGAAGTGACCCGGGTAGCGGTAGGGGACATTGGCACGAACACGGCGCGGTTGCTGGTGGCCGACGTCGAAGGCTCGGAGGTTGTCGAAGTCGAGGTGCGCACCGAGGTAGTTGGACTCGGGCGGGGATTGCATAGCTCCGGACGGCTGCAGCCCGACGCCATCGATCGGGCGGTCAGCGCCCTCGGATCGTTCTCAAATGCGTTCGCGGATGCAGACTTATCAGTCATCGTCGCGACGTCGGCTTCGCGCGATGCCGCGAATCGGGAAGTCTTCTTCGATCGAGTCGAGCGGGCTTGTGGCGTTCGCCCAACGCTCATCAGTGGTGACGACGAAGCGCGTTTTTCGTTTGCTGGCGCTTCCCAGGCGGTGCCGGACCGTTTCATCACCGTTATCGACATCGGCGGAGGATCCACAGAATTCGTGACCGGCCGGTCCGGCGTTGAGGCGTCGGTGAGCGTTGATATGGGGTCGGTGCGACTTACCGACCTGTATCTCGGTGGCGGCCCCGTGTCGGTGGAGAAGCTTGCCGAGGCACGGTCGGTCACCGAAGAGCTGTTTGGTCGGGTCGGCGTCCAGGTTGCGGAGGCGGTGGTCGGCGTTGCCGGTACCTGCACCACCGTGGCCGGGACCCTGCTTGGGCTGACTTCGCACGATCGGTCGATCGTGCACCTCTCGACCATCAGCCTCCAAGACGTAGAGGAGCTCCTCGGGAGACTCGCCACGCTCCCGACGCAAGAGATTGCCGACATCGGCACGATTGGGATCAAGCGAGCACCAGTGATCGTTGGTGGCCTCGTGGTTCTCGAGGCGGCGCTGCGAAGCGTCGGTGCATCCGGAATGGTTGTATCGGAACGGGACCTGTTGCACGGAGTAGCGGTTGGATTAGTGTCCGGTTGACGGTAGGCCCCGGTGGCGGAATCGGCAGACGCAGTGGACTTAAAATCCACGGCCGCAAGGCGTGGGGGTTCAAGTCCCCCCCGGGGTACCGGCCACCGGCCGCGCGGGCGAACCGGATGGGAGGAGGGCCATGCGTAGGAATATCATCGGGCAGGCAGTGCTCGTCGTACTTTTGGCGAGTGCCTGTCTGGGAAATGACGCTTCATTTCGCAGTTCAGACCCGACGCGACCCGCTGGATCTGCCGGTCTCATCCAGTGGTCGGACCCGGCCCATACCGCCGATCTCGGTGGTGGTTGGACGGCGCGGGTATGCGATGCCGGGGGCGATCTTCTGTGCGTCGAAAAAGACCGTGTTGCCGCCGGGACGGTTGAGGCGCGGTCGTTGCCGTTGAGTTCCTTTAAGGACCTCAACTCGGAGGCGGCGACGTCCGTGAAGCTTAATGCAGTTGCCGAAGGCTTCCATGAGTCGGTTGGCTCAGACCGGACTGCAGCATGTCCGACCGACTACAGCGTCGAGATTCTGGGGCCGGAAAGGTTCCGACTGGCCGGCGATCCGGGCATGTTCTACGGCTTCGTGGGAACTCTGGGCGACGGAGCGCCCTCTGAGTTGAATCTCCAGTACGCCAGCATCGTAGGAGACCAGGTGGTCGTCCTGGCCGCGATCGCGTACGACGAGGGTGGATGCCCGGGGCGCGGTGGCCTGAGTAACTGGGACTCGATCGCCCTCTCGGAGTTCCGACCATTTCTCGAACCAGCTTTGGAAGATTCGCCTCTGCCATTTGGTGGCGGTTAAGCGGCGCTGGGGCGGCTGCCGACAGCATTGGGCAGGTCGGATCGCAGAATCGTCTGGAGGGTCGGACGTCATTAGGCTCCCAACATGGACGCACCGCTAACCGATAGTCGCCGCTCGTTTGTCGGTGCGAACACGATCCTGGCGGGATACGAGAACTACGTCGCTCGTTTTCGCGTGATCACCTCGCGGGCCGAAGTACGGTTTCTTCAGCGCGACTGGCACGGGATGCAAGCCGATGCGTCTGAGCGACTCGGCCTCTATCGGGATGTGGTTGATGAGGTCCTGGCGGATATTGAGGCACTGCTCGGCGAACGAACGGACGATCAGTCGATCTGGGCTCCAATCAAAGCGGTGTTTTCTGCACTGATCTCGGATCGGGATGATTGGGACATTGCCGAAACCTTCTTCAATTCGATCACCCGGCGTGTCTTCACCACCGTGGGGGTGGATCAGGCGATCGAGTTCGTTGACACCGATTTCGACACCCCACCCAGCCGATCATCGGAGCCAGTCTTCCTTCCACTTGGACGGGCCAAGTCGGTGGCGTCGATGGTCGAAGCGATGCTGGATCATTGCCCGTTTGACTTCGCCGACCGCCCCGGGGACGTAGCGGCCGTCACCGATAGGATCGAGGGACGCCTCGAACAGGTCGGAGCCTTGATGAGCCTCGACGGAGCGGAACTGGTCCGGTCCATCTTCTATCGGGGACAGGCTGCCTACCTGGTGGCTCGCCTCCACTCGGGCTCGCACACGATCCCCCTGGTCATGGCGTTTACCCACGATGACCTGGGGGTGGCCATCGATGCCGTCCTTACCCAGGAACATGAAGTCTCGATCCTGTTCTCGTTTACCCGGTCCTACTTCCTCGTCGACGTGGCCAGGCCGTACGATTTGGTTCGGTTTTTGAAGCGCCTGATGCCCCGGAAGCGTGTCGCAGAGATCTACATCGCGATCGGTTACAACAAACACGGCAAGACCGAGTTGTATCGGGACCTCCGCCGGCATCTGGCCTCTACCGATGAACGATTCGAGATCGCCCGAGGCACGAGAGGCTTGGTGATGATCGTGTTCACGATGCCGGGATTCGACGATGCCTTCAAGATCATCCGCGACAAGTTCCCCCCGCAGAAGCGCACCACCCGTCGGGCCATTATGGAGAAATACCGGATGGTTTTCCAACATGATCGGGCGGGTCGCTTGGTTGATGCCCATGACTTCCAGCACCTCGAGATCCAACGCTCGAGATTCTCGGATGGATTGCTCGAGGAGTTTGCGGATGAAGCGGCCGATACGGTCGAAGTACATGATGATGTCGTGGTCATCAAGCAGGTGTATGTCGAGCGGCGAGTGATACCGCTCGACATTTATGTTCGGGAGGCCGGGGAACGGGCGGCCGGGGCAGCCGTCCTGGACTTCGGACGGTCCATCAAGGACCTGGCATCCACCAATATTTTCCCGGGTGACTTGTTGTTGAAGAACTTTGGAGTGACCCGCCACGGTCGGGTTGTGTTCTACGACTACGACGAGTTACGCCCCTTGACCGATATGCGTTTCCGCAAGATCCCTGTCGCTCGTGATGACCAGGACGAGATGGCTGCTGACGCCTGGTACAGCGTCGGGGACACGGACGTGTTCCCGGAAGAACACGAGCGCTTTCTCGGGCTCTCTCCGGCACTGAAGGAGGTGTTTTTGTCAGAACACGTCGACATGTTCTCTCCTGAGGCCTGGCAGAACATCCAGCTACTGGTCGCTGGTGGTGAACTACTCCACGTCTTGCCATACGAGGAGTCCGCCCGGCTGCCGGATCGGCCCCGCTGGACCGGTTGGTGAAATCCTGCGCCAGGCACGCAAACCTGGGAGAATGAGCAGGCATGGACACCAAGTGGATTATCCGCGGACTCCTCATAGCCACGCTGGCGCTTGGAGCGTTCTACGCCTACGACAACTACGTTTCACCGTTTCGCTCAACCCCCGATGTCGTCGGTTCGCTCATATCAGACGATGCGGTCGTGGTCACGACCGAGCCGCGGCTGACCTTCGCTCCTGCCGATCGACCAGCCAGCGTTGGCATGGTGTTCTACACCGCCGCCCGGGTCAACCCCGAAGCGTACGCACCGTTGGCGCGCCAGATCGCTGAGGGGGGAGTACTGGTGGTTGTAGTCAAGCATCCCTTCAACTTCGCTTTTCTCGGGGTGTCAGAAGCTGGAGACGTCCTACTGGAGTATCCAGAGATCACCAACTGGGTCATGGCCGGTCACTCACTGGGTGGGGCGATGGCTGCCGAGTTTGCCGAACGCAACCAACGGGTCTCAGGACTGGTTTTGTTGGCGGCCTATCCGGGGGACTCGTCGAACCTGGCGTTCCGGAACCTCAGGAGCCTGGTGGTTTATGGATCGGAGGACGGCCTCGCAACTCCAGAAGAGGTCGAGGAGAAGGCCAGCGCCCTTTTGTCGCCGAATACGGAGCTGGAGTTGATTGACGGTGCTAATCACGCCCAGTTCGGAAGCTACGGCCGCCAGGCAGGTGACGGAGTTGCTGCCATCACCGGCCAGGAGCAGCAGGACCAGACTGCGGCCGCCATTCTCAAGTTCCTGCGACCCAACCGTTCGTGAAGTCCGCAGTACCGGAGCAACGGATTTCGACGTTGGTCGATCAGCCGCCCACCGGTGATTACGTCCTCTATTGGATGACTGGCTATCGGCGCCTGCGTTCGAACTTTGCGCTCCAACGAGCTGCAGATTGGTCTCGCCATCTTGGATTGCCTCTTGTCGTGTTTGCAGCCTTGCGCAGTGACTATCCACGGGCTAGCGATCGGATCCATGCCTTCGCGATTGATGGCATCTCCGATGTCGTCGCCGGCTGCGCCGGCCGGGTCGCGTGCGTCGCCTACATCGAGCCGGAACCGGGGGCATCAAAAGGTCTGCTCAGGCGTCTGACGACGAACGCGTCCGTGATGGTCGGCGACGACGCTCCCATCTTCTTTCTCCCTGCCGCCCGCCAGGCCGCCGCCGTCCAATCGCAATGCCGGTTCGAAGTGGTCGACCACAATGGTCTCGTCCCGATGGGGATTACCGACCGGGACTTTCGACGAGCGGTTGACCTTCGTCGTTTCAACCAACAAGTGCTACCTGACCACCTCGATGACCTGCCAGATTCCGACCCCTTGGCCGGCCTCAATGGTTCAATGCCTGCTGGCGTCGCTGCGGTGATGGCGGACTACCCGAGCGCCCCGGTGCGGCGAGACAGCGTCGCCCAACTGCCGATCGACCATAGTGTTGGGGCTACACCGCTGGTGGGAGGCGAGCAGGCGGCACAAGCACGTCTCGCCGACTTCGTGAGCTCGGGTTTGCTCCGGTACGACGAGCGAAATCAACCAGACGCACAAGCCGAGTCAGGCCTGTCGCCATTCCTGCACTTCGGTCAGATATCGGTCCATGACGTTTTTCTTGCCGTCACTCAAGCGGAGGAGTGGTCCCCGACCGAGCTGAGTCCGTCCGCGAAAGGTGGACGCAGTGGCTGGTGGGGGTTGTCCGAGCAAGCCGAAGGTTTCCTCGATCAGGTCGTCACGTGGCGTGATATCGGGTATCGGGCCGCTTACCGGGACAGCGCCTACGACCAGTATGACGCTTTGCCCGAATGGGCCAGGCGGACCCTGGAAGAACACGCCACCGATCCGCGTGACTATGTGTATTCCTTGGACGAGTTCTCGACCGCTGAGACCCACGACGAGGTGTGGAACGCCGCCCAGCGGCAACTGGTCGAGACCGGGACGATCCACAATTACCTGCGGATGCTCTGGGGAAAGAAGATCTTGGAATGGACCCAACACCCGGCGGTGGCCCACGACGTGATGTTCGAACTCAACAATCGGTATGCCCTCGACGGTCGGGATCCGAATTCCGTCTCCGGAATCCATTGGGTGCTCGGTCGGTTTGATCGGGCCTGGGGGCCAGAACGGGAGATCTTCGGCAAGGTTCGCTACATGACTTCGCAATCGACGCTTCGGAAGCTCAGATTGAAAAGCTATCTGTCGATGTATGGTGCAAATCGGCCGCTTCAGCTGGACTGAGCGTGTCGCCAATTCACCTAGGCTGCTTCTGTGATCAACGCCACCCTTGCTGACTTGTTCGACGAGCTCGCTGAGCTCACCAAACTCGAAGATCAAAACCCTCAGTCATTCCGCGCCAGAGCTTACGAGTCCGCCTCGCGCTCGTTGCGTGAGCTTCAGCCGGACGTCACGACCTTGACAAAAGCTGAGCTCGTCGCCCTCAAAGGAGTCGGGAATTCCACGGCAGACAAGATCGCCGAGTTCGCTGATCGGGGCGGAATCGAAAAACTCGACCGGCTTCGCGCCGCCTTCCCGCCCGATTATCGGCAGATGGTCAAGATTCCCGGACTTGGCGCCAAAACTGCCGCGAAGTTGCGTGACGAACTGGGCGTTGACTCCGTCGACAAGCTCACCGATGCCATCGCTCAAGAGAAACTGCGCGATGTCGCCGGTCTCGGGGCCAAGACCGAAGAGAAACTTTCCAAAGCGATCGGGCGCCTCGGCATGTCCGGCAAGGATCGTCGTACTCCGATCGCCGAAGCAGTTCCGGTGGCTGAACGAGTAGCCGCCGAACTAGCTGGCGTAGACGGGGTGGTCGGTGTCAAAATCTGTGGGAGCCTTCGTCGGCTCCGTGACACGGTTGCCGATGTTGACATTCTCGTCGCAACCGCGACTCCCCAGCCCGTCGCCAATCGGGTTCGTGACCTGCCCGTCGTCGGCGAGATCATCGCCGACGGAGATACCAAGGTCGCCTTTCTTACCCATGCCGGCCTGCAGATCGACGTCCGCGTTGTCGCGCCCGAATCCTTCGGCGCCGCAATCATGTACTTCACCGGCTCAAAAGCTCACAATATCGCCTTGCGCCAACGAGCTATCACCAAAGGGTGGACCCTCAATGAGTATGCGCTAGCGGACGCAGAGACGGGTGCCGTGATCGCCGCAGAGACAGAAACCCAGATCTACGAGGCGCTCGAACTCTCCTATGTGTCGCCCCGGTTACGCGAAGACACCGGCGAGATCGAAGCGGCCGCGGAGGCGGCTCTGTCGCTCGTCAGCCTCGACATGATTCGCGGAGATCTACACGTACATTCGGACCTGTCGGGCGATGGAGAAGATTCGCTGATTGAAATGATCCAAGGCTGCGTGGATCGTGGTTATGGCTACATGGCCATAACGGACCACGCCGAGGACCTCACGATTAATGGAGCCAGCCGGGAGCAGATGCTCGATCAGCGAGGACAACTGCGGGAACTCGCCGACCAATTCCCCTCGATCCACCTGCTCCACGGAACCGAGCTCAACATCGACCCCGATGGCCATGTCGACTACGACGCCGACTTCCTGTCGGGTTTCGACTACACGGTGGCCTCGGTGCACTCCCATTTTGATTTGCCGGCCGAACGTCAGACGATCAGGCTGCTGACGGCGATGGGCAACCCGGCGGTGCGGACGATCGGACACCTGTCTGGAAGAATGATCGGTCGCCGGCCGGGGATCGAATTCGACGTTGAGGCAGTGCTTGAGGGAGCCGAGACCACCGGGGTCGCCCTGGAGATCAACTCACATCTGGAAAGGCTCGATGCCACGAGTGACGTTATCCGGAAAGCCCACGGTCGGAACGTGCGGTTCATTATCGACACGGACGCCCACCGGGTACGTGAACTCAACTACATGCGGTGGGGTGTACAGCAAGCCCAGCGGGGCTGGCTCGATCCAGACCAGTGCGTCAATACCTGGCCGCTTGACCGATTTCTTAGATTTTGCAAAAAGGAAGACTGATGGAATATCCAATCGAATATGAACTAGATGTCGTGTTGCGCGACGGGGTGGTCGGCCGATTCCGACCTATCAAAGCAACTGATGCAGCATCGCTCGTCAAGTTGTTCGAGCGACTCGGAACGCAATCGCGCTACTACCGGTTTTTTCGCGCCAAGGAGCGCCTGAGTGACGCCGAAGTCGAGTTTTTCACGACCGTCGATTACGAGTCGCGCATGGCGGTTGTGGTCTTTCACGAAGACGAAATGGTCGGAGTTGGGCGCTACGATCGCGATGCTGATGACCCGACCAATGCCGAGGTGGCTTTCGTCGTAGCCGATGATCAACAGTCGAGAGGCATTGGGACCCAGCTACTGCAGATCCTCACTACCTATGCCCGTTCGCACGGTGTGAAATCCTTCCAGGCGTATGTTCTCCCTGACAATTTGTCCATGATGCGGGTGTTCCGCAACTCGGGTTATACGCTCACGAGGAGCCTGGAGGAAGGCGTCTACAACGTCGAGTTCCCGGTTGGCACATCCGAAGACGCCAGAGCGGCTGATGCTCGTCGCGAACAGCGCGCGATAGCGGCGTCGATTCTGCCGATGTTCTATCCGCGCTCGATCGCGGTGGTGGGTGCTTCGCGAACCGTTGGGTCGATCGGTGGGCGACTGTTCGCCAATCTGCTGCAAGGTGGATTCTCCGGGGTCGTGTACCCGGTGAACCCCCAAACAGAAGTGGTGGGATCGGTACGTGCCTATCCGTCGGTCACTGATATCCCCGGCAGTGTCGACCTCGCCATCATTGCGGTCCCTTCCTTTGCAGTCCTCGACGTCGTACGCGAATGTGCGGCCAAGGGAGTGCGTGGTCTCGTTGTGATTTCGGCTGGCTTCTCGGAAGTTGGCGAGGCGGGAGCGGCCCTTGAGCAGGAGCTCGTTCAGTTGGTTCGTTCGGCTGGCATGCGGATGATCGGACCGAACTGTATGGGACTGGTAAACACGGATCCGGCCGTGAATCTCAACGCCACGTTCGCCCCCGTGTATCCGCCCCGTGGCAACGTGGCGATGTTGTCCCAGTCAGGGGCCTTGGGAATTGCCATCCTTGATTACGCCACCCGTCACGATATCGGCATCTCGCAGTTCGTATCGATCGGAAACAAACCGGACGTATCGGGCAACGACCTGATCCTCAGCTGGGAAGAAGATCCTGCCACCGACGTAATCGTGATGTATCTGGAATCGTTCGGCAACCCGCGTAAGTTCGGACGGATTGCTCGTCGAATCGGAAGGAAGAAGCCCATCGTGGCCGTGAAATCCGGTCGCTCGAAAGCCGGATCCCGGGCGGCTAGCTCCCACACGGGCGCGTTGGCGAGCGCTGATGTAGCTGTCGACGCCCTGAGCGCTCAGACGGGGATGATTCGGGTTGATACCATCGAAGAACTCTTTGCCGTTGCTTCGCTTCTCGCCAACCAGCCGCTGCCGGACGGTCGGCGGGTGGGGGTCGTGACCAACGCCGGTGGTCCTGGAATCCTGGCCGCCGACGCGCTCGAAGCGGCTGGGCTTGAATTGCCGGTGTTCAGCGACGCCCTTCAGGCCGAGCTGCGAGTGGGTCTGCCTGCCGAGGCATCGGTTACCAACCCGGTCGATCTCATCGCTTCAGCCGGGCCGTCGCAGTATGGACACGTGGCCGAGGTCCTTGGTGCCTCCGATGAAGTCGACGCGATCATCACCATCCACATTCAGACGATCGAGGACGGCCCCGACGTGGGCCTCCCGGTTCTGGAGGCGGCAATCACCTCTGGCAAGACTCAGCTGGCCGTCCTTATGGAGTCCGGCTCGGGCCGGGCTTCGATGCGCAATGAGGTCATGACGATTCCTGCCTATGAGTTCCCGGAAGCGGCGGCCAAAGCGCTGGCCAGGGCTGCGTCATATGCCGAATGGCGTCGGGCGCCCTATGGCGAAGTTCCCGTCTTCGACGATACCGATTCTGAGGCCGCCAAACAGCTCGTCACCGATGCACTTGCACGATTAGGTCCTGATGGTGGGTGGCTCAGCGACGATGAAGTTCGCGGTCTACTGGGAGCGTTCGGTATTCAGACACCTCAATCCGCGGTGGTCAATTCCCGGAAAGCGGCGACAGCGGCGGCCGGCGACATCGCCGGCCCGGTAGCCATGAAGCTCATTGCCCCAAGTGCCCTGCACAAGTCGGACATTGGCGGCGTAGTTCTCAACGTGACAGGATCCGGGTCAGTTGGCAAGGAGTATGACCGCATCATGGCTTTGGTCAGCGACGCCGAAGGGGTCCTGATCCAGGAAATGGTCCCCGAAGGCATTGAGGTGCTGATTGGCATGTCGGAGGACCCATCGTTTGGCCCGCTTCTCGTTTTCGGGATGGGTGGGGTTTTCGTTGAACTTCTCAAGGACGTGGTGTTTCGGGTGGCTCCGATCACCGATCGGGAAGCTACGCAGATGGTGACGGGGATCAAATCGGCCAAGCTGCTCGACGGCTATCGAGGCCACCCGGCCGGTGACGTCCCGGCCGTCGAACAAGCGCTCCTGCGGGTTTCAGCACTTATTGAGGCAATTCCGGAGTTAGCCGAAATGGACCTGAATCCGGTGATCGTGCGAGAGCCTGGTCAGGGGGTGGTCGTGGTCGACGGTCGAGTACGCATCAAGCCGACCCGGAAGGGCTGGTCGCCTGAGCTTGCCGATCTGCCGTCAGTAGCCGACTGAGACCAGGGATTTTCGTTGTCGAGGCGTGGTCCCGGCAAAGATGCCGTCGGTCTGGTCGAGTCCGGTCGCCAAACAATCGGCTTGGGACTGGCACCCCTCACAAATGGCGCGCGCTCTGGCGAGCGCTTTACGGTCTCCGGTTGGTGGGAAAAACACGGACGGTTCCATACCCCGGCAAGCAGCACGTTCTTTCCAATCAATCATTGGGCCAGTTTGTCATTTTGGTCGAGGGGCCCGGCAGGGCCGTTTGGCCCGGTCAAGTGAGCCGATAGTTGATGATCCACCGTTGGGGAACGTGTTTTGCGGACCGTCAGCCCATGGCAGTGTGCCGTATTGCCCTAGGAATCATGAGGCTCGAGGTCGTACCTTGTCAACATGAAAACGTTTCGCATCGACACCGTCGCCCTCGACGGTTGGAGGATCTAGCGATGTTCGTCTACTACTTCGCCAATGTAAGTCGGCCGTGCGAAGCCATTGGGGAGCGTCTCGGCGCTCTTGACCTCGACACCTGGGCAACCGAGGCATACCGGAACGCTGAATCGTTGCGGAGTCGACTGGTTGGGAAGGACCTGTCGGCAACGTCGGTCCGACTAAACGTGACGGAGCCGATCCATAAGTCGAGCCACACGGTGATGGTGATCGAGTGGATCGCCGACGGGCCGGCTGGTCTATTTGCTGCGCTGGAAGGAGACCTTGTTGTTGCTCCGATCGGACCGAATCGGTGTCAGATCAGCTTGCGGGGATCGTATCGGTTGCCTCCCGGTGCAGATCCGTCGCTGTTCCATCGACTCACCGAGGCATGCGTGAAGTCATTTGTCGATCGGGTTGCCGCCGGTCTGGATCAGTCGCCACCGCGCCTGGACGTAGTCAGGCAGGCAAGCGGATCGAAATCGTAGTCCCGGTGCCCACCTGGCTACGGATATCGACGGACCCGCCGACGTCGGTAGAGCGTTGCACCATATTGTCCAAGCCCATTCCCCGGTTGATCGTCGCCGGGTCAAAGCCGACGCCGTCGTCGGCAACGAGCATCATCAGATCTGCGTCGACCGTATCCACCGAGACGGTTACGGCTTGACACCCTGAATGGCGGAGCGCGTTGGATACGGCTTCGCGCACCAACTGCACGGCGGTCTCGACCGTTCCGGGATCGATCGTCCGGAGATCGACTGGGACTTGAAGATCGACGGCCGTCTCGTAGGAGCCCGAGAGCTGACCGATCAGATCGGCTAGTTCTGTCCGGAGGTTTCGGCCAGACCACACCGGCGGCCGCAGGCCGAAGATGAATCGCCGCAGCTCAGAAATGGCGTTGTCGAGTCGTTCGACGGATTCGGTCAGCATCGTTCGTAGTTCTAGATCTTCGACTCGTAGGCTCATACCCTGCAGTGACAAGCCCACTGCGAAGAGATCCTGGATGATCGCATCGTGCAGGTCGCGGGCGATTCGTTCGCGGTCTTCGACCACCGCCGTACGTTTCAGGCGAGCCTGGAGCCGAGCGGTACTCACGGCGGCCCCGGCGACGACCGAGAGCGACTCGACCAGATCCTGATCTGCGGCAGTGAATCCGCCCGGCTTCTCGGTCAGGTATAGATTGCCGTATACATGGGAGCCGAGACGCACCGGGACGCCCAGAAAGTTGGCCATAGGTGGATGGTTGGCAGGGAATCCGACCGAATCGGGGTGATCCTGGAGTCGTTCGAGTCGAATGGTTTCCTTCGACCGGATAAGGGTCCCGAGTACGCCCCGGCCGGTTGGCAAGGGCCCGATCAGTTGCGCTTGGCCCGGAGTCAATCCCACATGGAGGAATTCGACGAGCGACTGATGCTGCCCGATTACCCCGAGAGCTCCGTATTGAGCTCCGGTCATGTGCATGGCGGCTTCGACGGTTTCGTACAGGACCGCGCGGAGGTCGGACTGACCGACGACACTGGCAGCCGCTTCTATGAGGTCCGAGATATGGTCGGGGCGCTGGAGCATCCCTGACACACTACTGCCCCCGTCGCCGAGGCTTGCTATCGATGCTTTGGGACTTTGTGCCCTAGGAGATTGTGGCCATCCCTTTAGGCATATGGGTGGTGGTGTAAGTAGATTTATTCATATGTCGGTAAAGCTGCTTCTCGTTGACGATCACGAATTGGTGCGCAGAGGAATTCGCGCCCTGCTGGAGTCACAGGATGACTTTGAGGTGGTCGGTGAGGCAGGGACTGTTGCTGAAGCGATTCGCCGCACCGGCTACCACAGCCCCGACGTGGTGATACTTGATCTTCGTCTACCCGACGGCTCGGGAGTCGAAGCTTGTCGTGAGATCCGGTCGCGCTGGCCCGAGGTCCGAGTTCTCATGTTGACCTCGTATGCCGACGAGGAAGCGCTGATGTCGGCCATTATGGCTGGCGCCTCAGGGTACGTACTCAAGCGGATCGACGGCACGGCGCTCATCGAGAACATCCGTCGCGTCGCCACCGGCGAGTCGCTGCTCGATGCCGAGATGACCGACAAACTTTTCGCCCGGCTGCGCGGTGACAGTCCATCGGATCCGCTGCTGGCACGGTTATCCCCCCAAGAGTCGAAGATCTTGTTCCATATCGCCGATGGCCTCACCAATCGGCAGATCGCTGAAGAAATGTACCTCGCCGAGAAAACCGTCAAGAACTACGTGTCGAATCTCCTGGCCAAGCTGGAGATGAGCCGCCGGTCAGAGGCAGCCGCCTACGCCGCCCGGTTGGCCGCTAAACAGGAAGCCGCGTTTCCCCCGGAGTCGTGGGAGGGACAGGCATGATCGTCGTCGGCGTCGATGAACAGTCATACTCGGTCTCCGCGCTTGAACGGGCTGGCCAAATCGCCCAGGCGCTTGAGGTTGAACTCCATGTTGTCTATGCGGTCCACATGTCACCGAACCTGCTGCAGGCTGTGGGCATAGCCCCCATTCAAATCGGGGCTATCGAGCAGGCCCAGATCGATGAGGTGTGGAACGTGATTGCTCCGGTTGTTGAGAAGATCCGGAGTCAGGGCGTGCACGTGGAAGAGCACTCGGTTCGCGGGTACCCGCCTGATGTGTTAATCGACTTCGCAGCCGAGCATGGCTGCGACCTCGCTGTGGTCGGTTCGCGCGGTCGCTCCGAACTCGCTTCGTTCTTTTTAGGTAGCACTGCGCATCGTGTGTTGCACTTTGCGCATTGCGACGTGCTTGTCGTAAAGGAGACATGATGCATGTCCAGGATGTCATGACGATCGACGTGGTTACGGTCACGGCCGAACACACCCTCAAGGAGGCGGCGCGGTTGATGGTCGACAACCATATCTCGGGCCTTCCGGTCGTCGAGGATGGTTCAGTTGTGGTGGGGATCATCACCGAGGCAGACTTTTTGATTCGAGATCCTGGGCCCCGTCCCCGGCTACTGCGAATGCTTATTGACGATACGATCCCGGTAGCCGGCGAATCCGTTGGGGACGCGATGACTCCACATCCGGCCGTGGTGATGGCCGATACCACCGTCGCAGCGGCCGGTCGAACCATGGCCAACAAGAACGTGAAGCGGCTTCCGGTCGTCGACGCAGACGGCCATCTCGTCGGGATCATCTCCCGGTCCGACATCGTCCGGGCGTTCGCCCGACCAGATGATGTGATTGAGGATGAGATCAGGGAGGACGTCCTCGGTCGGGTACTCATGTTCGATCCCGACATCATTGAAGTCACGGTTAGCGAAGGTGTTGTGACGCTCGAAGGCGGACTGCCAGAAGAGGCGGACGCTCGATTGCTTGAAGAACTGACTCGTCGGCTCGACGGGGTGGTGCGGGTAGTTTCGAAGCTTGCCTGGAATTCGGCCGGAACGTAACAAACCGGGTGCATGCAGCCCGGCTGTGACTAATCTCCGACCGTCCGGTAACCTATCGGGCAATCCACAGGAGTCAAACGCCGATGTCGTCAAAGGGAAAAGGGCGGACGCTCGAACTTGAGCAGATCCGGAAAGCTGAAGAACGGGCTGCCCACCAGAGTTCCGAGGTTCGTAAGAAGAGCTTCGTCACCGTTGCGGTGATTTTGGCCGCCGTGGCCGGATTGACCGCTTGGATCATGTTCGCTCCGGCTCCCCCGGGAATTCCTTATCCAAGTCAGGGAAACTTCCACCTATCGGACCTGGCCGAGCCGCACGCTCCCTACAACTCGGCACCGCCATCTTCCGGCCCGCACTTTGGTGGTTTGGCACCGTGGGGCGTGAGCGAAGAGGCCATCCCGCCCGAGCTGTACATCCACAATCTGGAGGACGCCGGAGCGGTGTTTGTCTACAACTGCCCAACGGAGTGTGCAGATTTCACCACGTCGCTGGGTGGCTACGTAGAAGACAGGCCGGAGCCAACGTTGGTCCTAACCCCTTACGACGGTGTCATTCAGGATCCGGATGGAACCAGTTACCGGGCAGCGGCGATCACGTGGGCGAGGGTCTTCTACTTTGACGATCTGACCGAGGACGTCCGCGCCGAAATCGACGACTTCATCGGCATCTACCACGGTATCGACCACCACGCCGGGTAGCAACACTCCCATTTCAGCCGGCCTCTCGATGCCTCTCTCTACGATCGAATGGGCTGGAACCGGTCCGGTGACCCTGGTGCTTGCCCATGCGACTGGTTTCAACAAACTCGTATGGCGCCCGGTCGTGGAGGAACTGCGGGCCAATGGGTTTCGAGGCCCGATCACCGCCTTTGATTTCCGATCGCATGGACACTCTCCAAAGTTGCATGATCACGATTGGGCCAGGTTCGGCGATGACGTCGCCGAAATCCTGTCCCGCGTCGATGGGGCGGTGGTCGGCGTCGGCCACTCGATGGGGGCAACAGCCCTGCTGCAAAGTGCTCTCGTCTCCCCGGAGCGGTACCTCGGGCAGGTACTGGTGGAACCCATTGTCTTTCCACCATCAACATTCGACTCCCTAAATCATCCGCTGGTCGTCGGCGCTTCCCGCCGACGACGAGCATTCGATTCAGCCGCCGACGCGGTGATCAACTTCGCAGACAAGGCGGTGTTCTCCGGGTGGGTCGACGAAGCGCTGGCTGCCTACGTCGAAGGGGGGCTCGTGCCCGAAGCAGACAAGTGGGTGTTGGCTTGTGAACCCGTGCACGAAGCCGAGGTTTTTTCCAGGTCAGGGTCGGACGGCGTTTACGGTCGACTCGAAGAATTGGCAGTCCCGATCTGGCTGGTGGTCGGAGAGGATACCGATACCTACCCTCCGGGTTATGTGGAGATACTCCGGGACCGGATCGCCGGAGCGCAACTCGCCTATGTAGCCGGGGCGGGGCACTTTGTGCCCATGGAGCAGCCAGGAAAGCTGGCGGCAATCATCATGAGGGCGCTGGGTCGATTCGAGCGTGAATCATGAACCTGCCAAGGCTCTAGCATTGCGTGTCATGTTTTTGCCTTCCACGATCGAAACGCTTGGATCCCAACTCGCCGCCGGGGACGCTGATGTTTACCGGGTAGCCAGAGCAGGCGTACGGGTCGATCCGCTCTCCCTGGTTCGTGCCGGTGCCCACCTGTTTCCCTTCGCGGCCTATTTCGGGCGGCCCGACCTCGACGAGGCGGGTGGACTCGGGGTTGCCTGGCGATCGGACGGCGTCGATGGAGACTCGAGGTTTGCTGATCTGACTCGGCAATTGGAGTCCTGCCGGGTTGACCAGCGGGCCTTCACGGGATTCTCGTATCTTCCCGAGGGTGGTTTGGGATCTGAGTGGGACGGTTTCGGGCCAGCCGTCGCGGTTATCCCAATCGTAAGTGTGATTGGCACGCCCGAGTCCTCAGAACTCGTTGTGGTGCTTCCACCCGGCCGGACATGGGAGCCCGTCGCGGAGGTCCTGGCAAGGCTGGTCGAGCCGGGCCGACCGGCAACCGGTCGTACGACCGACCTATCTATCGAGTCGCGGCCACCCCCTTCCGAGTGGGAAGGGGCCGTGGCTAATGCCGTCGAGTCCATCAACGCCAGGACCCTCGAGAAGGTGGTCATGGCACGGTCGGTCCTTGTGACGTCCGATGCTCCATACCGGCCGTTTGACCTCGTCTCTCGCCTCCGTCTCGCGTATCCCGAGTGCTACGTGTTCGGCTGGCAGGAAGGGGGGAGCGTCTTCGTTGGTGCCTCACCGGAGCTGCTTGTCGAGCGGCGAGGAGATCAGGTTCGGTCTCATCCGCTAGCCGGCTCGGCCCCGCGCGGGAGCAACGAGGAGGAAGACCGGGCGTTCGGAGAGTTGCTGATGTCATCAGGCAAGGATCGCCGCGAGCACCGGTTCGTCGTCGACGACATCACCGAACGGCTTGAGGCATTGACTACGGATTTGCATGTGGATCACAGCCCGTCGCTTCGGAAAACGGCCCACGTTCAACACCTGTCGACAGAGGTCAACGGCACGCTGACTCACCTAACCCATGTCATCGACCTGGCGGGGCTCCTTCATCCGACGCCGGCCGTCGGGGGAAGTCCCCGGGACGAGGCCAACCGGTTCCTCGGCAAAGAGGAGGTCATCGACCGGGGTTGGTATGCCGGTGCCGTCGGATGGGCGAATCGCCAGGGTGACGGCGAGATGGCCATCGCGCTGAGATGCGCGCTCATACAGGGACGGACTGCGCTTCTGTATGCCGGAGCTGGAATCGTGGGAGATTCGGTTCCCGCCGCCGAGTTGGAAGAAACCCGGCTCAAGTTCCGGACCATGATGAGCCTCCTCGCTGAGGCCTAAATCCCACGATCACGACTAGATCCGGCCGAGCAGCTCCTTGTGGAGCGCGACGTTTTCGGTTCGGTCGGTTTTGATGTAAACGACTTTCACGCCGTTCGGTCTCCCAAGGTGGTCCATGAAGTCTTCGACGGTGGCCGGTTGCACGACAGTGGCCCCCAATCCTTCCGCCACAGATTTCAGATCGGTTCCGTGGGGTGTTGCGAGTAAGTCCTCAAAGTGCTCCGGGTAGTCGACTTGGGGGAGGAAATGGAAGATCCCGCCGCCGTCATTGTCGATCAGGACGATGGTGATCGAAAGTCCCAGGCGACACGCACTGGCGATGGCGGTGGCGTCGTGCAAAAAGGCTACGTCGCCGATGAGCAGGTACGTTGGTCGCCCATCAGCGGCGACGCCGAGCGCGGTGGAAATGACCCCGTCGATACCGTTCGCCGCTCGATTGGCGAATAACCGGACGGGGCGATCATGGACGCCGAAGAACAAATCAACGTCGCGAATCGGCATCGAAGACGACACCACCAGTGATGATCCGTCCACGACTCCCTCTGCCATGGCGGCGGCCACGGCGGGCTCTGATGGCCATGGCAACGTCCCGAGCGCTTCTAGGGCGGCCGACTCGGCTTCGGCCCAGTCGGTTCGCCACTGCGGCGCAGCCGCTTCGACCAGGTCCGCGAGTCGTCGGGCGGTATCTGTGGTCTCGGCCCGGACGATGACCGAAGCGCTGGAGGTGGCTTCACGCCAGTCGCCCTCATCAATCCATATTTGGGGGACATCGGTGGCGGCGAGCCACGTCCAGACGGCTTTGGACGTGGGGATTGGCCCGAACCGGACCACGACGTCCGGGCGCAGGTCAGCATCCAGACGTCCGGCTCTGGCGAGGGCATCGCCCATTCCGACCACCTGCTCGACCGGGTGATGGCCGGCCCGCAGCCCGGACAGCGGGTCGGCCAGGATTGGGGCTCCGAGGGCATTGGCAAGTTCGGCCAGTGCTGCAGGCGTCTCCGGGTCGCCCGAAGGTCCGGCGATGATCAGGGCCTTCTTTGAGCTCACCTGGCGGGCGACCGCCAGGAGGGCACCGTCGGTCGCGGTGAGCGTGCCAAGGTGGACAGTGGGAGTGGCCGGGGGTTCGGGTGCAGTTTCGTCGGTAATCTGCGGCGCCAGTGGATCCCGGAAGGCCAGATTGAGGTGGACCGGTCCCGCCGGGCTTTCCTGGGCGATGGTCCATGCCTGGGTGGCTAAACGAACGGCGTACCGGGCTGGATCGGCGGTCGGGTCGGGAGGAGCGGCGTCGTGCGTCCACTTGGCAGATGTTCCATACAGGTCGGACTGGTTAATCGTCTGGGGTGCGCCCGTGTCGCGCAGTTCATGAGGTCGGTCGGCAGTAAGGATGACAAGGGGTATGTGTGCCAGGCGCGCTTCTGTGGCCGCCGGTAAGTACTCCGATGCCGCAGTGCCTGAGGTTGAGATCAACGCGACCGGTCGTTGGGTGGCGCGAGCCATGCCGAGCGCAAAGAAGGCAGCGCTGCGCTCGTCGAGGTGAACCGAGATCTCCAGGCCGGTCGTTTCGGCAGCTGCGATAGCCAACGGGGTGTTACGCGAACCGGGGCTGATGGCTACGTGGGCCAGCCCAAGGTCACGCAGAGCGCCGAGTAGCGGCAGGGAGAATCTGTAGTTTCTGTTCGGCACCGGGTCAGGCTAGTTGGCCGATATGCCACGCTTGACTCCGGGGTGCCACAATGGGTGGGTGAGCGCCCTGATCGGATTGCACGGATTTACTCAGGCAGGTCGAATGTTCGACGAACTGTCCCATTACCTGCCGCGGCATGTTGAAGCTCCCGACTTACCTGGCCACGGAGGTTCGAGTGACCTTCCGACGACGTTCGAGTCGGTCACCAGCCTGATCGAGTGGTTGGCGGCTGGAGAACCCCCGGTGCTGATCGGCTACTCGATGGGAGGTCGACTGGCGCTTCGGTACGCACTCGAGCGACCCGTCGAGCGTTTGGTGTTGATTTCCGCCGGACCAGGGATAGGCGATGCGGCGGCGAGAGAGGAACGCCGCCAGAGCGATGAGCGGCTCGCCGCGACGTTGACCGACGACGGCACTGCAGGCTTCGTCGATCAGTGGCTTGCCAATCCAATGTTCGCCGGTCTCGGTAGGCGTCATGAGATTTGGCGAGCGGTCGATCGGGAGACGCGTCTACTCAATTCCGCCAAGGGCCTCGCATCAGCGCTGGTCGATTTTGGCCAAGGAACGCAGCCGTATCTTGGTGACCGGTTGTTCGATTTGGCGGTGCCGACGCTCATTGTTGCCGGTGCAGATGATCCAAAGTATGTGGCCATTGCCGGGTCGATGCACGCCGCTATCAAGGACTCACAGTTGGCGATTATCGAAGGGGCGGGCCATGCGGTCGTTGGAGAAGCGCCCGCCGAACTTGGCGATCGGATCAGCCATTTCCTCTATCAATGAACTGAGCTCAGGCCGACGCCCCCAACGCCAACGAGAACGCGACGAGGAGTTGCAGTCGGGCAGTTCCCTTGAGCGCGCCGATGAGGGCAACGCCTGAGGTTTCGCTGTAGATGGTGCGCACCAAACCAACCCCCCAGGGCAGCCAGAAGACGGCGATCAAGGTGGCCAGTGGGGTGAGGCGCAGTGTCCCGAAGATCGTGATGGCAACGAAGGTGCCATAGATCAGTCCCGCATACAGCTGTTTGGTCTTCGGGCGCCCGAGTATGACGGCCAGGGTGCGTTTCCCAACTGCCCGGTCGGTTTCGATATCTCGAATGTTGTTCGCCACGAGGATCGCCGTCACGAGAAAGCCCATGGGGATGGCGAGAAGCCAGGCGTCGAGCGGGAATGTTTGATCGTGCACGAATCGTGAACCGACGGTGGCAACGACGCCGAAGAAGACGAACACAAACACTTCGCCGAGTCCGCGATATCCATACGGGCGGGGCCCTCCGACATAGCCAAGGCCCGCCAGGATGGAGGCGACCCCGATGATCGCGATGATCCATCCGGCGATGGTGATCAGCCAGACGCCCGCCAGAGCTGCGACCCCAAATGTCAGACCGGTAGCCGTCCACATCTGTCGCTCCGTAATGACGCCGGTGGCGACCATGCGGGTTGGGCCGATCCGGTCCTCTGTATCAGCGCCCCGTTTGGCGTCCGAGGCGTCGTTGGCGAAGTTGGTGGCTACCTGGATGGCGACCGAACCCAGGGCGGCGGCCGTAAACGCATCCCAACGAAAGACCCCGTCTCCACTGGCCAGTCCGGCAGCCACGAGCACTGGTGCGAAAGCAGCCCATAACGTCGCAGGTCGGGCCGCCTGGATCCACGCGGAGTTCACCGTCAGAAGTGCCAGGGGAAGCGGCTGTAGTCCTGATCGCGCTTTTCAAGGAAGGCGTCTCGACCTTCCTGAGCCTCGTCAGTTCCGTACGCCAGTCGGGTGGCTTCGCCAGCGAATAGTTGCTGACCAACCAGACCTTCATCTGGCAGGTTGAACGCATACTTGAGCATCCGTATCGCCGTCGGGCTCTTGCCGTTGATCGCTTCGGCGTACTCAAGGGCGGCTTTCTCGAGGTCCTCGTGGTCAACGACCAGGTTGACCATGCCCATCCGATACGATTCTTCAGCATCATGGTCGCGCCCGATGAAGAAGATCTCCCTGGCGAACTTCTGGCCGACCTGCCTGGCAAGCAAAGCCGACCCGTATCCACCGTCAAAGGAGGCGACGTCGGCATCTGTTTGTTTGAAGATGGCGTGCTGGCGCGAGGCAATGGTCAGATCGCAAACCACGTGGAGTGAATGTCCACCTCCCGCTGCCCAACCGGGCACTACCGCAATGACCGGTTTTGGCATGAAGCGGATGAGCCGCTGGACCTCCAGGATATGGAGCCGGCCGAGTCGGGCGGGGTCCGGGCCCTGGTCGCCCTCGTATTTGTAACCGTCTTTGCCGCGGATACGTTGGTCGCCTCCCGAGCAGAAGGCCCAGCCGCCGTCGGAGGGGGATGGACCATTGCCGGTCAGCAGCACACAGCCGACGTCGCTGGTCATCCGGGCATGATCAAGCGCCCGGAATAATTCGTCGACCGTATGGGGGCGAAAAGCGTTGCGTACCTCGGGCCGGTTGAAGGCGATGCGCACCGTCCCATGGGCCCTGGCGCGGTGATAGGTGAGGTCGGTGAAGTCGAACCCATCCACCTCGTCCCATGCTTGCGGGTCGAACAACTCGGAAACCATGATCGTCCTTTGCGCGTCAGGCAGATACTGTAGATGCTGTGATAGAAGACTGGTTATCTGCCGCAGCTGCCGTCGACCCTGACCGCACCTTTCTCATGATCGACCAAGCTATGCATTCGTTTGCCGATGTCGATGATCGGGCGTCCCGCATGGCGGGTGGGTTGGTTGACGTCGGGGTGAACCGGGGGGACCGGGTTGCCTTGTGGGCAAACAATGACTTACCCACGATCGTGGCGCTCTTTGCCATATGGCGGGCCGGGGCGGCCTGTGTCTTGGTGAATACTCGACTTACCGAGTCCGAAGTCGGAGATCAGCTCGCCGAGTCGGAGGTTTCGTTCATTGTTGATCCGCACGGACGAGAGTGGCCGGTGCCTTCCGTCAATCTTGAACTGCAGGGTGAGCCGCATCGGGGCTCTCGTCACGAACCGGCCAGCGAGTGTCTGATCGTGTTTACGTCGGGTTCGGGTGGGCAGGGGAGAGGCGTCGTTCTCAGCTGGGAGAACGTCGATGCCGGGCAAAAGGCGTCCGCTCGACATCTCGGCCACACCCCCGAAGACGTTTGGCTGGCCGTGTTGCCGATCTTTCATGTTGGGGGAGCCTCAATCCTGGTCAGATGCGCCGCTCGCCGTTCTAGCGTCATCCTGCAGGATCGCTTCGAACCGGAGGCGGTTGCCGCCGGACTCGGTCGGGCAACCCTGGCGTCATTCGTCGCCACTCAGCTGGCTGCGGTCCTCGAACTGGACGAGCGACGATACGATGTGCGGGCGGTCCTGGTGGGCGGCGGGCCCGCCAAACAATCTCTCCTTGATCGAGCCTACGCCCGCGGATTGGGCGTGCTTTCGACCTACGGAATGACGGAAGCCGGCTCCCAGATCGCCACCTCGGTAGTCGGCGAAGCCCCCCGGCGACTGGTTGTGCCCATTCCGGGAGCCGAGATGCGTTTGGTGGATGGCAATGAGATTCAGGTGCGCGGCCCCATGGTTACCGGCACCTATCTTGATGCACCCGCCCTCACCGATGACGGCTGGCTGGTCACAGGCGATCTCGGTGAGTGTGTCGACGATGGCTTTCGCATTACCGGCCGGACGTCGGACGTGATCATCAGTGGGGGAGAGAACGTGATGGCCGAGGAGGTCAAAGAAGCTCTCGAGTCCCTCGACCTGGTACGGGCCGCTGCAGTCGTCGGCCTCCAGGATGCGACATGGGGAGAAATTGTTGTTGCGGCTGTTGAAGTCTCGGGAGATGTGTCGTTCGAAGAGCTAGAGGACCAGCTGCGCGAATCCCTGGCCGGATACAAGATTCCCAAAGCGTGGCGATCGGTCGAATCGCTGCCGCGAACCTCACTTGGAAAGATCCGACGGCAGGCTGTGCGAAACTTGTTCTCGTGAACGACGACTTACGGGTTGACCCGAAACATGTAATTCCGGAAAATGAGCTCAGCTGGACCTTTAGTACTTCCGGAGGGCCGGGCGGCCAACACGCCAACCGTTCGAATACCCGGGCCATTCTGTCGTTTGATGTTCTTGAGTCGGCTGCCTTCACCGAGACCGAGAAGCAGAAGCTCGACCTCGAACTGGCTCACAACGACGGCGTCTTGACGTTCACCGTCGACGAGAGCCGGTCGCAGTGGCGGAACCGTCAGATGGCGCGCAAACGCCTGGCCGATACGATCGCCGAAGCACTCCGACCCCGTCCGACGAGAAAGCCAACCCGTATCCCGAGACGCGCCCACGAGCAGCGACTGTCGGATAAGCGTGCCAGGTCGCAACGAAAGCGGAATCGTCAGAAACCCGAGGCCGACTAGGTGCCACGTTCGATCTTGCTGACTTCCTTGCCTCGGAGTGGCTCAAGCTGGGTGGGGTGGGTTCTCGGCCACGCTGATGGGGTTGCGTACGAACGGGAACCGATTACCCAGGGGTTGCTGGCTGAGGGCGTAGATCCCTTCAGTCTGGAGTCGGTGGCGACTACGGCTTATGCCACACTGCTGGAAGAACTCGCGGTGCGCGACGATCTGCTCGTCGTCAAAGAAGTGAGTCCGTTGCTAGCAGCGTCGATAGGCGCAGCACTTGATGCCCAGGTGGTTCTGTTGGAAAGGCATCCCGTCGCCGTTTGCCGGTCTCATGTCCGGCTGGGATGGGTCTGGGAACCCGACATGGTCGTGTCCACTCGATTCCCGGAGTCCCCGGCCCGTGACGCGCTCGCCCGAATCGAAGGTGCCAATCTTTCGTTCTGGGCGTGGCATGGCGCTTATCAGGCGGCGGTTGCCGTCACCGCCAGGACGATGTTGGGAGACGCATTGTTGACGGTCACCTATGAGAGCCTGGTTAAGCGTCCCGAACGAGGTTTTCGTGAGCTGGGTACGGCCCTGGGGTTGAAATGGTCGGCGGGAGTGCCAAAGCCCGAAGGGAAGGTGTCCTCCAGCCCGTTTTCCCTGGTCAGACAGACCCGCTCGGCGTCTCGGTCGTGGTCAGATGGGGTGGAATCGACTCACGTAGCCGAGTGTCGATCTGGCTGGGAGATGATCGCGGGCGCACCGCCGGTCGAGTGGTAGTCGGAGCCAATCACCGACAATTGGCGTATTGGTGTTGCTTGCAGCCAGTTTGCCTTGCCGAGGGGGCGATCTGAGACCGGCGTCGGCGCACTAGTCTCGGTCGACGTCGGACAAAGAGGGAACCTCTGAAGCGGATAATTGTTGTCGCCAATCGGCTTCCGGTCGCCTGGGATGGCGAGGAGTGGTCGATCAGTCCCGGAGGACTGGTTCGAGCGCTTCGACCGGTCCTGCAAAATGCCCAAGGTGCCTGGGTTGGATGGCCGGGCATTCCGGGGTTTAATCCCGCACCGTTCCATCACGACGGCATCGATCAGACCCCCGTGCCCCTCAACGAGGAGGAGGTCGACGACTTCTACTTCGGGTTCTGCAACGGGACCCTGTGGCCGCTGTATCACGATGGCATCGTTGCCCCGGAGTTTCACCGGCACACGTGGAGGTCTTACGTCGAGGTGAACCAGCGCTATGCCGAAGCAACCGCGAGCGTTGTCGGTCCGGGTGATATCGCCTGGGTACAGGACTATCAGCTGCAACTCGTACCGGGCATGCTCCGGGCGATTGTTCCGGACGCCACGATCGGGTTCTATCTGCACATCCCGTTCCCGCCGATCGAAGTATTCGCCCGTCTCCCTTGGAGGCGTCAAATCATTGAGGGCTTGCTCGATGCCGATGTGATCGCCTTCCAAACCCGCCAGAGCGCCGACAACTTTGCCAGAGCCGCGCGTCGCCTGGCGGGGGCGGAAGCGGTCGGACGACGGGATCTGGTTTGGAAGGGAAGGTCGGTGCATCTGCAGTCGGCCCCCATCGCCATCGATACGGCCGAATTCGAACAGCTGGCCGCCTCCCCGGCAATCCAAACCCGTGCTGCGCGGATCCGCTCCGAGCTTGGCGACCCCGACCATGTCATCCTTGGGATGGACCGGCTCGATTACACGAAGGGCATTGACCTGCGGTTGAAAGCCTTTGAAAGCCTGCTCAAGGGATCCCCGGCTGACCGGCGCCAGTATGCATTTGTCCAGGTAGCGGTACCAAGCCGCGAACAGGTTCCGGCTTACCAGCAGTTGCGGATCGACATTGAACAGGCGGTTGGGCGAATCAACGGCGCATACGGGGAAGCTGGCTGGGCGCCGGTTTCCTACTTGTATCGAACCCTTCCGCTGGAAGAGGTCATCGCCTACTACGTGGCAGCCGATGTCATGTTGGTGACGCCTTTGCGAGACGGGATGAATCTCGTCGCCAAGGAATATGCAGCGAGCCGAACCGGCAATGATGGCGTGTTGGTCCTCAGTGAGTTCGCGGGCGCCGCTGAGCAACTCAGGGCCGCATTGATCGTGAATCCATACGACGTCAACGCAGTGGTGGACACACTCTCCTATGCGACGACGATGCCGGAAGCCGAGCAGCGTCAGCGTATGCGAAAGCTCCGAAACGTTGTCCGCAAAGCAGACGTTTTCGACTGGGCACGCGACTGCCTCGCCAGTTTGGACGCCCTTTGATCGACCCGGCGCTGGTCGCCGCACTGCAGAGGGCGGCCCGAGCTCCCCGACTGCTCGTTGCCTGCGACTACGACGGCACGCTGGCACCGATGGTGGGGGACCCGGCGGCTGCGGTTCCATACGATCCAGCGGTCGACGCCCTGGCTGATTTGGCGCAATACGCCGATGTCGGATCGGTCATCATCTCGGGCCGATCGGTCGAAACGCTTCTCGGTTTTGTCGGCACCCGCCCGGGCGTGGAACTGATCGGCGATCACGGTGCCCGACTGTCATCTTCTGATCCGCTCGCAGCAGAGACGGTAATGGACGTGACCAGGGCCCTCACGGCCGTGGCGGCAAAGTTCAACGGTGCGACGGTGGAACCCAAGCCACTCGGTGCCGCCTTCCACTATCGCCATGTCGCGGAGTCGAAGTATGCAGCCGATGCGGCGCGGGCCGTGGGCGCCAAGTTGGGTGCGCGGGTACTCGAGGGCAAGAAAGTGGTCGAGATCATGGTTGGTCACGGCGACAAGGGGTCCGCCATCACCCACGTGCGAGAACGGGACGCGTTCGACCGGGTGGCGTTTTTCGGGGACGACGTGACGGACGAGGACGTGTTCGCCATCCTGGATTCGCAGGACGTGGGAGTTAAGGTTGGCCCTGGTCCAACCCGAGCTTCCTACCGGGTCAACGATCCGGTAGAGGTTGCGCAAGCGCTGGACTTGCTTGGCGCGGTGCGTCGGTCCAGGAAATAGCTACCCGGGTCGAATTAGGGCTGGTCGCCGATGAACGGATTTTGGTGACCCAGCATCCGGCGGAGTCCGGCCAACGGGATGCTCGCCCATTCCGGGCGATTCTGGAGCTCCCAATGGATTTCGCGAAGGGCCCGCGACATCATAAAGGCCTTGAGGAGATCCTCGATCGCGGTCGCCGAGTCGGGGAGCAACGACGAGCCGTCGAGATCGGTCAGGTACCTGGTCACGAAGGCGTCTCCGACCAGATATGACCACCATCCTGACCAGGCCCGGTCGGCCAATGATCCGTCGAGTGCGCACGCCAAACCCACGTATTCGATTGACCGCAACATTTGGGCTATGTCGCTCAGCCCTGACCCGCGAAGTCGTCGTTCGCTCATTGGGCGGGAGTGATCGCCGGATAGGTCTTCGATGACGAATTCGCCATCAACGATGAAGACTTCGTCGAGTCGGTAATCGCCGTGAAGGCGGATGCGCGAACCCTTGATACGTTTCTTCCGGATGGCGTCGAGCCATGCGAGGCATTCATGCTCTGTCGGCAGAAGATCCGCGATCGCGTCTTCGATCGCTGGTCCCGCGTTCTTTTGCAGTCGGCTCATGGCGCGGAACTCGCGCCGAATGCCAGCTCGCAGCGATTGATACAACGAGTGTTGATAGTGCTGCGTAAAGGGTTCCGTCCCGAGGTCGGGGTCCTCACTGAACGACCCGAGCGCCAGGTGGAGTCGGGCGGTCATCGACCCGAGTTCGCTCGCCAGATCCAGCGCCGGCTGAAGGACTTCGCCGTTAGGAAGCGCATAATCGGCTGGGCTATTGGACCGACTCCATATCGCGGGCGGATCAGCGGATGGCATTTTGTCGCCGACAGTTGCTAGCCAGCTCTTACAGTGTTGGTCGAAGACACTCCAGGCGCTGGGAGTTTCCGTGAAGGATTGCTGCAGGATGCCAATCGTGTGGCTTTCGCCGGAGAGGTATTCGAGGGCACCGTAGGTGTCAGCGACTCCCTCGAAAGTGGTCCTTTCAGTAAGAAATCGACGGAGCTCAAGATCAGGGTTCGTACCGGGTTCAATCCGATGGAAAAGCTTGATCGCTAGCCCATTGGCATAATTGACATAGGTTTCGCCGCGGTTGTTGGTGTTTACTGTCGACTCAACCGGGGAATCGGACGTGAGGTCGATTGCGGTAGGCGCCAACGTGCCGGATAACGATCCGGCGATGCCAAGGAGGGTGTCGTCTGAGAGCACCAGGTCGAGGAGCACCTCGCGTCCACGCCGATCGGCTAGCCCGTCAAACACGATGCCATTCGTTCCGTCGCGACGTACGGCCGAGATGATCGATGAGGCGGGGAGCTCGGCATCCGCTTCGAACGAGATTCCGATGGTCTGGACGTAGAGATCCTGTGAGCCAGAGTCATGGCTCACTGAGATGAGCGCGACCCAAAAGCCTGCATCTCGCTCACCAGGAGTGAGAGCAACAAGATCCAGGACCGTGGTCTGTGATCGCCTCGGTGGTCGACCCTGGTACCAGGATTGGTTTGATAGAAACCTACCAACGGCATCCGCTAGCGGCCCTTCGCCGGCCATCGCCCCTTCGAGCGGTCCGGCGATCTCGACCGCGTCACGGGTCGCCTGGGGCGGCGCATCAGGATCGTCGATAGTGAACCAGTAGAAGCCGTAGGGTCCCACCGACAATGGGTAGGGCGTTTCAGCAATGACGGGGAATTCGGTCCGACCGAGCATCTCCGTGGGGCGTTGTCCCGCCAACCGGGCGAGATCCAATTCTGCGAACTGTGAGTGTCGACTGAGGTTGGCGACCACGAGCAGCGTTTCGTCTTCGGCGTCTCTCAGATAGGCCAGGACCTGGTCGTTGTCTGGCGCCAAGAACTCGATACTCCCTCGCCCGAAGACGGGGTGCCGTTGGCGGTGCCGGATCATGAGGCGCACCCAGGAGAGGAGCGAATTCGGGTTGGCCTGCTGGGCTTCGACGTTCACGGTCTCGTAGTGGAATTGTGGGTCGACCACGACCGGTAGGTAGAGAGACTGTGCGTTGGCTCTGGAGAAGCCGGCGTTACGGTCGTTGCTCCACTGCATGGGAGTCCGAACCCCGTCACGGTCAGCAAGAAACACGTTGTCGCCCATCCCGATTTCATCTCCGTAGTAGATGACTGGAGTGCCGGGCAGGGAAAGCAGGAGGCTGAACAACAGCTCGATTCGGCGGCGGTCGTTTTCCAGTAGAGGGGCAAGTCTCCGTCTGATCCCCAGGTTCAAACGTGCCCGCCGGTCTGGTGAGTACGCCCGCCATAGGAGGTCCCGCTCCTCCTCGGACACCATCTCAAGGGTTAGCTCGTCATGGTTGCGCAGGAAGATCGCCCACTGCGCGTCGGGAGGAATCTGCGGTGTCTGTTCCAGAATGTCAATGATGGGTAGGCGACTCTCCAACTGGAGCGCGAGAAAGAGGCGGGGCATCAACGGGAAGTGGAACGCCATGTGGCACTCGTCACCGTCACCGAAATAGGCGGCGGAGTCCTCGGGCCATTGGTTGGCCTCGGCCAGCAGCATCCGGTTCTCGTAGTTTGCATCGACGAACGCTCGGATTCGTTTGAGCTCCTCGTGGGTCTCCGGCAGGTTCTCTCCGTTGGTTCCGTCACGTTCAAACAGATACGGGACCACGTCGAGGCGCAGGCCGTCAACACCCAAATCAAGCCAGAATCCGAACACGTCAATGATGGCCTCGCGCACGAGCGGGTTGTCGTAGTTGAGATCAGGCTGATGAGAGAAGAAACGGTGCCAGTAGTAGGCGCCGGCCACGGGATCCCAGGCCCAGTTGGAGGTTTCCGTGTCCGAGAAGATGATCCGGACATCCTCGAAGCGATCCGGAGTATCGCTCCAGACATAGAAGTCCCTCTCGGGCGTGCCCGGAGCGGCCCGGCGAGCCCTTTGGAACCACGGGTGCTGATCCGACGTGTGATTGACCACCAACTCGGTTACGACCCGCATGTTGCGAGCATGCGCAGCATCGAGAAACGTCGTGAAGTCGTCGAGCGACCCGTAACTCGGATGGACGTCGAAGTACTCGGCAATGTCATATCCGTCGTCTCGCAGCGGGGACGGATAGAACGGCAACAGCCAGATCGTGTCGATGCCGAGATGACTCAGATAGTCCAGGCGAGAGGTGAGGCCGCCGAAGTCGCCGATCCCGTCGTCATTGGAATCCGCGAAGGCTCGGACATGGACCTCATAGATAACCGCGTCTTTATACCAAAGCGGCGGGCGAAGAATGTTGGGGTCGTTGCTCATGTGGCCACAGACTAGGGATTCCCGAAAGTCGAATCCGGCGTTGTCGTATTCCAGGCTCGACAGCCGGAAGGGGAGGAGCGACGAAGAGCGTGCCGTCCAACTGGAAGCGCTACCATTTCCGGCCATGCAGCATGATCGAAAATGGTGGGAACGAGCGGTCGTATATCAGATATATCCCCGGTCGTTCGCAGATTCAACGGGCAACGGGATCGGCGACCTGGAGGGCATCCGCCAGAAGCTGCCGTACTTGTCAGACGTGCTTGGGATCGATGCGATTTGGCTCTCTCCGTTCTACCCATCCCCGCAGAAGGACTTCGGCTACGACGTTTCCGATTACGTGGATGTTGCCCCCGAGTACGGGACGCTCGAAGACTTCGACCGCCTCGTTGCAGATCTGCATGCGGTCGACATTCGAGTGATCGTGGACTTCGTTCCGAACCATTCGTCTGATCAGCACCCCTGGTTTCTTGAGTCGGCCAGCTCGCGGGACAACGACAAACGCGATTGGTATGTCTGGGCCGATGCCAAGCCGGACGGATCAGAACCCAACAACTGGCTGAGCATCTTTGGTGGCAAAGCGTGGGAGTGGCACGAGCCGACCGGCCAGTACTACCTGCACACCTTCCTGCAGGAACAGCCGGATTTGAACTGGCGCAACCCCGATCTCGAGGCTGCCATGTTCGACGTGCTGCGGTTCTGGATGAACCGTGGCGTCGACGGGTTCCGCATCGACGTAGCCCACTACATCGTCAAAGACCCGGAGATGCGAGACAATCCACTCGCCGACCCCGACGCTCCATCGGATCACTTCAAGCCGATGGGAGAGTTCGAGACTCTGAATCACATTCACTCAAAAGCTCACCCAGACATCCATCCGCTCTATCAACGGCTTCGTGCCGTGGTTGATGAGTACGACGATCGTTACACGATCGGTGAGGCGCATATCGTCGACCTTGACGAGTGGGCTTCGTACTTTGGTGCCAACCTTGATGAGATACATCAGCCGTTCAATTTTGCGCTGCTCAACAAGGCGACCGATCCCGCTTCCGTGCGGGCGGCTATTGCCGGCCAGGAGGCCGTTCTTCCTGAAGGTGCCTGGCCAAACTATGTCGTTGGAAACCACGACGAGCCGCGTGTGACCAAGCGATATGGCGAGGATTCCATCCGCCGCTTGGCCGTCCTGCTGCTCACGCTGCGAGGGACCGTCACCATGTATTACGGCGACGAATTGGGCATGCTCGAGGGTGTCGAACTGGGTCTCGATCCGTGGGGTGTGAACCTTGAGGGCGTAAGCCGGGACGGCTGCCGGACGCCGATGCAATGGACCCCGGACGGTGGATTCTCAACGTCGGCAGAGACCTGGCTACCGATGGGACCGGATCTTGAGAATCGGAATGTCGAGACCGAGCTAGCCGATCCTGGATCGGTTCTCAATCTCTACCGACGGCTCTTGGCTGTTCGCAAATCATCGGTGGCGCTGACGGTTGGTGACTATCACGAGGTCGAATCGGAACACGACGACGTGCTCATGTATGAGCGAGTCGCTGGCGAGGAGCGAGTGATCGTGGCGGTTAGCTTCGCCTCTGAGTCGATGACCTTGGCTGTATCGGGTGAGGTGCTGGTGTCGACTGACTTGCGGGATGGGCATGCCGATGGCTCCTGGACGATTGAGCCGCATGGAGCGGTCGTTATTCGGGCTTAACGGCTACGTGGCGTTCAAGAATCCGAACGGATCCGTAATGAACCAGATCGCCGACGCGGCCAGAATTGCCACGAGCAAGCCGATCGACCAGAACAAGAGATAACGCGTCTTCACGAACGAAATTGTAATGCCTGCTGTCTAGATCGAATCAGGCCGGGGCTAGGACGGCTCGGATCGAGGACTCAACAAACCGGCGACTAACCAGGTGATCGAACAGGCGCTGGCCCCCATCTAGGTGCGGGCAATACGGCTTCGCGATCAGACGCCTTCTCAACGATGCACCGACCAACGACGCAGTGGTCATTGGTCGGTCTCCCGATCGGAACCTGGTGGAGCGCCACTGTCGGTCTCCCCAGCGGAACGTACTGGAGCGTCCGGGGAGAAGGTTCCTGCGACCGAAGCGGAGCGTAGGTCGGAGGTAGCGTGACCTTTGGTCACATTGCAGAACGGCGAGCCGTTCTGCCGACGGACTGGCAGGGCCAGTCCGCGTAGAGGGGCTCGTTCCCAGCAACGGCAAGTCCTGCTGGACGGGTACCCGGCATCGAATTCGGACGTCTTCCCAGCGATGCAGCAAACAACGATCTAGCGACATCGGAGGTAGCGGGCTCGTTCCCAACACGAGGCACGTCCGGCTTATGGACGGCGCGCCACGACTCCGGATTGGGACGTCTTCGGAACGATGCAGCAACCAACGATCTAGCGAACACTGGTCGGTCTCCCCAGCGGAAGGGTGGAGCGCCGGCGTCGGTCTCCCCAGTGGAACGTAGTGACGGACTGGCAACGCCAGTCCGCGTAGAGGGGCTCGTTCCCAACTAGGGACGGCCAGGCTTATGGATAGTCGCAGACATCGGATTCGGGAGCCTTCTCAACGATGCAGCAACCAACGACCTGGCGGCCACTTGTCGGTTTCCCCAGCGGAAAGTAGTGGAGCGTCCGGGGAGGAAGGTGCGTGACCTTTGGTCACGTCGGCAGCCCGGTTGGAGTGAAGATCTTGGGATTTTTGTTGTCGGATGGGCGTTTTCGTGTCTTTTTTGTCACTGGTGGGTCGTATTGTTGGGGAATGGGAGACGATAGTTTGCGATCGGTTACCACCGATCAACTCGAACAAGATTTCATAGCGGACGAACGGCTTATCGGCCGGCTGCGAGCCCGCCAAGCGATCCGCCTGGCCGAACTCGACCAACGTCAAGTCCACCACGGCGACGGATGCCGGACCATGGCCGAATGGGTCAGCTCCCGAGCCGACCTGTCCTCCCACACCGCCAAACGGCTCGTAGCCGTCACCAAACGGCATGCTCGACCGTCCCGACCTCCTCGGATCACTCGCGGCTGGTGACGTGTCGTTTGAACGAGTCGAACAGATCGCCCGCACCACCCACACGGTTGACGACGTTGCTCACCTCGACATCGCCTCTATCAGCCGCTTGGTCGCCAAACAAACCCGACTGACCCGCCACGACGAACAAGACACCCACGCCGCCCGTTTCCTCACCATGCAACCCAACCTGGACCAGTCACTGTGGAAACTGTGGGGACAGCTCGCCGGCCTCGATGGGGCCATCGTCCAAGACGCCCTATTCGCCCGATCCGACACCTTCCCCACCGAATCCCACCAAGACTCCCACCAAGATTCCCGAGGTGCCCGCAACGCCGACGCTCTCGTCTCCATCGCCCAAGACTCCCTCGGCTCCACCGGGACCCAAGAATCCGGTGGGCCGGTGGCTGATCTGGTCGTGTTCGTCGACACCCGCAACGACCAAACCACCAATGGGTATGTGCCAGCCGGACCGATCATCGGACCCAACACCATCGACGAACTCTTATGCACCGGCTCCGCCGTCGATTACGTCACCCTCGAAGCAGACGGCCAAACCCTCAACGTCGGCCACAAATCACCCAAAATCCCCCGCAGGCTCCGCCGGGCCGTCCTGGGACGTGACGACGGCTGCTGCGTCGACGGCTGCACGTCGCGCTACCGACTCCAAGCCCACCATGTCATCCACTGGGCCGACGGAGGACCCACCAACGCCAACAACCTCGTCACCCTCTGCTGGTTCCACCATCATGTGGTCATCCACCAACGCGGCTTCACCATCAAACCCGACTCACCCCGCACCCGACTCCGCCTCCAACGCCCCGACCGAGCGCCACCCCACTGAACCAGGCGGTGGCTCTACCCGGCGCCGCCGCTGACAAGTCATGCTCCTAACGCTCGAGTGAGCATGCCCACGTTCTGAAAGCACCCAAGCGACACCAAACCAGCAATAACTCAGCCACCGGCAAAGCCTGGCTGCCTCTAGCTACGTCCAAGTGCAACTGGCGCGCCATCAGCCCGAATTCGTGGTTGGCCGGTTCTAGCGCTCACCAATGAACCAGCGACGGTCCGACCGGTTTGGGTCGCCAACTTGGGTTCGCCTCGCTGGAGCGTCCGGTTCCCGGGGACCGTCACAACCGAATGAGACCCGCGTTGCTAGAGACGAACTCGCAGGCCTCAAAGCAGAAACCCCGTAAATGATCATCGAAATCGATATGCAGCCACTCACAGCCGGCTTCACGACTTGCCCGCGTGGCCTCAGCCACAAGTCGGGTCCCAATCCCTTGTTGCCGCATACGGGAGTGGACGATGGTGTCAAGCACAAAAGCGTGGACGCCACCATCCCAGGCCACGTTGACGAACCCGACCAATTCCGATCCGAGATATGCGCAGACCCAACCGAGGCTGTGGCGATCGACTTGAGCCGCCCAATCGTCAACGAGGACCCGGTGCTCAAATGCTTCGGCATGCAGTCGGTTCAGATCGCCATTCTTGAAAGTTCCGCGCCATTCATACGTCACGTCCATGCGGCCACGGTAGGTCCACGGTGTGCGATTGGCCGCCTGATTTTTCAGAAAAACGGACACGCAGAATCGCCTAGGCTGTTGCTACGCCTTTTACCTGCGGAGGATCTGTGTACGACGTCGTCATTATCGGTGGTGGACCGGGCGGATACGCGTCCGCTCTCTATGCGCACAACTTCGGTTTGTCCGTGGCGATCGTTGAGAAGGACACCGTCGGTGGGACCTGCCTGGTGCGTGGATGTATTCCAGCCAAGACCTGGCTGCAGGCAGCCGAAGTGTTTACCACCGTTCAACGCGCCGCCGAGTTCGGCGTAATGGCTTCTGAACCGACGTTCGACTGGTCCGCCGGTCTTGCCCGAAAGAACCAGGTCGTTACCGGCCTCGTCAAGGGCCTCTCTGGACTCCTGAAACAGCGCAAGGTCGATGTAATCGATGGATTCGGTCGACTCGACGGCGCTGGCCGGGTCGTGGTGAGCAAGGGTGGCGAGGAGCAGGTGCTTGAAGCCCGCAATATTGTCATAGCCACCGGTTCTGCTCCCCGTTCCATTCCCAATTACGACTTTGACGGCAATCGAATCGTGTCATCTGATCATGCCCTCGACTGGGAGTCACAGCCAGGTCGGGTAGCCATCATCGGAGCGGGCATCATCGGATGCGAATTCGCTTCGATGCTCATTGACCTGGGCTCCGAAGTGCACGTTTTTGACATCCTGGATCGGATAGTCCCCGGCGTAGACACTTCCGCAGCGACGGAACTCCAGAAGGCTCTCAAACGCCGTGGGGTCAAGTTTCATCTCGGGGTGTCTGTTGAGGCGCCGGTAGTCGGCGATGGCGGCGTTACTGTCGGGTTCGGTGGAGAGCAAGTGGAGGTCGATACGGTGCTCGTCGCCGTAGGCCGTGGGCCCCTCACCAGCGACATCGGGTTGGAAACGACCAAGGTTGAAACCGAACACGGCTACATCCACGCTGATCGTCAAACCCAGATGACCGCCGAACCGGGTGTCTATGCAGTCGGCGATGTACTGGCCGGCGTTCCTGGACTGGCCCATGGGGCCTTCGCCGAAGCCATTGCCGCTATTACCTATATCGCTACAGGAGAAACGGCACCGGTCAACTATCAGGCGCTGCCCAATGTGGTCTACACCCATCCGGAAGTGGCCGAGGTCGGCTGGTCGGAAGAAGTGGCCAAGGAGAAGGGTCTCGATGTTGAAGTCCACGACCACTCGTTCATGGGCGTCGGCCGAGCCATCATCATCGGACAGAACAAAGGCACCGTACGGATTGTCGTGGAAAAAGACGGCCCCATCGTCGGTGCATCAGTCGTCGGCCCGCACGCCGGAGAGATGATCCACGAACTTATGTACAGCGTTGGGTGGGAAGCGTTGCCGGCTGAGGCGGCAGCATTCATCCACGCGCACCCAACCCTGTCCGAAGCCGTCGGTGAGACCTTGATCTCATCCGCCGGCCGCAGCCTGCACTAGGAGGACCCCATGGCTACCAACGTCGCAATGCCCCAACTCGGTGAGACGGTGACTGAAGGCACGATCTTGTCATGGGCCAAACAAGTTGGCGATACGATCGGTGTGGATGAGGTTCTTGTCGAGATCTCGACCGACAAGGTCGACACCGAGATTCCCTCACCGGTCGCTGGCGTAATACTCGAGATCCTCGTCGCAGAGGGTGACACCGTCGCAGTGGGGACCAACCTGGCCGTGATCGGAGAAGCGGGTGAGTCGACCGGGGGAGCGGCACCTGCCGCCCCGGTTGCTGTTGAGAGTGCCGACCCGTTTGAAGCAGCACCGACACCAGCACCCAGCGCTCCTGCTCCACCCAAGCCTGCCGCCCCCCCGAGCGCTCCCGCAGCCGAAGCTCCCGCTCCGGCGCCCGAAGCTGCCCCTGCCCCTGCCCCCGCCCCGCCTGCCGCTGCCACAGCTGCTCCCGCTAGTGGCGGCGAACAGACCACCGTTTCCATGCCGCAGCTTGGCGAGACCGTCACCGAAGGAACGATTCTGTCGTGGACGAAAGCGGTCGGGGACACGATCGGCGTTGACGAGGTTCTCCTCGAGATTTCAACTGACAAGGTCGACACCGAAGTCCCGTCACCGGTCGCGGGCACCATTCTTGAGATCCTCGCCGCCGAAGGCGACACCGTTCCAGTGGGAGCCCCGATGGCCATTATCGGATCGGCTTCTGCTGCTCCGGCCCCGGCAGCGGCTCCGGCGGCAGACGGTCCAGCCCCGGTTTCAACACCTGCGCCTTCGCCTGCCCCCGCTCCCGCCCAAGCTGCTCCGGCCGCGGCACCAGCGGCTCCAGCGTCGGCCCCGGCGGCCGCATCTGCAGCCATACCAGCCGGGGTGTTCTTTTCTCCGGTCGTGCGGAAACTGGCCAAAGAACACAACGTGGACCTCAGTGCAGTGACCGGGACGGGCAAAGAAAACCGCATCACGCGCAAAGATGTCGAGTCCTACATTGCCGCCAGGCCGGCCGCGGCTACCGCTCCCGCCGACGGCGCTTCAGTTGCAACGGCGCCTGCCGCAGCATCGGCTCCACCTGCTTCACCGCAGCCCGAAGCCTCGCAGGCGCCGCCAGCGCCAACCGCCCCAGCCGCGGCCGCGCCCGCCCCGGTGTCGGACGTGCCGACGATGGCCGGTGACCGGGTCGAGGACCTGGACCGATTGCGGGCCCGGATTGGCGCCAACATGATCAAAGCCAAGATGACCGCCGCTCACGTGTGGACATCGGTAGAAGTCGACTTTGAGAAGGTGGAACGAGTCCGCCAGGCCCACAAGGCCGACTTCAAGGCGGCCGAAGGGTTTTCACTGACCTACCTGCCGTTCATCGCCAGGGCCACAGTCGACGCGCTGCGCGAATACCCAATCGTGAACAGCTCGTTCTATCTCGAGCAGCGTAAGGCCGTACATCACAGTGCCATCAATCTCGGGGTTGCCATTGACCTCAATCAGGCCGGTCTGGTGGTTGCGGCCATCAAGAACGCTGACAATCTGGGAATCTCCGGGTTGGCGCGAGGCGTCAAGACCCTGGCTGACAGGGCCCGAAACAACAAACTCGAACCAGACGATATCGCCGGTTCGACGTTCACGATCACCAATCCGGGTCCGTTCGGCTCGTTCATGTCAGCGCCGATCATTAACGTTCCCAACGTGGCGATCCTGTCGACCGACACGGTCGCCAAGCGGCCGACGGTCATCACTACTGCAGACGGCCAGGACACGATCGCTATCCGGCATATCGGATACCTGGGACTGACCTGGGATCATCGGGCATTCGATGGGTCGACGGCGGTGCTGTTCCTGGCCCGGATCAAACACAATCTCGAGAACTGGGACTGGGAACAGGAACTTCGTTGAGTCAGTTCCCGCCGAAGGCTGAGCGGCTTCGCACCCGCTGGCTGGGTCGTCTGCCGTTCGTCGAGGCATGGGATCTCCAACGGGCCCTCTGGGAGACCCGGGTTGACGAGTCAGCGACGGACGACGTCCTGCTGCTGTTGGAGCACCCTCCGGTATATACGCTGGGACGCAACGGTGACGGCTCTAACCTGCTCATCGCTCCCGAAACCCTGGCTGCTCAGGGTGCCGAGTTTCACCACATCGATCGTGGCGGGGACATCACCTACCACGGGCCGGGCCAACTGGTTGGTTATCCGATCATGGCCTTGAGCGATCCCAAGCAGATCGTTCCCTACGTCCGCAAGCTTGAACAATCCTTGATCGGGGCCCTGAAGGAGTTCGGAATCGATGCCTGGTCTGAGTCGGGATTGACCGGCGTATGGACGGCGCTCGGCAAGGTGGCAGCGATCGGCGTGCGGGTTTCCCGCGGCGTCACCATGCATGGGTTTTCGCTCAACGTCAGCACAGATCTCACCGCTTTCGAAGCGATGCATCCTTGCGGAATCACCGACCGTTTGGTGACATCGGTCAGCGAGCTGCTCGGCCGTGATGCGTTCATCGAGGAGCTCGTGCCGGTCGTCGAACGTCACTTCGCTGAAACATTTGGTTACCCGGTCGTTGAGACGCAGCATGCGGCGTTCGTTCGTGGTCAGGGTCGCCCTCGCCAGTTCGTCGTGGATCAGCTCATCGAGGCGGGGACGTTCTCAGAGCATCGGCACTCGATGGAACCAGTGCTCTTCAAAGGTCGGCTGATGGGTGAGCCAGAACGACCCGATTGGATGAAGGTAAAAGCAGACATGGGTGCTGATTTCACCGAGATGAAAAAGCTCATGCGGGGCTTGGAACTCAACACTGTTTGTGAAGAAGCCGGGTGCCCGAACATCTATGAATGTTGGGGTCAGGGAACGGCCACGATCATGATTCTCGGAGAGTTCTGCACCCGGGCTTGCTCGTTCTGTGACGTCAAGACGGGTAAGCCCACTGGCCTTGACCTGATGGAACCGTTCCGGGTTGCCGAAGCCGTCAAGGCAATGGGACTTGAGCACGCGGTCATTACCTCCGTCAATCGGGATGACCTCGATGACGGTGGTTCTGATGTGTTTGCCGCAACGATCCGGGAGATCCGCCGGTCGTCGCCAGGGACCAGCGTTGAAGTTCTCATCCCTGATTTCAAAGGCGAGACCGGGGCGCTCGACACGGTTATGTCGGAGAAGCCCGAGGTCCTCAACCACAACACCGAAACCGTGCTCCGGCTGCAGCGAGACGTTCGTACCGCCGCCAATTACGGAAGATCGCTGGCTCTGCTAGCCCGCGCCAAGCGAGCCAATCCGACGGGGCGAACGAAGTCGGGGCTGATCGTTGGGATGGGTGAAACCGAAGAAGAAGTTCTCGGAGCGCTCGACGATCTACATGCCGTCGGGGTCAACATCGTCACGATCGGCCAGTACCTGCGGCCGACGCCTCGACACGCTCGCATCGAGCGGTACGTGCATCCGGATGAGTTCGCCAGATACAAGGCGCACGGAGAAGGCATCGGAATTGACCGGGTCGAGTCGGGTCCGTTGGTTCGTAGTTCCTATCACGCCAAGGAAAGCGCCCAGCTCGAATCGGTTTGACGGCTTTCGCTGATGATTCGTTAGGAAGCCCGTTATGCCGCGCTGGTAGCATCAGCTCAGTTTCCTCACCCTGGATTGTCATGCATTCAGCCCTATCCGAGCCCCTCACTTCATGACGTCCGACGTGTCGGGAGTGTCTGAGATCTCGGACAGTGGCAGTCAGCCAGGGTCGATCTCGCTGAAGGCAGAGATGATGGTCCTTGGCGGTCTCGGCTTGGTGTTTGCCCTGATCTGTGTCTGGCTAGTGGCGCGGGGTGCGCCGCTCGGCCACGATGAAGCGGTCTATGCCCTGAAGGCCAGGACCTTGTCGGAGGGGACTACTTCGGCGTTCTTCTGGAATGACTATCGGGCACCCGGTTTGCCGTTGGTTTTGGCGCTGATTGGCCGATACGTCAGCAGCGATGCGTCCATGCGGTTCGGTGTTGTGATCTTTGGCGGTTTGACGATCCTGTTGACCTGGCTGATCGGTCGGAAGCTGTTTGATCAGCGAGTTGGTCTCATTGCGGCATCAGGGGTGGCCTTCTCCCCGGTGATTGTTGCCTCAGCGTCATCGGTGTGGCCCGATCTGCCAGGAACGGCGCTGGGATTGGCGGTCCTGGCAGTCTTGATCTTTTCCGTCCAAGGAGAACGGGTCAGTTGGTGGGTCCTGGCAGCAGCACCGCTGAGCATCGCCGCCACCCTGGTTCGGTTTGGGGCGCCGATTCCAATCGGAATAGGTGCGTTGGCGATTGCGCTCTGGAGATGGAATGTCATCCGTCGTTCGCTTCCGCAGGTGGCCGCCTTGGGCGTGTTGACGGCAATACCGGTATGGGGAATGCTCAGTACGTCGAGATTTCTCGGGACAACGATGAGTCCGCTCGACGCGATAGGAAGCCTTGCCTCGTCCAATGACTTTCCCTTCTACAAAGGCCTGGTTGATTACGCCAAAATGGCTGACTTTCTTGTGCTTCATCCAACGGGAGTGATGTTGGTTTTGGGCATAATCTTCGGGATCGTAACGGCCGTAAGGATGTCAACCACTGACAAGTCGTTCGCTCTATCAGCGGGGATAGCGGTGGTTACGGTTCTCGCGCTTGCTTTGACGCTGCACGGCGAGTACCGCTACCTGACACCGGCGTACCCGTGGTTGTGGATCGCAGCAGCCTACGGTTTGAGCGAAGCCTCCCGGTCAACAAGCGCAGCATTCGTAGGCCCGGGTGCTGTCGTTCTGCTGGTGCTGGCGATGCTGGGTGGCGCAGTCGATGGTGGCGTCGAAATCGAAAAGAACAAGGAGCGGTTCCCGGACATACGAACTGCCGCCCTCCAGTTGGATGAGCAGACGAACGATGGGGGCTGCGGCGTGATCACGGGCTACGTTCCTCAGGTCGCTTGGTATTCGCGGTGTGTCACGACGAACTTCTCGGATCAGGAGGTGCGCCTCACCTCGACCAGCTTCCCCGATGATCCGGTCCTCTTTTTGTTCCTCGTTCAGGACGGTAAACGTCAGGCTGATGGCGGCGTCCTCGACGGCTACCTCGACCGGGTTGAGGGTGACTGTTTTGAAGTCGGCGAGCCCGACGACGGTCCATTTCGCTACGTGAAAGTGTGTCCCGTAGCCGACTCCTAGTTGGATGCTCGCATCGGGAGCATCGCGCATCGATAGCTAGGCTGGCCGGATGTACGCCCATCGCATCGATCGTCTGCAAACATCCATGACCGCGGCCGGGCTGGATGCGGTGCTGCTTTCAGTCGGGACCGATTTGCCGTATTTCACCGGGTATGAAGCCATGCCGCTCGAGCGGATAACCATGCTGGCGGTGGCTCGGACCGGAGTGCCGACACTGGTGGTCCCTGAACTGGAACGGCCCCGGGTCAAACTTGATCCAGCTTTCGAGGTTCAGGGTTGGGGAGAGATGGAAGACCCGATCGGTATCCTCGTGGATCTGGTCGGTGATGCTCGCCAGATTGCCGTCGGCGACCAGTGTTGGTCGGGCTTTCTACTCGACCTGCAGCGGCGGATGCCCGGCGCCTTCTGGCAGTCGGCGACACCGCTGACGCTGCCGATGCGTATGCGCAAAACCCCCGACGAAGTAGCGGCGTTGCGCGCCACCGCTGCGAGTGCGGATCGGGTTGCTGCCCGACTCGCCAAGCAGCCGTTTGCTGGCCGAACTGAGGCCGACCTCACCGTGTGGATTGAGGCTGCACTCCGGGAAGAAGGAAACAACGGACTGTCTTTTCAAGCAATCGTCGCTTCTGGCCCAAATGCGGCGTCCCCACATCACCACGGCGGTACCCGGGTAATGACCGCTGGCGACACGGTGGTCTGTGATTTTGGTGGCCGGATGGGTGGGTACTGCTCGGACACCACGCGGACGTTCGTGGTAGGGGAGCCATCGCCTGTAGTTGCCGATGCTCACGCAGTGCTGCTTGCTGCACAACAAGCCGCGGTTGCTGCGGTTCGCCCGGGGGTTACCGCTCAGTCCATCGACCGCGTGGCTCGTCAGATTATCGACGAGGCCGGCTACGGCCCATACTTCATCCACCGGACGGGACACGGCATTGGCCTCGACGTGCACGAACATCCCTACATCGTGGAGGGCAACGACCTCGTCCTCGAACCCGGCATGGCTTTTTCGATAGAGCCAGGAATCTATATGCCAGGCGAATACGGCATGCGGATCGAAGATATCGTCGTCGTCACCGAGGACGGGGTCGACAACCTAAACACTTCGTCGAGAGCGCTGATCTCGGTCTAGGTCGAGGGCCTACAGGCTGGCGATTCCGTACAGAACCACGCCAGCGATGATTATTGCCGATCCGGCCCACCTGTCGCGTGGAATATCCTCCCCTATGAGCCAACGACTCCCGACGAGGACAAGTACATGGGTTAGGCCCGTAGCCATAAAAGCGAACCCTATTTCAACCCGCTGGAGAGCGAACATGGTGCTGACCATGGCGAGGCTAAGCGCCGCCAGCCCGCCCGCCACATGCAGTCTTCGGGAGTCTGATATGCCTGACTTGAAGCTGAGCTGGCCAGATGCGGTCAGGACGAGGGCAGCGAGTAGGTAACCCACTAGATGGCCTCCTCGGTGTCGCTCCGGTGAACGACGATGACCCCTGTCGCCACCAGAATCGTGGCGAGCACATGCCAGGGACCGATCGATTCTCGGTACACCACCGCCACCCCCAAGGCCATCGGGAACGTCAGAGCCGTAAACGGATATGTCAGGCTCAAGGGGTAGCGCTGATGGGCCTTCCGCCAGATGAGGAACTGACCAACTCCCAGCAGGCCAGCAGCCGCCAACCCCGACAGCTGGAGCGCGATTGTGTCGGCGGTACCTGCCTCCTTGAGGATCACCCCAGCCACAATGTTGATAATCGAGGTAAGGCCTATCAATATCGCGGGACCGAATCGCGTCGGTGGAGTTCTTGCCGGGGCGTTCATGAGCGTCACGAGCGTAACACCGGGACCCCCGGGTCTGCGGCATGGCTACGATGGCTGTGACCCAAAGGAGTGCCAGACTGACATGACGCAAGAACTTTTCGAACGCGCCGCGAACACAATTAAGGGCCTTTCGATGGACGCCGTCCAGAAAGCCAACTCGGGTCATCCCGGTATGCCGATGGGGATGGCCGACCTTGCCGTCGTGCTCTGGTCTGAGTTCCTCACGGTCGATCCAGATGAGCCCGAGTGGCCAGACCGTGACCGGTTCGTGGTGTCAAACGGTCATGGATCGATGTTGTTGTACTCGCTGCTTCACCTGGCCGGATTCCCGCTAACCCTTGCCGATTTGAAGGCCTTCCGGCAATGGGGATCCCACACGGCCGGTCACCCCGAACGGGATAACCGCCTCGGCATCGAAATGACCACGGGTCCGTTGGGTCAGGGGTTCGGGACCGGGGTGGGCTTGGCAATTGCCGAAGCGCATCTGCGTGAGCGTCTTGGTGAAGACCTCGTGAATCATCGAACCTGGGGATTCATTTCCGATGGCGACCTTATGGAAGGTATCTCCTATGAGTCAGCTTCTTTGGCAGGACATCTCGGGCTTGGGAAGCTCACCTACGTATATGACGACAACAACATCTCCATCGACGGCTCAACGGATCTCACGTTCTCCGAGGATGTGGCCAAGCGGTTCGACGCCGCCGGCTGGCATACGGTGTCGATTGATGGTCACAATTATGCTGAGATTTCGACGGCCTTCCACGCGGCTGTGAACGTGGCGGATCGGCCCTCTCTGGTTCTGGCTCGCACCCACATCGGTCACGGCAGTCCGAACAAACAAGACACAGCCGGTGCCCACGGGTCACCGCTCGGCGACGCAGAAATCGCACTTGTGAAAGAAGCGATGGGCTGGCCGGTGGACGAAACGTTCACCGTACCGCCCGACGTTGTCGAAGCCTTCACCGCCGCCATGGCCAAGGGCCGATCAGCACACAAGGAGTGGGCCGACCGTTTCGATTCGGCACCGGCTGAAGCACGCAAGCTGTGGCAGGATCTTCATCAACCCACCGGAGTGAAGCTTGCTCCCGCTGACTTCGGTGCGAAGATCGCTACCCGGTCGGCGACCGGCAAGATCTTCGATCAGATAGCTGAGAAAGTTCCCGGTTTCATTGGTGGGTCCGCCGATCTGGTTGGCTCAACCAAAACGGAGATTTCAGCCGATGGCTACATGCAGCGAGATGCGATGGGGGAGCGGAACATAGCCTTCGGCATCCGTGAGCACGCCATGGCCACTATTGTCAACGGTCTGGCGATCCACGGCGGACTACGTCCGTATGGGGCGACATTCTTCGTGTTCAGTGATTACATGCGACCGGCTCTCCGGCTGTCGGCATTGATGGGCGCACCGAGCATCTGGAACTTCAGTCACGAGTCGATCTTCCTCGGCGAGGACGGTCCGACCCATCAGCCGATCGAGCACCTCGCGTCGTTGCGTGCCATGCCCAACATGTGGGTGTTCCGCCCAGCCGACGCTGGCGAGACCGTCGAAGCTTGGGAACTGGCTCTGAATCGCACCGACGGGCCTTCGTGCATTCTGACTACCCGCCAGGACCTCCCGGGGCTCGACAGATCAGGTCGTGAGGGTTCCGTCTCAAAGGGCGGTTACGTATTGCGCGACGGCACCGACGTGGTTCTCATCGCAACCGGGTCAGAGGTGTCCCTGGCGCTAGATGCAGCCGAAGTTCTGGCAGAGGACGGTATCTCAGCCCGAGTAGTGAGCCTCCCCAGCTGGGAATTGTTCTTCGCCCAGGAAGTGGGCTATCGCGCCAGCGTGCTCGGCACCGGCCTGCCACGAGTCTCGGTCGAAGCAGGATCCAGGTTCGGTTGGGAGCGGTTGGTCGGTGACGGCGGGACGTCCATCGGCATCGATCGCTTTGGAGCATCGGCGCCGGCTGACGTCCTGGCTGAAGAGTTCGGCTTCACCGCTAACAAGGTTGCGGCGGTTGTGAGCCAGGTTCTCTCGGGGTCGTGTTAGCCGACGCCGATTCTCAGGTACGTCGATGTCGGATGGTCACCGGTGCGAGGCTTTGAGCACTATCTGACAGAGACCATCGCGTGGTATCGCGACAGGCCTGACTGGTGGCGGCCTCTAGTGAATATGGTTTGACACTCAACCGTCGGGCCAGCTCCGCTGAGTCGCTGGCCTGCCATCCGGAGGTCTATCCGACGCCGATTCGGATGTAAGCGACATCGGCCCACGCGCTCGGGTCAAGCATTGACCGCCCGTCGTAAATGGCTTTGATTCCCGGGAAGTTGCTGGGATTCAACGATGCGTATTCGGGATGGTCGGCCTGGAGGATCGCAGCTTCGACGCTTGACCCACCAACGTAGGGGGCGAACCCCAGAGCTCGCAGTTCGTCATCGGTGTACAGCGGATCCTCGACCACTACTCGCGCTGCCCGCTCTTTCAAGGGCCGCAACTGTAGCGAACACCCCTGAGAAGGCCGTTTCCTTGACCCTGCCTCTGTAGGCCGCGCCGAGGACAACAACGGTCTTACCATCAAGGCCCCCAATCGCCTCCGCCAGTCGTTGAACGGCTCGCTCCGGAACGGCGAGATTGGCCAGGCGTGCGGCCACTGGAAGGGTGGCCTCGGTGTCCACCGAGGAGTAGAAACGCGGGTATACGGGGATGCAATGACCTCCAACCGCAATTCCCGGCCGGTGGATATGTGAGAACGGCTGACTGTTTGAGGCGTCGATCACGAGCCCAATATCGACACCGATGGTCTCTGCGAAACGGGCGAACTCGTTGGCGAGCCCAATGTTGACATCGCGGTAGGTGGTTTCGGCGAGTTTGGCGAGTTCGGCAGCTTCGGCTGACCCCAGGTCCCAAACTCCGTTCGGCCGCGCCAAGTCAGGCCGCTCGTTGAACTGGAGTACCTCTTCGTAGAACTCAATACACCGGTCGGCTGCAGCCTGGCTGGTCCCGCCGACCAGTTTGGGATATTGCGCGAAGTCCGAAAAGATCCGTCCGCTGTAAACCCTTTCGGGTGAGTGCGCCACCAGGAACTCACCAGGTTCAAGTCCACTTTCCCGGGCGAGCATCGGTTCAAACCGTTTCCGAGTCGTTCCCACCGGGAGGGTCGTCTCGTAGATGACCAGCGTGCCTGGTTGGAGAGCACTTGCGATGTTCCTCGTAGCGCTGTCCAGTGCCCCGAACGCTGGCACTCCGGCCGTATCGACCATCAGCGGCACTACGACCACAACCACGTCAGATTGGCTCACAGCCTCAGTAGTGTCGGTACCAACCGTCAGGGCTCCGTTGGCGATGACTTCCTTGAGGTACTCGTCGAGATGAGCCTCACCCGGAAACGGCGCGATGCCCTGCCCGATAAGGTCGACGGCCGCTTCGTTGATGTCCGAACCACGGGTCCGAACTCCTGAGCGAGCAAACTGCACTGCCAGCGGGAGGCCTATCTTTCCGAGGGCAATCACCGCAGCGTTCATCCAGCTTCTCCGAGTACTGTTTCGGCCACCAGCAAGGCGGCCAGGCCATCTTCTGCGGTGGCGAAACCCTCGAGGGTCCCCGTGCCGACAGCTTTCACAAACGCGGCTAATTCGCTCACCAAAGGCTCTGGCTTGCGGATGGCGAACCGGATCACGTCCCCTTCTGATACCCCGCGCATGTGGGCAACATCGGCCCATTCTGTCGGAATGGCGTTGTTGTCGTAGTAGGTGAGGTCGCTGGTCAGCATGTCTGCCTCCAGGGCACCTTTCTGTCCGACTACCAATACGGATCTGCGCTTAACCGGCGTGACCCAATTGGTTTGAATGTTGATGGTGATCCCGGTGTCCGTCTGCCCGGCGATACTGACCACATCTTCGTGTTCTCGGCCCATCTGATGTGAAACATACCCGGCGTATTTGGTGATGTCACCTCCGGCCAGCCAGCGGACGATGTCGATGTCGTGCGTTGCGAGATCCTTGATGACGCCAACATCCATGATGCGATCCGGAAACGGGCCGATACGGGTAGTAGAGATCGCGAAAACCGTGCCAAGGTATCCGTCTCCGAGTCGCTTCTTCAGTTCCATCAACGCAGGGTTGAATCGTTCTACGTGGCCAACGGCGAGGATCAAGTTCCTCGCAGCGAAGGCATTCACCAGATCCCGGGCTTCCAAGGTGGTAGCGGCCAGCGGCTTCTCGATGAGAGCATGCACTCCTGCATCGGCGCATGCCAATCCAACTTCGCGATGGAGTTCGGTGGGCACGGCAATGACGACCGCGTCCAGACCCATGGCGAGGAGCTCATCAGGCGACGAAACGACGGGGACCCCTCGCATTACTCTGAATCTATCGCCCAATGCGTCTGCCGCACCGACGAATTCGACCCCGTCGAGATCCTGGAGGATTCTGGCATGGTGGCGGCCCATCATGCCGAGTCCGATCACTCCGGTTCGAAGCATCATCCGGACACGGCGCCGATCACAGTGCTGATGACCGCATCTAGCTCATGCATCTCAAGGTCGGGTCGGACCGGGATCGAGAGGACCTCTTCGGTAATGCGTTCGGTAACAGGGAGGTTGGCTTCGTAGCCGACGTATGGCGCTTGGACGTGGGTCCCTTTCGGATAGTAGATGCCGAATCCGATATCGGCTGCCGCGAGAGCGGCCATGACGGCCTCTCGCTGGGCAGTTCGGATCGTGTACTGGTGAAAGACGTGCTTGGCGCCGTCGGCAGTTGCTGGTACTTCGACATGATCTCGGAGCCGTGAGCTGAGCATGGGTCGCGTTGGCGATCCGTTGATCTGTCCACGCTGGCAAACGGCGAAGCTGGACTCGACCGATGGCCGCCTCGATCTCCGTCATGCGCTCGTTGAGACCGACAATTTCGTGAACGTAGCGTGTCTCCATGCCTTGACTCCTGAGGAGGCGGGCAGTGCGCGCCAGGTGCGGATCCGAGGTGGAGATCATTCCGCCCTCTCCGGTGGTCATGTTCTTGGTTGGATAGAACGAAAACGCCCCAAATGCTCCAAACGATCCGACTGGTTGCCCGTCGACGGTGGCTCCGTGTGCCTGGGCAGCGTCTTCTACCAGGGCCAGCCCACGCTTGTCGCACAAGGCGACGAGTTCCTTCATCGGAGCGGGATGGCCGTAAAGATGGACAGGCATAACCGCTACCGTGCGGCTCGTGATCAGCGGTTCCACAAGATCGGCCGTGATTGAATAATAGGAGTCCTCGACGTCAGCAAAGACCGGTGTCGCCCCGGTCAGAACAACAACGTTGGCAGATGCTGCAAAGGTAAAAGAGGGGACGATCACTTCGTCACCCGGGCCGACCCCGAGGGCCAGGAGCCCGAGATGCAATGCGGCTGTCCCGGAACCGACGGCAACACATTCGGCGGAGTCGACGAACGTCGCATACTCGTTTTCAAACGCGGCGACTTCGGGACCGGAGGCGAGATGGCCGGATCGTAGGACCCCGAGCGCTGCCTCGATTTCTTCAAAGACTCCAACGCCCAGCGTCGCCGGGCTGTATACAAGCGCATAGTTCTGGATTTTCGAGTTGCGACCGACGATCACACCGTGATCGACATAAGCTCCGCGGCCGATGATCGATCCGTCGCCGATGTCAGCGCCCTCGCGGACCTGGGCGAGATGCCAGACCTTGACGTCTCGACCGATACGCGCAGCATCGGATATATCTGCGGACGGAGCAAGGAATTCGGGCACGCCGGTACTCTAACACTGGCGGGGTTTGGGCCATCCTGACGTGACGTGACCCGCTCCGACCGGTCAGCTGCCGTTCTCAAGGAGTTCGGCGATACGGACTGATGCGCCACGAGGAAACGCTGCTTCGACCTTTTTCATGTCAAGCGGTCCCTTCCTGAGGGCAGTCAACGCCAGGTTGATATCGAGTCCCACGACGTCGTTGGATCCGATCGCCACGGTCTCAACCCACTCGGTCTCATCTCGTAGCGTCACGACACGGGTGCCAAGGATGACCGCCTCCTTTTGAAGCCCTCCTGAATCTGTGAAAACTGCTTCCGCACCGGCGACCAACTCGAGCATGGCAGCGTATCCGAGCGGTTCGATCGATCGCACGTTGGTCGGAAGCGTGAGGCCCTGGTCAAGAATTGCCTGGTGGGTCCTCGGATGAAGCGGTAAGACAACAGGTCCGGGGATTGCTCCAAGGAGTTTGAGCGCTAGCGGTAGGCGAGCGGGTGTGGTGTTTTCTGCACGGTGAAGCGTGGCTGCAAAATACGAGCTGTCACGATAATCTCCATATCGCTTCCACCCCGATGAACGAATTGTTTCGTGGACTGCGTCCGTCATCACGTCTCCGACGACGTGCACTCCATCTCTGATTCCCTCACCCGCGAGATGTTCTGCTGCGTTTTCTGTTGGGCAGAGAAGCATCGAGGAGAGTCGGTCCGTGACGATGCGGTTCACTTCTTCCGGCATATCCATTCGTCCAGAGCGCAGTCCTGCTTCGACATGGATTACGGGCATGTGCAGCTTGACCGCGGCCAGGGCGGCCGCCAGGGTGGAGTTGGTGTCGCCGTACACCATGACCCAACGAGGCTCTTCTTTCAGTAGCACGTCTTCGATTGCTTCCAGCATTCGTCCAGTCTGCTGGCCGTGTGGGCCGGATCCGACGCCAAGGTGATAACGCGGTTCCGGGATACCCATCTCTCTAAAGAACACTTCGGACATCATCGGGTCGTAGTGCTGACCCGTATGGACTAGGACTTCTTGGGCGACGGTTTTGATGGCTCGTGAAACGGGAGCTGCCTTGACGAATTGAGGGCGCGCTCCTACCACAGTGACGATTTTCATTTGCCTAGTCTACGTCTGGCACCGTGAGAGTCGAACCTCCGGGGCTCCTGGCGGCGAAGAATCGTCTGCCGAGTTTCAGCTAGGGTGGCTGGGGCCAAATAGGTCCGCTGCGAATGCCGGCCTGATATCCACAAGCCTGATATCCACAAGAAGACTGGTCAGATGGCGCTACCCGATACGACGTTTGAGAGTTCCGGTCAGAGCGTGAAGATCTCCGGCCTTCACGAAGACGAGTACATCTTCAATCTCATAAAGCAGCAGCAGGAGTTTTACGAGTTTGACCTTCTCGATCTCGTGAGGCGGCTACCGCTTGGCCACGGCTCGGTTGTGGACGTCGGCGCCAATCTCGGAAATCACACCGTCTTTTTCGCCCTGATCATGCAGAGACCTACCCATGCATTTGAGGTCTCAGTGAAGAACCGGGACGTGCTGGCGGTCAACATCGCTGGGAACGGTATCGGAGACCTCGTCACGATGCACGAATTCGGCCTGCACTCGGAAGACACCACAGCTTCGATTTCAGAGAACTATGACAATATGGGCCAAACTCGGGTCGTCTCGCTCAACTCCGCGGACGAGTCTTCGGTCGTTCTGAAGCGGCTGGACTCGGTGATCTCACCCGATGAACGGATTGCACTCATCAAAGTCGACGTTGAGGGCGGCGAGTTAGATGTCGTCATGGGTGCTCAAGCGATACTCGAACGGGACAAACCCGTTTGCTTGGTCGAGGGCCATCCCGGCCCTGGATTCGAGGCTCTCGCTCGGTTTTTTGCTGACCATGGGTTTCGACCTGCGCAGATCCTGGGACGCTCAGATAATTGGATTTTTGTACACGCCGACCAGGTCGAGTTTCTCCTGCCTTATATCGACGCGAACGTGGCCAGGAGTCAAACACGTGCGCTTGCTGCCAATGAGACGAGGCTTCGCAGTATTCAAAGTCGGGCGGATCAAACGACTCAGAGTTTGGCTGTGCTCCGGTCGGACGTTGAGAGGTTGGCGGCTGTGGTTGGATCGGTGATCAACCAAATCGACGTATTGCGAACCAAAGTCGAAGCGGAAGCTTGGACAGCCGGCGCCCACTATGACGACCTTTCCGCTCGCCTGGATGGCATGTCTAATCGGGCGGTTACTCAGGTCCGAGATCTGGCAAAACGTGGGGACAGACAGGCAAAGTTGACCAATGACCGGATCGATCTCCTATTGGCTCGAACGAAGCCGAGACGCAGCTTTGGGCGGTGGGTCGAAGATGGGATCAAGGTCTTTACACGAGCACTGTTCGAAAATGGTGCCACACGAAAGGCCATAATCCTCTTCGTCCCGAAGCCAATCCGGGAAAGGGCCGCGCAGCGCCTCCTCGGTCGCAAGAAACCGGTCCCAAACGCGCTGACTGGCTCGGACGGGCGTCGTCCGTCCGAGCCGCCGCCCTCGAATCCATTGGTATCGATTTCGCGGTACGAACTGGTTTTAGTTTGTACCGCATACCCGGGAGGCAAGCGGGTCTATGGCGGGGAGTTTGTAAAAGTTCGAGTTGATAAATATGTGGCGGCAGGTCGCTCGACCCTCGTTATTGAGTCGAGCCCAAGCAACGAAGCTCCGCGGCTCGACGTTGTTGACGGCGTGGACGTGTTGAGGATCTTGCCTGAGCATTTCGACTTTTTCCTTACACTTCTGGAGCCGACGGGTACTCCCTTTCTGACTCATTCTCCCTCGCCTGAGACTCTGGCCGCCCTTAGCGCTGTCATACCTTCCGACCGCCAGTTCCATTGGTTCCACGGCTACGAAGTTCGGGATTATCGTCGGCTCTACTTCAACTACACGACGCCAGAAATGGCGCGCCTCCGGCGGCGCCTCGACGACGTTAACCGAGATCGCTTGAGTGCAGCAGCGGCATGTTTCTCGGACGCACTTTCCACCAAGGTATTCGTTTCTGATTTTCTGAAGGAGATCGCTCAGATTGATGCCGGTGCCAATGCCATCAACTCGCAGGTGATCCCCAATTTTGTGGACGGCGAGCGTTTCCCATTTGTGCAGAAGACGCCAGATCAGGTCCGCCGTATGCTGCTAATACGTTCATTCTCGAATAGGAATTATGCAAACGATATCGCCATCGAGGCGATTTGGCTCCTGAAGGACCGCGCCGGTTTTGACCGGATTCAGTTCACGGTTCGGGGGTTTGGTGGGGAATTCAAGAAACTCACCAAGAGGATCGCTGACTTGCCGAACGTCGACGTGGCCGAGGGCTATATGAGCCGCGAGGAGATCGCCGCTCTCCACGGAAGTCATGGCGTCTTCTTGTGCCCAACCCGGTTCGACACGCAAGGCGTCTCGATGGGAGAGGCCATGGCCAGTGGCCTCGTGGTTGTAACCAACAACGTCACGGCCATTCCGGAATTCACGGATACCGAATGTAGCCTTCTCGTCCGCCCTGATGATCCGGTGGCTTACGCAGAAGCTTTGTGGGATCTATATCAGCACCCCGACCGTGTTCCTGATCTGTCCCGAAGGGCGGCGGAGCGGGCCGGACACAATGCGGCTTCGAACAAACCGTCCAGCGTGAACTAGCGCTTGTAGCTGAGTCCGCCAAGATGCGGAGCCACCTCGCCGATGCGTGACCTCCCTACCCTGGCAGTTCTCTCGCAAGACAGGGAGGCAACCGGCTCGACGGAGGATCATGGAATCCTTTTGCTAGCTGTTTCGGATGGATTCCTGATGGCTTCGGGACGCCGGACCGGCCGGACCGACGTCACAGATTGCCCCAAAGTTCCTTTCGGCTGTCTCAGACGACTGACCTGGGTCCGTGGGCTGCGGCTCTCAGGTGGCTTGAGACCGTGGTCGGGACCGATACGGTGATTGTCGTCGATTATGACCATGAGCTGAGGGACCTCATCCTTTTCGGATCCGCCTGGCTTGGACTCCGATACTGCCTTCGCTTCTCGACCCCTCCGCCTCGGTTCAGCGCGCCGATTGTGTACTCGGTGATTAGCAATGCAGAAGCTATGCTTTTCGAAAGTCAGGCTGTGTCCGATGAGTTCCATCGCAACTACTTTGCTCCGTATCGGTCGGCGGACTCCTTGGGCGACCTCCGGGAGCAGCTGGGCTCGGCAGAAATCGGGGGCATCTGCGAAAGGGCCGTCAAGATCTGTTCCGTCGACGTGGATGTCGACGCCCCCATCCGGGTCCTGATCGCCGCCTATTTCTCAGGTCCGTGCCGCACCGTAGGAGTCCAACGGCCGAACTACTGGTTCGAGGAGTTGGGAACGCGTTTCGGACGGAGCCATCGAACCTCACATCGTGTCTACGACGGTTGGGGTGGCGACGTCGAGAACGTGCCACGTCGTCCCGGATTTCAATGTCGCCGCGCTACTCGACGCCGATGGCACCTACCCCGATTGGTCGGCTGAGTTCGTGGCGACGGAGCAAAGGGATGCGAAGTCGTTCAATACGCTGTCGTATTACTGGCGGTATGCATTGGAGCGCTATTTCGATGCGTCCAGCGATCACTTTGACGTCGTCATTATCTCAGGAAATCCGTTCTCATGCTTCGACTTCGCTGCCTATGCAAAACGTCGGTGGCATGCGAGGTGATCCTCGATTATCGGGATCCGTTTCGGGAACAACCCGCGTTTTCAGTATTCGAGAGGCCCGTTCGAACCCGGTACGCCGAGCGAGGCTTAACTTCCAGGCGGATGTGATGTTCGGTCGTCAACGACTTCTGCGTCGATTTGGTGGAACCGGGCAAGGTCTGATGCAGAGGTCGTCAATATTCCGAACGGCTACGACGAGCGTATTCTTAGTTCGGTTGAGCGGGTCGCACTTCCCTCCGACCGAATCAATCTTGTGCATGCCGGCTCGTTCACCCACGACCGCTCGCCCCAGCATATCCTGAGGGCCCTCGATCCGCAGACCCACAGCTTTCATCACGTCGGAAACATCGCCGGCGTGGATCCGGCTTTGATGAACTACGAGGCCGTGGTCGTGCACGGTCGACGACCATACCCTGAAGCTCTAGGCGTGGTCGGTGGCGCCGACATCGGAGTCGTGTTCCTATCTGAAGAGAACTTCGAGACGACCACCAAGTTGTATGACTATCTCGCGATGGGAATCGACATCCTTCTCTGCACCAATGGGGAAATCGAGGTTGGTGCCGTTGCAGACGTTTTGGCCGAAACTGACGGCGTGTATTGGTGTAAGAACACCCAGGAGGACGCTGTCCGTTTTATCCAGGACTACCGTCCGAGGCCTGGGCATCGCCGTTCGGAATCGGCAAAACACAGTCGTCGGCATGGAGCGGAGCTATTGGCGGCTCGGATCTTCGATCTCGTCAAGAGCTAGGGATCTCGTTTGATTCCCTCGATGCACTCTCAACTGGTCGCGATTGACGCTCGAACACCCATCCTCGATAGAGCAGAAAGTTCATGATCGCGAGCGCTGTCGTGAAGATCACCTTTGCTGTACCGAGGTGCAGTCCCACGGCTGAAACGGCATTAAGCCCACGACCGTAATGAGGAGATTCGCCCCCGCGAGCAGTGTGTACCGAAGTAGTGATCGCGTTACCGCGGGGTCTGATGAAAATGCCCACACTCGGTTCAAGCTGTAGTTGAACGCAAATCCAGTTGACCATGCCGCCCCCGCAGCCAACGACACTGTTACACCGTTCCGTACGAGGGCGTCCAAAACGCCGAAGTCCACGACGAAGCTCGCTCCACCAATGATCAGGAACCGGACGGCCGAAGATTTGTAAACGGCTTCGGTGAATGCGGTCAATCTCTTCACGCAAGGCCCAAGGCAGCGCACGGCTATAGTTGGCCCGCCAATGACAGGAAAGTAGCCATGCGGTGCGCTGAATGCGATGGCGATTGAAGGCGCGACCATTGCGGTTGTTGTTCCGGCTTTCAACGAGGAACTTCTCACTTAAGACCATCACCACGATCCCTGACTTCGTGGACAAGGTAATCGTTGTCGACGATGCGTCCACGGATAATACTTCTGCCATTGTCGCGGGATTCGATAGATCCTCGTGTCGTCCTAATCCGTCGACGAGATCAACTCAGGTGTTGGGGGAGCCATCGTTTCAGGACATAGAGCTGCCCTGGATACCGGTATGGACATCTCTGCCGTGATGGCCGGGGACGCTCAAATGCCCCCGGAATACCTTGAGTCGCTAGTTCGGCCGCTGATCGACAACGAGGCCGACTTCACAAAGGGCAACCGCTTCTTCAGCTCCGAGTCGATCGAGGGCATGCCGGCACTGCGAGCCGTGGGCAGCGTGATTCTGTCCGTATCTCATGAAACTCTCGTCAGGAAACTGGCGCATATTTGACCCGCAAAACGGGTATACTGCAATCCACCGACGCGTCCTTGGTCAGATAGATCTTGCCCAGCTCTCGTCTGGCTATTCCTTTGAGAATTCGATGTTGATTCATCTCAACATTGCCGGAGCTCGGATTCGGGATGTCGACATTCCGGCTTCGTATGGGTCCGAAACATCGTCAATGCGATTGCTTAGCGCTGCGCCGACCATCTTCGGTGAGCTTATCGCCGGTTTCTTCAGGCGGATTTACCGCAAGCACGTCAGTCCGGTGCCATCGATCGCTGGGGTCCTCTTTGCGTTCGGGGCGATTGCTCTCATTCTGGGGACCGCTATCGGGATCTTTGCGATTTGGGGTTCTCTCGGCGAGAGCGAGGCGAGTGCCGGGACCGCAATACTGGCAGTCGGAGGAGTAATCGTCGGGCTTCAGTTTACGATTGCAGCGCTGATCATGGACCATCTCGGTGGACCCCGAGGAGGAGAGTGACCGAAGCGACACCCGTCGACCGGTCGACGGCCCGGAGCGGAGACACCAAACGCATTGGTGTCCTTGCGCTGCTGGTTGTCTTGTTTGCCGTTTCGGTGGTGGCTGCTTTGCGGGTCAACGAACAGTTCACACCAGACTCGCGGTATTACTCGCGCGATGGCATTCCACTACTCGGGCATGACCGAGGCGGAGGCCCGAGAGGCAACCGTGGAAGCCAATGAACTCCAGGGTTGGGAGACCCTGCCGACATCGTATCTCTTCGGGTGGGGTTTGGTTCAGCCACGAGTGATCTACCCCGCATTCTCGGCACCATTCGTCAAACTGTTCGGACTGCCCGGAATGCTGGTCGTGCCGGTCCTGTCGATGCTCTTCCTGGTTGTGGCAGCATTTCGCGTGATCGACCGACATTTCGGTATTGCCGCCGCACTTGGAGTTAGCTTGTTGGTCCTTTCGAGCCACTTCGTGTTCTATTGGGGAACGGCAATGCTGACGGAGGGTCCGGCGGCGGCTGTAGGAACCGGGATTTTCCTCACCTTGCCGATTTGGGGTGAGCCTAGGAAGCGGTGGGATCTCCCCATCTGCGTCATTCTGCTGGCCGCCATGGCGTTCACCCGGCAGGCGGCGTTGATCCCTGGGGCTGCGATCGTCGTAGCTGCGATGGGGTACACGGTGGCGTCTCGAAAACTATGGAATCGGTGGAGTCCATTTGCCCTATGGGCGGTCGGAATGACAGGTGGTACCTATCTGTTGCAGGCGTATATCTGGCCGGGCTTTTCGATACGAACCCACTATTTCGACCGCGTTGCAGAGACGACTGACTTGGCGGAGGCCATTGCCGCCATTCCATCGGTGGCCTGGACGATCTTCGTGCGAGATATGGATCAGTTCATTTTCCGGGACCAAGCCCTGATGGTTTTGCTGGTCGTGGCTGCAGCGGCGCTAGTCGTTTCGTGGAAGCGGACCGAGGCGCACCTGCTCGCTGGCGCAGTCGGAGCGACGATGCTACTCAACATCCTCAACGGAACACCGACCGCCTTCCGTTATGCGATGCCTGGCTTGATATTCTTCCTGGTCGCCGCTGGTTCTACGATCGGCAGCGCCGTGCGACGCGGTCAGCAGGGGGGCGGTGTAGATCAACATCCCTAGGTTTCTTTCAACGGATTCGGACACTGCCTGGCTTAATCCGGCGAAGATTGTGGCCATTTGCGCCGTGGTGGCGATCCATACCTTCGGGTACAACGCAGTCGTCGAGAACGCACGAGCCACCAAACTCGGGTTGGTCTCAATTGGTATCGATGCTGCCTCAGTGTTCTCGGTCCCGTTGTTTGTGATGATTAGCGGCGCGCTTCTCCTCGATCCCAAGCGGTTCACAGGAGCGACGAGCCTTTATGGGGAAGCGAACTCTCCGGCTCGTCCCCGCCCTCGTTTTCTGGCATGCATTCTATTTCTTCTTCCGTAAGTTCTACCTCGGCCAGGCGCTGGAGGTAGACGCGTATCTCGTCCAAACGATTGGCGGTCGCGCCTTCCAGGGCCTGTATTACTTCTGGCTCATTCTGGGCCTCGTTGCGGTTACCCCCATGTTGGCGCCTTGGGTCGCCCAGGCAAAAAAGCGAGATGTAGCGCTCGCTGGCTTGGCGATGGCTGCAATGCCGGTTTTGACTCTTGCAACCCACGCCCTCCGAGGAAGATCGGAAATCTGGGTGGAAACTGCCTGGACCTGGTGGATCTTCTACCTCGGCTTCTACCTTCTTGGCTGGGCTCTCCGGGATCTCGTTCTGTCGCGTGGTGCGACATTGTTGGGGCTGCTGGTAGTTGTCGCCATTGCGGGGCTTGAGACCTTTGCTTGGCGGAACCCTGCTGCGCCGCCCCAGTTGGTGAGATTGGTATCGGGCTATTACTCGCTGGCGACACTTGTCTATACCGGCCTTATCTTCTTGTTGATCCATTCACTGGCGATGTCGAGGCGACCCTTGCACTGGTCAATTAGCGGACGGACGGCCGGAGTGACCCAGAAGCTGGCTGGCGTCACGTTGGGTGTCTTCGGTGTGCATACGGCCATCATCCTGGTAGTGATCCGGACTGGAGTCCTCGGTGACGGCAACGCCGCTCCGGCATGGGAACTCCTCCTCGCTCGCTACGTTCTGGTCGTGCTCGCGGCGTTCGCAATCTCTCTTTCGGTTCAGAGGATTCCGTTTCTCAACCGCGTCGTTTGATCGGGTGCAGTCTGGAGCGAGCTCCCTAGTGACACTGAGCCAAGTGCATTCTGGCGGTCGATCCTCCGCGGAGGCGCTGCTCGAGGGCCAGGATGTATAGTTCTCCGCGGTACTTACGCAAGGCCGCTCGGAGGTCGGATTACACAATGAGAAGCGCATGGCCTAGCTCCTCCGTGGATCCGTCGAACCGTTGAACGCCTACCGGAGGAGGGCCGTGGTGGGTTTATTTCGGCGTCTGGTTCCATCGGCTCGTGGCGACAAACTCTCGAGCGCCCTTGCTCCGTCGACCGAGGGTGAGGCGACTGGTACCAAACCGCAGGATGTCGACGCGATGGTGACCGACATGCGTGAGCGGCTCGACGTTTGGGTCGCGGAAGCGCGCCAGGCAACAGGGCGAGATGTGGTCCTGATGTTTTCAATGGAGCACATCTATGACCCGGCGAACCTCGATCGTCCAGCGCAATTGGCGGGGTCCCTACTCGAAGACGACTGCCCGGTGTTCTTCAACTTCGACAAATGCGGTTTAGACGAACTCCCGTCGCATCGTCAGCCAGGGTTGATACAAAGTCACACTGACATAACGGCGCGGATCTTGCCGCAGGTTCTGGAAGCTGACTTCGGCGAGAAGAAAAAGGTGATGGTGATCGGCTCCCCACACGAACTGATGGTGCGGTACATCTCATATGCCGAGCAGCACGGATGGCGGATCGCGTATGACGCCTACCAGGATTCGGAGGAGTCGGCTCGACTCAACGCGAACTTGCCATATCAGCTTGAGTACGAATGGTACATCTCAAGAAACGCCCATATGGTCTCGGCCGTGTCCGGAGCGCTTGCCCAGAGGCTCGAAGTGATTTCGGGGCGAGAGGTTGCGGTCATACCGAACGCTCCCAGCCGAGGTCTCCTTCTGAAACCGCCCGCCAACGAAGCTGCTCAGTTTGTGGTTGGTTTCTTCGCAGGCGAGTCGGAGGACCTTACCGATTGGGAGCTTGTTCGGAGATGTGCTCGACGCTACCCGAATGTGCGGTTTGAGCTCGTCGGTGTTGGCAAAGCGATGGACCCCGAAGTGGCAAACGTCCGTTTGCTCGGACGTTTATCCAGCGACGAACAATCAGGGGTTATCTCACGATGGGGCGCCGGGATGGTTCCCTTCATATTCAGTCCGGCTTCCGAATGCGTCGATCCTGTCGCGTTGTATGACCTCGTCGCTTCGGGTCTGTCTGTTGTTACGTCTTACCTTCCGCAAGTACGCGGCCATCCAGGAGTCAAAGTCGCTGAATCTCCCGAGGAGTTCGTCGATTTGGTCGGCAGCCTCATCGAACAAGGGAACATTCGGCGGGATCCAGGCTCGGCTTGGATGGCTGCCAACAGTTGGACTAGCAGGCGCGGAATGCTCCGAGGCACGCTCGATCATGCCCCCCATCCGCGGCCAATGTTGGCATTCCTCACCGGCACCGTCCGATGAAACGGAAGCTGCTCTTCGCGTATCGGTTTGGCGTGCTTGGCGGCGTGGCCACACAACTACTCAATCGATTTGCACAGTTTGCTGGCCGGTTCGACGTTCGAATCCTGTTTGAGCATGACCACGGCGTCGCAGGTCGTTTCCCGGCCGGGACGGCTATTGCCATCGGAAACTCGGCTGGTCGGGTCGCCCATATGCGGGAGTATGGAGCCGATATCACGGTGATTATCGACGCACCCAACATGATCACGGACTGGCACCGGGCCGGCCGCGTTGGGCAGGCGATCTTGGAAGTCCATACAACCACCTCCAACTTCTCCTACTTGGACGAACTCACTGTCGAGTCCGGGATCAAGGGAATCATCACCGTCTCTGAATATATGGCCCGGATGGTGACGGCAACGCCAATCGGCGGCGGTGTACCGGTGCGCGTTGTGTCAAACTGCCTGACTGACGGATGGTTTGGACCTTGGCGACCTCCGGCGGAAACCCGGTCGATTCCGTTGGTCTGGGTTGGGAAACTTGATGGCCACAAGCGTGTTCTATCCGCGCTTGACGTTGTGGGGCGAGTCCAGATGAGTTTGGCGGGAAACCCGGCGATCACGCCCGTTGTTATTGGTGGCTATTCGGCCGGCTCAGATCGGGTTCGCCACGTTCTCAGATCGATCCATGATCGATCGACTTTGCGGGACGTGGAATGGATGCCGCGAGTCGACTATTCGCTAATGCCTACCATTCTCCAGAACGCCGGCCGTGCGGGCGGCGTCAGCCTGAGTACGACTCGCAACGAATCGTTTGGCATGTCCGTGGCAGAATCGATCGCATCGGGTTGTCGGGTCGCTGCACCCTCGGTAGGCGCGTTGCCCGAGATTGTCCCAACGGAGATGCTGTACCCGGAGAACGACCTTGGTGCAGCCGTTGCGTTAACGTGCGACATGCTTCGTGACCCGGAGCTTCACAGACGAGAGCTGGCCGAGGCGCGTGACACGTTACGGATAACTATGTCTCCTTCTTCGACCTTGTCCCAGTTCAGTAGCGCGCTCACCGCCTTCGGACTGGACCACTAGAACGATGGCAGGCACGGTTCACATCGTAGGGGCGAGGCCGAATTTTATGAAGGCCGGACCGGTGATCGCGGCATGTCGAGAGCGCGGGCTTGAGTCGCACCTGGTCCACACCGGCCAGCATTATGACGTACGGATGTCGCAGATCTTCTTTGATGAGCTTGGCTTGCCTGTGCCCGACATGAACCTGGGCGTTGGGTCGGGAAGCCACGCTGAACAAACCGCTGCCCTGTTGACTGGACTCGAAGCGGTCTTTCTCAAACTTGAGCCTGATCGAATTGTTGTGTATGGCGATATCAACTCGACATTGGCCGGTGCGCTTGTGGCGTCCAAAATGCAAATTCCGATCGGGCACGTAGAGGCTGGTCTGAGAAGCTTCGACCGATCTATGCCCGAGGAAGTCAACCGGGTGGTTACAGATGCCCTGTCAGATCTGCATTTTGTGACCAGCGAAGAAGCGGTTGGCAATCTTGCCAGGGAGGGAATTCAGAGCGAAGGGGTCCACTTCGTCGGGAACCCGATGATCGATTCCTTGCTCAGATTTCGTGATTCGTTCGATACCGACGGAGTGCGAACCAGGTATGGGATTCCCGAGAGATATGCAGTGGCGACGCTCCATCGTCCGGCCAACGTCGACGATCCGCTGACGGCAGCCCGTCTCGTTGCCGGACTGGTGCGAGCGGCAGCGATCTTGCCGGTCGTCATGCCGCTCCATCCCCGGGGCCGAGCGGTCCTCGAGGAGCAGGGCCTTGGTGTGGTCCCGAACCTGCAGGTCGTCGAACCGCTTGGTTATGTCGATTTCATGTCGCTCGTCGCCGGGGCGAGCGTGGTGTTGACCGACTCGGGTGGTATCCAAGAGGAGACCACGATTCTCCGAGTCCCGTGTCTCACCATGCGGCCAAATACCGAGCGTCCGATCACTGTAGAGCTCGGAACAAATCGGCTGGTCGGATCTGACCCGGATCTTGTTGAGCAGGGGGTTCTAGACGCTCTGGAACCATCCCGGCCCGTGGATGTCCCGCCGTTGTGGGATGGTCGCGCCGGGCAGAGAATTGCCGACGTCTTGGCGGCAGTCTGAACCGGAAACCCCCCGTCGCCGCGAAAGCCGGGCCAGTGCCTATTTGTTAGCGGCCTGCTGATAGGCGCCAACAACTTCAGCGGCTGGACCGAGGGCTCGGATCTGGCCGTTTTCAAGCCAAAGCGCTCGATCGCAGAACTGGGCCACGCTAGCGAGGCTATGAGACACAAAAACGATGTGCCGGACCGCTCAAGGAGGTCTCGTCATCGCCTTGCATGCTCTTACCACGGAAGGATTCGTCGCCGACCGACAGGATCTCATCGAGCAACAGGATTTCTGGGTCGAGAGCCATGCCAACCGAGAAGGCGAGTCGCGAGAACATGCCCGTTGAGTACGTTTTGACGGGCCGCTCTATCGCGTCCTCCAGGCCGGCATAGCTGACGATGTCATCAAAGCGGCTGCTCGATATCTGCGCTTTTCGCATCCCGCCCGCAAGACCTCCGAGGTACACGTTCCTCCGACCGGACAGCTCTGGGTTGAATCCAACACCGAGCTGCAGCAGGGTCGACGTTGTGCCGTTCGAGCACCGCCTTACCTTCGTCCGGGCGTAGGGTGCCCGGCCAGTACTCGGAGCAGCGTGCTCTTCCCTGCCCCATTCCGACCGATTACGCCGAAGGCCTCACCAGGGTCCACGCGAAACGAGACGTCCGTGAGGGCGAGTACCTCGGCGGTCTCGCGGTGGCGCAGGCGGCCCAGGCTTCGGCGGACGGTCGGCTTTCGGTCGACATATGGTCGGAAGCGGACGCTGACGTTTTCGACCAAGATGGCCGGACGGCTCACAGGTGCCTCACAATCCGGCTCTCGTACTTGATGAACGTCCCAACGCCGACCAACCCGACGATGACAGCAGTTATCGCGGATGTAAGAAACAGGCCGGGCTCAAGGGGATCACCCGAGCAGGGCCGCTCGGTAGACACCAACGATGCTCCACATCGGGTTCAAGAGCATCACTTTCTGGATCGGTCTCGGACAGGTTCTCCATGAACTCGATCGGCCAGATGATCGGGCTGAGATAGAGCCAGAGCCTGTTGATGTAGGGCAGGATGTTGTTGATGTCGCGAAACGGAACGGCCAGCCGTGCGGTGAGCGCACTCAGCCCGAGGTTGAAGACAAGATGGGCAGGAACGATGAAAAGGATGAGCCAGAAATGGTTGTTCAGGTTCGCCGAACCCTCCCGGAATCGCTACGGCGTAGAGGACGACCAACGACGCGAGGAAACCCACGCCTGCTTCGATGAGGTTGGCGATGGGGAGAATCAGGCGGGGGAATTTGATGTTGGCAAGCAGTTTCGAGTTCTGGAGGATGCTGTTGGCCCCTCCCGTCATGGCCTGACTGGTGAAATGGAAAACGAACATACCTGAGAGCAAGTAACTCAGGTCCCGATCTGACGCGAAGAGGATGCCAAAGACCAGGTAGTACACGAGGCCCAGGAGCAGTGGGTTGATCACCCACCAGAGGAGCCCCAACGCCGTTGAGGCGTTCCTTGCCTTCAGGTTGCCCATCGCCAGATACCAGGCGAATTCGCGGCGGCTCCATAAGCTGCGAAAATAGGTGCTCGTCCGCGCCAAGCGCGATCGGCTTTGTGTGAGGAGGGCAGACATAGCTTGAGCATTGTAGGAGCACGTACCGCTCGAACGCGAAATCGCTTGGGCGAACTGCCCGGCCCGTTAGGCCTGGATTACCCGGAGTACCTCGTCTACTCGATCTGAATACGTTTGCCCTTCGGCTATCCAGGCCGGGCCGCGCTCGGCGGCAGCATCAAGCACCGTCGGGTCCGACAAACCCTGGCTGATCAGATGGTGTGCTTCGTTGGCGTTCGAGGCGACCTGTACGAGTCCGTGAGGGACGTAGGTGCCAAGGGCGGCGGAAGGTCCGCTCACCACATATGCACCGCACGCCAGGAGTTCGAAGATCCGCCTCGAGCACATGGTCGTGCTGGCAGTCACGCTGTTGACGTTTAGGGCCACCTTGTAGCGGCGATACATCTCCACGGTTTCGAGATACGTCAGGCGCCCTCGAACGTGCGGTTGGTACTTGGCGGGCCAGGCGAACCGACTGTCGGTGCCTCCAAACCGGTCGAAGATGTCGAGATCGAAAGCGAGTGCAGGCGCGATGATCAACTCCATCTGAGCGCGGCGGTCGGGGAGTTTGGCGGCGTAGTAGCCGCCTGCGAAAGCCACGCCTTCGGTGCGCTGACTGAGGGAAGCCGGGGGGTAGTGGAGGCTGGGTTGGGCAGCGAAGGGAAGCAGGCTGACCGGTATTCCTGGAACATGACGTTCATACCGTTCGAGGCTGTCCAGGTCCACGGTGAATATGTAGTCGAACAGCCGGGCCGTCTCGATGAATATTTCGAAGTTGCTTGGATCTTCCTTGTTCCAGAACACCGTCGGAATGTTGTGTCGCTTGCACCACCCGACGACCTCTTGAAGGGTCGCCGAGCTGCTGCCGAACCTGGCAAGTTCCCCGGCCCAGCCACCGCCTGCTCCGCTAAAGGCGCTTTCGACAAAGAGCATCTCGGGCTGATGCGCTTCCAGATTTGATAGCCAATTCTCTCGGCTCAGGTTAACCATGGACCATTCCGGCCCGAATGTCTGCTCAGTGAATTCGTCGACGATCGCCGCGACGCGAACTGATCGTCTCGGGGGAGCCGTCTCAGCATCATCGGGATCAGCCACGGCCGGGCGGTCGTCAGCCGCCGGCTCCGCATCAGATTTGCGGAAGCGTGATCGGCGTTCACTCCGAGCTGCCTCCAGCCTGTTGCGCAGCGTTTCTCGGTCTGCTTCCAGTTTGCGGATCCGATCTCGCTGTGCGGCGTTTTTAGCCGCAAGCGCATCGATGTGACTTTGCAGCTGGGCCAAGTATTCGGCTGCACGCTCGGTGGACATGTCCGAGAGGGGATCGCTCATGGTTGAACAGTGTAGGAACGGAATCGGCGTCGAACGGACTTCGCCTAGGTCAAGCCTTGTGTCTATTGTGCCGATGGGTATTCATGGACGGACGAACCAAACGACCGCACGCGCTGGTCGGCCTGTTTCTTGTCGTGCTGCTCGCCATACCACAGGCGGCGTTTGCGACAGGATCGGCTTATGCGCCTGCTGGACTCAACGAAGACAATGGCATCTACGAGATGTACTTCCCGGTCATCGGTGATGTGAACTACTCCGACTCGTTCGGAGCTCCCCGCTCGTCAGGTCGTACGCATGAAGGCAACGACCTCATGGGCTACAAGATGCAGCCGGTTATTGCGGTCGCAGATGGAACCGTCGGTGGGATCTATCCGGAACCGGGCGGCTGGTTTCAGGGCGAGGGATCATGCTGCGCCATGACCCTTGAGCATGACGACGGCTGGTCGTCCTGGTACATCCATCTCAACAACGACACCGAAGACACTGACGACGGACTGGGATGGGGATTCGCCGAGGGCATTGCCCCCGGCGTACACGTGGTCGCTGGACAACTCATCGGGTGGATCGGCGATAGTGGGAACGCTGAAGCCTGTAACTGCCCCCACGTGCACTTCGAGCTTCGCACCCCCGACGGAACCGCGATCGATCCGTACCCACACCTCCAGGCTGCCACCGTGCTGACGGAGGCCGGCGGGGATCCAGTCGATCATGGGGTCTTTCGAGATGATGATGGATCGGTCCATGAGCTGAACATCAATGCCCTTGCCAACCGGGGGATCACCAAGGGGTGCAACCCGCCTGACAACGACCGGTTTTGCCCCACCCGCCAGCTGACCCGCGGCGAAATCGCCGCTTTCCTCCGGCGATTCCTAGCGCTTCCGGCCACGGAGGTCGACTACTTCGTAGACGATGGAACGTCGATGTTCGAGGGCGACATCAACGCCCTTGCGGAGGCAGGTATCGCGTTCGGGTGTTCGGAGGAGGATTACTGTCCGAACGCTCCACTGCGACGCGAAGAGATGGCGGAACTGTTGACCCGAACGTTCGGGTTCGCCGTGCCGGACGGCGCCGACAGCTTCAACGATGACGATGCCAGCCAGTTTGCGGGTTCTATCGAGGCGATTGCCGCGGTTGGTGTGACCCTGGGCTGCAACCCACCTGAGAATGATCGTTTCTGCCCGCAACGAACCCTGATCCGGGCTGAAATGGCCTCGTTCATGATGCGGGCCATCAACCTGCAGGAAACCGGTTAGGTCGAGAGAGCTCTCGTAGAGCTTGATGAGCTTCTGGGACTCGACCGTCCAGTTGTACTGACGGGCGGCAACCTTGGTTGCCTCCACGAACTGCTGTTTGTCAGCCAGGATGGTTCTGGCGGCCTCAGCGATGGCGGTCGGGTCGGCGGGATCGCAAGCGATGCCCACCTCCGTTTCTCGAACGACCCGTCCGATTTCGGGCGAGTCAGAACCGATCACCGGCACGTTGGCCATGATGTACTCAAAGAGTTTGTTCGGCAGGCAGGTGTAGTAGCTGATCGATGAGTTGATGATATTCGCCATCCCGATGTCGGCGGCGGCAGTCCAGAACAACAGTTCATGATTGGGGATTGGCCCGAAAAACTTCACCCGATCGCCAATATTGCGCTTAACCACGTCGGCCTCTAGCGCTGGTCGGTGGTAGCCGTAGCCGACCACTACGAGAACGGCGTCATCGATCATCAGTGTCGCTTCCAGGGCCTGTTCGATGCCACGGTTCTCCTGGATCGAACCTTGATAAAGCAACAGCGGGACATCACGCGCGATCCCGAGTTCGGCCCTCAGGTCCCAGACCGGAACATGCTCGTCGTATTCGGGAACGTTTATGAGTTCGATCGAGAGTTCTGGAATCGATCCATAAAGCTTTTCAACGAATGGAATCCAATACGGGCTAGCCATGATGAGCGCATCAGCCTTGGGTAGTCCGCGCCGCTCATTCCACATCGCCCACTTACGCCACTTGCTGTCCATCCGGTTACGTTCGGTTGCCAACTCGTGCGAGTCGTAGACGAGCTTGGCTCCGGTGGCTTCGGCGCATTGCCAACCGATATAGAGGGTGTTGAGATCGTGGGAGTGAAACACGTCTGGGTCGATCTCTAGTCCGATGGCGATCATCCGTTTGTTGATCGCCCACGTTTTGAGTGCCAGACCCTGACGTCCGAGTACGGCTTTGACCGCTCGGAATCCGAAACGAGCGGTGTGCGCAAAGCCGCGCAAGATCGGGGTAGTTATCGCGGCCCATGTCTTGGTGGCGAGCGAGGCTTTCTCAACTGGGGTGGCGGTCGGACTTGGGGCGGCGGAGCGGTTGGCTCCCGGCGTGGCCGTCGAGGCCGGGACCACCGCGGATAGCTGGGCTTGTTTGGCGACGTCAACCGGTTCTCCGGTGAGTTTGGCGTGGCGGGTTTCGATGCTTCCTGCGTACCGACCGGCAACTTTGTTCAGGGTGGCCAGCCCAAAGTGCACCCGCGACACCCGGCGGACATGGATTCCATCCTGGGTGGTTTCCTGCTCGGCCGTTACCCCCGGCACGTGAATGGCGACGACGGTGACGTCGTGACCGGCCTCAATGAGGGTTCTGGCTTCTTTCGTGACCCTTGCGTCATATTCGAACGAGTTCTTCACGAACATGCAGATCTTCATGTCGTCGCCTCCCTGATCGTTTCCGCTGCCGACTTGAGACGGATCCGGAAGGTGGCGACAGCGTCGTCCATGGAAACAACGGCGGTGTCCTTGGTGGACTCCAGGTGGTTGACCATATCGTAGAGTCCTCCGAGATCGTTGGTGGCGAGAACGTAGTCCTCCATATTCACACTCTGGGCGAAATCTCGGACTTTCGGCCGGTACTCAAGGCCAATGAAGGGCGTGCCGGTCGCCGCAGCCAACACGGCGCCATGCAGCCGCTCGGACACAACGAGGCCCGATTCGGCCAGCAGTTGGACCGCCCCACTTTCGTCGGCGTACGCGGCCACGTACGGCAGTTCGGGATGTCCGGCCGCACGCATGATCTCGAATATCGGCCGGTCGTCGGCGGGGAAACACGACAGGAACCGGACGTCACGTCCATCTGCGACAAGTCGACGAGTTAAGTCGGCGAGTGCCGAATACACGGCCTCGTCACTCTCGCCCCACAGCTCGCCGTTCGTCCGTGCCGGGCTGATGGTGACCAGTCCCGGTATCTGTGGGCCCCGCATCGTCGGGTCGTTCAACCAGCAACGCTGGATCGCCAACGATTTCGAGATCGGTCTTGAGGCCCCAGTCGGTAAGGATCTGCGCCGAGGTCGGTCCTCGTACTCCGACGTAGGCGCAGGTCGATAGGAAATCAACCCACTGCTCGGCCGGCTCGGTCAAACCCCAGAAAGACGGGTTGGCGACCCCGGTGCCGAACACGGCTCGTTCGATCCTCGGGGAGTCTTTGGTCTGTAACCAATCCAGATAGACCTTGCGATTGATGAGGGTTCCACCGCCGAGCAGGAGCAGGCCGGTCGGATCGCCCGTCGTGGTGAAATCGCCCCAGTCCATCAGGTCGCGTCACCGCGTTGAGCATGATCTCGTCCCCGAAGTTCTCCTTCCCCACCCATCCGACGTAACGAATTTGGGGTCGGTCGGAATGTTGTGGATCAGGGCGAGTGGCTGTCTTGGGTGGTGTCTGGAATGACGACTTTGTGAGCCGCGCTTTGGCGAATCGACCGAGCGTGGGAATCGCCCTTACCGGATGGGCCTGGATCTCCGACACCAGCTTGCTCCGGTCGGATTCGTAGGCGGGATAATCGATCGGCAGATCGTCAGCCGGGGCTCCACTCGGTAGAGCCACGAGCGCGTCGTTTAGATGGACGTTGTCGCCCCAACCCCGCACCGCCGTGAAAGCGCGTGTGGCCGTGTCGGCGCTACTCAGCGCTTTGGCCCATTCTCTTGATCGCACCCAGGTGAAGAGCGGGAGACCAGACGGTGCCCAGGCTGCGTCGATGGCTGCGGTGTCCGACTCGTTTTGGTAGGCAAGCGGTCCGTCGGGTCCCGGGACCTGATAGCCAATCGAAGCCGATGCCAAACGCGGTCGGCTATCGAAGCGCCTAACCAATCTACCCCCGAGCCGGTGGTCGGGGGTGGCCCATCCGTGCAAGGTGGCCACATATTGGCCACGAGCCTTGCCAAGGGCTTCCTCAAGGGTGCCGCCAGGGTTACTCGCGGGTCGGCTTCGTTGGCAGCCGCGAAACGGTCGAGGGCTTCGGATTCGCCTGCCCAGATGGTCTCGAAGTCGGTGAAGTTCTGGCGGCGCAGGACGGTCCACAGCGCCTCGATTCTCGCGTCAACCACCGGTGAGATCACCCAGGTGACTTTGGGGCGCACGTACAGGTGTCCCTCGACGGATCTCCGATAGAAACGGTGCGGGATCCGGTTGATGATCTGGGCATCGTTTTCTTGTCTTGCCGCGTCGCGCCAGCCGGCTTCGTCATCGATCTGTGTCTGATGAAACATGATGGCTTCGTCCTCGGGGACGATGAAGGCACCGGCTTCTGAGAGTCGCCAACCCAACTCTGTGTCTTCGCCACCCCAACGGTTGAATGACTCGTCGAAGCCGCCAACTGCCAGGAATAGCTCTTTTGCACCGAGAAGTTGCTCGACACGAGCGCCCGGAAAGCTTCGTCGCCGAACCGCAATCTGGTCGACCGTCGGTAGAACTTCAGCCGAAAATCCTCGGAGGCGGCGACGTCGACGCTGAACGGTATGCCGTCTGCGATGAGCGTGTCGACGGTGATCGCTGTCGTATCGACATGGTGGCGGGAGCCGATAACCACGAGGTTGCTAGCCCGGTTGTGCCAGATGGCATGCCGGGTCAGGAGGTCGGGCGCCGGCATACAATCGGCGTCGAGGAAGACCAGAACCGATCCCGATGCGTGTTTGGCTCCCAGGTTTCTTGCCCGACCGGCCCCATACCCTTCGTGCTCCTGTCGAACGACCGTCACCGCCAGGTCGGTGCGCCCAGCAATCCCGGCCACTGCGACCCCAATGTCTTCATCCGATCCGTCATCGGCGACCACGACATCCCAGTTTCCCCGGTAATCCTGGTGGGCCAGAGCGGCGAGAGTCCTTTGGAGAAGCTCGGCCCGATTGAAGACGGGGATCACCACGGTGACCACTGGCAGGTCAGCGTCGCTCTCGACATTCAGGAGAGGGGCGTAGTCGTTCTCGGGACCGGTGAATGGGTGCATCATCAGGTGGCGCGGTAGCTCGCAGCTTTCAGATCGATTCGTATGAGTGTGCCCGACTCGGTGATTTCGGCTTGCGGCTGGTGAGCAGCAAGGTAGGCATCAAGGGCTAGTCGGTCGGGCGCATGAGCATAGATGTAGCGCCTCGCCGCCAGGAGAATAGCCTCCGGGGGAGTGGTGCCGCGAAACGCCACTGCCTCATAGGAGCCAGGACTTGGCGTCGGCGACGTTGTCCCACACTTCTCGTCCGGGCAGCGTCAACGCCGTGCCAGGTGCGGTCAGCACTCGCTGCACCTCGACGTCACGGTCGATGAAGGACTGCAAGTGGGTCCTCTGCGGGAAGTCGATCGGCGGGCGGTGGAACCTTTTCGGCGGCTTTGAGACCGGCCATGAGTTCGTCGACCCGGTGGTCATAGAGGTGGGCGCCGGCCACATGGGACCGTGCTTGGTCGACGATCCGTTGCATGCGATCTTGATCGGCCAGGAGCGACTGGAACTGGTCGACGAAGTCAGTTTCGAGATGTAGGAAGTGTTCACCGGGCGTCAAGATTTGGTCTAAGCCAGGGATGGGCTGGGTCACCAACAGCGCTCCTGCCCCGATGGCTTCGAGCACGCGCATCGTTATGGGGAAGTGGCGCGTTCCGCCTTCGTTCGGGATGATGCGGGCTTGCTCATAGAGCTCAGCCATGCGAGAAGCCGATACGCCCTCCTCAAAAGCAGTCGAAGGTAGGGCAGCTTCAAGGCTGGTCGTTAGGTGGCCCCGGAACGCGTAGGGCCCGCCTCCCCGAATGTAGGCGCCCACCATTGCGACGTCGTACCGGCGGGCGGCGATTGGCGTTGATCCATCGAAGAGGTCGGGTGCCATCCCGAACGGGAAGCGCTGGACCGGCTGGCGAAAGAAATGGGCGAGGTGCCACGAGTGCGCCAGGAGGATCAAGTCGGCCCGATATCGGTCGGCGAGTCGCAGGTTGGCAGCGAGGTGGTGTTCACCGTGATGCGCCCAGAACCCGATCGGGATGGGTGGCGTTGCGCCGCTTACCTGGATCTCCGGGTAGGGGCCTTCGACGAAGAGAATCGCGTTGGTGTCAGGCGCCAGGGTGTTGAAGTCGACGGCGTCGGTGTATAGGTCGACTGCGACCCCAGCGCGCTTGAGGGCCGCCTCAAGATACTTGCCGGGGTTGGAGTCGGTCTTGCGGTAGGCCAGAGCGATCCGGGTCCCCGCGTGGCGCCCGGGGGCGGGCCGGTATGGCTCCGGACTGGCTCTCGGGGGTGTGAAACGGTAATCCGGTCCGGATCGGTCGGCTCGCCGAGGGGGTTGACGGGGCCATGTCGATGAGATCCAGTGGTCCAGCTGGATTCCATTGGGGGGCTCTCGCTACGAAGGCAGATGTCTGAGCTGCCGCTTCGGCAGCCACCTGAACCGCTGCTTCGGTGGTCGGCACAATCAATTCTGGATCGGACTCGACCGTCCGCCGAACGAGAGCCGAATCGCGCCGTGAGTTGCGTGATATCTGCGTCTGAAGCTTCCTTAACAAACGATCGCGAAGCGAGGTTCCCGGCGGCTGGTTTGGGGATACGAGTGCCTCGTCGAAGGGCCGATCCAAGTCACCGTTTTGATGGCCGATTCGGACTAACGTGACGTCGTGTCCTGCGCGCGTCAGCTGTTCAATAAGGACCCGTGCTCGGGGGTCGTTTTGATAGTCGTTGACCGCAAGAACCGTGATCCGCATGGAGGAGCATGGTACCCGGGCTGACGAGAGGAGTCCCCGTCGAGCGATGCGCCGCTAGCTGAGTGCCCTGCGCAAGAACGCCGCGATCTGGCCTCTGGTCAGCGTTCCCTCGGGGCAGAAGCGATCGTTGCTCGGCGGGTTACATCCCTTGGTGATACCGGATACGCCCAGCGCGTTGATGTCCGTCTGATGCACCGAGTTGGTGTCGTCACCGAACTGATCGGCGACGTTGGTTGACAGGCCGAGGGCCCGCACGAAGAAACTTGCCATTTGCCCACGGGTGAGCGTCTGCTGTTCACAGAAGAAGGTGTTGGCGGGCGGATTACACCCGAGAGTGATACCGGCCTCAGCGACGGCGTTGATGTTCGCCTCGTGGGGTGATCCGTCGTCGTCGGTGAAGAAATCTGTGCCGGTGCTCGGAAGGTCAAGCGCCAATGCCATCATGGTCGCCATTTCACCACGGGTAACCGGCCGATTCGGGCAATACGAGCTGGAATCGCAGCCAAGGGCGATGCCACTCGAGACCAGCCAGGCGATGTCGTCGGCGAAGACGGTGTTGGATGCGTCGTTGGCGGAACTCAGGAGGGAGAGGCTGGTCAGTGGTTCGGCGTCGGCCGCACTGCCCCGGGCTTTCATGAAGATGACCGTGATGAAGGTCTGTCCGTTGCTCGGCGGTCTTGGTCGAGACCCCGATGTGGGACCAGTCGCCGAGGATGTTGGCCCGATGGCCCGGCGAGTCCATAAAGGCATTGTGGAGGACCGGGATGTTCGGGCCCATCCCGACGTTTTCGCCAAGGCTCGACCATCCACTGCTTACGATCTTGCTGAGGTCGGCCGTATGGAAGATGGTTCCCCTGGCGACCTGACGGGCAGTCTGGACCGATGCATCGTCCTCGAGATCCCAGTGACGGGTGAGACCGGGCAGGCCGTTCGCCGCTCGTTCTCCGTTGATGAGGTCGATCATGTCGCCGTCCTGAATCGGGGATGCGACCGCAGGGAGTGGTGTCGGGATGATCGAAAGCGCGAGGAAGGCGGTCAGCGCAACCGCCGTCAGGTAGATTCCCCTACGCCCAAAGGAAAACTTCATAGAGTGGTTATCGGTCCGGCGGCCGGAATACTTAAGGCTCAGGTAGGAACAATCTCACCGATAGTGTTGACCATCATGTTTCGATTTACGACAGGAATCACGACTGCTCTAGCGATCCTTGCCTTGACGGCACTTGTGGCAGGTGCCGTCCCGCCCGGTGGCACGTTCATCGATGACGACGGCAACGTCCACGAGGCCAACATTGAGGCGCTCGCGTGCTGCTGGCATTACTCGCGGATGTAATCCGCCAGTTGGTGATCGTTTCTGTCCCGATGGGACCGTGACCCGGGGCGAAATGGCGGCATTCTTGTCCCGGGCGCTCGGGCTGACCGAGCGAGCGTCTGATCCGTTCGGCGATGATGACGGTACGTTGTTTGAGGCCGACATCGAACGGATTGCGGCGGCCGGTATCACTCGCGGTTGTAATCCGCCCGCCAACGACCAGTTTTGTCCGACCCGGCCGGTCACGAGAGCCGAGATGGCAGCGTTTCTGGTGCGCGCCTATGGCTATAGCGACCGGGCCGACGGACGGTTCACGGACGACGACGGCTCCATCTTCGAAGCAGATATTGAGCGCCTGGCAGCGGCCGGCGTCACCTTGGGATGTAACCCACCGGTGAACGATCGCTACTGCCCGTCCAAGCGGGTGAGGCGAGATGAAATGGCTAGCTTCCTCGTCCGGGCCGAAGGCTTGACCCCGATCCCGGTCCCGCCCCGGTTGACGCCAACGTTGGACGCCCTCCCGTTTTCTTTCGACGCACCGATCCAGGTGACCGGCCCGCCAGGGGACGGTCGGGTTTTTGTGGTCGAACGATCTGGCAAGGTCCGGGTCATCAGCGACGGCAAACTGCTTACCGACCCTTTGATAGATCTAACGGGCATGGTTATCCAGGGCGGCGAACGGGGACTGCTTGGCCTGGCTTTTCACCCCGACTTCGCTACCAACGGACTGGTTTACGTCTCGTACTCCGCGGAGACCTCGTCACTCTCGGCCGACCACGCTTCGGTGGTGGAAGAGTTCAAGGTGTCCGGTGACCAGGTCGGTCCCAGCTCGGGTCGGGTTGTTTTTACGACCTTGCAGCCTTATGCCAATCACAACGGCGGCATGATCATGTTCGGTCCCGACGGGTACCTGTATCTGGGTCTTGGCGACGGCGGCTCGGCTTTTGATCCCGACCGAAACGGTCAGAACGCCAAGACTGCCCTTGGCTCGATGGTCCGCATCGACACGGTCAACACCACGTCGAGTAATTGGGCGATCGGCCTGCGCAACCCCTGGCGGTGGTGGATTGATGGATCCGACATGTATATCGCCGATGTCGGACAAGGTTCGCGCGAGGAGATCTCGGTGGTCTCGACGACGGATACCGGTTTGAATCTCGGCTGGGTGCGATTCGAGGGCAGCCAGTGCACCGGGCTCGGCAGCTGCAGCACCAGCGGCCTGACGTTTCCCGTTTTGGAATATACCCACGCTGAGGGTTGCTCCATCACCGGAGGGGTGGTGTACCGGGGTGATCTGACCCAATTGAATGGACACTTCCTCTACGGCGATTACTGCTCTGGCTGGATTCGCTCGATCCGGGTCGTCGGAGGGTCAGTTGTTGCCGAGGGTGACCTCTCTACGCTCGGGTCAAGCTTTGGACTCGTGTCTTTTGGTCAGGACGGTCTTGGGAATACTTACGTCATCCGCGGCGGAACTGTCTACGAACTCGTCGGGCGATGATGCCGACATTCGGATTGATGGCAATAAGTTTGTACAGTGACTCTGTCCTGGGCGGGCGGAATCCGACCTGAGGAGTTGTGTTGAAACACAGAAGGATCCTTCTCCTTTTTGTCATGGTCGTGAGCACGCTGGTTCCGGCGATTCCTGCGCAAGCTCAGACCTATCACCCCAACGGTGACGTTCACGGGTGGTGGGTACGGGCACGCCATCGGGATGAGTCAGTACGGCGCCAATGCCATGGCTTCCGAGGGTATGACCACGGCAGACATCATCAACTACTACTACACAAACGTTGCGACCGTGAGCCACACCGCTCTCTACGAATCGCCACATCCGCTGAGTTCTGCAAACCCGAACATCTGGGTCGGGCTGGCTCAGGATGTGAACTCGATCACGTTTTCGGTCCCGGCTGACGCCAGGCGGGCCGGTAGATCTGTGTCAAGCGAACGACGGCGGCTTGCCGTGCCCCCGCGAGGAGGCAATCCCTCAGCCAGGTGATGTGTGGGAGTTGCGACGTGCCGAAGGGGTGACCAACAAATGTCGAATTCCGTCGGATCAGCCCGACCGCGACAGACGTTTACGACAGGAGACTGCCGAGCCAGCGCCACGCTGGGGTGGGTCGGGGCAGTGCCGAATACATCAATGTGGACGGTACGGATTACCGGCATGGAACGTTGCGCATGCGTCAGGGGACGTCCAGGTAACAACCGGCCAATTCCACGTTTCGCTCGAGCTTCCGATCGAGGAGTACTTGCTCGGATTGCGTGAGGTGCCGTTGAGTTGGCCAAACGCGGCACTGGAGGCCCAGGTTGTCACCGGCCGCACGTACGCCCTTGAGAAATTCAGCCGTTTCTACGACGCGACTCGACAACCGGGAACTACGACTTCATCAAGAACTTCCGGCGGTCCTATTGCTACTGCCATGTCCTTGACAGCACCCTTGATCAGAACTACCGAGGCATGGACAACGAGCAACTCAACGGCGACTCGTATCCGTCTTGGGTTCTGGCGATCGCGAGTACGTCAGTCCGACGTGATTGCCTATCAAGGCGCGTCTGATCCAGGCGTTCTATTCGTCGTCGACGGGTGGCAACACTGAGGATAGCGAAGACGTCTTTGTGGCGGCGCTTCCGTACTCCAGGTCGGTTCCCGATCCCTGGTCATTGACCTCGGCGAATCCGAAGGCAGCGTGGACGAACACTGTCACAGCGACGAAAGATCGCTTCGGTGTACGGATTCTCTGAGATCAGCAATGTCACGTTGGTGAACCCGGCTCCGAATGCGTATATGACCATCACCGGCACCAAGAACGGATCCCAGGTCACAGAGAGCGTGAGCATCGCCAAGAAGTACGCACAGTTGGGGCTGTCGGCCCCGTCGGTCTCGGGGTTGTCCTATGACCCTTACGGTGGCGAGAGTCCGTATGCGTTTACCGATATCAGTAACTCGGTTCATTGGCAGGACATCAACGAGATTGCCGAGCGAGGCATAACGCTCGGATGCAACCCGCCGTCCAACACATTGTTCTGTCCAACCCGTGAGGTGACCAGGGGACAGATGGCCGCGTTCCTGACTCGCACGCTCGGGTTGGTCGAGCGGGCACCAGACCCGTTCACCGACGACGACGGCACGTTGTTTGAGGCAGACATCGAACGGATCGCCGCCGCTGGTATAACCCTGGGCTGTAATCCGCCGGCCAACGACCGCTTCTGTCCCGATCGTTTTGTTACCCGCGCCCAGATGGCGGCGTTTCTCAGCCGGGCGTACGAACTTGTTGAGCGGGCCCCTGATCCGTTCGTCGACGATGACGGCTTGATCTTCGAAGCGGACATCGAACGGTTGGCCGCCGCCGGTATCACGCTTGGCTGTAATCCTCCCGCCAATGACCGGTTCTGTCCCAACAACATCGTCCTTCGACAACAGATGGCGTCATTCCTGATCAGAGCCATCAATTACGAGGGCGGCTAGCGACACACCGCTAGCATCCGCCTTCGTGGACAACCCTGTTGAGTTTTTTGAAGGAAATAGTTGGACTTGTGGCGTCGTCGGCCTCGGATACGTTGGTCTGCCGCTAGCTCTGACCGCCGTTTCCAGAGGCCATGCGGCGATAGGCTTCGATACGTCAGAAGACCGGGTCCGTCGCCTCGGTGCCGCCTCATCGCCGATCGACGACGTCTCAGATGCGGATCTGGCGGCTGCGTTAGAAGCCGGCCTGTCGGTAACGGGCGATGCCGCCGATCTCAAGCTTGCCGACGCCATTTTTATCTGTGTGCCTTCGCCGCTCGGCCGGAATCGCCAACCGGACATGTCCTACATTCAAACTGCGGCGACCACTGTGGCGAGGATCGCCCGACCCGGGCAGCTGATTTCGCTCGAATCGACCACCTATCCGGGTACCACCGATGACATCCTGGTAACCGCGCTCGCCGATGTCGGCTTGGAAGTTGATCGGGACGTCTACGTCGCCTTCTCTCCGGAACGAGTGTCGCCAGGCGACGAACTCAAAACTGCCGAGATCCCCAAGGTCGTCGGCGGAGTCAGCGCTTTGTCGACCGCGGTGGCAACGGCGGCCTACTCCAAGTTGGTGCCCAACGTGCACGCCGTTTCTGACGCCAAGACGGCGGAGATGGCCAAGCTGCTCGAAAACACCTACCGGGCTGTCAACATCGGCCTGATCAACGAGATGGCCCAGCTCGCTCACGAGATCGACATCGATATCTGGGAAGTCATCGAGGCGGCCGCGACGAAGCCATTCGGGTTTCAAGCGTTCTTTCCGGGCCCGGGAGTGGGTGGGCACTGTATCCCGCTCGACCCTCAGTTCCTGGCCTGGCGCGCCAAGGAAGCGAACTTCACCACCCGTTTCATCGATACGGCCGAGCAAGTCAACGAAGGCATGCCGGCTTGGACCGCCCGACGAGTCGGGTCGATGCTGAACAAACGTGGGTTGCCGATTTTTGGGACCCGCATCCTCGGTGTGGGGATTTCCTACAAGCCGGACATCGCCGACGATCGTGAATCGGCGTCAGCCCGGGTCCTGGTTGAGTTGAGGAATCAGGGCGCCGAAATCGAGGTGTACGATCCGCTGGTGCCACCGGACCGGATTCGTCGGCACGGGTTTGAACCGTCCACATCCTTCGACGGCTACTCGGCCGCCTTGATCTTGACCGACCACCAGGGCATCGATTACAACGCCATCTCGGCTTCGGTGCCGGTCGTCTTTGACACCCGGAATGCCTATCGGCGGCGCGGTATCGAGGTCGACAACGTAGAAGTGCTGTGATCGCCGGGGTCTTCTCGGTGGTGCATCATGCCGACGATGCCCGAATTCGCGAAAAGCTGATCCCTACGCTGGCTACCGATTTCTCCGTCGAATATCATGCCAGAACTCCGGCTCCGGATCAGATCGAGGGCTTCACCTGGTATCCATTTCGAGGACCACGGATCATCAGGAATCTGTCGCTCCTGCGCCGGCTACTGAGTCGGAAACTTGACGTGGCTGTGCTGGTCGACCCGGAAACGTTTTTGGCCGGCATCCTGGCGAGTCGTCGCACCAGGGTCGTGTTTGATATTCACGAGAACGTTCCTGCCCAGATCGCCACGAAGAACGTTCCGTTCAAAAAGATCCTTCGCCGGGTGGCGGCTTCGATCCTGCGGGCGGCGGAACGGGCCGGGACGGTGGTTCTCGCAGAGCCGGGCTATGCCGAGCTCTTCAGCCAGTCCCACCCGGTGTTCGAGAATTTTCCCCGATGGGAAGCGATGCCGTCCATGGCGCCAAGTGATGGCTCGGTCATCTACGTCGGCGACATCACCGAGCAACGAGGGGCCCTCCATCTCGCCGAGGCAGTCGCCGGCACGGGCAAGCATCTCGTAATGGTGGGCCGTTGTTCTCCCGAGTTGGCGACCCGGATCGAATCAGTCGTGCGCAATGGCGGGGCGACGGTGGAGCTGACCGGGCGCCTGCCCTGGGCGAGCAGCGATGGTTCGCCTCGCTTCTGCTGCGGTCGCCGTTTCACCGTTGACCGACACGCCCAATTATCGACACTCCCTGCCAACCAAGGTTCTGGAATACCTCGGTCTGGGCATTCCGGTCGTGGCGACCAATCTGCCAGGAACGACCGAGGTGCTGACCGGCCGCCCGGGAGTCACCCTGGTCGAGTCAGGCGATGTCCCAGCGCTCCGCCAGGCGATTATTGCTGCCAGCCATGCCGAGGTTCGCGAATCGGCCCAGCGTTCGTCGAATATCGTCCGATCCGAGTTCGAGTGGCCGACGGATCGAGTGAGGAGCTTCTATTTGGCGTTGGTTGGCGACCCCGGTCTCAGTCCTGACAGGTAACCCAGGCCCCAGCTGATATGCATAACAGCGATGGCCACCGGCATCATCAGCGCAGAGGCTTTTGGCGATTTGCCGAAAGTAACGGCCGTCGTGGTCCCGAGGGCCACCAGATAAGCGACCGGGATCACGAGTGCTGATCGCCACCAGTTGCTGAACGCAAGCCCAACGGAGATCATCAGCCCGAGCACAAAGAGGGGCGCGACTAGTTGACGGAGACGGATGGATTCGGGATGGCGCCGGTGAACGATCCGCTTCCAGGCTCCGTATTGAAAGTACTGCTTGGCGAGACCTCCCAGGGAAGCGCGCGGTCGGTACTCGACGGCCAGGCGGGGGTCAAAGTACACCAGACCGCCGTTCTGGCGGAGGCGGATGTTGAGTTCGTAGTCCTGGTTCCGGATCAGTGTTTCGTCGAACAGTCCGGCGTCGACCAAGGCCTGCCTGTCGAATACACCCAGATAGACGGTATCGGCCGGTCCCGCCTCACCGCCGTAATGGAACTTGGCGTCACCAACTCCGAGGCGACTGGTCATCGCCATGGCGATGGCGGTCTGTAATAGCCCCGTGCCGGTGGCCCGCTGAATCCCACCGACGTTGACCGCTCTGGTGTCGGCCATGATCTGTTCGGAGATCGCTACGTAGTCGGGGGGAAGCACCGAGTGGGCATCGCAGCGCACGACAATGTCACCGCCGGCCGCTCTGATAGCGGCGTTCAGTGCCGCCGGGGTGGTGGTGGCCGGGTTATCGACGATCCGGATTCGGTCATCGTCGAATTCTTCGATGGACCGGCGGGTCCCGTCGGTACTCATCCCGTCGGCCACAATGATTTCGGTGATATTCGGATAGGTTTGGTCCAAGACCGACGCGATGGCGTGGCGAATCGCCTCTTGTTCGTTCCGGACTGGAATGATCACCGTCACTGTGGGCTGCATCGGGCCATTATGCCTGGATCGATTGGCCGGGCACCCGTATGTCAGACTGCCTAGACCAACCGGCCGCGGTCAAAGTCGAGATGCCTATCATTTGAAGCCGTGTTTGCTGACCTTGTACTAACTCCTGGCTTGATTCTGGCAATGTGGGCCGGTGGTATGGCAGTCGGGATCGCCCTGGTGGCGAAATGGAAGATTGTTGGACCCGGCTTCTTCTGGGTGGCCGGGGCAACGGTCCTGCTCATCGGGGCGTGGACGGTTCCAAACGGAGGGGCTGGAGCCTGGCTCGGATTGATCGGCACCGTCATTGGTTCGTTGTCGGCCAGGCGACCGACCGTGGCATCCGTCGCTTTCGGTCTGGGCGGAATCGGGTTCATTTTCGAAGCAGCCAGCTACGGAAACGTGTTGTTGGCGATCTCGGGCGCGATTGCGCTCGGAGGTGTCACGGACGAAATGCTCCTCGGGCATTGGTACCTGGTCGATCCCAAGCTGCCTCGTTGGGCGCTCAAACGGCTCGACCTCGTAGCCGGGGTAGCGCTGGTGGCTGATACGGCCCTGTTGATGCTGGCCGGGGCGACGGTCGGATCGGTGGTTGGGTGGGCGTTCATCGCTCTTGCGGCAATGAGCACCCTGCTCATGGTGGGCGTCTGGTTCTCCCTGAAGGAGCCGGCCTATGCCGGAGTTATGGCCGCGACTGGTTTGTCCTACCTGGCGGTGCTCACGGCGCTGGGTGCCACAGTGGCCGGTCGGTCGATGATCGGCGATGCAGCCAATCAGCTGGCGGCGAGTATTCTGCGCGGATGAAGGTTTATACGAGAACAGGCGACGATGGGACGACCGGCCTCTTCTACGGGGGTCGCGTGTCGAAGGCCGGACTGGGTCCGGAAGCCTATGGCACGGTCGATGAAGCGGTTTCGACGCTGGGACTGGCGAGAGCGTACGCGGTAGGCGACCTCAACGATGAGATCTTGTCGCTGCAACGTCAGCTGTTCGTGGTGGCCGCCGAACTTGCCACCGACCCAGCGAACCGGCACAAACTTGTTCCAACGGTGAGCCTCACCACCGAGCAAATGATCCTCGACCTGGAGGCGTCGCTCGATCGGTTGATCGCCGACGTTGGAGCGCCCGACGGTTTTATGGTCCCGGGCGAATCGCCGCTATCGGCGCACCTTGATCTCGCAAGAGCCGTGGTCCGGCGGGCGGAGCGCCGCTGTGTGGCCTACGCCGACGCCGGGCAGCTCGAAGGATCATTTGTCGTCCCCTTTCTCAACCGACTCGCCGACTATGTGTTCATGCTCGTGCGTGCTTCAGAGACGAACTGGCAACCATCAAAACAGGAGAAAACGTGACGTCCACGATTGCTGCGACGAGTGAACCAGGAGCGGTTCACGCCTTCGGTGTGTACGAAGGGAGGGAGGCGTCGACAGATCCAGATATCTACGACCGTTTTGGTCCGAGCCAACTTGCGCTCCTCGAGGCTGCCGGGTTCACCGGGAAACTCTCGCAAGTCGTGGCGGTGTCCGCTGGGGACCAACTTCTCTATCTCGTCGGACTCGGTTCTGAACTGGACACCGAGCGGCTTCGCCAGGCGGCGGGATGGCTCGGCAGGTCGGTTGACCGGGTACCGGAACTCACGACGAGCCTGCATAACGTCGGCCTCGATGGAGCCGGCCAAGCCGTAGCCGAAGGCTTTCTGCTCGGCCAGTACCAATTCAGCGAATATCACGATTCTGACACCCCGGGTACGACCACCCTGCGACTGGTTGGAGACGTAGATCCTGGAGAGCTTGGCAAGGCCGGTGCCATGGCCGGTGCGGTCAATTGGGCTCGCGATCTTGTGAATCGGCCACCTCGCGACAAATCTCCCCAGACGATTGTCGAAGCATTCGAAGCGCTGGCCGCCGACCTACCCATCGATATCACCGTGTGGGATGTCGACGACCTGGAGCGAGAGCGATGTGGCGGATTGCTCGGCGTCAACGCCGGGTCAACTGCACCCGCCCGGATGGTCATCGCCGAATACCACCCGGAGGGTGCGACCAAGACGTTGGCGGTCGTGGGTAAGGGGATCGTCTTCGACTCGGGCGGTCTGAATATCAAGAGCTTTGAGTTCATGAAGACCATGAAGTCGGACATGGCCGGGGCGGCGGCAACGCTGGCTGGTTTGGTGGCTATTGCCAAAACTGAGATTCAAACGCGGGTCATTGTTTATGTCCCGTTGACCGAGAACATGCCGGGTGGGGCGGCGAACCGCCCGGGCGATGTGCTCACGGCTCGTAATGGCAAGACCATGGAAGTGCTCAATACCGATGCCGAAGGCCGATTGGTTCTGGCTGATGGGTTGTCGCTGGCAGCTGAAGGAGATCCAGATCTGATAGTCGACCTTGCCACCCTCACCGGGGCGTCGCACGTTGCCCTTGGTCACTCGTATGCCGGGCTATGGACGAATACCGAAGCTGCCGGAGAACTGGTCGAAGCGGCCGCGAGTCAGGCGGGTGAAAGGGTCTGGACGATGCCGCTCCCGGCTGACTACCGCAAGGCCATCGATTCGGACGTCGCCGACATGAAGAACACCGGCGAGCGATATGGCGGAGCGATTCACGCGGCGCTTTTCCTTGCCGAATTTGCCGGGGACGGTCCGTGGGTTCACCTCGATATCGCGGGTCCCGCCTGGGGCCATGAGAAGGGCGGCTACCTGCCGACCGGTGGTACCGGCTTCGGAGTACGCACGCTTGTGGCGCTTGCTTCGCTCATGGTGGATTAGGCGCCAGGATCCCGTTTGATCGGTAGGATGTAACCCCATGCGTAGGAGATTTCTTCTCTCCACGGCCGCAGCCGACCTTTCTGCGCTTCTGCTCGCCCTGGTTGCCGCTTCGTACGTGACCTTTCGGGTGCCGCCATGGCAAGTGCAGCTGAGTGGTGGGCGTTCGATCATGCCGCTCGCCGGGTTCTTCGTCGTCGGATCCCTGGTCGGCTCGCTTATTTCGGCCAGGATGTGGGCAGGTGGGGCGCCCCGCCCGAGTTACGGCCGCGGCGTCGCGATCGTCGTCTTCGGCGTGGCCTTCACCGCGCTGGCGGTGATTGGAAGCGCTACCTACCTGTCGCGGACGTTCTTTGCCGTTACGGCGGTCACATGGCTGATTGGCGGAATCGCCCAGCGAGTGGTTCGCCGTCGCCGTCCGTGGATGGAGTCGATGATCGTCATCACCAACGAAAAGGGCCTTATCGACGACTTACGAGACGCCGAACATACCGAGGTCCTGGCGCTCATGGATCCGGCGGCCTCCGGCGAGCTTGAACCTCCGGCTTCGGGTGCGACGGTGGTGGTTGACCTTCGGGCGGTCCTATCCGACCGGATGGCCCAGTATGTGTCATCGGCTGCTCTGGCTGGTATTCCGGTTAGGGCCCTGAGCTCGGTCTACGAAGAGCACACCGGACGGATGCCGTTGGTGCACCTTGCTGAGGGCTGGGAGCTGTCTACGCCAGTTACCAAAACCGCCCCGATCATGGGGGGGAAGTTCATTTTCGATGTTTTGGCTGTGATTGTTTCAGCCCCACTGGCCATACCGCTCGGACTGCTGATTGCTCTCGCGATTCGGCTTGATTCTCCCGGCCCGGTGATTTTCCGCCAGGTCCGCACCGGGCGCCACGGGGTTCCGTTCACCTTGTACAAGTTCCGAACCATGGTCGTCGATGCCGAGGCGAGCGGACCAAGGTTCGCTTCGAAAGAAGACCCGCGCCTGACCCGAGTCGGGCGCTTGCTCCGCCGGATCCGGGTCGACGAGTTGCCCCAGCTATTCAATGTGCTTAAGGGGGACTTATCGCTGGTAGGTCCGCGGCCCGAGCAGGTGCCGTTCACCGAGCACTTCGGTCGGGAGATTCCGTTCTATGAGCAGCGCCATCTCGTCCGACCGGGCGTTACCGGTTGGGCACAGGTGAATTACGGATACGCCGATGATCAAGCCGAAGCCGTCGACAAGCTCACCTACGACTTGTACTACGTGAAGCACATGTCACCGTGGCTCGATCTCCACGTCCTTGGCAGGAGCATCTGGACCGTTCTATCCGGGTTTGGCGCTCGTTGATCCGGTAGGGCTCTCGGGCTATCGAACCAGGCAGCTCTCGTCGTAGTCGACGATTGTTGGAGGTGTTGACCCGCACGATGGGCAGTTCGGGTCCTTGGCGATCCGCAGTTGGTAAGTCTCCTGGGTGAGCGCGTCGTAGGTAAGCAACCGGCCGCGCAGGGGAGTGCCGATACCGAGGATCAGTTTGATGGCCTCAGTAGCTTGAAGGCTTCCGATCACCCCTGGTAACACTCCCAGAACCCCGGCCTCCTGACAGTTCGGCGAGAGTTCCGGCGGTGGCGGATGGGGAAACAGACAGCGGTAGCACGGACCGTCATGGGGATCGAAGACTGCTACCTGTCCTTCGAAGCGGAAGATCGAGCCGTGAACGACCGGGATACCGAGGCGTTGGGATACGTCATTGATGAGGTACCGGGTGGGGAAATTGTCGGCCCCGTCGATGATGAGGTCGAAACCTGCGAGGACTTCCAGGGCGTTTGAGGCGACGACATTGACGGCATGCGCCTGGACGGCCACGTCCGGGTTCAGGTTGGCGATGGTCCGTTCGGCGGAGTCCGACTTTGACTGGCCGATCCGATCGGTTCCATGGAGAATCTGCCGTTGCAGGTTGGAAACATCAACTCGATCGGCGTCAAAGATGGCGAGTGTGCCAACTCCGGCCGCGGCGAGATACAGGGCGGTCGGCGAACCCAGACCTCCCGCTCCGATGATCGCCACGCGGGCATCCAGGAGCTTTTGCTGACCGGCGACTCCCACCTCCGGGAGGGCAATGTGGCGGCTATACCTCGCAGAGCTCGCAACCGACAAGGTCGGCGGTATCTCCCAGGGTTGGCCCGCGGCCTGCCAGGCGACGAAGCCACCGGCCAGGCTCTCGACGTTTGTGAAGCCCATCTCCTGAAGGGTCACCCCTGCCAGGAGCGACCGTTCGCCTACCGCGCAAAACGCGACGATTGGTTGGTCGTGTGACAAGTGATCAACCGAGGTCTCGAGCAACCCGCGCGGGATCTTCTCGGCGCCAGGAATACTTCCCAACGCTACTTCGTGCGGTTCGCGCACATCGATCAGGGTCCGGTTTGCCGTGACAAGCCCGGCCGGCGTGACCTCCGGGACGGTTTGCCTTGCAGCCGCAAGCATTTCGATCAGATTCACAACTCCATGCTAGGCAAGCATCGAAGGCTCCGCTGATTGACGGTTCGCTCCACGGCGAGAGCAGGCATAGAACGTGGGGCATCTAGAGTTGCCATATGGTTGTCCCTGGTCTCACACCCTCAATCGAGTTTGCGCTACTTGCTGACGCTGTACAGGCAGTGGGCGGCAAGCTTTTTGTCCTGGGCGGCGGTTGGGACACGATTTGGGTGAGATCCTTCCCGGCTCGGCACCACACCATGGCCATCGGCACCAGAATCAGGATCCCATGGTCGTCGGAGACGCAGACGTTCGAACTAACCGTCCAGTTGGTCGACGAAGACGGCCAACCGATCTTTGACACGATTCGTCACTCGCTAACCGTTGCTCCGCCGAAGGGCGTTCCTGACGGGTTCGAGCACGGAGTGGTCCGAGCTTTCACCTTCAACAACGTCCCCTTTCAAAAACCCGGGGAGTACTCCTTCGTGATGACGGTTGACGAAGTGGAAACCGGGCGCCTACGGTTCTCGGTGCGGGAGCGTCGCCAGGAGACAACCTGATGGAATCGATGAGGATGTTCCCGCTTGGGAGTCCCCTCATCCCGTTTTCAATGGTCACGTTGAGGATATTCGAACCTCGATATCTGCAGATGATCGGCGAATGCGTGGAACAAGCGGCGCCGTTCGGAGTAGTGCTCATCGAACGGGGATTCGAAGTCGGTGGCGGTGACCAGCGCTCTGTGATAGGTACTGTCGCTCAGCTCGTGGATGTTTCGGACCTTCCGGATGGAGAACTGGCAGTCGTCGCCGTTGGCGTCGAACGGATCCGGGTCCTTGAGTGGCTGCCGGACGATCCGTACCCGATCGCGCCGGTAGAACGGTTGGGCGAAGATCGCCTCGCCGACCGCCGGCGGCCCGCGTCGATCAGATCGACAACCAGCTTCGCCTGGTTCTGGCGTTGGTGTCGGAAGCGGGCATCGACGTCGGCCCTCTCGAATACGAGTTATCCACCCAACCGGAGGTAGCCGCCCATCAGCTGTGTGCGATGGCGCCGGTAGGCGCGTACGATGCTCAACGGCTGCTGGGGGCGCCGTCGGTCGATGAGCGCCTGGAACTGCTGTCGGCCATACTCGAAGAAGAAACCGACTTCCTTCGATCGCAGTTGGGCGGGAGCTGACCCGCTCTAGTTCGATCCCCATGCGTAAAAGAAGCCGTCGCGCGATCCGACGTAGATGTAGCCGTTGAATACCGTCGGGGTTGATTCTATGCAGCCGGACCCCAGAGGTTGCTCCCAAAGTCGTTGCGGAGCGAACGGTTGTGTGACGTCGTAGGCTCGAAGTGCGCCTCCAGCATCACAATTCACTGCCACCAGCAGAGTTTGATCGATGAGAATCGGAGACGACCAGGCATGCCAACCGATTGGTTCCTGCCACATGATCTCACCAGTGTCGGTGTCGATGGCCAGGAGGTTGCCAGGGTGGGTACTGGCGTACAGCACGCCATTACCGAGCGCCGGCGTCGACCACAATCCTCCATCACCTCCATCGATGCCCGGAACCGACACCGACCACTCGATCGGATTGCCGTCAGTGAACGGGTTGAGCTTGACGATCTGTCCAACTTCGGCCGATCGTGGCAGGAATCGTTCCAACTCGACGCTGATGTACACGAATCCTTCGTCATCGATTACGGGCGTGGCGTCGATGTCATCACCAGCCCAGAAGTCAAAAACGACTGGTGCTTCGCCTTGCCGGATGTTGCTGATGTCGAGTCCGACTACCCGACCTGCCGAGTTCGTAAAGTAGGCCCGTTGGTTGTGGATTGCGATGGAACTCTCAATCGATGCGTTGGAGTCACCGACCGCGTTAATCAGCTCCTGGTTCCAGCCGGCGACTTTGGCCAGGATTATCGGATCGACGGTCACGCGGCCAGCTTCGAGGGTTCGGTTGAGTTCGATCGCGAAGAAGAAGCCGTTTTCTCCGCCCTCATACAGGATGCCGTCCACGACCGAGGGGTTGGAATCCCAGTCGTTGTTCCAGATTCCGGGATGGTCTGCTGAGTCAAGACTCCAAATCTCGTACGGCACCTCCGTGTCGAGGCCGAGAATCCGCAGTTTGTTGTCTCGACTCCCAAAGTAGAGAAGCGGGAAACCGTCTGGATCGAGTGTCACTGAACCTTTGATGAGATCCCCGGTGACAAACGGAGGCCGGGTGTCGAGACCGGTCTCGGCGTCGACGAAATGAACGGCCCGGTCATAGGCGCCGAAAATGATTTCGGTGATACCGTCCGGGCGCACCCAGACGACCGGCTGGCCGGTCCACCCGGTCCCGCACCACTGGCGGGTCTCTTCGCCCACCGACGAACTCGAACACATGGCGCTGTCGGGATATCGCCAGACCACTTCGGGCCGATCGGGTATGGGACCCGAACCGTAATAGTTGCGTTGAGGATTGCCGCGGAACTGCAGGACCCCGTTGACGGTTCCCCACGGCCGACCGACTGACCCCGGTGGCTGCACGGTGGTGGTGGTGATTGTCGTCGGTGGTGGCCGGAAGACAGAAGTGGTGGGGGCGCCAGCCTGCTCCAGCGTGGTGGTCGTCGTCGACCGGTCCGGGTACGGATCGCCGAGAAAGTCGCAGGCTCCGACAGTGAGCAGGATCAGAGAGATCCAAATCAATCGCATCGTGGCAAGTTAGCGGGGGTTGTTTGATTTTTGACGTTCTCGCCTAACCTGCTCGGATGGTTGGAACGCTACGAAGCCGGGTGGACTCGTCCGTGCCGGTTCGGTTCTTCCGCCGCCTCGGGGCTGCCGGTCCGTCCGTATTGGCGGCGGCCATCGCCTATAACCTGTTCTTCGCTCTGGTGCCTGCTCTGGCGTCGGTGGTTGTGGCCGCTTCGGTCTTTGGTCGTTCCGACGAGGTGCTCGAGGAGAGCCTGGCAACCCTCAGTCGGGTGGCCCCGTCCGACACGGTGCTGTTCATAGGCAGGGTGCTCGAAGATGTCGCGACATCGGTCAATCGGGCTCAGGACATTGTGATCGCCGTCACCGGAATCGTGGCGTTGTGGCTGGGTTCGCGGGGAATTCATACCATTCAAGAGGTGTTGGCGAGAATCGCCGAACTGGAGGAGCGACGTCCCTGGATCATCGCCAAGCTGGTGTCGGTCTTACTGACGGCTGGTATCGCCGTAACCCTTGTGGTGTCGTCGCTGTTGGTAGTCGCCGGGGCGACAGTGGCAGAACGGCTCGATGTATTCGTTGGCGGTAGCTGGCCGGTCGAAGCCTGGAACCTTGCTTCGGTGCCTGTGGCTGCCTTCTGTTTCTATCTATTCCTGGCCGCCCTCTACCGATGGGGACCGCCGGCGCGGTTTCCCCGGATGTGGCTTGCCTCGCTGCTTTCGACCATTGGAATCGTGGTCGCCTCACTCGGATTTCGTTTCTATCTGGATCGGGCGGGCGCTTCCGGGGCCACCACACTCGCCATTTTTGGTGCCGTGGCCGTCATGTTGTTGTGGCTGTACGTGATCGCTTACGTGATCATCGTTTCCGGTTCGATCGCCGCCGGGGTAGCCCGTAGGGCTGCCCACCGGCAAGAGACCCGCGCAGAAGCGGAGCCGGCAATTGGTTGACCCTGGCACGCGTCGCGGCATCCGACTGCTGTTCTCGCTGTTGGCGAGCTACCGACGAGAGGCCATCTTGTCGACGTTGTCGGCATTGGTGTGGATGGTGATGGTGATTATCGGCCCCTACCTCACCAAGGTCGTTATCGACCGCGCCATTGAAGGTGAACGCCGCGATCTCCTCCTGCCCTTGGTCGGTGCCGTTCTGGCGGCCGGTGTCATCAAAGCCCTGGGCGTAGGGGGGCGGCGCTACTTCGCCTTCCTTCTCTCATACCGTGCAGAAACCGATCTTCGTAACCGAATCTTCGAACACATTCAGCGTCTCGAGTTCAATTATCACGACGAGGTTGCGACTGGGGAGCTGATGTCGCGTTCGTCGAGCGACCTATCGCAGGTGCGACTGGTATATGCGATGCTCCCGATCACCATTGCCAACGTGGCGATGTTCGCGGTGGTTATAGCCGTCATGGTCTCGATAGACGCCACGCTTGGCGCTCTCGTGTCGCTGGCTGTGCCGATGCTGCTCTATATCGCCAACACCTACGCCAGGCGTGTCATTCACATCGCCACGGACGTCCAACAGAAGCTTGCGGACAATACGGCAGTTATCGCCGAAGCAATCGGTGGTATCCGGGTCGTCAAGTCGTATGGCCAGGAGGCCCAGGAGACCGAAAAGATCCATATGGCGGCGATTGGAATCTACGAGCGATCGATGGAGCTCATCAAGAACCGGGCGATCTTCATCCCGCTCTTTGAGCTGGTGGCGCCGATCGCAACTGCGGTGATTCTCGGGATGGGGGGTCTTCGGGTTATCGACGGCACCCTGACCCCGGGTGAGTTCTATCAGTTCGCTGAATACATGGTCATCCTAAACTTCCCGCTCCGTCTCACCGGATGGTTCTTTGCAGAGATTCCCCGAGCGTCGGCCGCTGGCGGTCGGGTGCTCGATCTCCTGAAAACGGCTCCCGAGATTGCGGACCCGGCGCACCCCGTCGACCTTCCGCCCGGGCCCGGAGATGTGCGATTCTCCAATGTTGCGTTCCGATATCCGGATGGCCCACCAGTGCTTGACGGGTTCGACCTGCACGTACCTGGGGGGCGTTCGGTAGCCCTGGTCGGGGCGACCGGATCGGGCAAGTCGACCGTGGCGTATTTGCTGGCCCGGTTCTACGACGTAACCGAGGGGACCGTGTCCTTGGACGGCGTGGATGTGCGGTCGGTTCGCCTGGAGGAACTGCGCAACGAGGTGGCGGTCGTATTTGAGGAGACTTTTCTGTTCTCGGCTTCGATTCGCGACAACATCTCGTTCGGCAACCCGGAGGCAACCGATGAACAGGTCCGCCTGGCTGCCCGCCTGGCTCAGGCTCATGGGTTCATCGCGGATACGGCCGATGGTTATGAGTCGATCATCGGCGAACGGGGGTATTCACTCTCCGGTGGGCAACGGCAACGGATCGCCCTCGCCCGCGCCGTGTTGCGCGACCCCCGGGTACTCATCCTCGATGACGCCACCTCGTCGGTCGACGCGGTCACCGAAGACGAGATTCGTGATGCGTTGAAAACCGTGATGGCCGGTCGGACGACCATCATTATCGCTCACCGGCCGTCGACGCTGGCGCTGGCTGACGAGGTTATCTTCATCGACGAAGGCAAAGTGGTTGCGTCTGGCACCCACACCGACCTGCTGGAACGGGTTCCCCGGTACTCGGCAATTCTGGCTAACTCGGAGGTTGGCTGATGTACGCTCGTTTCGGCTCGGGCGAAGGACGTACCGAAGGTACCTGGGAGCTGCTGCGCAAGGCTGCATCGTATGGAAAAGGCCTTGGCTGGGTGGCCACCGGGGCCCTGTTCGCCACGATTCTTGCCACGGTCGCCCGCCTGGCAGGACCCGCCTACGTTCGGCAGGGTCTCGACGCAGTCGACGTAGCGGACCGCCAGGCCCTGTTCCAGGCGGTTTGGTGGTTCGTAGGAGCGCTGGTGTTGCAGTACATCAGCCAGGCGATCTCGCAGTACTGGGTCTCGGGGGTGGGCGAGCGATACCTCGCCGACCTTCGGGTCCGCGCCTTTCGACACCTGATCGATCTCGACGTCGACTTTTTCTCACGATCGAAGGCCGGCGTACTGGTTAGTCGCCTGACGTCTGACATAGAGGCTCTGACGCAGTTTGTGAAAGAAGGTGCCATCAACGTGGTCACGTCGGTGCTCACCGTGATTGGCGTAACGATCGCCATGTTCCTCATCGACACATCGATGGCCCTAGCGGTGTTGGCCCTCATGCCGATTCTTCTGGCGGTTTCAGTGGTGTTTCGGATCTATGCCGACCGGGCCTACGAGCAGGTTCGCGAGCACATCGGGCGGGTGCTTGGGGCCATCCAGGAAGGCATCTCGGGAGTGCGGGTGGTGCAGGCATACACCCAGGAACACCGTCAGAAGATGGAATTCGGGAGAGTCAACGAGCGGTACTTTGACGCGAACATCGCCGCTGCCAAAGCCATCTCCGCCTACTTCCCGGCTGTCGACTTTCTCCGTACGTCAGGTTTGGCGCTCATTCTGGTAGTTGGTGGCAACCGGGTACTTGACGGTGAGATGAGCTTCGGTGCACTCGTGGCGTTCCTTCTGTACTTGAACTGGTTCTTCGAGCCGATCGTGCAGATCTCCAATCTTTACAACCTGCTTCAGGCTGCCCTGGCTGCTCTGTCCAAGTTGCTGGGAATCCTCGATCGTGAGCCGGCCGTGCCGGAAGCAACCGAGCCGGTGCGGCTACCAGAGATCCTTGGCAAGCTCACCTTCGATTCCGTCACGTTCGCCTACGACCCGGCCGTGCCGATTCTGCACGGCATCGACCTGGAGATCGAAGCCGGGGAACGTATCGCCATCGTGGGCGAGACCGGTTCCGGAAAATCAACGCTCGCCAAGCTAGCGGTGCGCTTTTATGACCCCGTGGGAGGAGCGATCCGTCTCGACGATGTTGACCTACTCTCGATAGGCTTCGAGGACTTGCGGCGGGGCGTATCGCTCGTGCCCCAGGAAGGGTTTCTCTTCGCCGGGACGCTGCGGGACAACATCCGGTACGCCAGACCTCATGCGACTGACGAGGAAATCTGGAAGGTGTGCTCCACGCTCGGCATCGCCGAATGGGTGGGGATCCTTCCCGATCAACTGGATACTGAGGTTCGCGAGCGCGGGTCCCGCTTCTCGTCCGGTGAGCGCCAGTTGGTTGCCCTGGCCCGGGCTCTCCTGGCGGGTCCCAGCGTGATCGTGATGGACGAAGCAACGTCGAATCTCGACCCGGAGACCGAAGGGATCGTCGAGGCAGCTTTGGCAACGCTGCTGGAAGGACGCACGGCCATCGTCATTGCCCACCGGCTTGCCACCGCCGAACGTGCCGACCGGGTGGTCGTCATGGACGATGGTCGGATCGTTGAAGTCGGCCATCACTCCGAACTAGTCGCGGCGGCTGGACCCTACGCCAGACTGAGCGAGGTCTGGCAAGCCGCCCAGACCAGCGACTGATTCAAGATTTCCCGCCCCGGGTCCGATAAAACCACTGTTAGTGAATTTATGCTGGGTTTCGGTGTAACACGTCGGGAGCTGGTGCTACTTAACCGGTGGACACCAAAAGGGAGTAACAGCGATGCCAAAGAAGTTTTTGATGGCGGTTGTCGCCATGTCGGTTGCGATGGCTGGCGCGCTGCCGGCGGTCGCCGACGAGCACGAGCCAATCAAGGTTTATGACGAAGAGCAGCACATCCTGATGTTCGCCGTGGATGGCGAGTGCATGCTCGACGCCGAGATGGACATTACCTTTATGGTTGACGACGAGACCGGCGAGATCACGCCCAAGGTAGAGGAAGCAATCGTCGAGGACGCTACTGATCTCGAACCAGTCGTACCTGACGAGGAAGCTATGGACCCGCTCGAAGGCTGCTACCCGTTCTCGGTCGAAGGACCGAACGGTCAGGTGAACCACGGCACGTTTGTCTCCAACCTGATGCACGCTCTCAAGGAGATGGGTATCAAGGGCTCTGACAAGAAAGAGTTCAAAGCGGCGCTCAAGGGCTATGGCAAGGGCGATATGCAGGTCAAGGTCAAGGACGTCGATGACGAAACGACCCTCGAAGACGGCGAGTCGTTGGATTCCGAGAAGGTCAAGCCTGCGAAAGCGGAGAAATCCAACAAGGGCCAGATGAAAAAAGCGAATAAGGCGAACAAAGGTCAAAACAAGTAGCGATTACGCAGAGTGATATCGGGTACATGACAACGGAAGGGGTAGCCTGCGGGCTATCCCTTCCCGTTTTCTTTACGGGACGTGGGTTTCAGGGTAATGTCGAGGATCGTGCATGGATAGGTGGGGAAAGCTTTTGACACCGTTAGTGGTGGCGGTCGCCCTTCTGGGCGGCCTTATCGCGCCGAACGTGGCGTTGGCCCTCGCCTTGCCAGGTGACGAATTTGTGCTCACGTTTCCACAGTTGGATCCGGATACGAGGTTCTTGTCGGAGTATGGCGTCAGCAAACCCGACGGCCGCACCCATCGCGGAGTGGATTTGTTCGCCAGTCGTGGGTCCGAAGTGGTTGCTGGCGCCGATGGCTTTGTGCAGAAGATCCAGCGGGGGAGTCGAGCTGGTCTCTACGTCGTCCTGACCCATGCCGATGGCTATGAGACGTGGTACTTGCACCTTGGCTCGTTCGCCGATGGGATTGAAGTTGGCGACCCGGTCGCCGCCGGAGATGTGGTTGGCTACGTCGGCTCGACGGGCAACGCCGCCGGTACGTCACCCCACACCCACTTTGAGATTCACAAGAATGGCCGCCCGATTGATCCGTACCCGTTTTTGAGGGCTTCGTTCGAGCGGTGGGTCTTGAGCCGGCAGATCGAGGCAGGCGAGACACCGTTCAGGTAGGGGTCGGCCCGTTACAGGGCCGTGTCGAGGTCCGAGACTTCGTCAAGAGCAACGACCCGGTCTGCGATGTCGCGGTTGCTCAGTCCGGCGCCCGTTATCACGGCGATTTCGTTGGCGGAGATCCGGGACCCTGAACCGGTGGTGTCGGCATCCTCGACCCAGATGATTCGCCGGGCACCTGCCATGGTGATCGCTTCCTGCCACTGCTCGAACACCTGAGCTGGAGTGGAACAGAATGCGCGCTCGTGGGTATCGGTCGCCGCGGCGCAAATGAACACGATGGAAAAACAATTGAGACCGGCGGCGCCTACGTGGGACCCATCCGAAACGTCCCCGAGCGCAACTTTGGCCGGACGGGACCGCAGGTCGGCGGCCACTTCCACGTCGGTGACAAAACAGCGAAGCTCTCCCTCACGGTTGGTCAAAGCATCCACAACGGACGCCCCGACCGGGGTATCGGCTCCTACGACAAGTACAGGCACCCGGGAAGTGTACCTGACCGGAGTATGCGCATAGGTGAGTAGTATGCATCTCGTGAAAGCCCGATTTGATAGCTTCTTGTCCGCCCGGGCTCCGTTTGCTGACCTGCCGTTGCATGATCCTCATGCACACCGGGACGCATGCGGGGTCGGGTTTATCGCGGCACGTGACGGACAATCCACTCACCGGATGCTACGCCTGGCCGTCGACTGTTTGAAGCGGCTCGACCATCGGGGTGCCCGGGCAGCCGATGGCACAGGGGACGGTGCCGGGATGCTCACAGAAATACCGTTCGAGATTTTTCGCAGGGAGTTACGGCTGAGAGGCATCGAAGCCCCGGCTCGCGACAGGTTCGGCGTTGTCATGGTTTTTCTGACGCCAGGCCGTGAGGAGGAAAGCCGCTCGCTGGTCGAAGGGGCGCTCGATTACGAAGGCATTACCGTGCTCGGGTGGCGAACCGTACCCGTCGATAGGGCCAGCCTGGGCAGGCAGGCGGCTGAATCCATGCCAGTCATCATGCAGGTTATGGTCCAGGCCCCTGATGGTGTGGTCGACCAGGACGATTTTGAACGCCGCCTGTTCCTGTCGCGGAAGTACTGCGAGCGCCAGGCCGAACCCCGCCGGCTTCCCGGGTTCTCGATTGCGTCGGCCTCAACGAGAACGGTCGTATATAAGGGGCTATTCGCGGCCGAATACGTGGCCGACTTCTACTGGGATCTTCAAGACCCTTCGTTCACCACGTCGTTCGCAATCTTTCACCAGCGCTACAGCACCAACACCGTTCCTGCCTGGGAGTTCGCTCAGCCGCTGCGGGCGCTGGCACACAACGGTGAAATCAACACGGTCATGTCGAATCGGGCATGGATGCAGGCCAGGGAAGTCAACGTCACCTCTCCGGTGTTCGGCGAGCGGGCCCGGGACCTCCGACCGTTCCTTGAACCAAGGCAGTCAGACTCCGGCAGCCTCGACAATGCGTTCGAGCTGCTCGTTCGATCGGGGCGGAGCCTGCCGCATGTCAAAGAGATGCTTATGCCGGCCGCATGGGAGAACGTCGCCGATCTCGACCCATCATTGCGGGCCTTCTATGAATATCACGCTTTCCTGACGGAGCCGTGGGACGGGCCGGCGGCGATCGCCGCTACCAACGGCACGGCCTTGATTGCGGGAATGGACCGCAATGGTCTCAGGCCAGCCCGTTGGACGCTGACGGCGAACGTGTTCCTGGTCGCTTCAGAGGCCGGGGTCTGTCCCGAAGAGGAGGCAGAAGCGTTGCGATCCGGTCAGCTTGGACCGGGACAGTTTGCCTATTTTGATCCGGCGAGCGACACGCTCGAGTTCTCCGCTGATGTCCTTCCCCGACTGGCCGGTCAGCGACCGTACGGCGAGTGGATCAACACGTCGACGTTCTATGTGCAGGATCCATTCGACCCGCTCCAGGATGATCGGTTCGATGCTGAGCGGTTCGGTCGGGTGTTTGACTACACCCCCGAGGAACGTCGCATGATCCTCGAACCGATGGCCGAGGGTAAAACGCCCACCGGTTCGATGGGTTCGGACACCCCGGTCGCCGTTCTTTCCGAGAGCCCTCGCCGGTTGTCCCACTACTTCCATCAGCTGTTTGCCCAGGTCACCAACCCGCCGATGGACCCAATCCGTGAAAAGCTAGTCATGTCTTTGCGCACCTATTTGGGCAAGCGCGGTTCGTTGCTCGAGGAAACGTCTCAACAGGCTTCACTTATTGAGCTGGCTTCGCCGATTCTTTCCGACGCTGAACTGGAGCACATCGTTCGACTCGACGATCCGAGGTTTTTCTCGTACTGGATCGCGTCGGTCTTCCATGCCGCCAGCGGACCCGACCGTCTGGCCGAGCGCCTTGCAGAGATATGCGACGAAGCCGTCGAGGCAGTGCGAGGGGGAGCCACGATTGTGGTGCTCTCGGACCGGGAGGTTGACGAGGAGCACGCCGCCCTCCCGATGCCACTGGTGGTTTCGGCCTTGCATCATCGGTTGATCACTGAAGGCATCCGCTTGGACGCATCGATTGTGTGTGTGTCGGGTGAGACCCGAACCGACCATGACCTTGCGGTGTTGTTGGGCTTCGGTGCGTCAGCCGTGAATCCGTACCTGGCGATTGAGCAGGTGCGAGAGTTGGCAGCATCTGATGCGGTGGCAGTGGATCCGGTGGTCGCCCAGGAGAACTACCGGATGGCTTTGCGCAATGGGCTGCTCAAGATCTTCTCAAAGATGGGTATCTGCACGATTAGTGCCTATCGGGGCTCCGAGCTCTTCGAGGTGATCGGGCTCGGAGACGACGTATGTGCTTTGGCCTTCAAGAATGCCCCTCGTCGGCTCGGGGGGATTTCGCTGGCGGACCTTGGGAGACAAGCCCTTGCACAGCATGGTCGCTACGAATCCGGCGCTGACAATGTTGGAGGGTTCTACAAGTACCGCAGAGGTGGGGCGGTGCACGTCACGAGTCCGTCGGTCGTCCTTCAGCTGCAGAAAGCAGTCCGCTCCGGGAAGATGGACAGTTGGGCATCGTACGTGTCGACCATAGAGGATCGGCCACCTTCGCAGATCCGCGACCTGCTGACGTTTGTTTCGCGGCGACCCGTACCGGTCGAGGAGGTCGAGCCCGCTGAAAGGATCATGCGGAGGTTTGTCACCGCGGCCATGTCACTGGGGGCGTTGTCGCGCGAAGCGCACGAGGCATTAGCGCAGGCGATGGCCACGATCGGTGGACTGTCCAATTCGGGTGAAGGAGGAGAGGACGCGGCCCGCTATGACAATTCGCGTAACTCGGTCATCAAGCAGATCGCTTCGGGAAGGTTCGGGGTCACACCGGCCTATCTGGCGTCCGCCGAGGAGTTCCAGATCAAAATGGCGCAAGGCTCCAAGCCGGGGGAGGGAGGCCAACTTCCCGGACATAAAGTGACCGAGGAGATTGCCCGGCTGCGACATACCGAACCGGGCGTAAGCCTGATCTCCCCGCCTCCTCACCACGACATCTACTCGATTGAGGATCTCGCCCAGTTGATCTACGACTTGAAAGCTTTCAAGTCGAACGCCCGGGTGTCGGTGAAACTCGTGTCGGAACCGGGGGTGGGAACGATTGCGGTTGGCGTTGCCAAGGCTCAGGCCGACGCCATCACCATTTCAGGAAACGACGGTGGGACCGGCGCCTCGCCGCTCTCGTCTATCAAGCATGCCGGGTCGCCGTGGGAGATTGGCATTGCGGAAGCCCACCAGGTTCTCATCGCCAACGGACTACGGTCCCGGGTTGCGCTCGAGACCGACGGGGGTATGCGGACCGGGCGTGATGTGGTCATCGCTGCCCTGCTGGGCGCCGAGCGCTATGGCTTCGGTACGCTGCCACTGCTCGCGCTTGGCTGCAAGATGGTCCGGCAATGTCACGAGAACACCTGCCCGGTCGGTATCGCGACCCAGCGAGAAGACCTGCGCGCCAAGTTTCCTGGAGCACCTGAGCAGGTGATCGCCCTTTTCCGGATGCTCGCTGAGGAAATGCGCCAGCACCTCGCCGGGTTGGGGGCACGCTCCGTGGAAGAGATCATCGGTCGGGCAGATCTCCTGACGGTCCGCGATCCGGATCATTCAATGGCTGCCTCGCTGACGCCGCTGCTGGTCCGGGCCGAAGGCCGACGTCGCCACCCTGGTTTCATAAAGATCGAACGGACACGACTTGACCACGCCATCCTGGACGACTGCCATCCGGCCGTAGTCAGTGGCACTCCTGTGGAGCTTTCTTATCCGATCACCAACCGGGATCGCACGATCGGTGCGTCGCTGTCTGGCTTGATCGCGGCCCATCACGGAGATGTCGGTCTCCCCGATCGGACGATCGTGATCCGGTTGGCGGGCACGGCCGGTCAAAGCCTCGGAGCTTTCCTGTCGGCAGGCGTCGAGATACGGGTTGATGGGACTGCCAACGATTTTGTTGGAAAGGGGCTCGGCGGTGGCACCGTGGTGGTGGTCCCGTCCCGCCCGGACGGCGCGCGAGCGCCCCATGCCGGAGGTAATGCCGTTCTTTACGGGGCGACGGCCGGGAAGTTGTACCTGGCCGGAACGGTCGGCCAGCGTTTCGCGGTGCGAAACTCGGGAGCTGATGCGGTAGTTGAAGGCGTTTCGGATCATGGCTGCGAATATATGACCGGGGGAACTGTGGTCGTCCTCGGCCCGGTCGGTCGCAACTTTGCGGCCGGGATGACGGGCGGAAAGGCGTTCGTTTGGGATCCGGAACTGCGGCTCAACGCACTGCTGTCCGACTCCGCGCCTTCGATGAGGCGACCGTCTGAGGTTGATGCCGAGGAGCTTGCGGACCTCGTAGCTGGTTTCCACGCTGCTACCGGCAGCCCGGTGGCGGAGTGGATTCTGAGCGACTGGGAACGGCACGTTGCCAGGTTCTGGATACTGTCGGCAGGAAACAGCCGATCCAATCGAGTGCTGACCACGTTGGCTGTCGCCAGTTCGTGATCGGCCGACAGCCGCCGCCAAACCCCGACAGCCAACCCGGTGTCTCGTCGGCGAAACTCAGTATTCCTGCTATTGACAGGCCCTGGTAACCTACGGGTATAACGATCGAGGTGAAGTTCATGGCCACAGTCGACATTGATCTTGGCGCATACAAACTAGGTTGGCACGACTCTGAGGACGATTACGTTTTCAAGCCCCAAAAAGGCCTCAACGAGGAGATCCTCCGGCAAATGTCGGAGATGAAGGGCGAACCTCAGTGGATGCTCGACTTCCGCCTTAAGGCCTACAAGCGCTTCCTACGCAAGCCGATGCCGCAATGGGGCGGCGGTGGAGCGCTCAACGACATCGACTTCGACGATATCTACTACTACGTGAAGCCGACTGCTGGCCAGGCCAAGGACTGGGACATGGTCCCGGACGAGATCAAAGAGACATACGAAAAACTGGGTATCCCCGAGGCCGAGCGCAAGTATCTCGCCGGCGTCACCGCTCAGTATGAGTCCGAGGTTGTCTATCACCGCAATCGAGACGACCTTGAGGCACTCGGGGTTTTGTTCTGCGACATGGACACGGCGGTGCGCGATTACCCGGAACTCGTCCAGGAGTATTTCGGCACCGTTATCCCTCCCAACGACAATAAGTTCGCCGCGCTGAACTCATCGGTGTGGTCGGGTGGCTCGTTCATTTACGTCCCACCAGGCGTGCATGTTGATCAGCCACTTCAAGCCTATTTCCGGATCAACTCTCAAAACATGGGCCAGTTCGAAAGGACGCTCATCATCGTGGACGAGGGTGCCTACGTTCATTACGTTGAAGGCTGCTCGGCCCCGGTGTGGTCGTCTGATTCGCTGCACTCGGCAGTGGTCGAGATCGTCGTCAAGAAAGGCGGCCGATGCCGCTATTCGACAATTCAGAACTGGTCGAACAACGTCTATAACCTGGTCACGAAGCGGGCCGCAGTTTATGCCAACGGCACGATGGAGTGGATCGATGGGAACCTCGGTTCCAAGTTGACCATGAAGTACCCTGCGGTTTGGATGCTTGAACCGGGTGCCCACGGTGAGGTGCTATCTATCGCGTTCGCGGGCGAAGGGCAGCATCAGGATGCCGGTGCCAAGATGGTTCATGCTGCTTCTGACACGACCTCAACGATCATCTCTAAGTCCATCTCGAAGGGCGGCGGCCGGGCCGGATACCGGGGATTGGTCCGGGTCGAACCTGGCGCCAAGAACGTAAAATCGTTCGTGCGGTGCGATGCCCTCATTCTCGATGATGCTTCGCGCTCGGATACGTACCCGTCGATGGAAATCGAGGAGAATGACGCTGAGATCGGTCACGAGGCTTCGGTTTCGAAGGTCGGCGAGGAGCAGTTGTTTTATCTGATGTCGCGGGGGCTCACCGAAGAGCAGGCGACGTCGATGGTGGTAGCCGGTTTCATCGAGCCGATCATCAAGGAACTCCCGATGGAATATGCGGTCGAGATGAATCGTCTCATCGAGCTGAACATGATGGAAGCCGGCGCCGTCGGTTAGTCATGTTGGGGGCGCCGCCCTTTGGCAGCCGGATGGGGTCTAAACCGGGTATCGGTTAGCCGCTGGAGCGCGTGATGACGTACGCCGCGAACAACCCGCCACCGGCCGCCCAAAGCAAGGGAAACCCTCCGACTTGGAAGGCATCTGGCGCGCCAAGCCAGGCTGCAATGATGGAGATGATCGTGCCAAACACGGAGCCGATGATGACTGAGGTGGCGGCCGAAGCGTTCCGGCCGGCGAGAATCCCACCCATCAGGCCGCCTGCAGCTCCAAGGATGAAGACATAGATGAACGATGGGTCGTTGAAAAACTCAGCTACGAGATCCATTTAGAGCAATGACTCCAGATCGACGAGAGATGACGGGTGTCGTAGCTTAGCGAGCGCCCGCCCTTCGATCTGTCGAACCCGTTCTCGCGTGAGGTTGAATACCTTCCCGACGTCGCTGAGGGTGCGCGACTCTCCACCGTCGAGTCCGAATCGCAGGTACAGGATCTTCTGCTCAACCGGTTCGAGTACATCGAGCGCCTCGATGAGATGACGCCGTCGCATGACCTCGGCAGCGTGGCTGAAAGGATCGGGCATCCGGTCGTCTTCGATGAAGTCTTGGAGAGCGGCATCGCCTTCATCTCCGACCGGTCTGTCCAGCGAGACCGTATCCGAGGGGGCGGCGAGGGCTGCGTTGACCCGTTCGAGGTCGAGGCCAGACGACTCGGCAATCTCCGCCCGGGTTGGTGGCCGACGAAGCTCTTCGGTCAACAACTGCTCGGTCTCTTGAACCGTCCTGACGACATCGACCATATGAACCGGGAGTCGAATGGTTCTGGCCTGGTTCCCCAGCCCGCGCGTGATGGCTTGTCGGATCCACCAGGTGGCGTAGGTCGAGAACTTGAATCCCTTGCGCCAGTCAAACTTCTCCACGGCCCGGATCAGGCCGAGGTTGCCCTCCTGGATCAGGTCGAGGAGGTCCAGGCCCCGTCCTGCGTACCGCTTGGCGATGGAGATCACCAAACGAAGGTTTGAGCGGATGAAGACCATTTTGGCTTCTTCGCCATTGTGGACGAGGCGGTACAACTTGGCTCGGTCCGCGGGAGCGAACTTCTCGCCTGTGTCGAGCTTGGCCTGGGCTTTACGGCCAGCTTCCATAGCCCTGGCCAGGGCGACTTCGTCTTCGGCCGTCAACAGTTGGTGACCGGAGACGCGCTCCAGGTACATTCCGACGGTGTCAGACACCGAAATCGAGTCTCGGTTCCGTGATGCCAACCTATATCCCCTTATTTTCCTACCCGCCTGATCACGCTATCAGGGCCGACGGGCGAGCGCAATGGAATTTCGACCCTTTCGGTAGTGTGCATCTGATGAATTGCGGGAATTTGTCGGACTGCCGTCGGTGTGAGCGCCTGGTTGAGTGGCGCGAAACGGTGCCTAAACGAGCGGCTTTTCGCGATGAGGCGTACTGGCGGAAACCGGTCGGAGGGATGGGAGATCCCCGCTCGGCGCTGCATGTAGTCGGGTTGGCGCCGGCCGCCCATGGCGCCAACCGTACCGGCCGGATGTTTACGGGGGATCGTTCGGGCGATTGGCTGCTCAGAGCGATGTATACGACGGGGTTTTGCACCCAGGCGACGTCGAAAGAGATCGGTGACGGCCTGGAAATGATCGACGCCTACGTGACATCGATCGTTAAATGTGCGCCGCCCCAAAATCGACCGACCGGTGAGGAACGAGCCAACTGTCGAGGCTGGCTTGACGAAGAGCTGTCTTTTCGGCCGCCCGTCATCGTGACGCTGGGCGGCATGGCATTCGCAGAAACGCTCCGGGCTCTCGGCGACGGCGGGGAAACGATCCCGGTGCCTCGTCCGTCGTTCGGCCATGGCGAGACGCTGTCGTTGGAGCGAACGACGGTCCTGGCTTGCTACCACCCGTCGCAACTGAACACATCTACCGGACGGCTGACGGAGCCGATGTTGCTGGGGGTGTTCTCGCAGGCGCGCCGCCTGGTGGACGACCTCGAATATCGGGGGCGATAGCTGCCTCCGGCGACACGAGGCGGTTTCGCAGAGCATGGGCAGGTGCCCTACGATATGGCTTTCCGATACGACCTCCAGGAGTTCTGTGCTCGACCGATCTATTGCCGAACAGCGCCTCACGCGCGAGCCGCCCGTTTTGGCGGAGAGGCGCCGCAGGGGCCTCGCCGTGTTTGAAGACGCCGTCATGCCGACCGCGGCAGACGAGCATTGGAAGTACGTCGACCTCGACTTCACGATGGAAACCCAGAGCCTTCCCGCGCAGATGGGAGTAACGATGGCGCCTCCGACCGGGGTCAGTCGGGTTTCGGCGAGCGTGGTGGACGGATTTGTGGCCATCGAGCAAGAACTTCCCGATGGCGTAGTGATCGCCAGCTTCGAGGAGATAGCCGAGCGGGACCCAGAACTGTTCAGTTCGGTGGTCGCCAGTCGATCCGACGACATATTTCTGGCCGGCAACGCCGCCTTCGCCGGGGATGGCCTGTTCGTCCACGTTCCCCGCAGCACGGCCGTGGCGGCACCGATTGTGATTGACATCCAGTCGGTCAGCGCCGGCACGATCTCATTTCCCCATATCGCCATCTCCCTCGGCGAAAACTCGGAGGCATCGGTCGTTCTGATCTTTCGGTCATCGGAAGAAGAACTGGTCGTCGCCCCCGTCGTCGAATCGACGCTCGGCAACGCCGCTCGACTCTCGATGACGTCGGTACAAACGTGGGGTCGCAAGACGAGAGGGCTTGGATATCAGCGGGTCCGTTTGGGTCGGGACAGCGCCATGAAGATGGGGGAAGTGGGCCTCGGTGGTGCGTTGGGTCGGCTCGACCTCTCGGTGGATCTCGATGGTGATGGCAGTTCCTACATCCTGAACGGTCTTTCGTTCGGTGATGGGGATCAGGTCCTCGATTATCGAATGGTGCTCAATCATCGCGGTCGTAACACTTCGTCGGATGTGCTCTTGAAGGGGGCGGTAGAGGACCAAGCCGAGTCGATCTTCACTGGCTTGCTTCGAATCGAGGAGCACGCCACCAACACCTCCGCGTTCGAGAACAACCGGAACCTCGTATTGTCGGCGGGAGCCAAGGCGCAGTCCGTGCCCAACCTGGAAATCCTCTGCGACGACGTCGTTTGTGGCCACGGTTCGACAGTCGGGCCCCTCGAAGAGGAGCATCTCTATTACCTGGCGAGTCGCGGCATCGGGCGAGAACGTGCTGAGCGAGTCCTCGTGAAGGGCTTCTTCGATGAGGTTATCGACAAACTCCCATCGCAAGCTGTCGCCGCTCCGGTGCGGAACGAGGTTGAGCGCAAATTCGTTGCTGCTCAGGCCGCCGGGAGGCTGGGATGAACGAATGGTGTGTGTTGGGTCCGTTGGCGGATCTGAAACAAGATGCAGGTAAACGCTACGACATCGGCGAGGAGCGGGTCGCCGTCTTCCTCATCGGGGACGACGTTTATGCGATCGGCGACCGATGCTCGCATGCGGAGGCATCGCTCGCCGAGGGAGAACTGTTCGACACCGAGGTGGAATGTCCGCGCCACGGATCATCCTTTGACATCACAACCGGAATTCCGCATTCCCTCCCGGCAACCATGCCCGTACCGACCTATGAGGTGCGCGTCACCGATGGCGTTATGGAAGCTCGAATGAAGGACCCAGAATGACCCTGGCCCTCGACATAACCGACTTGCGCGCCTCGGTAGGAGATATCGAGATTCTCAAAGGGCTGTCCCTGCAAGTTCCGTTCGGTGAGATTCACGCCATCATGGGTCCTAACGGCTCCGGTAAGTCCACGTTGTGCCATGTTCTCGCCGGCAAGGCCGCTTATACCGTCACGGGCGGCGCCCGACTCGACGGGGAGGACCTCCTCGGAGAACCGACGGATGTACGCGCCCGGATGGGACTCATGCAGGGATTTCAGTATCCGGTTGAAATCCGAGGCGTCAAGTTGATCGACTTCCTCAGAGAAGCGGCCGACGAGGCCGGCATCGACCCCGATGAAGTCGCCCGGCGCATCGCGGCATCAGGAGAACAGTTCGACATGACCCGGTTCTTGACTCGGTCGGTCAACCAGGACTTGTCGGGGGGCGAGAAGAAGCGGTCCGAGATCTTCCAGATGGCAGTGCTAAAGCCGAAGGTCGTGATCCTCGACGAGATTGATTCCGGTCTGGACATCGACGCGGTTCGAGAGGTTGCGGAGGCCGTAGAAGTGATGCGGAGTCCGGAGGTCGGAATCGTCCTCATTACCCATTACAGTCGGATCTTGCGGTACCTTTCCGCTGATCGGATCCACGTCATGATGGACGGACATATCATCGAGAGTGGGGGACCGGAGTTGGCCACGCAACTCGAAGCTGGCGGCTACGAGGCCTTCCGCGCCCGACTCACCTAGCGCCATGGTAGATCTGGCCGTCCGCACTTACGGAGACAACGGTCGGAAGCTCTTGTTACTCCACGGGCTCGGTTCAAATGCTCAGGGCTGGTGGCGGGTGGGGCCGGCGTTGGCCGAGGCAGGTTTTCACGTCGTCGCCCCTGACCTTCGTGGGCACGGCGGGAGCGAGCATCCCGAAGACTTCTCGCTGACAGCCTACGCGGACGATGTGCGCGGTCTTGACTCTGACTGGGACGTTGTCGTCGGTCACTCGATCGGCGGATCGATCGCCCTCACACTCTTTGAGCGAGATCCACATTTCGCAGAGCGGCTCGTCCTTCTCGATCCGGCGCTAATTTTGCCTTCGGCAGAGGTTGCGATCGACGCGATGATGGCTCCGTATGACGCGCCACTGACCGCAGGCCGGGTAAGTGCCGATAATCCGACCTGGCATCCTGAGGACGCCCGGATTAAGGCACAAGCTTTGAAAGAGTCGTCTGCTTCGGTGACGTCGCTAACGATCCGCCATAATCCAGACTGGAATCTCGTTGGCGAAGCGTCCCGGCTAACGGTCCCGACGCTATTGGTCGGCGCCGATCCTGCCCTGGTCGCACTGGTGCCGCCCGATCTCGGCTCGGGGTTAGCCGAACTCAACCCACACATCCGGTTTGTGTCCATTCCCGGCAGCAGCCATTCGATTCATCGCGACGAGTTTCTCCCACTCATGGCCGCTATCCTGGAGTTCCTGACGTGATCGGCTGGCTCGAGCAACTGACCGCCCTCCCATCGGTGGCCGGAAACGAGGAGGCCGTGATCACCTGGGTTCGCCGGTGGGTGGCTAGGCGTGACGATCTGCGCTTGGTATCTGACCCGGGTGGCAACCTGGTCATCACGCAGAAACGTCGGTCGCGTCGCCCTCCAGTGTGGATCACCGCTCATATGGATCATCCTGGCTTCGTCCTCAAAGACGATCTGGGCCGCGGACGGTTTGCCTATGAGTTCCGTGGGGGCGTGATGGATGCCTACTTTGTCGGCAGTCGTGTGCATCTGTTCGGCAAAGACGGACGGCGGGCCGGGAGGGTCGAATCACTGGAACGATCGGGACGATATCGGCATGGGGTACTGCATCTGGCTCGATCAGGTGCGGCGGTGCAGCCAGGTGACATCGGTCGCTGGGGCTTTCCGGAAGCGCAACTCGGGATCCGTTCAGGTCGGCTTCACGCACCGGCCTGCGACGATCTGGCCGGTGTGGCCGCCGCCCTGACTGCGTTGGACCGGCTCCGCAACGTCGAAGGGGCCGGGCATGCGGGCGTGCTACTCACGAGGGCTGAAGAGGTCGGGTTTATCGGCGCGATCGCCGCAGCAACCGACGGCACCATTGCCCCTGAGACCCGGCTCATCTGTGTGGAAATGTCACGCAGCTTCGCGGAATCACCGATTGGTGGGGGTCCGATCGTACGAGTGGGGGACGCCAGCTCGGTGTTTAGTCCGTGGTTGACCGGGGTAATGGAGCAGGCTGGTCGAGATCTCGCGAACCGCTCCAGCACCTTCAAGTTTCAGCGCAAACTCATGGCAGGGGGATCCTGTGAGGCGACTGCCTTCTCCGCTTACGGGTACGAGTCGACCTGTTTGTGTCTTGCCCTCGGCAACTATCACAACATGGGTGACCTCTCCGGCGTCGAAGCTGGGACGAGTCCGGCCAAAGTTGCTCCCGAAGTCATTTCCATTGACGACTATCGCGGACTTGTCAAGCTCCTGGTGCGGTCAGTCGGGCTCGTAGAACCGGGTAAGAATGTCTTGCGTTCCGATCTTCAGGCACACTATCTGAGCCTTAGGGAGATACTCAGTCCCTGAGCGTCCAATTTGTGCCGTCGGGTTCATCGTGGACTTCGACCCCCGACGCGGTCAACGTGTCGCGGATCCGGTCTGCTTCCTCGAAGTCACCACGATCACGAGCCCGGTCCCTGGTGTCGATCAACTGATCGACAAAGGGCCGGATCTGGTCAGCAGGGTCGAGTGGTCCGGTTGTTACCGTCTCCGCCAACTCGACGATCATCCGGCGGGCTTCACCAGCAAGGTCGTCGTCGAGGTGGCTGAGGATAAGATCCGCAGCCGCTAGCCCGTCGCCTTGTGCGAGGGTGGTTTGGAGGTCGATGGTCTCGAGGAGATTCTTCGTCGGCGTCGCTTCAAGGGGTCGTAAGGCGAACAGGTCGCCCGACTCAACCTGGCTTCCTTCAGCGACGGTCTCTTCGGTACGTCCTGATAGGACAGTCAGCGACCCTCGTCCGGTCACGGTCAGCCAGCCATCCTGGAACGTGGCTGCCGTGTGTTCGTCAATCCCGATGATCGGGAGCCCGGCGGGAAGCTGTTCGATGAGTTCGTCTAGGCGGCGGCGGCCGATGTAGCAGTGTCCGGTGTCATGGTGCTCACCGTCGCGGTTGTCCCAATGCGGGACGACTATCGCGTCAATCCCCGCGACTTTCGACAACAGATCGATACCGTCCAACCAGTAGGGCCGGGCGCCGACTTTGTAGATCTCATAGACGGGGATGGCCAGGCGGCCGGCAGTGACGGCGGCCGCCGAGGCGAATGTGATGGCCGCCCCGGTCGCCGATGCCTGCACCAGGGAGGCGACTGCGTCGACCGAGTGCCATTGGGTCAAGGCGTATGACGGGCTTCCTGGCCCGGCGAAAACGTAGTCGGCGCCTTCGATCGCCAATCGGAATGCCTCGACGGTCGCAGGTGAAGCGAGGGACGCATCCAGCAGTGACGCGACCTCGACGGCCTGATTGAGCGAAGTTTTGAAATACTCCTGGACCTTGGTCGTGATCAATGCGGCGTTTTCCTGGAACCCGTGAGGCGTGTCGATATAGACGACCCGCGGATCGGGTGGCAGCTTTGAAATGATCTCGCGATGGACTTTGACCATTCCCGGGCTCGTCTCGGCTGAGCCGATAAGGATCAGCGGTCCCATGGCGCGGCCTCCCGGATGAGTTTCGCGATGGTTTCTGGCTGCTGGAGGTGCAAGTCGTGATCACCTTCCACAACAGTGATTTCATCGAAACCGAGTAGCTCTACCTCTTCTTCGGTGACCAGTCCGGGGCGGGCGAGGACGACCTGGGTGGGGGCGTTGATGGTGGGCAGAATTGCCAGGGGGTCATGTTCCCATAGCGATCGCAGGATCTGCATGTGGTCGTCGAATCTCAGATACGGCAGCACGAGACCGCCAGGTTGATCCTCAAAGTTTCCGAGAGCGCCGTGGATTGCCTGATCAGTCCAGCCCGGATGAGCGGTTCGCATGTAGCCCTCCACAGCCTGGCGGGTGGCGCCTTCAAAACGGGGCGGGGCGAGTTGGGAAGCGCACGCATCCCAACTTTCGAATCGGCTTCCTAGCCGGATAAAGCCGCCGTCGATTCCCATCGTTGCCAGGGTGCGGTAGCTCGCTGCGTGATCGATCACTACGTTGCCTCCCCACGACTGGCCGACGGTTACGGGGGGCTCCGAGGTCACATCACGAACAACTGCTTCCAGATCGGCTGAGTAGGTAGGGAAGTCGAAGCCGTCGTCGACACGCTCTGACCGACCATGGGATCGCTGATCGTAAGCGATGACTTGTGCGCCGGATTGGTGCAATAGGTCCGCAACGGCAATCCAGGTCCGTGCGTTCGAGGCAAGACCATGGACAAGCACGATGGTCCGGGTGGCGTCGCCACGCCATAAGAGTCCGGCGAGTCGGGAACCGGTGCTCGACACGAAGCTGGTTTCTTCCATAACGGACCACGGTACACGACCTTCCATATATCGTTAGCCGGCCCGTTCGAGAGTCGCCGGCGGCGGCCTAGGCTTGGGACTTCAGTTCCTTAAGGAGATAGTGTGGATTACCGGATCGAGCGAGATTCCATGGGAGAGGTTCGTGTGCCAGCAGATGCGTTGTACGGTGCGTCGACGCAGCGGGCCTTTGAGAACTTTCCCATATCTGGACGACGTTTTGGGCGACGTTTCATCTGGGCGCTGGGACTTGTGAAAGCCTCCGCGGCCGCGGTGAGTGGCAAGGAAGGGTACGTAGACGCCGACCGGGCTGCGGCCATCGTCAAGGCGGCCGAGGAAGTGATCGAGGGGGCGCTCGACGACCAGTTCGTCCTGGATGTATTTCAAACCGGTTCTGGTACCTCGACCAATACAAACGCCAACGAAGTGATTGCGCACCGGGCGGTGGCGTTGACCACCGACGCGGCCGCCGGCTGGATTCATCCCAACGACCACGTCAACTTTGGCCAGTCCTCAAATGACGTTATCCCGACCGCTATCTATGTGTCGGCGGCCGCCGCAATTCATGAGGATCTCTTGCCCGCTCTGGTGGGGTTGCAGGAGTCTCTTGCCGCCAAGGCTGAAGAGTTTGCAGATGTGGTGAAGTCGGGGCGGACTCATCTGATGGACGCCACGCCAGTGACCCTCGGTCAGGAGTTCTCCGGGTATGCATCCCAGGTTGAACATGGGGTGGCCCGACTCAGCCATGCCGTGCATGAGGTTGAAGAACTGGCCCTCGGCGGCACGGCTGTTGGAACGGGACTCAACGCCCCTGACGGCTTTGCGGCGGCAACGATTGCCGAGATCGCCCGGCGAACCGGGATCCCGTTTCGTGAAGCTTCGAATCACTTCGAGGCCCAATCCGCCAAGGATGGCGCAGTAGCTGTGTCAGGAACGCTCAAGACCGTTGCGGTTTCCTTGTTCAAGATCGCCAACGATCTGCGGTGGCTCTCGTCGGGACCCCGCACGGCCATCTCGGAAATCCGGCTCCCTTCGCTGCAGCCGGGGTCGTCGATCATGCCCGGGAAGGTCAATCCGGTGATGCCCGAGATGATGATGCAAGTTGCTGCCCAGATCTTTGGCAACGACGCGGCCATCACCTGGGCTGGGGCCAATGGCAACTTTGAACTCAACGTGATGATGCCCGTGATGTCGTCGAACCTGGACGAGTCGATCGCGATCCTGTCGGCGGCTGCCAAGACGCTTCGGGAACGCTGCGTCGATGGCATCGAAGCCAACGCCGACCGGGCCCGCGAACTTGTCGAGAAGAACATCATCGTGATCACGTCGCTCAATCCTCACATCGGATATGACAAGGGCGCCGAGATCGCCAAGGAAGCCTTCGCATCCGGTCGAAACGTTCGAGACGTGGCCCTCGAGCGTGGCGTCATGACTGCCGATGAGCTTGATGCGGCTCTCGATCTCAAGAAGATGACCGAAGGTGGGATCATCGGATAAAACGCGGTTGCTTTTAGCACTAAAAATGCTAGAGTGTGTGTATGGAGACATCCCACGACACTTTCGACACACGCGACAACTTGGATGAGTTGCCCTGGCGAGAGCTTGCCGCGTGCCGAACTCATGACTCAGATCTCTTCTTCCCGGCGGGAGAAACCGGGGGCGCCGCTCTAACTATTCGCCTGGCCAAGCGCATCTGCGCAGAATGCCCGGTCGGTCTCGACTGCCTGTATTACGCCGTTTCGACGGGTCAACGGTTTGGGATCTGGGGTGGCACTGATGAGAACGACCGCCGGCGGCTGCGGCGGCGCTGGGTTGCGGCACGAGGGAATGTCGGCGAAGTTGACCTGATCGGGTGGCTGAGCAAGGCGAGCTGAACTTGTGCGTTAGTCGGTGGTTACCTGATCGGCTGTCCCGGAAATGGCCACGTCCAGCGTTGCCCACGGAAGGCTGGCGCACTTGATCCGAACCGGAAAGGCTTTGACGCCTGCAAGGGCTTCGAGTTCGCCCAGTATTGCTCCAGGCTGCTCTGGGTCGACGATGGGGTCCTCGCTGGTCATCATGGTTGTGAAGAGCTGGCGCAACCGGGCAATCTCTTCGAAGGTCTTGCCCTTGATGGCCTCCGACATGAGCGAGGCTGAGGCTTGGGAGATCGAGCAACCTTGCCCTTTGATGGCAATCTGTGAGACGGTGTCACCGTCCAGGACCAGGTCGACTGCCACCTTGTCGCCGCACAGCGGATTATTGCCGTCGGCATGGCGATCCACGTCGATGAGCTCGGCACGATTGCGCGGGTTGCGGTAGTGATCCAGGATGACTTCTTTGTAAAGATTGTCGAGTCCCACAACCACCAACACTAGTTCCGGATATCAAATAGTTTGGCGGCGACTTCCAGCCCGTCAATAAGCCGGTCGACTTCGTCGGCGGACGAATATACGGAGAACGACGCCCGGGCCGTGGCTGGAATACCGAGATGATCCATGAGCGGCCGGGCACAATGATGTCCCGCCCGCACCGCGATGCCGTTCTCGTCCAGGATCGTTGAAAGGTCGTGGGGGTGAACGTCGCCGAGCGTGAATGAGATTGCCCCGCCCCGGATCTCCAGATCAGCCGGCCCGTAGACAGTCACCGCCGGCATGGTCGCCAGTCGCTCAAGCGCGTAGCCGGTCAACGCGACGTCGTGTTTCCTGACGGCATCCATGCCGAGGTCGGTCAGATAATCGACTGCGGCACCCAGGCCGATGGCTTCGACGATCGGTGGAGTACCTGCTTCGAACTTGTGGGGAACCGGCGCCCAGGTCGACTCGTACAGTCCAACCTCGTCAATCATCTCGCCGCCGCCCTCGAAGGGTTCCATCTCCTCAAGGAGCGCCCGTTTACCCCAAAGGACTCCTATCCCGGTTGGGCCGAGCATTTTGTGGGCCGAGAAGGCCAGGAAATCGGCGCCGAGATCGGTGACGTCCACGGGTAGATGTGGCACGAGTTGGGCCCCATCGACGATCACCGTCGCTCCCACCCGGTTGGCGATCTCTCGAATGCGGTCCACGGGGGTGATCGTCCCGAGCACATTCGACATGCCGGTGATGGAGACGATCCTGGTGCGTTCGTCCACGAGTTGGGTGAGGCTTTCCAGGTCGAGGGCGAAGTCGTCGGTCAGTCGGGCGAATCGAAGCTCGACCCCTTTGAGGAACTGCCAGGGAACCAGGTTGGCATGATGTTCCATGACCGACAACACGATGTTGTCGCCGGCGACCAGGCGGTCGGCGCCCCATTTGGCCGCCAGCATGTTCATGGACGTTGTGGTGCCCCGGGTAAAGATCACCTCGGCTGGTGAGGCGGCCCCTATGAATCTGGCGACCTTGGCCCTGGCGGCCTCGTAGGCGTCCGTCGCTTCGGCAGACAAGCGATACGCACCCCGGTGGACGTTGGCGTACCCGGAACGGAGCATGGTGTCCATCGCTTGGATGACCACCTCCGGCTTCTGTGAACTGGCGGCAGAGTCGAGAAATGCCAGGTCGTTGCCGGCCAGGATCGGGAAGTCCTTACGAACATCCATCAGCTCGGACGGAACGACTCGTAACCATCTGCTTCGAGACGTTCGGCCAACTCAGATCCGCCGGATAAAAGGATGGCACCATCCACGAATACGTGCACATGATGTGGTTTGACGAAGTCGAGAAGGCGTTGATAGTGGGTGATAATGAGGAAGCCGCGCTCATCGCTGGTTAGACGGTTCACCCCGTCGGCGACTGTCTGGAGTGCGTCAATGTCGAGGCCGGAGTCTGTTTCGTCGAGTACGGCAACCTCAGGTTCGAGGATTGCCATCTGCAAAATCTCGTTCCGTTTCCTTTCTCCGCCAGAGAAACCCTCGTTCAGGTACCGATCTGCGAAGCTGGCGTCCATGCCCAGCTCGCGCATGGCATCCATGACTTTCAGGCGCAGTTCGAGAACCGTGTAGTCGATGCCGGTGCGATTGGTGAGCGCCTGGCGAAGGAATTGAACAACCGAAACGCCGGGGATCGCCTCGGGGTGTTGGAACGCCATGAACATGCCGAGGTTCGCCCGGTCGTTCGGGGAGAGTTCCGTTACGTTCGTGCCCTTGAACAGAATCTTGCCGTCAGTGACCTTGTACGACGGGTGTCCCATCAAGACCTTTGACAACGTGGACTTGCCGGATCCGTTGGGACCCATCAAAGCGTGAACTTCGCCCGCTCGGACGGTGAGATTCACTCCCTTGAGAATCGGGGTTTCGTCGACGGACGTGTGCAAGTTTTCGATAGTGAGGAGGTCGGACATGGGTAGCAATGGTAGTCGCTGTGGGAGCTTGCTCGTTCAGCGAGGGATTGCTGCGAAGGCCTCATCGAGGACCGCGGGGCCCGGGACCCCGACGAACTGGACGTAGTACCGGCTGACGCCGACTGCTGCATAGGCGGCCAACGTTTCGGCAACCTGCTCAGGAGTTCCAACCGGTACAAAGGCCTTCCGCCACCGATCTTCGAGTTCGGCCACGTCCATGTTTCGATCGCGGGAGCGCTCGTTCAGGACTGCATGGTATTCAGCCGTGGTCGCCCGGGCGGTGATCGGTCCCATCACGGACACACGAATGCTGTCCGGGTCGCGACCCGCCCGCTCAGCCGAGGCACGGACGATTTCGACGCGGGCTCCAATCGAGGCTGGATCCGACACGAATACGTTGTACTCGTCGGCATACCTACCGGCGAGTTCCGGGGTCTTCTTGGGTCCTGAACCGCCGATGATGATGGGCAATCGACCGGTCTTTTTGGGTTCCACGTCGGCATCCAGGTGGTAGTAGGTGCCCTGGAATTTCCCTTCACCAAAGCAAGCTTGCAAGTAGCCAAGGCCCTCTTCGAGGCGAGCGAACCGCTCTGCCCACGGGGGAAATGGCAATCCGAACGCCGTATGCTCCTCTTCGTTCCAGCCGGTACCCACCCCGAGGGCCAGGCGTCCGCCCGACATTTCATCGATCGTGGTGGCGTTCTTTGCGACAACGGCGGGGTGCCGAAAAGTGAACGGAGCCACCAGCACCGTTAGCTCGATTGATTCGGTCTCTCGCGCCAGCCCCGCCAGGGTGGCGAAGGCGTCCGTGGCCGCAGGCTTGGGGTCGCGGCTCCAACCGTAGTAGTGGTCCGATCGAGCGAAAGCCACCAGACCCGACCGTTCGGCCCAGCGGGCTGCCGAGAGGATGTCCTCGTAGGTTCCGCCGACCTGCGGCTCGGTCATCAGGGCGAATTCCATCGCTATCGAGGCTCCTTGGGTAGGCCGAGGATCATCTCCCCGGCGATGTTTCGTTGGATTTCTGAGGTCCCCGCATAGATGGTTCCAGCTCGTGCGTTGAGGAAGACGTTCTGCCATGAGGCAGTCGAGTTGGCCGCCCCGGGGTCGTCCGTGGCGAACGCGCTCGCCGGGGCTCTGCCGACCGGGACCAGGCCGGGAGTCCCCATGATGTCCATGGCTAGCTCGGTGACTTCCCGGTGATACTCCGACCAGAAGATCTTGGTGAGGGCCGCATCCGGGCCGGGTGGGATGTTGTTTTCGAAATTGGTCAGCGCCCGGTACCCGGAAAAGCGCATGATTTCGACTTTCGAGTAGCAGGAGGCGAGACGGTCCCGGATGAGTGGATCTGACAGTCTGCCGAGTTCCTTGGCGTAGCTCAGGAGCCTGTTCAGTTCGTCTCGGAAGGCAATAGGGGCTACGGCGGCCGCCTTTCCTCGCTCAAATCCGAGCAGCGCCATGGCAACCCGCCAGCCGTCGTTGGGTGCGCCGACGACATGGTCGCGCGGGACCCGGGCGTCGGAGAAGAAGACCTCGTTGAATTCAGACGCACCCGAGATCATGTCGATCGGTCGGACTTCGACTCCGGCTTGGTCCATCGGACAGAGGATGAACGTGATGCCCCGGTGTTTAGGGGCTTGCGGGTCCGTCCTACAGAGCACGAATATCCAGTTGGCTACGTGCCCGGCCGAGGTCCAGATTTTCTGCCCGTTGAGAATCCACTCATCGCCGTCCAGGGTCGCCCTGGTGCTGACCGCGCTTAGGTCCGATCCGGCGTTCGGCTCCGAGTAGCCCTGACACCAGCGGTCTTCGCCAGACAAGATGCGGGGAAGAAAATGCTCCCTTTGTTCTTCGGTTCCCAATCGCAGGAGGGTGTTGCCGAGCATACCGATCCCGAAGGTGTCGGTCGGGCCCCCGGTGGGGACGCCGGCGCGCGCAAACTCCTCGGCGACCACGACCTCATCCATCTCGCTCAACCCGGCGCCGCCGTACTTTTCCGGCCAGGTAACCGCCAGCCAGCCATGTTTTGAAAGGATGGCCCGCCAGTCTTCGACGAAGGCTTCGTAGGCGGAGCCATCCAGTGCCCCGGATCCCTTCCAGTCGGATGGCAGTTGGTCTGCCAGGAAATCGCGCACCCGCCGGCGAGTGTCTTCGGTATGAGCTGGGTAAGTAAAGTCCACGGCTTCCTCCTGGTGGCTTAGGCTAGCGACCAGCCGAAGGTGTCTGGAGGGGCTGTGGAACCGCTATTCGAAGTGCGTGGCAAACGAGTGCTCATTACCGGAGGGTCGCGGGGGATCGGCCTCATGATGGCAACCGGATTCGTTGAGGCGGGAGCGTCCGTGCTTATCGCCAGCCGCAAGGCGTCCGTCTGTCATGAAGTTGCCGACCGGCTCTCAGCACAGGGCGACTGCACGGGTGTCGGTGTCGACTTGTCGGCTGAGACGGGCGTACAGGTGCTCTCGGACAAGGTCGAGGAAATGTGGGACGGGCACCTCGATGTGCTCGTGAACAACGCCGGGGCGGTATGGGCCGAACCGCTCGAAACGTTCTCTGAGGCAGGGTGGGACAAAGTACTCGACATCAATGTGAAGAGTCTGTTTTTCTTGACCCAGCGAACCATCCCGTTCCTTCGAGCGGCGGCGACGCAGGCGGATCCCGCCCGGGTAATCAACATCGCGTCGGTCGACGGGATCCGGCCGCCGCAGGTAGAAACGTATTCGTATTCGGCGAGTAAAGCCGCCGTGATCCACCTGACGAGACATCTTGCGAAGCGGCTCGTTGGTGACTTCATCAACGTCAATGCGATCGCACCAGGACTGTTCCCTTCAAAGATGACCGAGTCGCTATTGGGCGATGACGCAGTACTCGGAACCATTCCTCAGCGGCGCGCCGGAACGGCCGAGGACATGGCGGGAACGGCGATCTTTCTGGCGTCCCGGGCCTCGCGCTATGTCACAGGCCAGGTCGTCGCCGTCGATGGGGGAATAACCGGACTCGGCTAAGCAGGCGACGTCGGGGTCCGTGGGCCAACCCGCACCGCCGTCCCTGAGGCGGTCACCATGAGCATGGAACCATTGGCTCCGATCGTCTCGTAGTCGAGGTCGACGCCGACGATGGCATTGGCCCCTTTGGATGCTGCCTCGCTGGACATTTCATCGATCGCCAGGTCTTTAGCCCGGATAAGTTCACGTTCGTAGTTGGCAGACCGACCCCCGATAACGTCCGTGATACCGGCAAAGAAGTCCTTAAAAACATTCGCACCCAGGATCGCCGCACCGGTGACGAGCCCCAGATATTCCTCGATCTGATGCGTCTCGACGTTGGGGGTTGTGGTGATGATCAATCGGATGTGCCGATCGAAACATGGTTGCACGTCGAGCAGACACGGCGGACCATCACCCCGCTCGAACTCACCTCGTAATCGTGGACATGTTCGGCGCGCGATTGGCGCACTCGTTCGAGGATCCGCAGACCACCTTTGGCATCTGATTTGGCGGCGTGGGCAGGATGATGGCCGTTGGTTACCGGTGCTACCGTGCGCCTTGGCTGCCTTCTTTGCGTCATCGGCGGCCCGTAGGTCGATAACGAGTTCACCGTTGGTTGGAGCAGTCGGGGGGGTGGCCGCGGTGGTTGGTGCGGGGAACGGATCGCCAGATTCGGCGGGTTCTGGCACGCCAGTTTTCTTTTGGCGTCGTTGGCGCTGCGGCAGGAACGGATGGGGTCGGGGTTGACGCAGCCGGATCCGTCGCCACCGGAGTCGCTCTTATGATCTCGGGAACTAACTCGGCCGCCTGTGAATCGGCTGGCTGCGGTGCAGGCGCCGCCACCCTGGCGGTTACTGGTTTTTTGGCTGCGGGTTTCTCTGCCTTCACCTTGGCAACCTTGGGAGGCTTGACCTTGATCGGCCGCTCGGCAGCTGCGGGAGCCGGGGGTTCAGCGACGGGCGACGCGATCCCGGTGGTCCGTCCTGCGCTGCCGCTTGAGTCCTTGGTGGCTTTCTTCGTCTTGCGGCGGGCCCGGAAACCTTTGGTTGCGGCCTCTTGCGCCTTGGCTAGACCGGGTACGGCCCCGTAGGCGAAGTCGAGACGGCTATCGGGGACGAATCGTACGCTGTCGCCGTTCAGGCCGAACTCGTACTCGTTGACGCCGATTTCTGAAAGCGTGATGAGCGAAACATGCCATCCCGCCCATTCGTCACCGGCCACTTCAAGCGAGAAGCGGTCCTCGTCAAGCACAAACACGGCGATTATCCCGTCCGCATTGTCCGGTGCGAAAAGCGTTCCCCGATGTCTCATTCCTGGTCCTCGATTACGTCGTCGCCCAACCTGCCGCCGTCATCAAGCTTATCGGCGACGGAGAATAAAGCCTTAGCGCCGCCCCCCGATACTTCCACGGCCAGGCACATAGCGCGGACGACTTCGGCGATTGCCCGACCGCGATCGGGTTCCATTCGCCCTTCCTGGAGGTCGTGGATGGCCGAGTCGAGCCTTGCCAGCAGCCCGGCGAGGTCGGGTATGGCGGGTACGTCCGGCCGTTCGTGGCGCAGCCGTGGTTTGGCTGGCTCCGATTGCGCCAGCACGCTGATCCTCCCGGGGTTGGTCTCCACAGCAGGCGGCTGGGTGGTCGGAGGTTGGATATCGATCGGGATCGGCGCAGGATGGGCTGGCTCGGTCGCGGTCATCTCGATCGTCGGGCGATCGATCGGCTGCGGCCCGCGAGGTGGTGCAGGTGGGTTCATTGCGGGTCGCTCGGCGGGTGCCGCGAGGTTGGTCGCCAGCGGTCCGCGAACGGGCTCCTGACGGTCAAGCTGAGCAGTGGCATCGGGCAGATCGGCGCGGGGCGGTTCATGTTTGAGGGCGCCGGACTGAGCCATTGCCATCGGCCCGGAAGCCGTAGGTTGATGGACAACCGGTGGTGCGACGCTAGCTGGCGGTGCGGGGGAGGGAGCGAAGGCGTAATCGGGTGACTGCTCTGCTCCTTCTGTCGGATTCGTATACCGCGGCTCGTCCGGTCGCTCAGGCGCATCCCGCTGTGAAGACGCGGCTGCTTCGAGGGGACCGACCGGTCGGTCGGGCTGACTCTCCGAACTCGGCGCGGTTGGTGTCATTCCGAGTTGGGTCGCGAAGTCCGTTGGTTTCAGACCCCATTTCTTGATCTTGGAGAGCAGGCCGGCCGGTTCGATCGATAGCTCTGGTTCGTCGAAATACGGCAGGCCCCGCGAGGCGAAGAGGGGGCCATTCTCGGGTGTAAAGATGAGCGTTTCATTGCCAAGCGTCAGGTCGTACTTCCCCCGGGAGATCTCGACTGCCTTGGCTTCCGGACGGTTCCAGGTGCCGAGCTTCTCGTCGCCGGTGGCCAATGACAACGAGTCTGGTTCCATGGTTAGGGTCACGACGAGACGCGACTCAGGGTCGCTCGATAGCTCTAGTTCACCATGAAACAGCACCCCGACATCCCCCTCCGGTTCTCCGCTGTGGGTGGCCATAATCTCGCGCCACCCCTCTCTTTGTCAAGCAGAGTTACCCAACGATGCGCAGGTGAGTCGGCCCATGCGTCATGGTACCGCCGGTCAGGTTGTCACCTAAGAGTTCTTCGACGTCATCGCCCGACAGCGGTGGCGACAGGAGATAACCCTGTCCCTTGGCGCATCCAAGCTGCTGGAGGCGGCGCAGTTGGTGGGCAGTTTCGATGCCCTCAACCACCGTGTCGATCCCCAGCGTGTCGCCCAACTGGAGCACGGTTCGCACCAGGGGTGATTCCTCGTCGGGATTGAGTCGGTCTGTGAAGCTCTTGTCGATCTTGATGATGTCGATCGGAAGCCGATCAAGGTAGGCAAGCGACGAGTATCCGGTGCCAAAGTCGTCGATGGCCAGTCGGACGCCGAGGTCGCGAATGTCATCGAGAAGACTGACGGTGGTCTGCATGACAACGTTCTCGGTGATCTCGATGATGAGTCGGCGCGGTTCGAGGCCGTGCTTGGTGATCGTGTCGCGGATGAGTGCCGCCATGTCGACTTCGGCTAGCTGACGAGGGGAGAGGTTGACCGCCATGGTGAGAAACTGCTTTGGGCGGGCCTTTTGCCATTCGACAGCCTTGATGACGGCCTGCTCGAGCACAAAGGCACCGATGGCCACGATCAAGCCGCTCTCCTCGGCGAACGGGATGAATTGGGCAGGCGGCACGATCCCGCGGGTCGGATGTTGCCATCGCACCAGGGCTTCGACGCCGGTCACGGTACCGGTGGCGAGGTCGACGATCGGCTGGTAACGCAACACGAGTTCGTCACGAGCGACCGCTTCGGTAAGGTCGGCTTTGAGTTCGAGACGGCGAATCATCTCGGCGTGCATGGCATCTTCGAATACTCGGTAGGTACCTTTGCGGGTCTGCTTGGCGGCGTACATCGCCGCGTCCGCGTTCCGCATGATCTGGTCTGGACGGTCGCTGCCATCCCCGAACGCGATTCCGATCGAGGTGTGGACCTTGAGTTCCTTCCCTTCCAGATTGAAGGGGATCGTCATACCCGCCATAATCCGCTCAGCCACGTCCGTTGCGCCGGTTGGAGTTGCCAGATCCTCCAACAGGATCGCGAACTCATCGCCTCCCAACCGGGCCACAACGTCTTCGGGCCGGGTGAACGAGCGAAGTCGGTTGGCCACCTGGACCAGCAGATCGTCACCGGCTGCGTGACCGAGTGAGTCATTGACCGTTTTGAAGTCATCGAGGTCGAGGAACATGACGGCAATAAACCGGTCGTCTTTGGCGCATCGATCCAGGGCTGAGTCGACGCGCTCTGAGAAGAGCGTCCGGTTGGCGAGTTTGGTAAGCGAATCGTGGAGTGCCTGGTGGCGGAGCTCTTCTTTGAGGTCGGTAAGTTGGGCAAGTGAGTCTTCGAGTCGGCCGTTCTCAAGGGAGACTGAAACCTGGCTGGCAAAAGTCTCCAGCAGCCGAACGTCGCTTTCCTCGAATTGAGAAACGTCATTAAGACGGTTGGCCACGATGATCACCCCGAAGGTGCCGTGGTCGCCCGAGAGGGGTGCGGCGACGCCATCTTCCATTTGCCACCCATCACGTACGAACGCGGTTGGATCCTTGATCAACATGGCCCCAGGGTTGTCGGCTATCGAGTGAAAGTGCGATTCCTCGGAACCGAGATCGAACGGCTCCATAACGACCCGCCGGTCATCGGGGCCGACTGCCGTGAGGTAGGCGGACTTTCCTTCCTCTGGTAGCAAAATAATCTCAACGACTTCGGCCTCAAACATATCCTGGGCATAGAGAGCGGCCGATTCGAGGGCTGACTCGATCTGTGGTGACTCGTGGAGAACCCGGGTTGCTTGATACAGCGATTCGAGTCGCGAACGCTCAAGGCGCTGCGAGATGTACGCCCGGTAGGCGAAGAAGAGGACGACGGGTGGCACCATGGCAAGCCAGGCTGCGTTCGAACCGCCGCTCCAGAAGATGGTGATACCCACCAGTGCCAACGCGGTGTTCATCAATCCCGCCAGCGCGGTCAAATAGAGAACCTCAAGCTGTTCTCGCCGATCGATCGCGCCTCCCGACAGGTGGATGGCGCCGTTGATGAGCAAGTTCGCAAGGACGACCGTGACCTGGGTGGCGACGATGGCCGCAAACCATCCTGCCAGTCCGAGGGGGTCGCCGAGTTGGGCGATCGACCGGAATACGACGACGGCTAGGAGCATGGCGAAGGTCATCTGAGCCAGATTGAAAGCCAGCTTCATCATCGGCTGGCGACGGTTGATGATCAGAGCGAGCGCAAAGCCGATCTGGGCAACGATGAGCTCCCAAGGAGCGCTGGCAAAAAGGCCGAGAACGAGGGTGACTTCGCTCATCGAGAACGAATGAGCATGACGATGGAAGCGAAGGTGTACAACCGTGAGCTCGGCGATGTAGACGAGGGGCATCAAGACATACCAGGGGATGGCCTGCTTTCCGGGGACGAGCGTCTCCAGCTCGATGATCTGCGACGCCATCGCCGCCGCCGCCAGGCCGATCGTTATCGTAAGAATCCAGACCTGCTCCGGGCCCGAACGTTTCCTTCTCCTTGGTTTGCTCGTGGCGAGGTTCATCTACATGCTTCGATCGATCGTATAAGGGCTTATCGGTCTAAAAACCCGCCGGCATAAGGTCATTCCGATACTTCTGGGCTAACTAGTTAGTACCGATGGATCGGGTCAGGGACGACCCGGGAGCGAGTCGGCCCGGCTAGTTATACATCTGCGAAAACGTCGACATGATCTCTTCCCGAAATCCTGTGACCTTCTTTGACGGCGACGATGGCTGAGGGTGGTTCGGATCGATCTCGCCGTCGATCGGATCGGGATCGGTATCTATCGGGGCCTGGTCAGTATCGACCAGGGTCTCAGGTTCGTCTGGCGCCCCTTGCTCAATGTCTTCTTCAGCAATGTCTTCTTCAGCAATGTCTTCTTCAGCAATGTCTTCTTCAACAGTGTCTTCTAAGGCGTGGTGGTCTTCTAAGGCGTGGTGGCGGACGCTCGGCGGGGATGTGTCGTGGTCGTCGCCTTCGATCAACTCGTCTTCTAAGGCGTTGGCAAATCCCTCGGAAAGGTCGTCGAGTGGGTCGCCGATGGGGCCGTTGGGGGCAATCGGCGGTTCGCCTCTGGCGTGGTCTGGAGCAGCATCATCGGAGCCGGCGGGATCGTCGGGGCCCGCACGGTCGTCGGCTTCGTCTTCGTCGTCTTCGTCATCGGCGAAGATCGCCGACAGCCAGGAGAGGTCGTCGTCGCCGGACGAACCCGTCAGCTGTGCTTCGATTGGACCCGGGGCGCGCTTGGACTTGACCCCTTCGACGAGTTCCGGGGCCGATTGCTTGAGGGATGGGAATTCTATTTCGATGCTGTCATCCGCTGACAAGCCCCAGGCCTCCTGATCACTCCTTTTTCATCGTCGCAATGAGGGGTCGCCTTGAGCTGTTCGGCGGGTCGTCGCCGGCGATTACCAGCGCCGGTCCTGCCATTCGGGCAAATGGGGCCGCTCGATTCCCATTTCCGTTGGCGCGCCGTGTCCCGGGAAGACCCGCGTTTCGTCGGGGAGCGTGAACAGCTTGTCTCGCAGGCTGCGCATGATCTCATCGAAGTCCGAATACGGGAACCGGGTCGCTCCCGGGCCTCCCGGGAACAGGGTGTCACCCGTGAAGACCGTTGAGTCCAAAGCGAAACACATCGATCCCGGGGTGTGTCCCGGGGTGTGGAGGGCATTGATGCGAAGTTCGCCGACGGAGATGTCGCCGGACGTGAGGGGCTCGTCGATTGATCGCCCGGCGATCGGAGCATCGGCTTCGTGCATACGAAAGGGGATCCCGAAACTGGACGTAATAACTGAGGCCGCCCCGATGTGATCGGCATGCCCATGAGTCGTCAGAACAGCAATCGGCGTCAGGTCGGTCAACAAAGGCAGGATCTTGTCGGGTTCGGCAGCGGCGTCGATGATGACGGCCTGGCCGGTGGAGCGACAGGCGACCACATAGACGTTGTTGTCGAGGCCCCCGACGCTGATTGTGCGAATTTGGGCAGCCGGAAGGTCGATGGTGATCATGTGCCGAGCGTACACGGCTTCGTCCTGCGTGAACGATGGTTAACATGAGATTCGAACATGAGGAGCAATGCATGAACTTTGCCTTTAGCGAAGAACAGGAGTTCCTGCGGGAGACGGCCCGCCGGTTCTTGGAGGACAAGTGCCCGACGAGCACGGTTCGTGAACTCATGGCATCGGAGCCTGGCTTCGACGCGGACAGCTGGCAAGAGATGGCCGCCCTAGGTTGGCTCGCCATGGCGATCCCCGAATCGTACGGTGGTGCCGGCTTCACCTTTCTCGAAACTGCCGTCCTGCTCGAAGAGATGGGTCGAGCGCTGCTTCCCGCACCGTTTTTGTCGACCGTGATCCTCGGCGCCAACGCGGTGCTGCTGTCTGGGTCTGAGGACCAAAAACAGGCGGTGCTGCCGTCGGTCGCCGAAGGGACGTTACGGCTCGCGCTGGCAGTCACAGAGGAGAACGGGCGGTGGGACGAGCCTGGCATCGAAATGATCGCGCATCGCGCCGACGACGGGTACCGCCTGTCGGGCACCAAGAGTTTCGTCGTCGATGGTCATACCGCCGACCGACTGGTCGTCGCCGCTCGCACCGAGACCGGCGTCACTCTTTTCCTGGTGGATGCGCAGTCGGAAGGGATTGAGCGGTCACCGGTACAGGTGATGGACCAGACGCGAAAGCTGGCGGTCGTGCGGTTTGCTGACGTCGTCGTTTCGGGAGACTCGCTTCTCGGCGCCGAAGGAGACGGTTGGCGGACCCTGGAACGAGTATTCCAGATCGCGTCGGTGGCCCTCGCAGTTGAGTCGATCGGTGGAGCGCAAAAGGTTCTTGAGATGGCGGTCGAATACGCCAAGATGCGTATCCAATTCGGTCGTCCGATCGGTTCATTTCAGGCCATTAAGCACAAGTGTGCGGACATGTTGGTTGGGGTCGAGTCGGCCAAGAGCGCCGCGTACTATGCCGCATGGGCCGTCGCCGAAGACAACGAAGAGGTGGCGGTGGTGGCACCGCTGGCAAAGTCGTACTGTACGGAGAAGTACTTCTCGGCGGCTTCGGAGAACATCCAGATCCACGGTGGTATCGGATTTACGTGGGAGCACGATGCACACCTTTACTTCAAACGAGCGAAGAGCTCGGAGTTGCTGTTGGGCGACCCGTCGTACCATCGGGCGATGCTGGCCGACGCGATTGGGATCTAAGGGCTGTGAGCCCGTCGAGCGCCCTGGCATTGGGCGGATTGCTCGGAGCGGTGTTCCTGGTACTCGTCGGCGCCATGCTATGGCAAGAGTTGCGGGGCCGGCCGTCCAACGATCCGACTGAGTTCGTCATCGACGATGCCGTGCGGTGGGTGTTGGTACGGCTCGATAGTGACCGGCGCTCTCGGCTGGGTGAAGACGGGGTGCGCGCCATCCTCGAATGGCAGGTGTTCGGGCTGCAACGCAGCGTCAAAGGTAAACCGCTCGGGTCGGCTTCAGTAGTCATGGGGCCAACCGCTGAGACTGTGGACTACATCCTGTCGAAGATAGAATCGGTTGGAGCCGATGATGTCAGCGCAGTGCTTGCCGAACAATTCGGGTATTTGCAGTCGATCGGTGCCATCGCCGGGGAAGCAGAGAGGAGCGAATCGTGAGAGTTCGTTGTGGTAGCTGTGGAACCGAAGTCGAGGTTTCCGGAGAGGGGCGCTTCACGTGCCCAACGTGCGGCGCCGTGAACCAGGTTCCTGGCCAGCGTCCGGCGGCGCCAACTTCGCCACTTCCCTCGGGTAATAGCGGCCCTCATGCGGGGTTTGGGCAGCCGCCCGCCCCACCGCCGCCGCCTCCGCCTTCGCCGAGAGTCACCTGTCCAGAGTGCGACTTCTCATTCATCGTGGGCGATGTTGAGTTGGCGGTATGCCCCAACTGCACCAGCGAGGTTCCGGTTGGTGGATAGCCACCGGGCGTTTTGGGGAGACCCGGACCGCTAGCCTGCAGGGATCCGGAGAAGGGTTCACAGATGGCAAGGTTGAAGCGATTCGAACACCATCGTTTCCTCGGTGCTCGCGACACGATGGTCGTATATGACTGCGATGATGCCGACGAGTTTGCAGAACTCTCCGCTCGTGACGAAGCCGAACACCTGACGATGCGGAATCTCATTTCCACGTTCGGCCCTGATCTGGCGACTGAGGCGGCCAATCGGGGGTTCCGGCCGCGGTGAGGTTTGTCGATGTGCATGTGCATCCGCCGGCCGAGGCTATGTTGCACGGCGCCTTCGGTCCGTTCCTCGAGGGACTCGAACAGGTCTTTGGTCGAACGTTTCCGATCATGTCGACCCAAGATCTTGCCGACCTGTACCGGTCACTGAACGGCCGGGCGGTCTTGCTGGCATGGGATGCCCAAACGGCTACCGGCCGACCCCCTTTCCCATCGGCGGCGGTGGCGGCGATAGTTGCCGAACACCCGGACGTCTTTGTCGGCTTTGGGTCCGTGGATCCGCATAAGGGTCAAGCTGCGGTAGCCGGCGCCTACGAGGCATTCCGCCTCGGACTGGCCGGGCTCAAGTTTCACCCCTCCGCGCAAGTGTTTTCGCCCAATGATCGGATGGCCTATCCCGTCTTCGAGGTCGCCCAAGAGCTCGGCCTCGTCTGCCTTTTTCATACCGGCGCAACGGCGTTGGGGCGGGGAATGCGCGGCGGCGGGGGTATCCGGCACCGCCACGCGGATCCAATGCTCCTCGATGATCTCGCCGCCGATTTCCCCGACTTGAAGATCGTGATGGCGCACCCGTCTGCTCCGTGGCAAGACGAGGCGATCGCTGTCGCCGTGCACAAGCCGAACGTCTATTTGGAACTCTCGGGCTGGTCACCGAAGTACTTGCCGGCCAACTTGCTCGACGCCATCCAGGGGCCCCTACGAGAAAGAACGTTGTTTGGCACAGACTTCCCGTTCTTGACCCCGGAGAAGTGGCTACGCGACTGGGGGGCCTTGGAGATGGCGGATGAGGTGACCGAGGCCGTTTTGGTTGGCAACGCCGAGCGCTTGTTCGGTCAGGTCGAACCGGCCGCCGAAGCTTGAAACGCATCAGCCATGAGATCGGCGACGATTCGTTCTCTGAAGTAGAAGAAGTGGTCGGAACCCTTAATGACTTCCACGATTCCGGAAACCTTTGCTGCGTAGGCCCTCGTCTCGGAGACCGTAGTGAACTGGTCGCGGTCCCCGATGATGAAGGTGCGAGGCGCCGACGGGAGTTCAGTCGGCAAGACCGGGCTCCGCTCGCCTTTGACGGGTGGAGCAACCCCTACCCAGGGAACCGCCAAACCGGTCCTGGCTAGCCAGACGAGCGACGTCGCTGCTCCAAACGACCATCCAGCAAGGCCGAACGGTCCCGATCGGTCGCGAGACGCGACCGCCCACGCCGCATCGATGTCGGCGAGTTCGTCGTTGCCGAAGTCGTGGGTTCCGCTGGATTCGCCGACTCCCCGAAAGTTGAAACGCAGTACTGAGTAGCCACGTTCGACGAGTCCGGTAGCGACCTGATCCATCAGCGGCGCACGCATGGTTCCACCCTGGAGGGGATGAGGATGGCAAAGGACCACGGTGCCGCTCGTCAGGCCCTCGGGATCGTCCCAACGGGCTTGGAGGGTCTGCCCATCGGATGTGCCGAGTATGGTTTCCGACGTGATCATCGCCCGGTCCGCTCGTACTGCCAGGCGGCCGGCGTCCCGACCAAGCGGACCTTCCCCTGGCGGCGGAGATGCTCAAGGTGCGCCAGGCTTTCCTGAATAGCCAGTCGTTGCTGAAGGAAGCTCAGGTTGGGTCGAAACGTTGATTCCATCACTTGCCAGGCGCTCTGAGGTCCGTTGGTCAAGTGGTCGAGCATATCTTGTAGCCGGCGTCGATGATGCAGGGTGATCTGGTGGGCTCGTTCGGAGCCGCGCTCGATCTCAACCCCATGAGCCGGGTGGGTAAGCGTGGCATCCAGTTCCACCACGCGTTCGATTGAGTTCAGGTAGTCACCAAGGTGGTCCTGCTCCGGCCCCGTGTACGGAACAAACGGGGAGATCCGGGGAAGGACATGGTCCCCCGAGAACAGCAGACCGGTACGCGAGTCGACCAGGCAAACGTGGTTACGTTGGTGCCCGGGGGTGTAAACCACTTTGAGATACCAGTCGGGGCTCAGGTTGATGCGGTCACCATCGGCAATCGGATCCGTCGGTGCTATTGCCGTGGCATACCAGTCGGGGCGTTCCCAGCGGTTGAGCAGGCTGGTCGTGAAGTCCGTTGATGCGCCATGTGCACCAGCTGCTTCTGCGAGCGCCGCAGCCCGCAGCGACCAGTCGTTGTAGAGCGGGATGTCATCGGCCGTCGTCTCATGCATTACCCACCGTGCCCCCGTTCTTTCGACGATCGTCCGGGCAGCTGCGATGTGATCCACGTGCAGGTGCGATCCAATGAGCGTCGTTAAGGACCCGCCGATCGCCTCCAGGCCGGACCAAATGGCGGCAAGTCCCGCTGCGCTGTCAACTCCGCAGTCGAGCATGGTGAGTCCATCGCTGGACTCGAACACGTAGCAGTTGACCGCCTTCGGTGCGGCGAACGGCAGGGGCGCAACGATCCGCCAGATACCGTCGCCCAGGTCAGTGGCCGTCAATTATGGGCCAGGGGCTCTCTGACGACGAACGTGACTAGCAAGGTCACGTCGAAGCTGTTCGGCAGCCCGGCGCCATCGACGCCGCCCGACATGGATAGCACCTCAAAGCGGGTGATTTCGCTGATCGATTCGGCGGCTCTGCTCAGGATGGTGCGGATGGCGTCCTCGTAACCGGTGGCCGAACCGCCCGACAAGGTGACTGTTTTGGTGATGGCGTTCATGCCCAGATCCTAGGGCGATGGTCGACTGCTGTGATATCGGCGGACGAGGTGGTCCGGGACCGACGGTAGGTGCCTCGAGACGAACAGTTCCCCTCCTGCCCAGACCGCCAGGCCGACCGCCACGAGCGCCTGGAGCCGAACCGGACGCCGTATCCGGCGGCCCTGTTCGGCGGCCCGGATCAGCCGCATGAGGTCGGCAACGGCCTGCGGGCCGAGGGCACCGGTCCAGGCGGAACGTACATAGCGGTCGGTGTACAGGATGGTATCCGCCCGCTCATAGAGGCGGGGTCGGACCCACGGCCTTGGTTGTGCCGACCTTCGCGGGCCCGACTGTTGTGGACCGGTCGCACCCGGGATTGGCGCGGCGGCTGATGCAGCGAGGTTTTCCTCGGTCCCGGGTACGACAGGTCTCACCGTTATGAAATATCACATAACGTTAACTATTGTCAACTAGGCTGTTGGTGCCCGTTCTACTTCTGGACGCCGAAGATCACAATGATCGTGTCGCCGTCGCCAACGATCGAACCGGGGGCCGGTCGCTGGCGCAACAAGATCCCGACTTTGTTGGGGTCGGTCGTTTCGACGGTCTGGTAGTCAACGACCAGACTGATCCCGGCCTGGGCCTGGAAATCGTTGAAGGCTTTCTCGAAGTCCTTACGATTTCGTCCCTCGAACTGCGGTATAGGTTCGCCTTCGACCGACACCGAAATCGTGACTGACGATCCCTCGGAGATTACCGCTCCTGCCTCTGGGGACTGTGCAACGACCGTACCAACTGGCTCGGACGAAGGCACTTCGACCACCGAAGCGTTGAGATGAGCGGTTCGAATCTCCTTCGTGGCGTCTTCCTGGTTGAGGCCAACGACGTCAGGCACGTCGGTTGAAGGAGTCCTGAGATAGGCGGTGATGCCTTCGGGGTCAGGTGGAAAATCTTCGACCGGTTTGTCAGCCAGGTAGATCTGCATGAACTCTTTCCAGATCGGAGCGGGCACGCTCCCGCCAAAAACCCGGGAGTAGGTTTCTCCATGGATTCGCACGTTCGTGAGCGGTTTCTGACTGTCGGGAAAGCCGACCCAAACGGCCGTAGCCGCCTGCGGTACGAAGCCGACAAACCAGGCTTCGGTGAAGTTCTGATGCGTCCCGGTCTTGCCTCCCTGCGGGCGACCGATGTTGGCACGTGGGGCGGTACCGCTAACCGGCACGATCTCCAGTGGTTGGCGAGCGGCGGCGATAACGGCGGCGTCGACGGTTTGGATCCGGTTGACCTCATGCTGATAGCTGATGCCGCCATTCGGATCAGTGATCGATTCGACGAGGTAGCTCTGGGCCCACGAACCGTTTGTCGAGAAGTTGGTATAGGCCGAAGCCATCTCCAGCGGCGAAACTTCCCCAACCCCCAAGGTGATGGCGGGTACGGCGGGGAGGGGAGACTTGATTCCCATCCGATGAGCAACGTCGACGATATTCTCCGGGCCGATCTCGACCGAAACGCCGGCATAGACAACGTTGACCGAGTTATAGGTGGCGTCGAAAAGCCGCATAAGGCCAGACCCGCCGCCGCCGGCATTGCTGACGTTCCAGATCTGACCGCCCCCTATCTCGAATTCTTTAGGGCTCGTCGAGTCCCAGAATGAATTCAAAGACTTGCCTTGCTCCAGGGCGGCCACCAGCGTGAAGGGTTTGAACGACGATCCCGGATTACGTTTGCCTTGCGTGGCGAGATCAAACTGCTGTTCACCAAAAGGCAAACCTGATGCCATGACCAGGATGGCCCCGGTTTTGGAATCGACCGTGGCGATGGCGCCCGTGGGAGCCTCCTCGTCGGGGTCGTCAGGGGTAGGCAACCAGTTGTGCAGGATCTCGTTGGCGGCGTTCTGAAGGTCCAGGTCAATCGTCAGTCGGATGTTCAGCCCACCGCCGCCTTGGCACTCCACCGCGTCGGCCGGACACCCGAAGATTGCTTGTTTGCGTTCGTCGCGAGTATCCCCGAGGAATGCGAATTCAGGATCTTCGAGCAGACGCCGCTTCACTTCTGCGACGACATGGTCGGCAGGGCTCGTGAACGTCTTGGTTGGAGCGATTGACATATTCTCAGCGACCGCCGCGTCATGTTGGGCCTGGGTGATGAAGTCGGCTTCGAGCATTTCGCCGATCACACCGTTGCGCCGATCCAGAGTTGTCTCGGGATTGGAGCGGGGACTGTAGATCGATGGGTTGCGGGGAAGAACGGCCAGGGTGGCGGCTTCGGCCACAGTCAACTCGTCGAGCTCCTTGTCGAAAAACTCACGGCCGGCCGCCCGAACGCCGTAGGCGCTCGACCCGAAGTAAACCGAATTGAGGTAGAACTCGAGGATCTGCTCCTTGGAGTAGCGGCGCTCCAACTCGATAGCCGTGACGGCCTCGCGTAGTTTTCGCTCGTAGGAGATCTCATCGCCGACGAACGTTTTCTTGACGACCTGTTGGGTGATGGTGGACCCGCCGCGCTGGGTGTCCGATCCCAGGTTGTCGATGAACGCCGAGGCGATGGCGCTCCAATCGACGCCTGCGTGAACAAAGAAGTCCGAGTCCTCGGCAGCCAGAATCGCGTCGATCATCACATCGGGGATGTCTTCGAATCGGGCAGGCTCGGAAACGATGCCATCGTGTAACTCGGCGAGCAGCGTGCCGTTCGACGCGTAAATGCGCGACACCCGGGACAGGTCGGGGAAGTTGAGAGCGTCGCCATCAACGTCGGGGATCACGGCTGCCTCGACGTCAACCATCACGCCATGAGCGGTTGTTGCGGCCATGAACGAGAAGAGCCCCACCCACGAGGCTGTCAAGACACTGATTGAAAGCAAGATGGCGGTAGCGACGAACCACTTGCCGCGTCGCTCGCGTCGCTCTAGCTGGTGGAGACTTGTCGTCATAGGGATATCCAACGAAGGGGGGTCGGGAAAAGTTGCCGGTATCGTATAACTTTACTGAGTCGGAGATCTTAGATCATGTCAAGCGAAACCAGGCGCACGAGCAGTGGCATCGAGATTGACGCGGTCTATGGGCCTGAGCGTCGCATCGACCCTGCTCGAATTGGACAACCCGGTAAATATCCGTTCACGCGAGGCCCTTACCCTTCGATGTATCGGGGGCGGCCATGGACCATGCGCCAATACGCCGGGTTCGGCACCGCCGCCGACACCAATGAGCGATTCAAGGCTCTCTTGGGAGCTGGCCAAACCGGCCTGTCCGTAGCCTTCGACCTGCCAACCCAGATGGGCTACGACTCGGATCATGCGATGGCGGCCGGCGAGGTGGGGAAGGTCGGGGTGGCGATTGACACACTCGACGACCTGCGGATTCTTTTTCGTGATTTGCCGCTTGATCAGGTGAGCACCTCCATGACGATCAATTCGACCGCGGCCATTTTGCTCGTCGGTTACCAACTGGTGGCCCAGGAACGGGGGATCGACCCGGCGCTGCTGCGAGGCACGATTCAGAATGATCTCCTCAAGGAATACATCGCCAGAGGGACATACATTTTTCCACCCCGTCCGTCGATGCGGGTGGTCACGGATCTCTTTGCCTACTGCGCAGAAGAGCTCCCGGCTTGGAACACCATTTCGATCTCGGGATATCACATTCGTGAAGCGGGTTCGACTGCGGCCCAGGAGTTGGCGTTCACGCTCACCAACGGCCTTGCGTACGTTGAGGCGGCCGTCGCAACCGGGCTCGATGTGGACGATTTTGCTCCTCGTTTGTCGTTCTTCTGGAATGGTCACAATGACTTCTTCGAGGAGGTGGCCAAGTATCGGGCAGCTCGTCGGATATGGGCATCGCTCATGCGAGATCGGGTTGGGGCCAAGACCGAGGACGCCTGGCGGATGAGATTTCACACCCAAACGGCTGGCAGCACCCTTACCGCCCAGCAACCACTGAACAACGTGGTCCGCACCACCGTCCAGGCATTGGCTGCGGTTCTGGGCGGCACCCAATCGTTGCACACGAATGCCTTCGACGAAGCTCTCGGGCTTCCGACCGAGGCGTCAGCAACGGTGGCCCTGCGGACTCAGCAGATACTCGCGAATGAATCGGGGGTTACCAACACCGTCGATCCCCTGGCAGGGTCGTTCTTTGTCGAGGCGCTTACCGATGCCCTTGAATCAGCTGCCTGGGAGATCATCAGCCAGATCGATGAGGCGGGGGGTGCCCTGGCGGCAGTGGAGCAGGCAATCCAAAAGGGTCAAATCGAGCGGTCCGCCTATGAGGCTGCTCTGCGATTGGAATCCGGCACGGACGTCGTGATCGGGGTAAACGCCTACATGGTTGACGAACCCGAGCCCCTTGTTGGGGGAATCGTTGATCCCCAATTGGAGAGAGACCAGATTGCGGCCCTCCAGCGGCATCGCTTGGCCCGCTCTGATCAGGTAGTCGCCGATCGGCTTGCCGAACTCGTATCGGTGGCAGCCGGAACCGGGAACGTTGTACCGCCCATCCGAGATGCGTTCGAGGCCGGTGCGACATTGGGCGAGATTTCGGACGCGCTTCGATCGGTCTTTGGGACCTATTCCGAATAGCGCGGTTGGTTGGACGGCTGTTCGCATCTACGCTTAGGCGCCCCTAGTTATGAGGTCGAGTGTCAGGCGATAATCCCATCAGGTTCTTGATCATCGGCGGCGGGCCAGCTGGCACCATGGCGGCGACCGTGGCGGCCTCTCTCGGGGCCAAGGTAACGCTGGTTGAGTCATCGATCATTGGCGGGGCGGCCCACCTGTGGGACTGCATCCCTTCCAAGACGATGGTTGCGTCGTCGATCCGGATGAACTCGATTCGTAACGCTGAAAAGCTCGGGTTCGCAGCCGATCAGAGTCCGGTGGACCTCAAACGTTTGGCCGCCCGCATTGACACCATCGCCACGGATCTGTCCGAGAACACGTCGGAAGTTCTCGAAGATCAGGGGGTACGACTGATCAAAGGAAGGGGCCGGTTCGTTGGCCCGCATCAGGCGATTGCGACTACCGCCGACGGTGACATCGACATCGAATTTGACGTGGCGCTCATCTCAACCGGCTCGGCACCCCGGGTTCCCGACTGGGCAACGGTCGACGGAACCCGGATCATCACAACCCGCGAGGCCTATCACCTCGGCGAGGTCCCCGAGCACATGATTGTGGTTGGTTCGGGCGTCACCGGGGTGGAGTTCGTGAGCATCTTTGCCTCGATGGGTTCCCAGGTCAGCCTGCTGGTCAGCCGCCAGCAGGTCCTGCCACACCGCGATGCCGAGGTGGCTGCTGCCCTTGAGGAGGACTTTCTCGAACGAGGGGTCAAACTCCTCAAAGGTGCCAGGGCCATCAGTGCCGAGCTTACGGACGACGGCGTCGTGGTTTCCGCCGATGATGGACGGTCTGTGTCGGGCTCGCATGTTCTGTTGGCGATCGGATCTATCCCGCTCACCAATGACCTCGGGCTCGAAGCTGCCGGAGTCGAAGCCGACCATGGGTATGTGCCGGTCGACGAGTTTCAACGTACCAACGTCCCCTATATATACGCAGCCGGTGATGTTACCGGTAAGTTGCCGCTGTCTTCGGTGGCCTCTATGCAGGGGCGCAAACTGGCGCGCCATGCGCTCGGCCACCAGGTTAAGCCACTCGACTATTCAAAGGTTGCCCAGGCGATCTTCGCCGAACCCGAGATAGCTTCGGTGGGCCTCGAGGAGGCAGACCTCGCCGCGGCCGGTAGACGAATCCGCAGCACCAAGGTCCCGTTTGCCTCCAACAGCCGATCGGTTATTCAGGGCCAGGAGCGGGGGTTTGTCAAGGTGTTTTCAGACCCGGCCACCCACGAGGTGCTCGGCGGTACGATCGTCGGCCACCGGGCTTCTGAGCTGATCGGCATTCTCGCTTTGGCCGTACAAGGGCGGCTCCACGTCGAGACGCTTGTCGAGACGCTCATGGTCCATCCATCGTTATCGGAGAGTTTGACCGAAGCTGCCGATTGACTAGCGGACGATGGCGATGACCTGACCCGGGGTAACGGTGTCGCCCGCCTGGGCGCGGAGTTCAACCACCTCGCCGCTGATCGGCGACTTGACTTCGTTCTCCATCTTCATGGCTTCGAGCACGCAGATCGGTGACCCTTCGTGCACCCGGTCTCCGGCCGCCACCGTAACTTTTACGATGGTGCCCTGCATTGGTGCGGCGATGACTCCGGCATCGATGCCACCTGCCTCCTTGCCGGCTTTGGCTAGTTTCGGGGGTCGGCGCCGTGCCGAGGGGCGGCGATCGGAGCTGGATACGGCAGCTTCGGGAGCCCAGAAGGTGACGTCGAATCGGCGGCCCCCAACTTCGACCGTCATGTTGCGCTGGCTGGTGGCTTCGTCCGTGGGAAGCGTGCCAGAAACCGGCTGGGGAGACCCCGAGAAGTCAAGTTCTTGCTCGACGAATTTGGTGTGGTGCTGGCCGCTCGTAAACGTCTCATGCTCAAGGATCAGGCGGTGGGCCGGGATAGTGGTCGCCACCCCGGTAATAACGTATTCGGACAAGACGCCGCGGGCCCTGGCAATGGCCTCATCCCTGGTCGAGCCCCACACGATGAGCTTGGCTATGAGGTTGTCGTAGTACTGGGTGACCCTTGTGCCGGCGGTCACCCAGCCGTCGACCCGGACGCCGAAGCCGGCTGGTTCGCGATACTCGACAATCTGGCCGGGGCTGGGCAGAAAGCCGGATGCTGGATCTTCTGCGTTGATGCGGAACTCGATCGCGTGACCACGCGGAGAGATGTCTCCGAGATCAGGGTCTTCGCCCGAGGCTATGCGGAGTTGGGCGTGCACCATGTCGATGCCGGTGACCATCTCGGTCACGGTGTGTTCCACCTGCAGTCGCGTGTTCATCTCCAAGAAATAGAGGGAACCGTCCTCGTCCATGAGGAACTCGATGGTCCCGGCGTTGCGGTAGTCACAAGCAGCTGCGACCTTCCGGGCAGCTTCGGCTAGCTCAATCCGCTGAGCGTCGGTCATGCCGATTGCCGGGGTTTCTTCGATCAGCTTCTGATGGCGCCGCTGCACTGAGCAGTCTCGTTCGCCGAGAAAATGGGTCACCCCGTTGGTGTCGGTAAGAATCTGCGCTTCGATGTGTCGGGGGCGGGCCAGGTACTTCTCGACGTAAACGGCCGGGTTGCCAAAGTAGGCATCGGCTTCTCGTCTGGCGCCCTCGAATGCCTCCTCGAGTTGGTCGGCCGAAGCCACAACACGGAGCCCCTTACCTCCGCCGCCATGGGCGGCCTTGATGGCGACGGGGTAGCCGAATTCGGCGGCGGCGGTCGCCACATCCTCGACTGACGTCAGTGGTTCTACAGTTCCTGGGACCGAACGAACACCCGCAGCATTGACCGCCCGACGAGAGGCGATTTTGTCGCCCATCGTGTGGATGGCCGCGGGCGGAGGTCCGACCCAGATGAGTCCGGCATCGAGCACCGCTTGGGCGAACGTCCCGTTCTCGGCGAGAAAACCGTATCCCGGGTGAATGGCGGAGGCCTTCGCCTCCCTGGCTACTCGAAGTATCTGGTCACTGTTGAGGTAGGACTCGGCGGCTGGAGCCGGCCCGATCGCCCAGGCTTCGTCGGCCAGTTGGACGTGGGGGGCGTCGCGGTCGAGGTCTGAATAGACCGCGATGGTGCGGACTCCGAGATCGCGTGCACTACGGATGATCCGGACGGCAATCTCGCCCCGATTCGCAACGAGGACGGATTCGATCACAGTGGAATGTTCCCATGTTTTTTAGGTGGCAGCGTTTGGCGCTTGTTCCGCAACATGTCGAACGAACGAATCAGCCGAATCCGGGTATCACGCGGTTCGATCACGTCGTCGACCAAACCAAGTTCGGCGGCCCGGTAAGGATTGTTGAACGCGTGTTCATATTCCTGGATGAGTTCTTGTCGGCGTTCGTCAACATCTTCGGCCTCGCTCAGGGTCTTACGGTGGATGATGTTAACCGCACCGGGTGCGCCCATGACTGCGATCTGGGCCGAGGGCCAGGCATAGACCATGTCAGCACCGATTCCGCGAGCATTCATGACGAGATAGGCGCCGCCGTAAGACTTTCGGGTAATCACGGTAATGCGGGGCACGGTCGCCTCGCAGTACGCATAGAGAAGCTTGGCGCCGTGGCGAATGATGCCGCGATGCTCCTGCTCGACGCCCGGCATGAACCCGGGCACGTCTACGAACGTGACGAGCGGAATATTGAAGGCGTCGCAGAATCGTACGAACCGGGCGCCCTTTTCGGAAGCCCTGATGTCGAGTGTGCCTGCCATGGAACTCGGCTGATTGCCGACCACGCCGACCGTGTATCCATCGAGACGCGCCAGTCCTGTGACGATGTTTGTTGCGAAAGCTTCGTGGACTTGATAGAAGTCGCCGTCATCGACAATTTCCTCGATGAGGTCGACCATGTCATAGGGCTGGTTCGGCGAGTCGGGGATGATCGAGTCAAGGGCGTCGATGGTTCGGTCAGGAGCGTCGGTCGCCGCAAAGAACGGCGGGACCTCCATGTTGTTTTGAGGGAGAAAGCTCACCAGATAACGCACTTCTTCGAGCGCCTCCTCTTCGGAGGCGCATACGAAATGGGTGACGCCCGAGATCGAGGCATGGGCGTGAGCTCCACCTAGTTCCTCCATCGAAACGTCCTCGCCGGTCACCGTTTTAATGACCTCAGGACCGGTGATGAAAAGGTGGGACGTTCCCTCGACCTGAAAGATGAAGTCCGTTATGGCTGGCGAATAGACCGCCCCACCAGCGCACGGTCCCATGATGACGGAAATCTGAGGGATCACGCCCGAGGCGCGGACGTTGCGGTAGAAGATACGACCGTATCCATCGAGGGCGTCGACCCCCTCCTGGATCCTGGCACCACCTGAATCCTTCAATCCGATCACCGGTGCGCCGACTTCCATGGCCATGTCCAGCACTTTGCAGATCTTCTCGGAGACGGCCTGGCCGAGAGATCCTCCGAATACGGTGAAATCTTCGGCGAACACGAACACGGTACGGCCATCGATGGTTCCCCATCCGGTAATCACTGCGTCCCCGGGCGGTCGTTGACCCTCAAGTCCGAATCCCGAGGCCTGATGGCGCACGAACATATCGAGTTCTTCGAAAGAACCCTTGTCGAGCAGCAACCCCACGCGTTCGCGCGGTCAGCTTGCCTTGATCGTGCTGGCGGTCAACCGCCCGCTGACTTCCCGCATGCTGAGCTTCCTCGCGCAAAAGCCGCAGGCGCTCGATGTGTTGTTCGGTGCCCAACGCTTACTCCCGGTTTAGGGTTCTATTCACTTCGACTCTCGAGGTCCGGTGATGGATACACCCTACGTTTTCGAATGGTTAGAGGAAACTAGCTCTACGCAGGATGATGCGCGCGGACTGTTCGCCGATCGGCCAGTCGTGGTAGCTGCCGCCGCCCAGTCCGGGGGACGAGGTCGAGGCGATCGGCGATGGGAAACGGCTCCGCGGGCTCTCGCTATTTCTGTGTGTTGGGCCCCGCGATGGGACCCGGTGCACTTCGGTCGGCTTCCCTTGGTCGCCGGATTGGCCGCCAGTGACGTCGTCGAAGCGGGATTGAAGTGGCCGAACGATCTGGTCGAGGGGAGTGGAGCGAAGGTGGGTGGCATTCTGGCCGAGTCGTCGGGGCCGGTCGTGACCATCGGCTTGGGGCTCAACCTGTATTGGCCCGGAGCTCCTGAAGGCTATGCGGCGCTGTTTCCCGCCGATCCGGGTCGACGGGAGGATCTGGCCAGGGCCTTTGCGGATCGACTGCTGGAACGGGTTGGTCAGGGGAGCGACCGGTGGGACCGCGAAGGTTATGCGGCCAGATGTGTGACGCTCGGATCGATGGTGACCTGGCAACCGTCCGGCACCGGGGAGGCGGTTGACATCGGCGAAGGCGGCGAGCTCATCGTTAGGACGGCGGACGGTAACAAGGCCTTGGTCACCGGCGAGGTGTGGGGGGTTCGTCCTGTGGTGCCTCGCACCACCTAGCTGGAGTACTTCAGCGGCTACGCTTCTGCTGCACACCAAGGAGATCGACGTGGCGGTTCTTCCACACGAGGGCACCTACAACATCCTGTTCCACCCATATGCCATCCCGGTGGGGAGTGGCACGCGCACTGGTTACCTGGCGCGCCCGGACCAGATCGGCAACTACCCGGCGGTGGTAATTCTGCCCGGGATTTTCGGTCTCGGTTCCTTCGAAAAGGAGCTTGCCAGGCGGTTGGCCCGGCACGGTTTTGTGGCTATCTCGTTTGATCCTTACTCGGCTCCTCTGGCGTCGGGGGCAACGCTCGACGACGCCTTGACTGCCTACAGTGCGCTGGATGATCGAAGAGCTCTCACGGACATCGACCGCGCCATCGATTTTGCGACCGCGGGTGCTGCGGACTTTACGGTTGGCGGTCCGGTCGGTCTTGTCGGAGTCGACACCGGCGGTCGATTTGCGCTGCTATACGCCGCGGAGCGTGCTCGAGTCGCGGCGGTGGTGGTGATTCATGCGCCGCTGGCTGGCGATGACCAACGGAGCCACACAGTCAAGAGCGCTCTCGAGCGCATCGTGGTTCCGGTGCTGGGGTTGTACGGAGCAGACGATGAGCACATCCCGTCGGAAGGCGTCGATGTAGCCGCGAGTCTGAATCCGTCCGGGCAGTGGATCGTCTACGAAGCTGCCCAACATGACTTCCTGGATCCCGATAGTGACCAGTTCCATTCCGGTGCCGCTTCCGATGCGGCGGCACGAATTCCCCGGTTCCTCTCGTCGGCACTTCCGAAGCCCGAAATCAGTGACTACTGAAATCGGGGCCGGAGCTGCGTCGCGGTCCATGATCTGAGCCGGCATGACGAAGCGAACGGACACCTGGATCTGGATTAAGCGCAGCATCGTCACTGCCCTGGTCCTCGCCAACTTGATGGTCGGATATGCCTTGTGGCAGCTGAACCAGGTCTCTGACCAACTGGCCAGCTTTACGACAGTCCCCCAGCTCGACGACGTGTTGACCGTGGCTCCGGAAGATCCGGCTGACCCCGTCACCTTTCTGATGCTGGGGTCGGATTCTCGCGAGAACCTGCCCGATGACTGGGTGGGAGACTTCGGTGCTTTCCAGGGTCAACGCGCCGACGTCATTATGGTTGTCCGGGCGTTTCCCGATTCGGGCACGCTGCAGTTGCTGAGTCTCCCGCGCGACCTGCGCGTCGACATCGATGGGTACGGTGTCCAAAAGGTCAATGCCGCCTATGCGTTCGGGGGAGCCAACCTCATGGTTTCCACGGTTCAGAGAGAGCTCGGAATACCTATCCACCACTATGTGGAGATCGATTTTGTCGGGTTCGCCGGATTGGTTGATCAACTCGGTGGACTGACCATCGATTTCCCGTACCAGGCCCGGGACCTCAAGAGCGGACTCGCCGCAGATGCCGGTAGCCAGCGTCTCGATGGCCGGATGGCACTCGCCTACGCCCGCTCTCGTTCTTACCAGGAGTCGCGAGACGGCCAATGGGTCTCGGCCGACGCCAATGACATTGGCAGAACCAGGAGACAGCAGCTACTGCTTGGGGCGATCCTCAGTCAGCTGAAGCGCCCATCAAACGTGATCGGAGTCCAGTCGCTCGTGGCTGAGTTGTCCGAGTTCATGGTGGTTGACCCCAACTTCAATGAACTTGACCTCGTGTCGTTGGCCTTCGCATTCCGGAGCTTCGGTACTGACAACCTTCTGGCGTCGACGTTGCCAACTCACACGGAGATCATCGACGGGATCTACTACGAGATTCGTGATGAACCAGCAGCTACGCAAGCGATAGCGGCCTTTGGTGAGGTTGGCCCGCAGGCCGCCAGCCAGGACCCCATACCCACCACGACGCTTCCGCAGATTCTCACCATCGAAGTCGCCAACGGCAATGGAACCCCGGGTTCGGCAACTCGGTGGGCTGATGCTCTGGTGGATATGGGCTTCGAGGTGGTTTCCGTAGGTGACTATGAATCGTTTGCCGTGCCTGTCACGCAGATCGTCAGTCCGGCGGGATCGGGGTTCGGTGAGCAGGTTCTTGAGCGGCTTGGGTTCGGCGAGGTAGTTGCCGGCAGCCCGGACAGCTCGCACGTGCTCGTCATTCTTGGCGCCGACTCGGTCAATCAACCGGGCTAAGTGGTGACTCGGAGTCGATTGGGCACGGGGAATGCCAATGCGATACACCTCGTGGTTCATGCGACACACCACTAGGTTGATGCCGACTCTCAGGGGGTACTCATGCGCGTCGCCGTCATAGGTGCAGGATATGTCGGGCTCATTCAAGCGGTTGGTTTAGCTCATATCGGGCACGATGTCGTCCTCGCCGAGCGTGACCCCGAGCGCGTTGCAGCGATCTCAGCCGGCCGATCGCCGATCTACGAACCAGGGCTTCCCGAGTTGCTCTCAGCCGCGCTTGCCAATAAATCGCTGACGGTGACCACCTCGAATATCGACGCCGTCAAAGGGGCCGAAATCGTGTTTCTAGCCTTGCCGACTCCCCAAGGGGACGAGGGCGAAGCGGACGTGTCTGCGGTTTTTCTCGTCGCTGACGAGATCGCCCCGGTTCTAGCGGAGGGCTGCCTCGTCGTCACCAAGTCGACCGTTCCGGTGGGGACCAACCGGGAAGTCGGAGAACGTACCGGACGACCAGTCGCGTCCAACCCGGAGTTTCTTCGCGAGGGGAGTGCGGTCACCGACTTCATGAAGCCGGATCGGATCGTCATCGGAGCCCAGGACCGCAGCTACGTCGACCAGCTTGTCGAGCTGTACCGGCCGATCGATGCGCCGATCCTTGTGACGGATCTCGTGTCGGCAGAAGTCATCAAATATGCGGCGAATGGCTACCTGGCCGCCCGGGTCACCTACGCCAATGCCATGGCGAATGTATGTGAGGCGGTCGGGGCGGATGTGCGCGACGTGCTGCTCGGGATCGGGTATGACCACAGGATCGGATTCTCGTTTATGCGGCCAGGCCCCGGGTTCGGAGGTTCCTGCTTTCCGAAAGACACCAGAGCGTTGGTCAAATTGGCAGCCGATGCCGGCTACGAGTTTTCGCTCATGCGGGGTGTCATCGCCACGAACGAGGAACAACTGGCCAGGACATTCGCCAAAGTCGAAGCGGCTGCCGGCGGCGATGTACGGGGGTCCCGGGTTGCGGTATGGGGTCTGGCGTTCAAGGCGGGAACCGATGACGTCCGGGAGAGTCCGGCGCTCGCCGTCGTTGGTCGACTGGTCGACGCAGGTGCCGATGTTGTTGCCTTCGACCCCCAGGCACGGGTGGCAGGCATTGCAGCCGCCCCCGACGCCATGGTGGCCGTCGATGAGGCAGACGTGCTCCTGATTGCTACCGAATGGCCGGAGTTTCAGCGGTGCGATCTACAGGCCATCGCCGCCCGGATGCGCGGGTCGGCGATTGTGGATGCCCGGAATCTCCTTGATCCAACGGCGGTCAGAGCTGCCGGTCTGACTTATACCGGGATAGGTCGATGATGGCCGAACCCCAACGTCGGGCGCTCGTCACCGGAGGCGCCGGTTTCCTGGGGTGCCACCTTGTGAGACGGCTTGCCTATGAAGGATGGGACGTCACCGTCCTCGATGACTATTCGTCTCCGTCCCCGCTGGCCGACAAACTGCCGGCAACGATGGTGGTTGGTTCGGTCGTCGCTCCGCCATCGCTCGATGGGCCCTTCGAATTGATCTGCCACCTTGCCTCTCCGGCATCGCCTCCCCGCTATCTCCTCGACCCGGTGGGGACGCTGCGGACGGGAGCCGAAGGTATGCGCCAGGTTTTGGATATGGCCGCCGAATGGGGTGCCTACGTGCTCTTTACGTCCACCTCGGAGATCTATGGTGACCCGGAGGTCCATCCCCAACCAGAAAGCTACGTTGGCGCCGTTGATGTGCAGGGACCTCGCGCCTGTTACGACGAGGGAAAGCGATACGCTGAAGCGCTGGTCTACGCCTACCGTCGAGCGGATCTGCACAGTAGGTCATCGGTGGTCAGGCTTTTCAACACCTATGGGCCAGGCATGCATCCCGATGACGGACGGGTCGTCACGGCGTTCCTCGGCTCGGCTCTGGCGGGCCAACCGCTCCCGATTTTTGGTGACGGGTCCCAGACGCGTTCTTTTTGCTACGTCGATGATGTCATCGACGGTCTCATGGGCATTCTGGCCGGGGAGTTTCCCGGTCCCCTGAACATCGGCAACGATGTCGAAGTTTCCATGCTTGAATTGGCCGACGTCGTCGAGGGCCTTGTCGGTCCGACCGGTCGCCAATTTCTGCCGCTGCCCGACGGGGATCCGAAAGTGCGAAAGCCCGACCTCTCGGCCATCAGGGAACTGACTGGCTGGCAAGCGACCACGGACCTGGTGACCGGGCTTGCAAACACGACCGCGTACCTGAGAGAGCTGCCATGACCTATACGAAACTGACCGTCATCATTCCCGTGTTCAACGAGCGGCGCACTATCGCCGAGGCGATCCGGCGCGCCCGTGAACAGGAACTTTCGGTTTCTCGCGAAGTGATCGTTGTCGACGATGGCTCAACGGATGGCACTCAGGAGGTCGTTAAACAGTTACTTGACTCGACAGTCCGTTTGATCGAACAGCCGGTCAACCGGGGTAAGGGCGCGGCCGTTCGGGCGGGTATCGAGGCGGCCACCGGTGACGTCCTCGTCATTTACGACGCCGACCTTGAATACGACCCTCGCGACTGGGTCGCCATGCTTCGGCCGTTGAGCGAGGGCCTCGCCAAGGTCGTCTATGGATCTCGATTCACCGGTGAGCGTCGCAACATGATGTTCTGGCACTGGGTAGGCAATCGATTCTTGAGTCTGACGACCAATATCCTTTACAACACGACCATCTCGGATATGGAAACCTGTTCGAAGATGATCGACACGAAGGTCGCCCAGGACTTGGTGCTCGTTTCCAATCGTTTCGATATTGAACCGGAGATCACTGCCAAGCTGCTTCGGTCGGGGCATCGGATCTGGGAAGTGCCCATCCGGTATGCCGGGCGCGAAGTCGACGAAGGAAAGAAGATCAGTTGGAAAGACGGCTTTCCAGCGTTGTGGTCCCTCGTGAAGTGGCGCTTCGTTCCGAAGCGCACGTGGAGTCGCTCATGAAGGCGATCGTCACAGGCGGAGCGGGGTTCATCGGGTCACATTTGGTGGATCGCTTGATCAATGAGGGTTGGGAGGTGCTCGTCGTTGACAACCTTGTTTCTGGACACTTGGACAACCTCAAATCAGCTCGCGAATTTGGCAAGGTAAAGGTCCACACGCTCGACATCCTCGATCGGGATCTGGCGGAGGTGTTCGGTCGGTTCCGGGCGGATCGGGTGTTTCACCTTGCCGCTCAGGCGTCAGTCTCAACCTCGATGACGGACCCGATGTTCGACGCTCGGGTCAATGTACTCGGAACCATTTCGGTTCTTGAGGCGAGTCGCAAGTCGGGGGTGGGGCGCGTCATTTTCGCCTCGTCCGGCGGCGCCCTGGCCGGTCCCGGTTCGGCTATTCCTACCAAGGAGACGCAGAAGCCGAGACCGATTTCACCCTACGGGGTGGCCAAATTGGCTGCCTCAGAGTATCTGGCTATGTACCAACGAACCTACGGTCTCGAGCACGTGATAATCGCCCCAGCCAATGTGTACGGACCCCGTCAGCGAGCCCACGCCGAAGGTGGCGTGGTTGCCATTTTTGTTGAAACGCTTATGGCCGGCCGCGCCGCCACCATCTTCGGCGATGGCAGCCAAACCCGCGATTTTGTGTATGTGGCCGACGTGGCCGATGCGTTCTATAAGGCTGCTTCCACGAAGAATGTTGGACGGACCTATAACGTGGGAACCGGTACTGAAACGACGATCTCCGACCTGTATACACTTATCGCCCGGGCTACCGGTGGTCCTGCCAAGCCAGTCTTCGAAGCTGCCAAACCTGGTGACATCGAACGATCCGCGCTTGATGCGTCGGCCGCCGTCCGGGGCCTCGACTGGGCGCCGTGGACTGCCGTTGTCGAAGGTATTGCCGGGACGGTACGTCACTACCGCCAAGGGTGACCTCTTACCGAAACAGATCTTCCGACGGGGGTCGTACCAGGTCGGTGGCCCGGCCGTCGCCAGTAAGGCGCAGGCCTCGAACCACGGCCACCGGGGTGCCGGTCGCCTTGCCCATGACGAGGTCGGCAGCAGCCGCGATCTCGTCGATTGCCGCAACCTCGGTGACTTCGAGTGTCGAACCGAACGTGTCGATCGTCCCGCGATAGTCGATCAACGCTGGTAGCCCGGAGGCCCCGATCGCCACGTCGGTGAGACCCCGCCTCCAGGGACGGCCGAACGTGTCCGTGATGACGACGCCAAGCGACTTCCCGGTTGCTTGTTCTAGGCGTCGCCGAATCCGATGGGCGCTCGCGTCAGGATCGCGGGGGAGTAGCACGACGTAACCGGGCGCGACGTTTGACCGGTCGACGCCGGCGTTGGCGCAAATAAAGCCATGCCGGGTGATCGAAATTGTCAGATCGCCCCGGCGCCTCACAACCGAAATGGATTCAGATTCGACGACCCTTCGGCGGTCCTCATCGGTAGCCGCAGGTCGTAAGGCGCTCTCAGCCTTTGATACGATCTTGTGCGTCACAACGACGATGTCGAAATCCTGAAGAGGCCCGGGCAGTGCGTCGAGAATCAAGGAAGCTACGTCATCGCCTTCGACCACCTCACCGATGCCGTTCACCCCGAATATTTCAAGGTTCACAATATTTCGATCAGCCATTCGGCGAAGTTGACGGACGACTCCATTGTCGCAAGACGGGTGTTGCGAACGTGCACTCTGGCCCCAAGGCCGGTGAGGGCTCCCCGGTCTGTGGCATCTTGCTGGTCGATCACGAGTTCGTTGACAACTCCGTCGTAGGCGGCGAGGACGCCCTCATTGCCTGGCGGCAAACCCAGCGAACGGAGGACCCGGTCGGCCGGCCCTTTGAGTGCTTTTCCTCCGATCAGCGGACTGACGCCGAGTACGCGGGGGCGATCCACGATCGCCTTGGCGATGCCGGGGATGGCCAGAATCGGCCAGATGGAGAGGGGCGGGTTACTCGGGCCGATGATGACTGCGTCGGCGTTGGCGATCGCTTCCAATACTCCCGGGGCGGGGACGGCCTGATCCGCTCCGGCAAACCGAATGTCGATCACGTCATCCTCGTGCGCCCGATGCACAAAGTATTCTCGGAACGACAGCCATTCATCGTCAGGGGTCAGAATCTCCGTTCGAACCGAATCGTCGGTTGCGGGAAGAATGGTGACTTCGATACCGATGACCTCGGCCATTCGGCCCGTGATCTCCGATAGCGGTACCCCCCGGTAGAGCTCCATCGTTCGGAACAGCTTTCCGGCCAGATCACGATCGCCGATTCGCATTGTCGTGTCGGTTCCGAATTCTTCGAGTCGGGCCATGACGGCAAACGAGTCGTATGCCAGGCCCCATCCGGCCTCCGATTCAACACCGGCGACGGTGTACATCACGGTGTCGATGTCGGGAGACACGGCGAGACCGTAGTCCGTGTCGTCGTCTCCAACGTTGACAATCACGGTGAGATCGATACCGGGAGCACGAGCCAAACCGCGCGCAAGTCTCGCACCGCCAACTCCACCCGATAACATGACCACATTCATGGTGCCGACCTTTGATCCGATTGGTCGGCAATCTAGTCGGGTTCCGGGCGAGATTGCCTAGGCGCGCGAAGAACGACACAATGGATCTGATGGCAACGGCACATCTCACTTCACTCGCGACGATCGCTGTCGCCGTCAACGCGTCAGATGCCGCGAAGGTTGCTGCTGCCCTGGCATCGACCGCGGTTGGCGAGGTGTCCGGACGCTTCGTCATCGGAGGCGGTGCACCATCACAAGCTGCTGCCATCGCCGCTTCTGCTATCTGGGTACGCACGACCACGGATCTGATCGCTGAGCTACCGCCAACGATTACGCACGTCTGGCTGCTCCATGACGATGCGATGCCACGCCCCGATGCCCTGCGAGCCTTGGTTGATGCGGCGGAACAGATCGACGCCGCCTTGGTCGGTTCAAAGGTGCTCCGAGCTGACGACCCCTCGGTCCTCGAATCGGTCGGTGGAGCGACGGACGTGTTTCTTGTCCCGGATCCTGGGTTGGCGGCTGGCGAACTTGACCAGGAGCAGTACGACGTGGTTCGCGACGTCGCCTTCGTCCCCGGCGAATCGCTGTTGATTCGCCGTGATTTGTTGAAAGGTCTTGGTGGTCCCGATCGGCTGCTGCCCCCCTTCACCCAGGCCATCGACTTCGCCGGGCGGGCTCGCTCAGCCGGGGGCCGGGTGGCGGTCGTTCCGTCGTCCGAGGTCTTGCATGCCGGCACCTGCCATGCAGAAATCCCGTCGTGGCGCGACCCCGCGGCCCGCTGGCGGTCGGCGGCGAAGTTGTATTCGGGTTGGACAGCGGCCTGGGTTCTTCCGATGGCGATTGTCATCGCCATGCTCGATGCCGTGGTGCGGCTCGTCATGCTGGACGCCCGCCCGCTTCTGGATCTCATCAAGGGCCTGGGCTGGAACACGAAACACGTTGGAAATACCCTGGTCGCCCGCCGACAGGCACGCAAGATCGTCCAGGTCGGCGACGGGGAAGTATTTCGATATCAGCGCAGCGGCTCGCTTGTCATGGCCCGGCTGGGCGGCGACCTCACGGATTGGCTACGCGAACGTTCCACAACGCTTGGGGTCGTCGCCAGGATCGATGCCGAGCGTATGTTCTGGCAGCGTCCCGGGTTCGCCTATCTCGTGATGGCGCTGCTGGCGCTGGTCGCCGGGGTCCGGTCGTTGCTGGTCTCCGGGATGCCGGTTGCCGGGTACGTGCTTTCGCCGTCGGCTGATCCAATGTCGGCTTTGGGCGCCTACGCCGGTGGATGGAATCCGATCGGATTCGGGACGGTCGGACCGGGTCATCCGGCCGCGGCCGGGGCGGCCCTGGTTCAGCTGGTTTTTTCAGACTCGGCCTTACTTGTCATCGTCGTCAGTTCGTTGGTCGTCGGTCTGCTCGGGCTTCGCCGGTTGCTGAGAACCGTGGGTGTTGAAGGAGTAGCGGCGGTTCTCGGTAGCGTGGCCGGAATGGCCTGCCTGGCTGCGTGGGGGTCGGGTTCGGCCGGTTATTGGCCAGCGTTCCCGGCGCTGGCGGCAGTGCCGTGGATGGTCACGAGTGCCATGCGGCCATGGCCGACCGACCTTCGGTCCCGGCTCGGAAGGCTGGGTGGGCTCCTCGTGTCAAGCTGCCTCGTTGGTTTGTTCGTGCCGCTTGCCCTGGGGGCGGCCCTGGTCGTCTCGTTGCTGTGGATGGCCTTCGGAACAGGCTCGCGGGCCACCATCACGATCCGGGCTGCTATTGCGGCTGTGGCAGGACTGGCGGTGCTTGGACCGTGGCTGTGGTTTTCCAGTCTCTCCGATTTGGTCTCCGGCGGGCAGGCGCTTCCTTTTTCGCCGCCGGTGTGGCTGGCGGCGGGCCTGGCACTCGGTGCGTTTCTCACGGTATTGGCTGCTGCCGAGCCCTACGCAAACGTGACCGGCGTGGGAGGACTGCTCGCCCTGGGTGGTGCGGCGCTCCTGCTTATAGCGCAGGGTCGGGAGCCGTCAGCTGCCGGGCTGGTTCTGCTGGCGACTGGCGTTGCGCTCGTGGTTGGTGGCGTGGCGGGGAGTCTGACCGGCGCCAGAGGTCTGGCCCGAATCGTTCTTGCGGTGAGTCAGGTCGCCGTGGTGGCCGCCCTGGTCGCGGCTGCGCTGGTGATCGGGACCGGCCGGTGGGGTCTTCCGATCGACCGCTACTCCGAGGTGATCGAACTGACCGAAGCGCGGTCGGCCGACCTACCGATGGGCCGGGTGCTTTTGGTTGGCGCAGACCTTCCCGGCGACGCTCGGGATCTCATGGGGGTCCCGTACAAGGTGATGGCTGGCGAACTCCCCGTTGGGGACGGTTGGTTGCCGACGTATCGAGAAGCTGATCAGATGCTCGAGCAAATACTCATATTATCGATTGGCCCCGACGTTCTCCGCCCCGGGCAAGCCCTCGGCGCCCTCGGTATTCGTTGGGTGGTGGTGACGGCGCCGAGTGTGCTGGATCAGGCCTTTGCGAACAAGCTCGACCTCAAGAAACTGGACGTCGGAGACGGCCGATTCACCATCTATGAAAACATCCAGCCCGCATTTTTGGCAGCGACGCCCGATGGGATGCCCTGGCGACTGGAGAAAAACCGGTTTGTCGGCGAGGCGGCTCCGGAGGTGGCACTCGCCGTGAACCCACAACCATTTGGCCAATCGGTGGTTCCAGTCATCGCCGACGGGTCAGCGGGTCGGATTGCTCCCACCCCCGACCCAGCCATGCGGATCTTGGGGTGGGGCGGCGTCGTCGCCGTCGGTTTGGCGGCTGTGGCGGCCGCCGTCGGCCTACGGGATCGCGCATGAAACGCACCATACTGCTTTTGAGCCTGGTGGCAGCTGGACTGTTCGTGGCACTGCTTCCGGCTCGTCCAGCTTCGACCATTCCGACGGTTGCCTCGACCGTGGTGGAACCGGTCGCCTCGGCGACCAGCGTCGCCTACTGCGGATGGGTCAGAACGGATTCGGCGCTTGAGATGACAATTGGGTTCGCGGCGTCCCGCGACACCCAGGCCACCGTCTCGGTGGTGTCAGAAGGGGCGGTGGCCGCCAGCGAGGAACGAGCCGTTGCGCCCTTCGGCTCGATTCCGGTCAGTGCCGTGCTATCCGTCGGTGTGGAGGGCGCCATTGTTGAGTTTGCTGCCGGTCCGGCGGGAGCTATGGCGATCGGCGATGGCGCTCTTGGCATGGTGGCTGCGGCGTGCCCCTCGACTGTGGCGGACCGCTGGGTGCTCGGTGGAGGCTCGACCCTGGAAGGTCAGACGCTCGACCTGCGACTGTTCAATCCCTTTCCCGAAGATGCCAAGCTCACCATTCGTGCGCTCTCGGAGAATGGCAGCGAACCGGATCAGAGCCTTGAAGCCGTCTCCGTTCCCGCCCAATCGAGTCGAACGATTTCCCTGACGGAGATCCTCGGATTCCGCGAGTGGTTATCGGTGGAAATCGAACAAACCGACGGTCGCATCATTCCCTCATACGTAGAGCAGTCCGCAACCGGAGGTACCACTGCACAATCGGGTGTGGCCTTGGCCTCTGAGTGGTTCTTTCCGTTTGGGGGAGTCGCAGGGGTCACCAACAGTCTGGTGCTCGTCAACCCGTCGGCCAGTCCGGTCGGTTATCAAGTGGCGCGGGCGACGGACAGTGGAGCTGGAGATGAACTCGACCGCGGCAGCCTCGAACTTCGACAGGTCACGGCGATTGCTCTGGAGGCGGGAGACGGCTACATCTTGCAGGCCGACGCCCCCATCGCGGCGTTTGTGGTTGGGCGAGGCGAGGTTGGCAGCGCCTCGGTTGCGGGATCGAGCGTAACGGCGACCGATTGGCTCCTTCCAGGCGCCGGCGCGCTGCCTTCCACCACGGTCATGATGCTCAATCCGTCAATCGAGGACATCACCGCTACGGTCCTCAGCCGCCTCGGGCAGGAGAAAGTGCTCATCCCCGGTGGCGGGGTCACCGCAGTGCCCTTGGCCGTCTCCGATGGCGGTGTACAGATATTCGCGACGGGACCTATCGTGGCGGGTTGGTACGCCGAGGGCGTTAATGGCTTTGCCTACGCAATGGGTACTCCGGTTGTCGGTCGCTGATCCGCTCACCAGGTTTTGGCTACTCGCGGCGGGAGCCGTCCTGGTAGGGATTGTCGTTTGGCTACTTCGGTGGCGGGCTGACCGCTCACCAACCCCATCGCTCCCTGCCGAGCTCGGGCCGTTTCCTGCCGCCTTGTACTTTGGGGATCCCACGTGCGCTTCTTGTATCCCGGCGAGAAGCGCCATCGACCAGGGGGAGCTCCCGGTCCGTTCCTATGAGTGGGCGTCCCACGGAGATGTCTTCGATCTCCTGGAAATCGAAGAGGTTCCCCGGCTGATTGTTGCCGGCCGCCACGGGCAAATTCTGGTCGATATCTCAGGCATTCCGTCGTCGCGTCAAATTGCGCGGGCGAAATTACAACTTTCTCGAGAATGACAAAATCGACTTACGCGCCAACGTGGCGCGTAAGAAATTTTGCGAAATGCTTGTTGATCGCCCGTGACACGCATAAGCTCCAGCTCCATGCTTGAACATTGTGCGCGTTGCGGAACCCCGGCCGGGTCGATCATGTCCTACAACTACGGCGAAAAAGCTGTCTGGCTTGACGACTTGACCACGTCGGTGGTCCCGGGCGCCGGCTATCCCGTCTGCGCCACCCACGCCGACCGTCTGACACCACCCATGGGGTGGACCCTCACCGATCGTCGCAACACCGTCCGCTTGTTTGCGCCCGCTGAGGTGGCCTAAGGACCGTGGGGTTGGATCGAGATCTTCTCGACGATATTCGAGACCTCGACGAACATGAGCTGCGGCGACTCCATATGCTCACCCAAGCTCATCTTGAGCGAATCGGCGTCATCACTCAGGCAACAGGTGCCCCGAAAGTAAGTATTCGTCAGCAATCCGTGCGGTGTGGCCGTGCCACCTGCACCACGTGTCCGCATGGCCCGTATTGGTACGCGTACTGGCGGGAGGATGGGCGCCGTCGGAGCAAGTATTTGGGCAAACTCCTGGAAGAGGACTAGTCAGGTGCTTGGCGTAATGCAGGCTGGATGCATACACTGCTGCGGGGCGGTCCTGCAACCCGGAGGTTTTCGCACATGAAGTGCCCGACATGCCGCGTCGACGACGTGATTGAAATTCACCAAAAGCTGCCCGATGGCACGGAGATCGATTTTTTCTCGTGCCATAAATGTGATGAGCGCTGGTGGGACCATCAAGGACGAGAGATCGCACTTGCCGACGTATTGGAACTCGCCAGGAGAGCCCGCGCCTAGCGGGAGGGCATCGGGTACCGCAGACGCTGCGGTGTCGCTCTGGGTGCCGAGACTTGTAATCGCCGCCGTAACGGCGGCGATTTTCTTCGCCGTGCAACCGTGGCTCATTCTGACCGCCAACACCCCGACCGGCGGCGACATGGGTGCGCATGTGCTGGGGCCGGCGATCCTGCGAGACGTGCTCCTGCCCAAGTTCCAGATCCTTGGGTGGAGTGACGCCTGGTTTGCCGGGTTCCCGGCCTTCTACTTCTACTTCCCGCTTCCTTCGCTCGTCATAGTCCTCCTCGACCTGGCCATCCCGTACGGTGTGGCGTTTAAGATGGTGACCGTGGCAGGCCTGCTCGCCACCCCGGCCGCATCGTATGCTTTTGGCAGAGCGATGGGCCTTGACCGGTGGGTCGGTACGGTGGCCGGGGCGGCCGGAGGCACGTTCGTCTTCGTCGAATCTTTCACGATCTTCGGAGCTAATGCTCCCTCGACCATGGCTGGAGAGTTCGCCTACTCATGGTCGTTCGCGTTTGGCCTGTTCTATCTCGCAGCACTGATCAAAGCTGTTCGTGAATCCCCCCGGTATGTACCGCTGGCGGTGCTGTTGCTTGCCATGACGGCGCTGTCGCATGTGATCACGACCGGCATGTTCGTGCTGGCGAGCATTCCGATCCTCTTCTGGAAACGTGGGTTCTCGCGGTCGATCATTACCTGGGGCTGGGGATTCGCCGTCGCGGCTTTTTGGGCTCTCCCGCTCATCGCTCGCCTCAATCAGACCTCTGACATGAGTTGGGTGCCGCTCAAAACGTGGGGCGAGATATTTCCCGCCGAGATCTGGTTGCTGCTCCCCCCGGCTTTGTTCGGGGCGGTCTGGTTGATCCGGCGGACCAAGAACTGGGCGCCGATGATCGTGATGACCTTCCTGCCCGTCGTCTATTTCTGGCTCCCCACCATCGCCAGTCAACTCGGATGGTTCTCGGGAACCTGGAAGCTGTGGAATGGCCGGTTGCTGCCGTTCTGGTTCTTTGGGGTTTCCATGTTGACCGGGGTCACGGTTGGTGTTGTGTCCAAGCTGATCGCCCGACGCCTACCGACCCGGGTGTCGGCAGGTTGGGTCAAGGCACCTCTGCTGACGATCGGTCTCGTTGCCCTGGGGATTGGCATGCTGAAGGGGTCGGTTGAGGTTCAGTGGTGGGCCGGGGGAGTGGCCATCCTGGCTGTGGTGATTTGGGGTGGCATCGAGATGGCCGGGGCCAAGGTTGCGACCGGCCCCACCATGGTGCTCATCGCCAGCGCTTTCATTCTTACGCAGTCGCTGGCCGGTTTGAGTTTCGTCTCGGGCTGGGCGGCTTGGAACTTCAGCGGCTACGAGGCCAAGCCGGGATTTGAGCAGTACGAGCGATTGATGGAGGCGGTGGATGTGCTACCTGCCGGTCGTATCCAATGGGAAGCCAACAATGACATGGATCGCGAGTACGGCACTCCCATGGCCCTTATGCTGTTTCCCTACTGGACCCAGCAGGCTTCGATGGAGGGCTTGTTTTTCGAATCCTCGATCACCACGCCGTTTCATTTCATCAACGCCGGTGAGATGAGCTTCCGCCCCTCCAACCCGATTCCAGGCCTGAAGTATCACAACTTCAGCTTCGACCGCGGCATCAAGCATCTCGGCGTCTACGGCGTTGAGTACTACGTAACCTTCACCCCCGAAGCTGCTGCAGAAGCTTTGAGGTATCCGGAGCTACGCGAGATCGCCCGCATCGATCCCCACCGTGTGTACGCTCTGCCACCCACCCAGTTGGTCGACATTGCGGTCAACCAACCGGTGGTGTTCGAAGCCGACGGTGGTCTGAGCATTGGCGATGAGGCCACTACGAACTTCAATGACGTTGCTCTCGACTGGTACGACGACCTGGAGCTGCTCGACAATTGGATCGTTGCCGATGGTCCCGAGGCCTGGCCCCGGATCGACGATCTCAGCGATCTGGAAGGTGTCTCAACACCCCTCAGCGATGGAGGAACCGTTTCGAATATCGTGAGTGATAACGGTCACTTTGAGTTCGACACGACGGCGATTGGTGTCCCGCATCTTGTGAAAGTGTCGTACTTTCCGAACTGGCAAGCTACCGGCGCGGACGGACCCTGGCGGGCCGGTCCGTCACTGATGGTGGTCATCCCCACCGAGGGGCACGTCGAAATGGACTTCAATAGAACCATATTCGAGCAGGTCGGGATCGCCTTGACCATCGGCGGGATCGTGTTGTTGATTGGCGGGTTTATCGTGGCAAGACGACGTAAGGCATGAAGAACTACATCAAGAGTTTTCTCAATCGGACGAGTGCCAACCAGTTCCTCAAGCTGTCGATTATCGGCGGATTTAACACGGTCCTGGACTTTGTTCTCGCCAACCTGTTCAAGGTCAGTTTCGGATTCTCGTCCCAGGCCTCGGTGGTCACCGCATTTACCATCGCCACCGGCGCTTCCTATCTGATGAATCGCCGCTTCACCTTCTCGATCTCAGGTGGCAAGAAGACCATGCGAGAAACCGGGGCGTTCTTTCTCGTCAATGGCATTGCTTTAGCGGTTACGTCCGGGTTTGTGGCGCTGGCCGAGATGTGGTTCGGCGACAACCTGGTCGTCTTCAATGGCGCCAAAGTGGCGGCCACGGTGATCGTCCTGTTCCCGAAATTTGCCGGCTATCGCGACTTGGTTTTCCGTCGTTCTCTTTCGAACGAGATTCGCAGCTGAACGAGACCGCGCAGGGTTCGGGGTATTCGCTTGAGGAACGGCGTGCGTGCTACTCGCCGCTCTTCAACAATGATGGGGACTTCGGCGATCGCGAACCCGGCCCGTTCAGACCGGATCACCAATTCAGTATCGAAGAGATCGTTGTTGGATTGAACGGTACCCAGCATGGTGTCGAGTACTCGTTGCCGGAACGCCTTGATGCCATGCGTATCCGAGACCTTCGAACCGACCAGGACCCTCAAGAGAAGATTGAAACCGTAGGTGCCGGTCCGGCGGAGCAAGCTCCGATGGTCTTCACTTTCCGGGGCTCGCTTGGAGGCGATCACGATATCTGCATCGGTGTCGACCAAGCCGCCTATGAAGGGCCCGGAAAAGTAGTCGATGTCGAAGTTGACAACCCAGTCACCGTGGGCGTGCTGAAAACCGGCCCGCATTGCGGCGCCGTAGTCCGGATCCGGCAGCGACAGGACGTCGGCTTTCCAACCGGTAGTGCGGAGTTCTTCACACCATTTCTCAGCGAGGTCCGCCGTGGCGTCGGTCGAACCGTTCTCGACCACGATGAGTTCTTGGGCGGCTCCGGTCGCGTCGAGGACTTCTTGAATCATGGCCGGAAGAAAGTCGGCGATATAGGCGGCCTCGTTATGCACAGGCACAACAATGGATATCAAAGGCATGCCAGGAGTCTAGATCGGACCGACACGTTGCGATCCGGCCAGGCGACGCACCACTAAGATACGCGGCCTTCCTGGGGGAACCTTTATGCAGCTCGACGTGATCTTCAAGGCCTATGACATTCGGGGCCGCACCGACATCGGCGAACTCGACGCGACCGCTGCGAGGCGGATCGGACGCGGGTTTGCCGAGTTCGTGGGGAGCAGATTTCCTGACGTCAACGAAGTCGTCGTGGGTCGTGACTGCCGGGAGTCTTCAGTGCCGCTCGCCGAGGCACTCATGTCGGGTATTCAGGCAGGCGGCATGGACGTGGTCGATGTCGGTGAGGTGGCGACCGACATGATCTACTTTGCGTCGGGCTCGTGGGCGGTTCCCGGTGTCATGATTACGGCTTCGCATAATCCGGCCGAATACAACGGAATAAAACTGTGCGGACCGCTTGCTACACCGATCGGGGTTGACTCAGGTTTGCGAGAGATCCGGGTGTTCGCTGGCGACGAGCTTGCCGACGCACCCGCCGCGGGCCAGCGCCGCGAGAAGTCGGTGATCGACGGGTACCTCCAGCATCTCTTCTCGATTGTCGATCCCACAGCCATAGCCGGATTGCGTGTTGCGGTCGACGGTGGGAATGGGATGGCCGGGGTGGTTCTCGAGGACGTATTTGCAGCCACCGACGCCACGCTCATTGGTCTCTACCTGGAACCGGACGGAACGTTTCCCAACCATCCTGCCAATCCGCTGGAGTCCGAGAACATGGCTGATCTCATCGCCCTGGTACGCGCCGATCGTCCGGATCTGGGAGTCGCCTTCGATGGAGACGCCGACCGGGCTTTCTTTGTCGACGAAATGGGCGTTGCGTTATCTGGTTCGACGACCACGGCGCTCATTGCTCGTTGGTTTCTCAAGCGTCAACCGGGAGCTTCGATCGTGCACAATCTGATCACCTCACGCGCGGTACCTGAGACGATCGTCGCCGCCGGTGGCACTCCGATTCGCACGAAGGTCGGCCACAGCTACATAAAGCAGGTCATGGCCGACAGCGGGGCCATTTTTGGTGGTGAGCACAGTGGCCATTACTACTTCGTTGACAACTATCGCGCCGATAGTGGCATGCTCGCCATGCTGGTCTTGCTGCAGGTCATATCCGAAGCCGGCGAACCCTTGTCGCAGTTGCGGCGAACCGTGGAGCCGTACCGACAATCGGGCGAGATCAACCTGTCTGTAGAGGACAAGCCGGCGGCGGTCGCCCGGGTGACGGCGGCTTTTCCAGGCGGTCGCATCGATGACCTCGACGGTCTCACGATGGCTTGGGAGAACGAATGGTTCAATGTGCGGGCGTCCAACACGGAACCGGTATTGCGCATCAACGTGGAGGCCGGGACCGAAGCCCGGGTCGCTGAACTTCTCGAGCAGATTCAGAAAGCGATCGGAGAGTGATATGGGATTGATAGACGAACGTCTAGCCGACATTTTGGTGTGTGCTGATTGTCACGGGGATCTCGAAGAACTGACTGACGAGTCGGTGCTCCGATGCGTTAGGTGTGGCCTGCGCTATGGCGTCGCCGATGGTATCCCCAACATGATTGTGGCCGACGCCACCAAGGCTGACGCCGGGTAGCCCGACCGAATTGTCCCAGGCGCCCGATAGGTTGGGCGCATGACTTGTCTGACCTGTCGGAACTGGTCGATCGCCAGCCTCTGTGAGGCGTGCGTCGCGCGACTCGAAGTTGCCCCGGATCGCACCGTGGAGGGGGACCGCGTCGTCGCCGGGCTGCAACATCGTGGACCGGCCAGAATTCTGGTTCATCGACTCAAGTACGAGGCGATGTTGGAGGCGGCCCGGGTGCTGGCTCCGCTCGTCAGCCGCCAGATCGATTATCGGGTTGACGCGGTTACCTACGTGCCGCGGGTTCTGGCACGCCGGTGGCGATACGGGATTGATCAGAGTCGGGAGCTCGCCAGGGCGGTTGCCTCCGAACTCGCCGTTCCGATGATCCGGTCGCTCGAAGCTCCCTGGTGGTCCCCTCCCAGCGCGGGTGCACCCGCGGCATCTCGGCGGCCCCCTGGTTTCTCGATTCGCAACCGATCTCCAATGCCGGCGGGCCGGTTGCTGGTTGTGGACGACGTCTTGACGACCGGCGCCACGCTCCGGGGGGCTGCCCAGAAACTGCGCGAGGAATTCGTCATAGATGTGCGCCTGGCGGTCGCCACATCGGCGACCGAAGTGACTAGTCTGCGATCACGACGATGAACGGAGTTACCTTGCAAGTTCAGCTCCACAGCCGCCACGTTGCAATCGATGACGATTTTCGTGAATCGGCCGAATCGAAAGTTGCTCACGCCGCCCGGTTTTTTGAAGGAGCCGGCGATGCTGACGTTGAGCTATCGGAAGAGCAAAACCCCCGCTTGGCGCCCGAGAAATATCGTGTCGAAATCACTTGCCGGGCCGGTGGCCATTTGGTTCGGGTCGAATCGGCCTCCTCCACGCCGATGGCGGCACTCGACTTCGCCGTTGATCGATTCGAGAAGCAGTTGCGGCGCTTGCGGGATCGAATGATTCACCGATCTCGCCAACCGCGCGCCGACAAGTCAGAGGCGGTGGCGCCGGGCGACGAGGAAGAACCGGAGATCGTGCGAGTGAAGCAATTCCTTCTCAAGCCGATGACTGCAGAAGAAGCAATCCTGCAGCTCGACATGCTTGGCCACGAATTCTTTTATTTCCATAATGCGGACACCGACTTGGACAGCGTGCTTTATCGCCGTCGTGACGGAGCGTACGGGTTGATCGAACCGCGATGACGACGGTTCTGGTCGTTGACGACGCGGTGCTCTTTCAAGCTGGCCTGACTGCGGCCCTTGGCGGGGCTGGCCTTGACGTCGTCGGCGAGGCGCAAGACGCCATGACCGCAGTTGCGAAAGCCGACCAACTCCAGCCCGACATCGTGGTTCTGGACGTCCTGATGCCCGGCATATCCGGATTGGAAGTGGTCGACAAGATCATCGCCGCCGCTCCAAAAACCAAAGTTGTCCTACTCACTTCGTCCGAGTCGGGCGAAGATCTGCTCGCGGCGATCCGGTCAGGGGCAATGGGCTACATCGTGAAGACGACGCCACTGCCAGAACTCGTGGCCGGCATCGAAGCGGTAGTGCATGGTGGTGCGGTCGTTTCGCCTGCCATGCTTGGCAAACTCTTCGGGACGGTCTCGCAACTGTTGCGTCACAAGGACGTCGTGAGCGCTCGTAAGCCTTCGCTCACGGGGCGGGAAGTCGAAGTGCTGCAGTTCATCGCCCGCGGTCTCACCAGCCGCGAGATTGGCGAACAACTCTATATCTCCGAGAACACGGTGAAAAACCATGTCCGCAACATTCTCGACAAACTCGGACTTCATTCGCGCGGTGAGGCAGTGATGTATGCGCTGCGCGAAGAACTTATATCGATGGAATGATGACAGCTAGCGCCCGCCCCGAAGCGATCGTTGAGGCCCTGGGTACCGCCTGGACCGTGTTCAGTTTGTATCCCGACCCCGAGTCACAACCTGCCTTCCGTCGCGGCAGTCGAACTGCTTCAAGAAGCCTCTGGCGACGGCGCACACCTTGATCTGGATAGTTCGGGTTTTTCGTTCGCCGGTGAACCTGTCGTTACGGATCGGGAAGGCGCTGAACGATTCGCCAAACGCTGTTATCTTCACCGCGTCGAGGGATTGGCCGTCGTGGCGGCTCCGAGCCCACGCGATGTCGAGCGGTTGTTTGCTGGTCTGGCCAAGGATGACACGACGACCGGCGCCTCCGGTGGTATCGAAGCGGAACTACGCCGCGACGGCGTAGTGAGCTTTTCGGTGGCCCAACGTTCGTTGCTGCGGGTGGTCGGCACCGAAGACGCCCCTGATCGCGACGGCAAGGTCCAGGAAGTCCTCGACGCCGGGGTTGATGCCGCAGCCTTCGCAGAAGCGCTCGTAGAGGAGGCAGGCGGAGAAGCCGAAGCGGTCGTCGAACTCTTTTACAGTCGTTACCACGAGACACTCGATCACCTCACCGAAGGTGACGTGTTCGGTCGGGAGGGCGTGGTCCAAACATTCGTCGAGGCCTTCTTCTATCTTCATGAACCTGCCCAACTGGGAGCCTTCCGGCGGTTTCTTGATTCGGACGAACAGTTCGACCGTGCATTCCTCGATCAGTTCGCGGGTCATGAGCTGGCCAAACTGGCCCCTCGTCTCGACTCGCAGGGCTTGGCCTTGTTACTCGACTACGCCAGGGTGGCGACCGACCAGGCGGATGGGAGACCGGACGAGCTCCTCGGGATCCTCAAGAATCCCGAGGCGCTTCATTCGGTCCGTGAGGTCGCCGCAGCCAAGGTTCAGGAGCGTCTTGGTGAGCTGACGAAGGCTGCCGAAGAGAGCGCCAAGTTCCTGGCCATCGTCCAGGACAAGTTCCCGGATCCCCGTCGGTACTTTTACGACTCGTTGGAAGTCTTCCGCGGGCTTCTGGCGGTCGAGGATCGGGAGGACCGGTTCCGGCGCATCATGCGAGTCTGGGTTGGCAAGGTGTCGGCATCGGTTCGCGCCTCCGACTTCCGCCGCGCCGAGTTGTGGCTCCGCTCCGTCACAGCCAAACCAACGTATTCACCCGATCGCCAGTCGGACGTCGACTACTCCCTGGCTCAGATTGCCAATCTCGACACTCTCAATCATATCGTGGCGGCTGCAGCTGAAAAGGGTGAGCGCGAAGCTGAGAAGGGGTCGCCGGAAGAGTCGGCGCTGCGCCTCCTGCAAGCGCTTGGTCCCCGGGCCGTCAACGCCCTGATCGATCTTCTGGCCGAGGAAGAAGGACGCAATCGCCGTCGACTTCTGGTGGGGTTGCTCACCCGGATAGCGGCTGATGACCCCGCCGCCATCGTGAATCGTTTGAGCGATGATCGATGGTATGTCGTCCGGAATCTGCTCACCGTATTGCGCGAGACCTCGACAACGACTGCTTCCGAGGCAGTCGTTACCGCGACGAACCATCCGGACAGTCGGGTGCGGCTCGAAGCGCTCCGAGTCCTCGGTACCACCGATAGCGGGGCGGTCAAGAGGTTGGCCAAGGCGTTCGCCGATGATGACGAGAAGGTGCGCCACGCGGCCATCGGCATGATGGGGGCGGCTGGAACGGCCGAAGCGAGTGGGGGACTGGTCGCCGCACTCGATGACCGACGGACCCGGCACAGCGACAAGTTACGGATCGTTTTGGCGCTGGGCGGCTCTGAGAGCTCCGCGGCGATTGACGCGTTGACCGGGCTGGCCAGGAAGCGCTTCGTGCTAGGCGGACAGGCACGTAGTCTGCGCGAAGCAGCTCAAACGGCACTCAGACGAAGGCAACCATCATGAGCGACCAGCATATGCGCGATTTTTTCAATCACTTGCGATCGGCGAGCCGCCAGATGGCGCTCTATCCGGAGGAACACCCAGCACTCGTTGAGGTGGTCAACAAAGCAACGGACGCAGCTAATGGCCTCCTCGTCGACGCCTCGGAGAAGGCCATCACCATCATCGGCGATTCTCTGTATTTGGAGCGTACGATCTTGCCTCACGCTTCGCTTGAATTCAACCGTCTGTTGCGCGACATGCAGGCGAGAGGGGTTGATTCAATCACCTTGACGTCACGTGTCTCTCGGGGCGATTTGCACGACCTTGCTGCGTTTCTGGCTGCGACTTCGGGTGACGTGCCAGCCGAAGGAACCATCCGTCTCAATGAACGCCCCTATTCGCGCTCAGACCTGGAAACGGACACGGGATTCACCGGCCTACGGCGGTCCTACGCACGCTCGCTCGATGTCTTGCGAGGGGTTTCGCTGGCGCTCGACTCGGAGGAGTCGTTCGACCTCACCGGGGCCACCTGGGTTGTGGAGCAACTGGTCGAGCAGACCCTTTCACAACCTGCGGCATCTGTGTTGCTATCGACGATGAAGAGCCATGACGAATACACCTTTTATCACTCGGTCAACGTGTGCATTCTGGCGATTGCCCTCGCCCGGATGGTGGGGTTGCCCGAGGAAGAGATCAAGTTGCTGGCCGTCGGAGCCCTTCTCCACGACATCGGCAAGGTGCGGGTTCCCATCCAGACCCTGCAGTGGCCAGGCCGATTGGACACTGAACAGTGGGCCGAAATCAAACTGCACCCGCAGGAGGGAGCTGCGGCGATTCTGGCGGCAGCCGCACCTGGCCAGGAAATCGCCGCCGTCGTTGCGTTTGAGCATCACGCCCGTTTCGATCGCCAGGGCTATCCATCGATGACCTATTCGCGACCTGCCCACTTCTTCAGCCGGCTCGTCTCGACCGCCGACACGTACGACGCGCTGACCACCCGACGTAGCTACCGGCGGGCAGAAACCCCCAACCGGGCCCTGCGTGTGCTGCTTCAAGGAGCTGGATCGCTTTATGACCCGGACCTGGTACAGACGTTCATCAAGATGGTCGGCGTCTATCCGATTGGTTCGTTGCTCGAGCTCGAAACGGGTGGGGTGGTCATGGTCACGGGCAATCATCAGGATCCCGCTGAACTGGCCGACGTGGTACTCGTCCGGGCACCCGATGGGAGCCTGCTGGATCAGCCAGAACCGGCGACGCTCAAGGACCGGATCATCGTGGATCAGCTGACGTCCGACCGCGCGGGCGTAGATCCGGCCTCGCTCATTGAACTGCTCGAACTTGACGCCTAGTGACAGAGCGCCCGGGCAGAACGACAGCGAAAAGCTAGACCTCTCCTAAGATAGACACATGACAATTCTCTCAAAGCTCCTGCGCGCCGGTGAAGGGCGCCCCCTCAAAGAGCTGGAAGTTTTTGCTAACGAAGTAGGCCAGCTCGAATCTTCTGTCGAGAGCCTGACCGACCAGCAGCTCCAGGCTAAAACCAATGAATTTCGGGAACGCCTCGACCGGGGTGAGTCACTTGACGACCTGGCTGCCGAGGCGTTCGCCTCCATGCGCGAAGCGGCCAGGCGCGTCCTGGGCATGCGTCCGTTTGATGTGCAGATCCTCGGTGGGGCGGCCTTGCATCGAGGGATGATGGTTGAGATGCGCACTGGTGAAGGTAAGACACTGGTCAGCACAATGCCGGCGTACCTGAACGCACTCACGGGCGGAAACGTCCATCTCATCACCGTCAACGAGTACCTGGCGGCTCGTGATGCCGAGTGGATGGGTCAGGTCCATAAGTTTATGGGTCTCGATGTGGGTCTCATCCAGTCAGATATGACGCCGGCGGAGCGCCGGGTGGCCTATGCCGCCAACATCACGCACGGTACCAACAACGAGTTCGGCTTTGATTACTTGCGCGACAACATGGCGATGCGGTCCGATGGCATGGTTCATCGCGGCTACTTCTACGCCATCGTCGATGAGGTGGACTCGATCCTCGTGGACGAGGCAAGAACGCCTCTGATCATCTCAGGTGTGGTCGGTGACAGCGCCAAGTGGTACCACGATTTTGCGAAGATTGTCGGACAGTTGCGCAAAGACGAACACTACGAGGTCGACGAAGGCAAGCGCCAGGTGATTACGACCGAAGCAGGCGTTTCCCGGGTTGAGTCGATGCTCGGCATCGAGAATATGTACGACCATGCCGCGGTCGACTTTGTTCATCACCTTGATGTTGCCCTAAAAGCCAAGACGCTCTATCACCGCGATGTTGAGTATCTGGTCGTTGACGACGAAGTGAAGATTGTCGACGAGTTCACCGGTCGGGTCCTCGATGGTCGCCGCTACTCCGAGGGTCTGCACCAGGCCATCGAGGCGCAAGAAGGCGTGGAGATCAAGCAGGAGAACCAGACCCTGGCGACGATCACCCTCCAGAACTACTTCCGCATGTACGACAAGCTGTCCGGGATGACCGGTACAGCCAAGACGGAAGAGGCCGAACTCAAGGAGATCTACGACGTCGACACCGTCGTTATTCCGACGAACATGCCGATCGCCCGCATGGATAAGGAAGACCTGGTCTACAAGACCGAAGACGCCAAGTTCAACGCGCTCATCGACGACATTGTCGAACGGAACACCCGTAAGCAACCGGTGCTCGTCGGTACGGTCAGCATCGAGAAATCGGAGCGGCTGGCCAACTATCTCAGCCGTCGGGGTGTCGACCACGAAGTTCTCAACGCCAAGCAGCATCACCGGGAAGCGGAGATCATTGCCCAGGCCGGTCGCCCGGGTGCGGTGACCGTTGCGACCAACATGGCCGGCCGTGGTGTCGACATCATGTTGGGTGGCAACCCGGACGGCCTGGCTCTAGCCGCCGTTCGTAAGACCGGGTTGAGCCCGAACGATGAGGGCTTCGACGACGCTTATGCAACCGCACTCGAGAAATTCACGGCCGAAACTACGGCCGCCAAAGCCGAGGTTCTCGCCGCTGGTGGCCTCTACGTCATCGGTACGGAACGTCACGATTCACGTCGCATCGACAACCAGTTACGGGGTCGGTCCGGTCGTCAGGGTGATCCTGGCGAATCGCGCTTCTACCTGTCGCTCGAGGATGACCTTATGCGCCGATTTGCCGGCGATCGGGTAACGAGCATCATGGACCGCCTGAAGCTTCCCGAGGACGTGCCTATCGAGGCCAAGATGGTTTCGAAGTCGGTCGAACGAGCTCAGGGTCAAGTCGAAGCTCAGAACTTCGAAGCTCGCAAGAACGTGTTGAAATATGACGAGGTCATGAACCGCCAGCGCGAAGTGATCTATGCATGGCGGCAGAATCTTCTGCTCGGTGAAGACTCTGCCGATCTGGCCAGGGATTGGATCGATACGGCCATCGAGGGAACCATCCGGGGGGAGCTGGAGATGGCTCCAGCCGGGCAGTGGGAGTTGGACGACTTGATGCGCGAGCTGACGGTGTTGTACCCGACAACGGTGGTGCCAGCTGACCTGGAAGGGGTTCGGTCAATCGAAAAAGTGGTCGACGTCATCCTCGAAGACGCTCATGCTGTCTACGACGCTCGCGAGACCGAGCTCGGGACCGAAGTCCTACGTTCCATCGAGAAGCGGGTGACCCTGTCGATTATCGACAACAAGTGGCGGGAGCACCTCAGCGAAATGGACTATCTGCGAGCAGGCATTGGCCTGCGAGCGATGGGACAACGAGACCCGTTGGTCGAATATCAGAACGAGGCGTACAACTTGTTCTCCGGGCTGGTCGAATCGGTCAAGCGAGATGCGGTTCGGTATCTCTATCACGTCGAGGTCGTTGATCAGACGACCCAGCAGCCGCAGAGGGTGCAGGCCGTTTCCTCAAAAACCGGCCCGTCCAAACCGAAGCAGGCGACCGCTGAGGAGCGGCTGGGGCGCAATGAGCCGTGCCACTGCGGTTCCGGGAAGAAGTTTAAGAAGTGCCACGGCGCCGTGGAGTAGGAGCCTTCTGAATGACTGACACAGAACTGCGCGCCCTCATCGCCGAGCTGAGATCGAGGCTCGCCGACGCCAGGAGGTTCCTTTGACCTCGATAACAAACAAGCCGAGGTAGCCGACCTCAACGATCAAATCGCCACCCCCGGCTTCTGGGATGACCCGAACGCGGCCAGGGACGTGACGCAACGTTTGGCGCGCTACGAACGCATCTTCACCCAGCAGGACAAGCTGGTGGCAGCTCTTGACGAGGCTGACTTGCTGCTTGATATGGCCGCCGAAGAGGCCGACTCGTCGGTGGTAGCCGACGTCGAACGCGACTTGAGGTCAGTCGATGTCGAACTTCGCAAGCTCGAGTTGGAGTCGCTGTTCTTTGACGAATACGACGACTACGCGGCGATCGTCAGCGTCCACGCCGGAGCCGGGGGAGTGGACGCCCAGGACTGGGCAGAGATCCTGTTGCGTATGTACCTTCGCCACCTTGAGAAGGCAGGATTTCAGGTCACCCTTGAGGAAGTACAACGTGGGGAGGAAGCCGGCATCAAATCTGCGTCTTTCACTGTCGTGGGCGACCACCCGTACGGATGGATGGTAGGGGAAAAGGGTGTGCATCGGCTGGTACGAATATCGCCGTTCGACTCGGCGGCCCGCCGCCACACCTCCTTTGCTGCGGTCGATGTCATTCCGGAAGTCGCCGAGGCCGAGGAAGTCGAGATCAATTCTGACGACCTCCGGATAGACACCTTTCGCTCTTCAGGGGCAGGCGGCCAGCACGTGAATACGTCTGACTCGGCGGTGCGGATCACTCATTTGCCCACCGGGATCGTGGTTGGTTCGCAGGCCGAGCGTTCCCAGATTCAAAACCGGGCTCGGGCGATGAAGCTTCTCCAGATCCGCCTGGCCGATAAGGCCAGGGAAGATCGTCTCGATCACATCGACGGAATCCGGGGCGAGCAGACCGAGGCGGCCTGGGGTCACCAGATCCGCTCGTACGTCATGCAGCCGTATCAGATGGTCAAGGACTTGCGGACCGACGCCGAAGTCGGCAACGTCACCGGAGTGCTGGACGGAGATCTGGATGAGTTTGTTGAGGCCTTCTTGATGTGGCGGAGGGCCAATCACGAGGTCGAGTCCGATTGATTCAAGTAGAGGACAGGCCGTTGGTAACCTGTCCACCGGAGAACCCCGTTGATACGCGGGTAGGCCGCTTCCAGAGGTACCCATGATCAAACTCGAGGATGTCACCAAGGTATACGATGGTGGCACCGTAGCGTGTAGCAATGTGTCCCTGAACGTCGCAAAAGGCGAGTTCCTGTTTCTCGTTGGGGCGTCGGGGTCCGGCAAGTCCACCCTGATTCGCATGCTTCTGCGCGAAGAAGACGTCACCCGCGGCACCATTTGGGTCGCCGGCAAAGACATCACCACGATGCCGTCGTGGAAGGTCCCTTACCTGCGTCGCACTATCGGTACGGTATTCCAGGATTACAAACTGCTCCCCAACAAGAGTGTGGCTCAGAACATCGCGTTCGCCCTCGAAGTCCTGGGGCGGCCCAAGGCAGTCATCCACCGCCAGGTCGAGCAGGTCATTGATCTGGTCGGCCTCACCGGCAAAGCGGAGCGGTTGCCGCGGCAGCTCTCAGGTGGCGAGCAGCAGCGCGTCTCCATTGCCAGGGCCTTTGTCAACCGCCCACCGATCTTGTTGTGTGATGAGCCAACTGGAAACCTCGACCCGGCCACTTCTGTTGGCATCATGCGACTGCTGGATCGGATCAATCGAACAGGAACGACGATCGTAATGGCTACTCATGACCACGCCATCGTGGACGCGATGCGGCGTCGGGTGGTCGGTCTCGAAGCTGGTCAAGTCGTTCGGGACCAGGCCGGCGGCCGATACGAGCAAGAGGAACTTGCCGAATGAACCGGATTGGATTCCTGCTTGATGAAGCATTCGTCAACATGCGCCGAAACCCTCTCGTGGTATCAGGCGCCGTCCTGGCGGTATTCGTCTCCCTGTTCCTGGCGTTCGGGGCGCTGTCTGTTCAAGAGTTAGTACGCACGAACACACAGCAGTGGCAGGATGGCACCCACGTTATTGTTTTTCTCAAAGATGCCCGCGATGGGATCACCCTCGACTCTCAGGTGGCCTTGCGATCGGAAATTGACGGGTGGGACCTGGTCGAGTCAACCGAGTACGTCGACAAGCTCGGTGCCTTTGAAGAGTTCAAGAAGCTGTTTCCGAACTCGCCGGTCGTCGATAATATCGACCCCGACGTACTCCCGGCGTCGATCCGCCTCCGGCTCAATGACAGCACTCGCTATCGCGAGGTCGTATTCAATCTGATTGATCAGCCGGCCGTCCTGGAAGTTGTCGCACCTGGGGAGTCGATCGAAAACATCGCCCAGCTGTCAAGGGTGCTGAACTGGCTTGGTTTCGGCCTTGCCCTGATCCAGGGGATCGCGGCAGTGGTGCTGATCTCCAACACGATCCGCATGGCCATCTATGCCCGTCGCGAAGAAGTGTCCATCATGAGACTGGTTGGCGCATCGAACTGGTTTATCCGCATCCCGTTTCTTATTGAGGGAATGATCGAAGGAATGGCAGGTGCCGGCCTGGCGGTATTCGGCGTCTGGGTTGCCAGTCGGGTCGTGGGTGACGTCGACGCGGCCATCAGTCTGTTTGATTTCACAATCTCGTCTGGCTTTTTTGTGAAATGGTCAATATTGTTTCTGGCGTTTGGTGCCCTCGCCGGCGTAGTTGGATCGGCGCTCGGTCTTCGTAGATTCCTCAAGGTGTGATGCATGAAGTCATTGATCGCAGTTGTCGTGCTGCTGGCCGTAATGGCGGGTGCGCTGACTGCCGGTGCACAGTCACAGGGTGACATCGACGAAATCGATCGAAAGATCGATCGGCTGAAAGACTCGGCGAGTGGCGTTCAGGGTGAGCGATCGGCGCAATTACGCGAACTCGAGGACGCACAGGGTCGCCTCCGCGTAGCCCGGGCTGCAGTCGCCGAAGCGCAGGCCAAGGTAGACGCGGTCACCGCAGAAATCGCAGATAATGAGGCGCAGCTCGAAGAGCTCCGCATCCGCCTCGATCGCCTCGCCATCGAGGTGGCCAACACTCGTCTGGAGATTCGGGAAGCCCGGTTGACGTTCCAGGACCGTGCCGCCGAACTGTACATGCAGCGGGCCTCTTCGATTGGCTCGGCCGTGGTGGTCAACGTCGACGACATGGCATCGATGTCGGTAGCCCTCCGGTATTCCGACGACGTATTCGATTCTTCGGAGCGGTTACTCAACACCCTCGAAATTCTCGAACGAACTGAAGAAAACCAACAGAAGGCCATCGAGGAGAACCAGGACACTGTTGCGGTGATTCTGGCGGGGCTCGAAGTCAAGCGCACCGCCCTCGAAGAGGACAAGATCGTTCTGTCGGCGGCCGCGGCGGTAGTTGACCAGGAAGTACAAGAAGCGGCAGCATTGTTGGCCCAGATCGAATCCGAGATCGCTGAGATCGAGGGTGAGATTGCCGCTTTGGCAGCCGAACAAGACAAGATTCGCGCCGATATTGCTCGTCTCTCAAGCAGCGGCGGCTCCAGCCCGGGAATACTGAGCTGGCCGCTGGGCGGTGGCGTTTCATCGGGTTTTGGATACCGCATCCACCCCATCAGCGGCGCTCGCAAACTACATACGGGCCTCGACATTTCCGGGGGTTCGGGAACGCCGATCGCGGCGGCCGGATCGGGAACCGTCATCTGGGCCGGGTGGTACGGCGGATACGGCAACACAGTCATCATCGACCACGGTGGTGGTCTCACGACGTTGTACGCCCACCAGAGCTCGCTCAACGTCTCGGCTGGGAGCAGCGTTTCGGGGGGTTCGACTGTCGGATATGTGGGTTCGACTGGTTATTCGACCGGGCCGCATTTGCACTTTGAGACGCGTGAGTTTGGTACGCCGGTGAACCCGATGAAGTATTTGAACGGATGACGGCCGAGCGGGTCCTGGTCACCCAGAACCGTAAAGCGCGCCACGACTATTCGATCGTCGACACGTTCGAAGCGGGAATGGTTCTGTTGGGCTCTGAGGTCAAGAGCCTGAGAGCCAAGACTGCCAACCTCCAGGATGCGTTCGTGATCATCGATAACGGTGAAGCGTTTCTGCTCAATGCCTACATTGCCCCCTATTCCTATGCCCACGAAGGCGGCCATGCCACTGGCCGGAAGCGCAAACTCCTCCTGAACAAGCGGGAGATCGAACGAATCGCCGCCGCAATCGCTGAGCAAGGCGTGACTGCGGTCCCCATCTCGATCTATTTTCTCGGAGGCAAAGCCAAGGTCGAAGTAGCACTCGGCAAAGGCCGCAAGGCGTATGACAAACGCCAGGCGCTCAAAGAGAAAGACCAGAAGCGTGAGATGCAACGGTCGACCGGACGAGCCACAAAAAATATGTAACACCGGTTGGTGGCACGCGACTGTGATCCCGTATGACCTCCAGCTTCCCCATCCTGTCTGAAGATCTCGCTGGCCACAGCGCACGGACCGCGTCTCTCGCCGTGGAGATTTCGGTCGAACTAGGTTTTGGTTCAGAGCAGCAGCGAACCGTATGGATGGCCGCTCACTTGCACGATGTCGGTAAGGTCAAGATCCCCGATTCCATTCTCAATCTGCCTCGATCGTTGACCGGTTCCGAAGAGACTCAGGTCCGCAAGCACCCCGAGCTCGGGTTTCTCATTCTCGATGGCCTCGTCGCCCCCGAAATCGCCAAAGCGGTGCTCTGCCATCACGAGCGGATTGACGGTTTGGGATATCCCTTTGGTCTAGCGGGAGAGCGGATTCCGCGTATGGCTCGAATCATCGCGGTAGCCGATGCGGTCGACGCGATTGTCTCTGACCGTGTTTATCAGGAAGCTCAGCCGATGGCGGTGGCGTTCTATGAACTCACGACCCATGCGGGCACTCAGTTCGACTCGCTGGTGGTTGACGCAGCATTGCGGGTCCTAGCCCACGATCTCGTGGCGGTCGCCTAGCACTGTCTCAGAGCCGCCCGGTCCTGGATCGGGCCGGTGGTTGTTCCGGGGCCGCCTATACTTGTGGTATTCCCAAATTTGGGGGTGAAACGGTTTCGACGTTGCATGTTGAAGCGCCTGAAGCGAGCCGAGGTCTCCGGAGTCCTCGTTAAAGAGCCGGAAACACCAATAGGTGCCGAAGATAACTTCGCCCTGGCAGCCTAAATAGGCTGCTCGTCTGACCGGAGGGTACCTACCTCGCCGGACCCAGACGTCGCAATGTAGGACGCTCCCCGAGGGATTTCGGGACCGAGGGGCTAAGACAATTCCGAATAGGACAGCGGGAAACTAGCCATCAGAGTCCCGCTGCTCCGAATGCTTGCTGTTGGCTGCGCTCGGAGAAGCGGCGCAGATGGTGCAACGGACGGGGGTTCGACTCCCCCCACCTCCACTGGTTAGCGACCAGTGTCACTTACTATGTTGGTTCGCTCGCGAGGAGTACTGCCATGCCGGGACGCAGATTGTGGTTAGTGACGCTCGTCCTCGTCGTCGTTGCTTCTTTGTTGAGTGGTCCGGTTGGAGCTCAGACCGATGAGGAGCGCTCTGCCCCCATCGAAATCGATCGTCCCTCACTTGGTGGTCTCGGCGCATCGCTGGCTCAGGCGGCCGACGCCCCGGTTGGCGACGTGACCGTACGGGTGGACTATTCGGGTTCGGAAGCTACCGCCCGTGAGACCGTTTCCCGGGCCGGCGGACAAGTGCTGGCGGCCGGCGGGAAGACGTTTAAGGTCGAACTGCCCGCCGCTGCCTTGCGGGGCCTGGCGAAAGCACCCGGCATCGTGTCGATTCGGGAACTCATTCCGCCAGACCCACTATCGGTCAAGTCCCAGGGCGTGGCCTCAACTGGAGCCAACACCTGGCATGCGCTCGGGCTCACCGGGATTGGTGTGAAGGTAGCCGTCGTCGACTTTGGGTTCTCTGGACGGGCCGAAGCGGTCGCAGCCGGCGACTTACCGGCTAATGCCATAACCAAAAACTATTGCTCGACGTCGCTTGACAGTGGTGGACCTCACGGAACGGGCGTGGCCGAGATCGTTTACGACGTGGCTCCGGCAGCTCAGCTATACCTCGTGTGCGTCGACGACGAGTTCGACCTCGAGGCCTTTGTCGACTACGCCATCGCTGAGAAGATCGACATTATCAATCATTCGGGGGCCTGGTTTCTGTCCGACCGTGGAGATGGTACGGCCGGGTTCCCGAGCGCTTCGAATGCGGCCCGTCGGGCGGATGCGGCCGGGATCTTGTGGGTCGCAGCTGGTGGGAACTATGCCCAGGATCATTGGAAGGGAGCTTGGAACCCCTTGACTGTCGGCAACATCACGTTGCAGCGCTTCGGCACCAACTCCGACAATAGCCCGGACTTCGACATGACCACGGTCGTACCGAACGGGGCAGCCTTGACCGTATTCCTGAAATGGGACAATTGGCCGATCACCCAGGAGGATCTGGACTTGTGGCTGTGGGATTTGACCGGGACGTCGCCACTGGCGATGAGTACCCGTGATCAATCAGCCAGTGGCGACTATCCCGGAGAAGAGATGACCTGGGTGAACAACACCGGGTCTGCCAAGACGGTCTACATCGAAGTGCGGGAGTTTTCGGTCAGCAATCCGGGTCAGCTGGATCTTTTGATTTTCGGCCACGCCGGCATTGAATATCCGGTGGCGGCGGGTTCCATCGCCGATCCGGCCTTTTCACCTCATACGGTGGCGGTTGGGGCGTCGTGCTTCAACAACAATCAGATCGAATACTTCTCCTCGCTCGGGCCAACGATTGATGGACGAATCAAGCCTGATTTTGTGTCGGCGGACGGCGTGCTGACGAGGGCCTTCGGCGGCACCAGCGGGGCCTGTGATGGTTTCATCGGCTCCTCGGCCTCAGCCCCGCATGTGGCGGGACTCGCTGCCTTGATCATGCATGCTGCCCCCAATTGGACTCCCGAACGAGTTGTCCAAGCACTGGAGGACTATTCGATCGATCGCGGCCCGACCGGCAAGGACAACACTTTCGGCTTTGGGGACATTGTTCTCGGTGCCGTGCCGTCCGAGGATTGCCAGCCGGTCCCTACGCCGGTCATCGGCATCTCAGGCCCAGGCACGGTCGTCGATACTTATAACGGCGCATCGGTCCCGGCCGGGAGCTACCTGGTGAAGAACAACAACGGATCACTCTCACTCTGTGTCGGCCCGGGTACGCCGGCCAGCGCCTCGGCATCGTTGGTGGCGGTCTCGCTGCCAGGAGACCCCCTGGCCTCGACCTACAGGGTCTTGACCGGCAGAGCCTCGTGTATGGCATGGAGCGACGTGTCGGTGGCCCGTCGATGTGGCTCGTACCGATTCGGGATCAACTAGCACCCGGCTTCCCTACGGTGAGTTCGTACGGCGAGTTCGATCGCCCGGTCGGACCACTAACCTGTGGGCGTGGCTGAGACAATCATCGTGCACGTGACGGGAACTGACCGGCCGGGAATCACGGTCGGTCTGCTGAAAATTCTCGCTTCGGCGGAAACGACCATTCTCGACATGGAGCAAACGGTCGTTCACGACCGGCTCAACCTTAGCCTTCACGTCGATATCCCGGAGGGCGCCTCAACCGTCAAGGACTTGCTCTATTACGGGTGGCAGACTTCGATGAACGTGGAATTCGAGGTGGTCGACGCGGACGTTTGGCCAATGTCAGGCAATCAGCGCCATGCGGTCACGGTGCTCGGTAGTGACCTGTCGGCCAGCGCCCTGGCGGGCGTCGCCGACGCCATCGCCGGGGGTGGGGGAAACATCGACCGGATTGCCCAACTGTCGCGCTATCCAGTCTTTAGCTATGAACTCATCGTTTCCAGAGGAAACCCTGAAGATATGCGTTCGCGGCTGCTCCAGGCATCGGCCGAGCACGGTGTCGACGTGGCCATTCAGCGCGAGGGGCTCGGTCGGCGAGCCAAACGACTGGTGTTTCTCGATGTCGACTCTACGCTGATCCAGGACGAGATCATTGATTTGCTCGCCGACGAGGCCGGGGTTGCCGACCAGGTGGCCGCCATCACCGCCAGCGCCATGCAAGGGAATATCGACTTCACGGCCGCATTGCGAAAGCGGGTGGCTCTGCTGGCCGGTTTGGATCAGGCAGCCTTGAGTCGAGCTCAGGAGCGAGTCCGCCTCACGCCCGGCGCCAGGACCTTTGTGCGCACGCTTAAACGGCTCGGGTACACCACCGCAGCCGTATCAGGCGGTTTTCAGTTCTTCGTGGATAAGGTCGGCGCCGATCTGGGCATCGACCACGTATTCGCCAACGAGCTAGAAATGGCCGATGGCGTCCTGACCGGTCGGCTGCTCGGTCCGATCGTCGATCGTAAACGGAAAGCCGAGCTGTTGGTCGACCTCGCCCATCGGCAGGGGGTTCCGCTCGAACAAACGGTGGCGGTTGGCGACGGCGCCAACGACCTCGACATGCTGGCGGCGGCGGGTCTCGGTGTGGCTTTCAATGCCAAACCAATCGTCCAGGAAGCTGCCGACACGAAGGTCAGTGTCCCGTATCTCGACGCCATCTTGTTCGTGTTGGGTATCCGACGAGAAGACGTCGAAGAGAGCTAGGGCCTTGTTAACGAGATAGCGGTTTGTACTTGATCCGGTGGGGTTGGTCGGCTGCTGCGCCGAGCTCCTCATGGCGCCACTCCTCGTACTCGGTGAAGCCGCCTTCGAACCATCGAACCTGTGAGTCGCCCTCGAAGGCCAGAACATGGGTAGCGATGCGGTCGAGAAACCACCGGTCATGGGTGATGACGACGGCGCAGCCAGGGAACGATTCGAGGGCGTCCTCGAGCGCTCGCAGCGTGTCGACGTCGAGGTCGTTGGTCGGCTCGTCCAACAAAAGCACATTGCCGCCGGTCTTGAGCATCCGTGCCAGGTGGACACGGTTTCGCTCGCCACCGGACAACTCGCTGACCTTCTGCTGCTGGTCGGCCCCTTTGAAGTTGAAGGATGCCACGTAGGCGCGGCCATTCATCTCGCGGCCCCCAATCGTGATGATGTCCTTGCCGTCAGTTATCTGTTCATAGACGGTCAGAGCGGGGTCCAGGGTGTCGCGGGACTGATCGACGTAGGCCAGGTCGACGGTCTCGCCAACCGAAAGTTCACCGGAGTCGGGGTCTTCTTGACCTGTGATCATGCGGAACAGCGTGGTCTTGCCGGCTCCGTTGGCTCCGATCACTCCTACGATGCCGGCCGGTGGAAGCGTGAAGGTGAGGTCCTCGATGAGGAGTTGGTCACCGTAGGCTTTGCGAAGGTTGCGTGCCTCGATCACGGTATTCCCGAGGCGCTTCGTCATCGGGACGGTCAGTTCGAGACCCTTTTTACCTGCCTGATTGGCTTTTGATTCGGCGAGGAGATCCTCATACGCACTCAGCCGAGCCTTCGATTTGGCCTGACGGGCTCGCGGCGACAGCCGGACCCAAGCCAGTTCCCGGGCCAGGGTGGCTTGCCGGGACGAAGCCTGCTTCTCCTCCTGGGCGAGTCGGGCCTGTTTCTGTTCGAGCCAGCCCGAGTAGTTGCCTTCATAGGGATAGGTGTTGCCGTTGTCGAGTTCCAGAATCCAGCCGGCGACGTTGTCGAGGAAGTAGCGGTCATGGGTGACGGCCATAACGGTTCCCGTGTAGTCAGCCAGGAATCGCTCCAGCCAGGCGACCGATTCAGCGTCAAGGTGGTTGGTTGGCTCATCGAGCAGCAGCAAGTCCGGGTGGGACAGGAGCAGTTGGCAGAGAGCCACTCGACGCCGCTCCCCACCGGACAGGGTGGTGACGTCTGCATCAGGCGGCGCGACGCGTAACGCGTCCATGGCGATCGCCACATGGCGGTCGAGGTCCCAGGCGTTGGCCGCTTCGATCTTGCCCTCGAGGTCGGCTTGTTGTTTTCCGAGCGCCTCGTAGTCGGCGTCCGGATCGGCCCAGCCGGCCAGAACTTCGTTGTAGCGATCGATGAGGGCTTGAGTCTCGGCGACGCCGTCCATGATATTTTCGAGGACTGTCTTGTCCGGGTCGAGTTGCGGCTCCTGGGGAAGGTATCCGACCGTGAATCCGTCTGGTGAGCTTGGCGTCGCCCGTATACCCTTCGTCCTGGCCCGCCATGATGCGCAAGAGCGATGACTTCCCTGATCCGTTGTGTCCGATCACGCCGATCTTGGCGCCAGGCAAGAAAGCCAGGGTGACGTCCTTGAGAACCGTACGATCGGGTGGGTAATGGCGGGAAACCCGCATCATGGTGTAGATGAATTTTTCGGCCATGGGCCGAGAGCGTAGCGTTACTCGCCGGCTAGAAATTCCTCGACGAGGCGCAGATCGTTGAGCACGGGCATCGGGGGAAGGGTATTGAGAATCGTCCGGCCGTATCGACGACTGGCCACCCGTGAGTCGAGCAGGGCAACTACTCCCCGGTCGGTGGTACTGCGAATCAGTCGTCCCGCTCCTTGGGCGGTCAGCATCGCCGCCCTTGGTAAATCAACCGTCATGAAAGGGTTGTGCCTGCTCAGTTCGGCAGCTTCGCGGCGGGCCACCCAGAGCGGATCATTGGGACGGGGGAACGGCAAACGGTCGAGGACGACCAGCTCTAGCGACCGCCCAACGACGTCGACCCCTTCCCAGAATCCCATGGTGGCGACCAGCACCGAGGTTTCGTCCGCTTCGAACTTCTCGAGCAGTTGGCGTTTGGGCAGGTCGCCCTGCGTGAATATGGCGAATTCGTCCAGGCCGAGCAAAGCTTCCGAGAATCGTTCAAGGTTTCGGTATGACGTGGTGAGGATGAGCGATCGGCCGCCGGCGGCGGTGACGAGCCGAACGATTTCGTCGGCCGCCTCGTCGGCGAAATCTGCCGCGTTTGGCTCGGGCAGGTGACTCGCCACGTAGATGCGGCCCTGCCGCTGATAGTCGAAAGGTGATGGGGCTCTGAGCCCGGTCGTTTGGTCAGGTTCGAATCCCAATGCGTTGGCGAGCGGGAGCAGTGAGCCACCGGCCGACAGCGTTGCGCTCGTCACGACGACGGTGGTGTCGTGGAGCAGGAGATCGGCCAGCTTCTCACCAACATGGATCGGGGCGACGTTGAAGGACTTGCGGTCGACCCAGGCGACGTAGCCATCGGGGAGTTGATGTCCGAGGGCTAGATCGGCTTCCATGTGGCCGGCCAGCCTGATCAACCGCGCCTTGGCTCCTTCCTGGGACTGGGTGGGGGCGGGGGTCTTGTCAGCCAGCTTGCGAACTTTGGCGACCACTCGCGCGGCGCTCTCGAAGGGATTCTTGAGGTCGGATGGAACCGCCACCCGGGTCCCGTCGTAGCTGTCCAGGGCATCCTCGACTCCTTGGGCAGCCCGGGTCAGGTCGTCCAGCAGCCCGTCCGTGGTACGGGAACCGGCCACCCCCCGAAGGTAGCGGGCTGCCCGGTCCAGCTGTCGGAAACGCCACGGAGCGATCTCGAAGCCGAAAGCCGACGCAAACGTGTCTTCGAGTCGGTGGCCTTCGTCGAAGATGACTACACCGTGCTCGGGCAGCACCCCCCGTTCCGACATAAGATGGGTCCCATAAAGGTGATGGTTGACGATGACGATGTCTGCTTCAGCGGCCCGATCGAGTGCCTGCATGGCGAAGCAGGTGCTACCCATCGGGCAGTTGTCCCGACCCGGGCATTCGGTCCCGGACACCGACACGGTCGACCACGTTTCGTCATCGACGCTGAACGGCAGGTCGTCTCGATCCCCGGTTGGGTGGTCGACGGCCCAGTCGGCTATCTGGGTGTACCGGTCTTCGATATTCGGTTCGCTGAAGAGATCGGGGGCGGCGATATCGGTGTGTTCGAGCAATCGAGCCTTGCAGACGTAGGACGCCCGGCCCTTGACCGTTTGCCAGCTGACCGGGAATCCCGCTTCGAGCGCTCCGGCGATGAACGGAATGTCCCGTCGGTCCAGCTGATCCTGGAGGCTCTTGGTGGCGGTTGAGATGACGACTCGTTCGCCCGACACGATCGCCGGCACGATGTAGGCAAACGACTTACCGGTACCGGTTCCGGCTTCGACAAGGAGATGGCGCTTACCGGAAATAGCGTCGGCGACCGCCTGGGCCATTTGAGCTTGCCCCTCGCGGCGCATGCCGCCCTCTTTGGCAGCAACCACCGTTTCAAGGGCGTCGAGAGTTTCGTCTAGAGACATGGATTCACCATGGTACGGCGGGAGGGGGCCAGAATAGCGCTATCGTTTAACCCCAATGACTCAAACATCTTTCGCCGATCTCGGCGTTTCGGATACCCTCGTTGCCGCATTGGCAGAGCGGGGTATCACCTCTCCCTTTCCCGTCCAGACTATGACCATCCCCGATGCCCTCTCGGGTGTCGACGTGTGTGGTAAAGCTCAAACCGGTTCCGGCAAGACCCTGGCCTTTGGACTGCCGATGGTTATGAAGCTGACTTCGGCGACCAAACGCCGCCCCCACGGGGTCGTGCTGGTCCCAACCAGGGAGCTGTGTCTCCAGGTGGCCGAAGAACTCCGGTTTCTTGGTCATCCCTACGGACTGAATGTGGTGGCTGTCTACGGTGGCGCGTCGATGAGCGATCAACGCAACGAACTGGGTAGTGCCGACATCGTTGTCGCAACTCCCGGACGGCTGATCGACTTCCTCGAACGGGGCGACGTTTCGGTTGCCGATGTGCAGATGGTGTGCCTTGACGAGGCGGACCAGATGGCTGATATGGGCTTCTTGCCGCAGGTCGACGTCATCATCCGACAAATAGAGCACGAACATCAATCGTTGTTGTTCTCGGCCACACTCGACGGAGCCGTCGATCGACTCGTAAAACGCCACCTTCGCGAGCCGGTATATCACGAGGTTGAATCTGACAGCGTGACCGTTGACACGATGGAACACCGGTTCCTCGAAATTCATTACCTTGACAAACCGAAGGCGGTGGCGGCGATTGCCGAAAATGCCGAACGGATCCTGGTGTTTGTTCACACCAAGCGCGGATGCGACAAGGCAGCTGAGCAGATCAGCGCCGAGGGTGTGTCGGCCAGAGCACTGCACGGTGACTTGCCCCAGTCGAAGCGGGAGCGGGTTCTGGCCTCATTCGCCGATGGAAAGACGAAAGTGCTCGTGGCCACGAACGTGGCGGCGCGCGGTTTGCATGTCGAAGGGATCGATATCGTCATCCACTACGACCTTCCGAAGGACTACAAGACCTATTTGCATCGATCAGGGCGCACCGCACGGGCGGGCGGTTCAGGCCTGGTCGTCACCTTTGTCGAGTGGAATCAGATGGTCGAAGTCCGCACGCTTCAGAAAGAAGCCGAGGTCCTTTCGACGGTTGTGAAGATGTTTTCGAACGATCCTCGTCTCAAGGATCTCAAGTCGTTTGAGCCACCCGCCTACGAACAGGTCGTCGTCAATCCCTTACGGAAGCGCCGTCGGCGGTAGTTGCGTTCTGGCGTAGCCAGCCATCGGCGGTATCGGATTCTTCGGTCGATAGCGGTCGGACTGCCAGATCCAAGCCAAGAAAAATCGTCTTGGACCACGGGTAGAACACAATCGGAACGATGGTGTTCACGACGATGGTTACTACCAGCGCAGTTGTCCAGGGGACGTCGGGCCACGTGGCAACCATGATGGCTACGAAAATGACCAGAAACGTCCCGATCGTGGCAGCGGTGTTCACGATCATCGCGCCGGTACCGTAGCCCGCATCGCGATCGAACTTCATGCCGCAGGTCGGACAGTTCCGCCGCATTGTCCACCAGCGGGTGAAGAGGCCAGACCCACCGCAATTCGGGCAGCGCTTTCTGATGCCTCGGACGACCTGTTTCATAGATGGGTCATGCTACGCAGCTTTAACCGTTACGCTGTCAGAGTGCAGCGCGTGACGTTAGGGCATATGCAAAACCCGATTCGCGGGTTCCTCCACGGAACTGCGGCGGTCGCATCCGTCGGTGGGCTCATCGTCCTGATCGTCTCGACGGTCAACGACCGGCCCCGGATGTTGTCCATGATCGTCTTCGGGGTTTCGCTCGTGGCGCTGTACACCACCAGCGCTCTCTACCACTCGATCCCGTGGGGTGAACGCTGGAAAGCCCGGATGCAAAGGATCGACCATTCGATGATCCTGTTACTCGTCGCCGGTTCGTTCACGCCGTTCGCCTACAACCTCCTTGAAGGCGGCTGGCGTATCGCCACCCTCGCCATTGTCTGGTCGGCGTTTCTGGCCGGGACCGTAGAGCGGATCGTCTTTCATCGGGCGCGAGTCTGGCTACCCGTCGCCCTGGCGACCACGATGGGATGTTTCGCCGTCGTGCCGCTACCCGTGATGGCCGAACGCCTCGCTCCGGTCGGAATCGTGCTGCTCCTCGCTGGTGGGGTCGCCTACCTCATCGGGATGATCGCCTTCGCCACGAAACGTCCCCGCCTCTTTCCGCGCATCTTCTCCTATCACGAGGTCTTCCACGTGCTTGTAGTAGCAGGCTCGTTGTTCCACTTTGCGGTTGTGTTGATATACATCGTGCCGCTCGCGTAGGACGAACGATGGACCCGCTTCGGATCGAGTACGACGTCGACGGACTGATCGAAGCGAATCTCGCTGCGGATCCGGTGGATCAGTTCACATTGTGGTTCGATGAAGCCGTTCTGGCCGACCTTCCTGAGGCCAACATGATGACCCTCGCCACCGTTGATTCGCTGGGGATGCCCGACGCCCGGGTCGTGCTGCTCAAGGAGCACAACCAGGACGGGTTCATCTTTTACACCAATTACGGCAGTACCAAGGCGGAGCAACTCGCCGCCCATCCGTATGCCACGCTCGTTTTTCATTGGCAGCCGCTCCACCGTCAGGTCCGGATTTGGGGCACGGTTGAGAAGATCGATGCGGAGCAATCCGATACGTATTTTGCATCCCGGCCCCGGGGCTCACAACTGGCGGCGCGGGCTAGTCGGCAGTCGATGCCGATCGATGACCGCAAAACATTGCTCGACCGCTACGAGGGCGAAGACCAAAGGTGGGCTGGCACGGAAGTGCCGCGGCCCGATGACTGGGGAGGATATCGTCTGGTTCCAGGTCGGATCGAGTTTTGGCAGGGCCAGGTGAACCGGATGCATGATCGTATTCGCTTCACTCCCGGCGACGGCGGGTGGTCCTACGAGCGCCTGAGTCCGTGACCGACGCGCAGATCAATCCGCTGATGGTCGAGGCGATGCTGGCCCACGCCGCTCATGATCGACCGGCTGAGGCATGCGGTTTGCTGGCCGTCGACGGCCAGGGCACCGTTCGCTTCGTCTACTGCCTGTCCAATGCCGATGCGTCGCCCCGCGCCTTTACGATCGCCCCCGACGAGTACTTTGGCGCTACCCGCCACGCCGAACGCCACGGATGGGAAATTGCCGGGATGTTTCATTCACATCCGGATGGATTGCCGGTCCCATCATCGACGGACCTGGCCAGAGCGCCCGCGTCGGATTGGCTGTACATCGTCGTGGCCAAGGACCAAGCGCGGCTCTATGAACTGGCGGACCATCGCTTTCGGCTGGTGGGCGCCCTTGAGACCGATTTCGGGAAGGTGGCCAGCCGACCTCCGCTGACCCGGGCTTCCGGCTGACTGGCCTAGGATCGTCCGGATGCGTTTGACGATCCTCGGGTGCAATGGCACCTACCCGACCCCGGGCCGCCCATCGTCGGGATACCTCATCCAGACCGACGTGACGACGATATGGCTCGACTGTGGAACCGGGACATTTGCGGCTTTGCAGGAGCACGTCGATCCCACAAGTGTCGACGCCATCATCATTTCCCATGAGCACGTTGACCATTGTGTGGATGTACTCCCATTCTCGTATGCCCGACGCTACGGGCATCCTGACCTGCCGGCGGTCCCCGTGTACACGCCGGCCTCGGTGCCCGAGCGCCTCGAAGCACTGATCGGACGCAAGGGCAGCGCCGTGTTCGAAGCTCTCGAATTCCATCCCGTCGATCGGACCACCGAACTCCTGCTTGGTGATCTTCGGGTCAGCTTCTTCGACGCCAACCATCCGGTTCCGACGGTCGCAGTCAAGATCGCCAGCGAAGGGGGAACCATGGTCTACACGGCCGACACGGGTGTCGCAGAGGGGATGGCGCAATGGGCTGAAGGTGCCGCCGTGCTGCTGGCCGAGGCTTCGTACCTCGGAAAACCCGAGGACAAGCCGTGGCCCCATCATCTGACGGCTTCAGAAGCCGGACAGCTGGCCGTCAGCACCAAGGCGGGCCGACTGGTTCTGACCCATTTGTGGCCGACCAATGATGCCGAGCAAACCATCAAAGAAGCGTCGGCGGTCTTCGCCCGAGACGTCGCAGCAGCCACACCAGGAATGATCATCGATCTACAGGAGCGACATGCCACAACGTGAAAGACCGGCAAACGAGCTACGGGCGGTTCGGATTACCCGCGGGTTCACGAATATGACGCCCGGTTCGGTGCTCATCGAAATGGGTGAGACCCGGGTGCTCTGCACGGCCAGCGTGGAGCGGGAGGTGCCTCGGTGGATGAAAGGATCCGGCGCCGGATGGGTTACAGCCGAATATGGCATGCTTCCAGGATCGTCGGGGGATCGGATTCGGCGGAACAACTATGAGGGCGGAAGGTCCAAAGAGATCTCCCGCCTGATTGGCAGATCGCTACGGGCGGTCGTCAACATGAAAAAGATGGGCGAAGCCATGGTTCAGGTCGACTGCGACGTGCTCCAAGCCGACGGAGGAACCCGCACGGCAGCGATCACCGGTGCTTATATCGCCATGTACGACGCACTCGGTGCTGCGGTGGCAGTCGGCCAGCTTGCCGAAATCCCCGTCATCGATTCAGTCGCTGCGGTGTCGGTCGGGATCGTCGACGGAATGCCGTTACTCGACCTCGAATACGTCGACGACGTGAATGCCGACGTCGATATGAACGTCGTCATGACCGGACGAGGATTACTGGTCGAGGTGCAAGGAACCGCCGAAAAGGCGGCCTTCACCAGAGACGAGTTCAACGCGCTACTTGATCTGGCAGCCGATGGCATCGGTGAACTGACGGCAGCTCAGAAGGAGCTCCTCGGATTGTGATCCCAAGGGCAGTCGTCGCCTCCAAGAACCCCGACAAGATCGTGGAGATTGCCGAACTCCTCGCCGGAGTGGTCGGTGAGTTGGTGACCGACCTCGTTTGGGATGATGTGGTCGAGGACGCCGACACGCTGGCCGGTAATGCGATGCTCAAGGCGGAGGCCGTATTTGCCGCAACAGGTCTCCCGTCGATCGGCGATGACACGGGACTCTTCGTCGAAGCGCTAGGTGGGCGACCAGGCGTCCACACCGCCCGGTACGCCGGACCAGATGCCACCTACGAGGACAATGTCGACAAGATGCTCGCCGAACTGACAGGGCGCTCTGACCGCCAAGCCGAGTTCCGGACAGCGGTGGCTTACGTCGATGCGGAGCGCGAACTAGTGGTCGAGGGAGTGCTCCGAGGACGAATCTCTGAAGAACGGCGGGGAAGCGGTGGTTTCGGGTATGACCCGATTTTCGAAGTTGACAACTTGACGCTGTCGGAAATGGGCCACCAGGAAAAACAGCGTTTTTCGCATCGAGCTCGGGCGATCCGGGCGTTGCGTACCGAACTCGCTTGATGCCCGACGACGGCTAGCGGCGGATGTTCCCGAAAGGTGGCGGTTGATCGTTTACCCGGGCGTAGTCATTGAGGGCAAACATGGCGAACACAAATGCAATGAACCATGACCGCCACACCACAATCGCATATACCGCCGCCGCAGCAGCCACGATGATGCCCACCCAGGCCGCCGTTTTTCGACCCTCCATGGGGTTCCGCCGCTCAAGGATTTCGCCGAGGATGTGCGACCCATCGAGTCCCCCGATTGGCAACAGGTTGATCAGGCCCCACAGCAGGCCTACCCAGACGAGGCTGGCAACGGCGAACGAGACCCAGGCTCCTTGAAAGGCCCACAAACCCAGTCCGACCCGCCACGGAACCGTGATCACGGACTGCATGACCTCCCCGAACAACCCGAAACGGATTCCGGCGAATACTGCCAGGCCCGACGCGATGCCGGTCACCGGCCCGGCCACCGAAATGAGAATGCGGTCCTTCCACTCCACCGAAGACCCGTACTGTTCATTCCACACGGTGACGCCCCCGAGTCCGTACAGCATGATGTGATTGAGAACAGCCCCCTTACGGCGGACCATGAATGCGTGACCGAACTCGTGCAGAAGGATCGACACGAAGGCCATGGCCAGCCAGATCACGATTCCGATAATGCCGAAGCGGGCATTCAGAACCAGGATGATCAGCAGCAAATACGACCAGTGCACCCGGATCGGATAGGAACCCAGTTTGAACTCAAGCATCAGTACACCCTGCAGTAGCCGGTTTAGTGCGGACGAAGGGACTCGAACCCCCACGGGCTTTCGCCCACCAGGACCTAAACCTGGCGCGTCTACCAATTCCGCCACGTCCGCATAGATCACCGTGGAGGATAATCGGTTGCTGGGGGTGGTCGTCCGGGTCGGTCCTGGGTCAGGACCGCTGATACCTGGGGGCGTCTACCAATTCCGCCACGTCCGCATTAGATCCAGGTGGAGGATAATCGGTTGCTGGACGCGGTCGGGTCGGTCCTGGAGTCAGGACCGCTGTCACTTGGGGGCGTCTACCAATTCCGCCACGTCCGCATTAGATCCAGGTGGAGGATAATCGGGTCGCGAACCGGTCGGGTCGGTCCTGGAGCCAGGACCGCTGTCACTTGGGGGCGTCTACCAATTCCGCCACGTCCGCATAGATCACCGTGGAGGATAATCGGTTCCTGAGGGTGGGCCGCGTCCTGGAGCTCAGGACCGCTGTCACTTGGGGGCGTCTACCAATTCCGCCACGTCCGCATAGATCACGCCCGAGGATAATCGGTTCCTGGGGGTGGCTGTCCGGGTCAGGACCGCAGATATCTGGCGGCGTCTACCAATCCGGCCCACCCTGCCACTTACTGACGCAACGAGAACGGAGCGCCCTTCATCGAAGAGACGCTCCGTTCGGGTGGTAGGCCGCCCGGGACTTGAACCCGGAACCTGCGGATTAAGAGTCCGTTGCTCTGCCAATTGAGCTAGCGACCCGGAACCAGTGTATATCTGAACCAGCTCAAGCTGCCAATTCTGGAGTGGGTTCATCAAATAGCGGTTTTACCGGCTCTCAAACGTGCCAAACTGATCAAACACAAGACGGGCTGTGGCGCAGCTTGGTAGCGCACCTGCTTTGGGAGCAGGGGGTCGTCAGTTCAAATCTGACCAGCCCGACAAAGATCACTGACCGCCCGGATCGGGCTAGGTCGGGGCGTTAATCGCCGGGAAAGCCGGCCCATGGCCGGGGATGATGATCGTCGCTTCTTTCAAGACGCGACCCCGATGGTGGTTCAACTGGTCGATGTCAAAGGCCCTGGGGTCACCGGCTGAATTTGCGTTCCACCACAGGTGGGTCATCGCCAGCGTCCCTGCCTCCGTTTCGACCATCGTTGTGATGTCTTCACGGGTGTGGCCCGGTGTTTCGAGCAGTCGGATCGAGTCAGACAGTTCAAAGCCCTCAGCGGGTCGGGATGTCCACATGTCACGTTCGTAGGTCGCCCAATAGTCATGAAGGCGTATGTTTGGAAACAGGGCAATGTGCCATGTGTGATCGGGATGATGGTGCGAAATGATCACATCGGTGACGTCTTCTGGCGTAACCCCGTGTTCGGCGAGAGGGTCGAGGATCGTCCATCGGCTCGACACCATCCCGGGATCGACAACGGCGACGACATGCTCGTCTCGAATGAGGCTTACCGTCCCTGCAACGCGTTCGCCAACGTAACCGACGGTCAAGATGTCAACGGTAGCCACTGTCCGGGCATCTCCTTGTGATGAAAGCTGCTGTACGGCAACAGACTATCTGGTATTTCGACCGGCGAAATCTGGTTACAATCTTGCACACAAGTGCGGGTGTAGCTCAATGGTAGAGCCCCAGCCTTCCAAGCTGGTTATGCGGGTTCGATTCCCGTCACCCGCTCGGCGAGCGTCGACTCAAGAGCGTAGAGGGCGTACTCGTTAACGTTTAGGATGTCGGACAGGGATGCTCCCGTAGCTCAGTTGGATAGAGCAAGAGCCTTCTAAGCTCGAGGTCGGGGGTTCGAATCCCTCCGGGAGCGCCTAAACGAAAAAGCTAAGCAATGCGGCTAGGCAATACCGCTAGGCGATAAAGACAAAGCATGGTGGCCGTAGCTCAGTTCGGTAGAGCACCGGGTTGTGATCCCGGCTGTCGCGGGTTCAAATCCCGTCGGTCACCCCAAAGCCCAACACGCGCCTCGGAGGCGTGTGTTGGTTTGTGAATAATCCGAGGAGAAAACGTGGAAACCACTGTCACCGACGCGGGGCCGTTTGAGAAACGGATCGTGCTGTACGTTCCTGAGGAACGTCTCGACGACGCCAAATCTGCTGCGGCTCGCCGACTGTCCAGGACCATGCGCGTCCCTGGATTCCGGCCAGGGCGCGCCCCCCGCAAGGTCATCGAGTCGACAGTTGGCGCCGAACGACTGCGAGCCGAGGCGATCGATGATGCACTCGGCGAGTTGGTCGGCGAGGCCCTGAAAGATCTCGATCTGACCCTGGCCGCCACGCCGACGGTGGAGCGGATCGAAGACACGGATACGGGCATTGAGATTTCCGTAATCGTGGCTAGCTGGCCGTCGCTGACGGAGACGCCAAACTACGTCGGCCGCGAAATTGAGGTCCTTAACCCGAGGGTTAGCGATGACGACATGGCCGAACAGATCGACCGGATGCGTGAACAGTTCGCCGAGTTGACCGAGGTCGAACGTCCGGCTGCAGTTGACGACTACGCGATTATCGATCTGGTGGCGGTCGATCCGGAAGGAACCCCCATAACCGAGCTCGCCGCGCAGGATCTCACGATTCGGGTCGGCCCCTCGTTCATCGAGGGTCTCGATGCGGCGATCGTCGGTCTGTCCCAAGGGGAGTCGAAAGAGTTCGAGGCGGTACTGCCTGAGGGATTCGGCGACAAAGCGGGTACAGCCGCGGTGATTACCGTGACGATCAAGACGATTCAAGAACAAGTCCTGCCCGAACTTACCGATGCGTGGGTAGATGACACCACCGAGTTCGACACGGTCGAGGCGCTTCGAGCGGAACTCCGCGGCCGCATCTCTCAGGGGAAGTTCAATCAGTCCTGGGAGCAGTTCCGATCCCAGCTCATCAACAACATCGTTGACGAGATCGCCCTGGAGATACCCGACAGCATCATCACCTCAGAAATGGAGAATGTGCTCCATCGCTTCAATCATTCCTTATCCGAGCAGGGTGTCGAGTTTGATGACTACCTCCAGGTGACCGGGCAATCCCAAGAAACCTTCGTGGCTGACCTACGCGAAGCCGCCACCAAGAACGTGAAAACCGACCTGCTTTTAGATGCCGTGGCCGAGGATGCCGGCCTGATAGTCGAAGACGAGGAACTCGCCGCGATGCACTCGGCGGTGGGGCAATCGACGGGTGAGACCGCAGGTCAAGTAGCCGCGCGTTTGTCCGATACTCAAACTAAAGCACTGATCGATGATATTGTGAGAAAGAAAGCACACGACGAGCTTCTCAAGGCTGCGGTCCCCATTGACGAGGACGGCAACCCGATTGACTTTGAGGTTCTGGCTGCTGAGCTGACCGCCCAACGAGAGGAAGAAGAATGAACGTCGAGAACTATCTCGTGCCGACCGTTGTGGAGTCGAGCAGCCGGGGGGAGCGGGCCTTCGATATCTACAGCCGCCTGCTCAAGGACCGGATTATCTTCCTGGGCACGCCTATTGATGACAACGTGGCGAACCTCATCATGGCGCAGTTGTTGCACCTGGAGTCCGAGGATCCCGAAAAGGATATTTCGCTCTACATCAACTCACCTGGCGGGTCGATTACGTCGCTGTTCGCCATTTACGACACTATGAACTACATCTCAGCTCCGGTCTCGACCGTATGCATGGGCATGGCAGCTTCGGCTGCCGCGGTAATTCTGGCCGGGGGTGCCGCTGGCAAACGATATGCCCTTCCTCATGCTCGCATCATGATGCATCAGCCACACGGCGGAGCTCAGGGTCAGGCCAGTGACATCGAAATCCAGGCAAAACTGATAGTGCAGATGCGCGAGCAATTGAACGAGATTCTCGCCGAGCACACTGGCAAGTCGGTCGAAAAAGTCACCATTGATACTGAACGGGATTATTGGATGCTTGCGGACGAGGCAGTCGAGTACGGTGTTATCGACAGCATTTTGACCCGCCGAGAACTGGCGGCAGTCCAAGCGGCCCGATAGGAGCAGTTGACCGTGGCGAAATTCGGTGAAGGTGGAGACCTGCTGAAATGCAATTTTTGCGGCAAGTCGCAAAAGCAGGTCAAGAAGCTCATCGCCGGCCCAAGCGTGTACATCTGTGATGAATGCATAGAACTGTGCAACGAGATCATCGAAGAGGAGTTCGCCGGCACTGACGTTGTCGAATTCACCGATCTACCCAAACCGCGGGAAATCTTTGAGTTCCTAGGCGACTACGTAATCGGCCAGGACGTTGC
>CAWKAG010000035.1:0-13394 GCA_963847455.1 uncultured Acidimicrobiia bacterium
AGCGGACTCGTTTCCTAAGTTGACCTTGCGTTCCAGTCTGGGGTCGATTGATGCCTATCGCGGAGTCTCCGTGACCTTGGGTTCCCGGAGAACCCAGGGCGTGTAGACGGCAGTCAGTGATACCGCTCCCCCACCATCTGGCGCGCTTCTGAGTTTGTTTGTGGATTGGTGCTTTACCAAACGCTATCGTTTGGTTATACTGAACCGTATGCAAGCCACACGCGGAAGACCCCGTGACCCAAGCCGAGACCGAGCGATCCTGGCCGCCGCTCGGACCGTGATCGCTTCGCGCGGTTACACGGGCGCGACCATGGAGGAAATCGCCAAGATCGGGCGGGTTGGCAAGGACACGCTCTACCGCAGGTGGTCGACGAAGGAGCAACTAGCGCTCCATCTTGTGGACACCCTCGCCCAGGACGCGGTTCGGCCCTCACCGATCGACCCCGACCCCAGACTGAATCTCTTCATGTTTGTCAAAGACCTCGTCCGCCTCTACCGGACGACCGACTTTGGGGCGCTCGTCTCGGGAATCGTCGGCGAAGCGGCCCGGAATGACGATCTTGCCGAACATTTTGCGCAATTCTGGCAACGGCGGCGGACCATCGCCGCCTCGCTGGTCCGGGACGTGATCGGGCCGGACGTGAAGGAACATGCGGTCGAAACTGCCCTTGACGGCCTGCTCGGCCCGATTTACTACCGCCTGCTGCTCACGCGCATTGATGTGACCGATGAATACCTATGGGACCTCGTCGTTGCGATCCCTTGGGCGGTCGGTGACGACCAGAACGTTTCAATCGAAGATGGCCATTGAACTCAACAATGAAAAAACAACCGAAAAGCATGGCGCTTGGTCGCCCGCTTTTCATCAAAAAAAGGTAAGGAATCCAATGTCTAAAAAAGAGCACTTGCTCGCAATTGTCGAACCGAGAACTGGCGGCGATGTCACCCTTGATATCGCAAGAGAGACCCGCTCACGAGGTGGAAGCGTCACGGTTCTTATGGTCATATCCGAAACCGTCCAGCGCGACATCCGGCTGTTTGCCGCCTCGGCAGAACTCAGCAACGATGAGGCACAAGCGCAGCTACTTGAGCGGTTCCGCTCGCGCTGCATCGAGCGGCTCGGTGGCGATCCACAGATCGACACTCACTTCGGCCCCCTGGGTAGCGAGGTCGTGAAGTATGTAACTCCTAACACGACGGCTATCGCGGTTCCGGCACCGCTGGCTACCGACGGATTAGTTGATCGGATCGTTGCGTACAGCGGACGGCCCGTAATGATTGTCCCAAGCCGTCTCGCGGTCGCCGCCTAGCGATCGCAAAAGAGCCATTAGCCTGATCCACTGGGCACTCAACCAAAGATTATGAGCATTCTTCGAGAGGAGCGGACAGCTATGACTTCCATGACCACTCGTCGCCAGCTCGGCCCGGGTGGGCCATTTGTTGCCCCGCTCGCGCTCGGCACGATGACCTTCGGGGCCGAAACTGACGAAACCGAAGCGCATCGCCAGCTTGATCTGTTCGTTGAGCGGGGTGGAAACTTGATCGACACCGCCGACGTGTACAGCAACGGCGAATCTGAGAACTTCATCGGACGATGGCTCGCCCGCCGATCATCGGACGACGACGTCATCATCGCTACCAAGGGCCGTTTTAAGCCGCCCGCTGGCTCGCCGGGCGCCTCTCGCCGTAGCCTGGTCCGCTCGGTAGATGACAGCCTGCAACGGCTTGGGGTCGATCATCTCGACATCTACTTCGTGCATGGGTGGGACCAGGAGACGCCGGTCACAGAAACCCTCGATACCCTCACAGGGCTGGTTCGGCAGGGCAAGATTCACCAGGTGGGATGGTCCAATACCACCGGCTGGCAGCTGCAGCGAATCATTACGACCGCTCGACTCGATCGATTCGCCGTCCCGACGGTGTTTCAACCCCAATACAACCTGTTGGACCGCCACATCGAGTGGGAAGTTCTGCCTTGCTGCCTGGAAGAAAGCCTGGCGATCACGCCGTGGTCGCCGCTCGGCGGAGGTTGGCTGACCGGGAAGTACCAGCGAGACACCTCCCCCACCGGCCCGACCCGGCTCGGCGACGACCCGGATCGGGGCGTAGAGGCGTATGCCGGCCGCAACAACGACCGCACCTGGGCCATCCTGGAGGTGGCGCAACGCATAGCAAATGATCACGACCGGCCGTTAGCTCATGTGGCCCTGGCCTGGCTGATGACTAGACCAGGGGTCGCTTCGGTGCTGCTGGGTGCCCGCACCCTCGAACAACTCGAAACTAACCTTGCTGCCGCAGATCTCTCCCTCACGGAGGCTGAGATCGATGAGCTCAACACTATCTCGGCGCCGGGCCTCCCTCCTTATCCGTACGGTATGGTCGAGGATTTCTGCGAGGTGCCCCATTGGGAGACGCTCGATACGGCTGGTCAGGCCTAAGCCGGAGTTCCCATCTGATTCAGCGATTAGGCGTTGGTGGCGAAGAGTGCAGGTCCAGATCGGTATCTGCCCGGCCTAGTTGCGTACTGTTGGAACAATGGAAAGTGTTCTCGGGTCGGCGTCGATCGAACGGGTCGGTTGGTTGGGGTTTCCAACGTCAGTGTTGGCACGATCCGGCGATGACCAAGATTCAGAGGTCCTTGCTCGACTCGGACGCGACGGATGGTTCCGCGTGTTCTTTGGCCGTGGTCGCCGAATTGAACTGCCAGATGGCACGCCGTGGCGCATGCAGAGTGGCGGAATGGGAGGTCAATTGGTGCCGATAGTGACCTGCCCAACTGGCAAACTTGCGGTTGGCTCGTCCGTGGGTGACCGGGCCTACGGTATCAATGGTCGTGACTATGCCTTTCGCTTCTTTGCAACCCGCAGCTCGGGTTTTGATCGATCTCCATGGCTTCTCACCGAGTATGACCGTGAACTGGCCACGTTTACCAGGACCGCCGTTCAGGCTGCTCATCCTGTTCCGCTCGCTGCCGTCCTGCTGTGTTTCACGCTGATCAATTATGGGGTCCCCGGCGAACAGAGGCTCGTGCCAGAGTTCGCCTGGTGACGACCTCTCCATAGCTGGGCGGGTGGGTTCCGGCTGAGGCTGAGTCGAACGCTGGGGCTATTCGACCATCTTGCGTCGAAAGAGAGCGAGCGCCAGCGCTACGCCAGCGAGTGTATAGCCAAGAACCCAGTAGAAGTCCGTCGTAATGGCACTGAACGTCGCGCCATCGACCATTACGGCTCTAGCAGCGTCTAGAGCGTGGGCGAAGGGAAGTGCGTCTCCGACAGATTGGAAGACTCCGCCGATCGCTTCCAGGTCCATCCAGGCCCCCCCGAAGATCGTCAATAGGAGAACGACGGCATAACCCCCGGACAGCGGCGCCAGAGGAAGCAGCGACCCCAGGATCATTCCCAGTCCGATATAGAAGATGGCCATGGTGACGAGAATGAGGATCACCAGGACGGGGCTGCCGACGATCTCAAGTCCGAGGAAGGCGCCGATCATGAAGAGCAGGATCGCTTGAATGATGGCGACCACCAGGTACGGGAGTGAATAGGCTGCGACAAAGTCGCTCGCGCCAACTGGAGCCGTGAGCATTCTTGAGAACAGGGCACTCTCCCTATCTCGTGAGAGAGTCATCGCTGCGCTGAACATGAGCATGACGAAACCGAAGAGCACAATGCCAGGCGCTAGGACTGTCGGAGTGAAGAAGGTGTCAACCCCTCCGAAGGCTTGGAGCACGAGCAGCATGAGGACCGGCAGGCCGATGGTGATTCCCAGCGACACTGGATCCCGCCATACCTCTTTGAAGTTTCTTTTTGCGAGTTCGAGTGATCTCACTCTCTCAACTGCTTTCCCGTCACGGCCAAGAACACATCATCTAGGGTGACCTGCCTCTTGTAGGTGGCTCGGATAACGACCCCCCGCGGTCGCAAACAGTCTTCAAGGTCGTAGAGGTTCACGTCTTCGGCTTCGATCTCTACTCCACCGTCAATGGCGTTGACCACCGGGTATATCTGCCTGAGGGCCTCGATCGCATCGCGCCCGAGATGGTCAGCCTCGACCATCATCACGGACGTGCCGGCGATGTCGTCCTTCAGTTGGTGAGGAGTACCCGCCGTCTTTACCTTGCCCTCATCAATGATCGCGACTCTGTCTGCTAACTCGTCGGCCTCATCGAGATAGTGGGTGGTGAGCATGACCGTTGTGTCGCCTTTGAGTCCGTCGATGTACTCCCATATGGTTCGTCTGGACTGCGGGTCGAGGCCGAGAGTGGGTTCGTCAAGGAACAAGACTTGCGGGTTTGAGATCAGGGCCATGGCGATGCTGAGTCTCCGCTTCATGCCTCCGGAGTACCTTTTCACACGTTCATCGGCACGCCCGGCCAGGGCCATCATCTCTAGGAGGTTCCCAGATCTCCTTCGAATCTCGGGGCCTTCAACCCCGTGTAGGCCTGCCATCAAGGCCAGGTTCTCCCAGGCGTTGAGATGTTCGGCAATGGCTGTTTCCTGAGGTGAGACGTCGATAACCTGTTTGACAGACATACTGTCGCGAAGCACGTCATGCCCCATTATCCGAGCAGTCCCTCCGCTCGGCCTGAGCAGACAACACAGCATCTTGATGATGGTTGTCTTGCCCGCTCCGTTGGGTCCGAGCAACGAGAATATCTCTCCTTGTTCGACCACCAGATCGATTCCGTCGACTGCCTTGAACTCGCCGAAGCTTCTCGAGAGGCCGGAGGTCCAGATTGCCGTTCCGTCACCTGACGGCGAGTTCATGGCACTCCTTCCCGTCGCTCGTTTACGTGTGCACGAAAGGCTCGCTACATAAGCGAAATCGACCCCTACAGTTTTGCGTCTCCGCTCGTTTGCTCGTAGAGGAAAAGGTCATCACACACCCACTGATCGTGTCGCGAATGGCGTGAGCATCATCTAGTTGTGCCAGTCACCGAAGTGACGTCAGGCGGGTTGTTGAGTGGAAGGCAAAGTCCGTAGCACCGAATTTTGGAACGACATACCCACCGCTATCCGCTCACGTTGTGCACATTGCATCGTCGTTTTCGATGGTCGGGCTGATGCGTCGGTCCGCTCAGCATCGAAGTTGGTGTGGGAGATCTGGGCCAGGGTTCACCGGTCAGGAATCTCGGAGACGGCTCGGGTGAGCCGGTCGATCGCTTCTTGGATGAGATCAGTCGGCACTGCGATGGTCATCCGGGCAAAGCCTGCTCCCTCTCGGCCGAACCAGTGGCCCGGACTCAATGCCAGGTGAGCCGCCGAGGCCAGCCAACTCGACAGCACGGGAACTTCCATCTGGAGATGTCGAAAATCCAGCCAAGCTAAGTAGGTGCCCTCCGGAACGATCAGGTCGACGCCGTCCGGGAGGCCAGCTCTGAGCAGTGCGATGTTGGTTGTGACGAGGTCCAGAAGGCTATCGAGCCAGCTTCCGCCGGAGCGGTAGGCAGCCTCGAAGGCGGCTATCGAGAAGACATTGTTACGAGTGAGGTGAAGCTGGGAGCTCCGAGTCTGAAATCGATCAGTGACGCTTTCGTCATCCGTCACCAGAAGCGTGTCACAGACGCCGGCCAGGCCGAAGGTCTTGATCGGTCCGTGCGTCGCTGCCCACGAGACCCCCGAACTGCTGGTCGCGGCGAACGGACTGAATCTAAAAGGCGGGAGGACGAGGTCGCTATGGATTTCGTCGGCGAGGACAAACACGCCATTTCGAGCGCAGATGGCCGCCACCTCCTCAAGCTCCTCCGGGGTCCATACGCGGCCGACCGGGTTGTGCGGGTTGCACAAGATCAACATCCGTGTGGATGGGTCCGTCGCCTTTGCGGCGAGGTCGGCGAGGTCCATTTGGTACCCGTCTGTGGATAGGACGAGTGGATTACGGATGACGGTTCGCCCGGCCGAAGCGATGAGCGTCTTGAAGTCCGTGAAAACGGGAGGCTGGAGGATCACACCATCACCAGGCGCTGTGAGCTGCTCGATGAGGACGCCGACCGATGTTCCCACGCTTGGGCTCACCGACGACTGCAGCCCGGATCCATCCCAGTCGTGCCGAGTGGCCATCCAATCCCAGAAGGCTCGTAGCGCTCGCGAGGGTCGCGTTTCGTACCCGTACCAATCGACGTCGGCTCGTGAAGCCAAAGCCGCCGTCACCTCGGGGGCAAGGTCGATATATGGCTCGGCGACCCACAGGGGCAACAAGTCATCGGCGTCGCCAAAGTGTTCCGCTAGAGCGTCGGTGTCAGCCGCGAACGCATTGCTCGACACGCGACCAGGGAGACGAGGACTCGTGGACATCGGCTGATCGTATATAGACATGCCCGGTGATCCAACCCGCGTCCCATGAGTAGGTTGTTGTCGTGGACAGTGAACGACGACACCAGCTGGCTCGAGAAGCGCTGGATGGCTATGTGAGCGGGCCAGGCGCACCAGTCGAGGCGACCGCATCGGCCCTTGCCTTGGCAGACTCTGCCGCGGTCACTCATCCTCGTAGAGGGGATAAGTGATCAGATTGCCGTCGAGACGCTCGCTGGTCAGATCGGTCGAAATCTGGCCGCCGAGGGTGTCGTGGTAATCCCGATCGGCGGTGCCCAGGCGATTGAGGGCCATCTCTTGCGGTTCGGACCGCTTGGGGCGGATATCCCTCTCAGCGGGATGTGCGACGCGGGCGAGGAGAAGTACTTCCGGCGTGCTCTCGCGGCGGCGGGCCTCGGATCACCTGCCAATCGGGTCGAGATGGAGCGATTGGGTTTCTTCGTCTGTGTTGAAGACTTGGAAGACGAACTGATCCGAGCGGTAGGGCGGCGGGCGATCGAGGCCTTGCTCAGCGCTCAGGGCGACCTCGGCTCGTTTCAGACGCTGCAGAGACAACCGGCTTGGCGATCTCGAACCCTTTGATGCTCAGATGCGACGTTTCCTCGGCGCTGGCTCTCGTCGCAAGCTTCGCTATGCGCGGCTTCTCGTCCAGTCTCTCGAAGCGGACCGCATACCGAGTCCGTTGAACGCCGTCCTGGGCTGGGTGACTCTGTTACCGGCTTGTGCGGGGAGCAAGGTGAGATAGCACCCTTCCCCACTTCGATTCGAGCAGGTCATGGCCGCCGCCCGGAACCATCTCCAACCGTGCGTTAGGAAGCCGTTTCTGCCACGACGCACCGTGGCGATGACCCGTAAGCGGATCCTGAGAGCCAAAGATGAGGAGCGCCTTGCTCGTGATCAAGGAGAGATCGACGCGCTTGGGCATCGCGTCGATGTCATCCGGGAATGGAGTCGAGACAATGGCGAGCCTCGGTAGTTCCTGGTGTTCAGCTGCCAATGCGAGAGCGTCCCACCCGCCGTCGGACCACCCAGCAACCCCGATGACAGTGTCGTCCCATTCCGATAGGAGCCGGACGCCCCGCGCCTCTGTCTGTTTCGGATCGGGGTCGGAGAAGTCGACCGAATCCGGCATACACACAAGGATTGATGCCATCGGTGCCATAGGGCCAAGCTAGTCATGGGAGCGTCCGCTGTGCTGTTGAGTTACAGACATTGAGCGACCACCTAGCGATCTGGCAGTCGCGAGAATTCCGGATCATCTCCGGGTAGGGTTCAGAACTTTCCGGAGTTCACCCACTGATCCTGGGGCATGATCTCTTCCATGACGTCCCAGTGCTCGACGATTCGGCCGTCCGCTACACGGAATAGGTCAATGGCGGCTGTGTCAATGCCGGCGAGGTTCAATCTCGACATGGCAGCGACGAAATTGCCGTGGCCGACAATCTTGTGGACCTTTTCGTACACGACGGAATCGCCTTGCTCGGCGACCGACTCAACGTAGGCGGTCAGTCCGTCGATGCCGTCGTCGATCAAGGGGTTGTGCTGGACGAATGACTCGGTTGAGACGTAGTCGCTGATCGTGTCCCACCTACCGTTCATGAGGACCACGGTGAGGAATCGGTCGACCAGGGCTTTGTTCTGGTCCGTCTTGTCCAGATCGGTCAGTTCCGTAGGCCCATCGACCTGGGTGTGTCCCGAGACGGTGTCGCTGGACCACTCGGTGATCATGTCCCAATGCTCGATGAACCTACCCTTGTCATCAGTGTCGAAGATGTCCGCCGTGACGTACCGCAGCTCTCCCCCATTGAGGTATTGGACCGCGTGCAAGAAAACGTATTGGCCGTCTTCGAAGCCGCGCACGATCTCGATCTCCCGGTCGGGATTGCGTTGCACGAAATCGCCGAAGAACTCAATGAAGCCTTCCTTGCCGTCTTTCACCGGAGTGGAGTGTTGTGTGTACCGGTCCCCCGCGTATTTGTTGATCGCTTCAACGTAGTTTCCGTCCCGGATGGCTTCCAGGTAAAGGTTGATGGCATTGTCCAGCCGGGTCGCCATAGTTAAGCCCCTATCGTCGTCTCGAGGCCGGATCTTATGCGGCCGCTCGACTCATGCTTTCTGATTCATGGTTCCTGATTCACGCAGAACTGGGAACTGCGTTCGTCGGGGCTTTATTCCGACTGGTCCCCTGGCGCAGTTCGTCGAGTGGAGTGACTGGTGCCTGTTCCGGCGCCCTACCGATCTACGTCGGGCGTTCCGTGGCCCGTCGGCGGGAAAGGGCCGACATCGAGGCTTCGTGCTCGTCGAGGAAGGTCCGCACGCTCTGCGGGTCGTCCTGCATGGTCTCCCGAAGTACCCAGCCCACCGCCTTGGCGACGGTGTCGCGTTGGTCGGCTGACGCAGTTTGCGACCAGGTCGAGTACCGCGTCAGCCGGCATGAATGCCGCGTTCTTGCCGGAATAACGAATGAGGCTGACTATCGAGATACGGCACGCCCATCGATCGCCCGATCTGCTCCATCCAAGAAGGGTGGGATAGACCGTGTCTGGTGATGCTTCGAGAGCCCGTGAATAGACCCGGGCGAGGTCATCGGCGTGCGCCCAGTTGTCGATTCGATCAATCCAAGTCACGACTGTCGCCCAGACCTGGGCAGTCACCGGTCTGGTGCGGTAGTAGTCGAGCGGTGTGAACAGCACGTCTCCATTGTTGGTTCTCGTCCACACTTCGTTCCAAGCTGCCAGGATCTCAGCGTCCGAATCAGCCGTGAAGGAGAAACCCTGTTTGACGCGCCGTCGTCGGTCAGGCGTACGAAGACCCAGATATTCGAATGAAGACCGGCGGTCGCTTCGGATCCGATCCCCAAGATCGGATGGCGTCCCGGATTCGGCCGCCACGTGAGCGAGCGCAGTGAACACTTCCATGTGATGACGGTTCATACACGCATGCTACGACTGACAGCCCTGTGGTCCGGGTGAGCGGCGCCTGGAGGCTGAGCGGGTCACTGGTACGATCGGGTCCATGGATTCCGTTCCTGTTACATCGTCGAATCACCCACCTACCGGGAACTTCGGCTACCCGATCTATCACGCCGAGTCGCGTTCGCAGTGGAGGTCGTGGCTCGAAGCGAATCACGACCGGCAGAAAGGGGTTTGGCTGTGCTCATGGCGGTCAACGAACGGCGGCTCACGATGCCCATACCCGGAAGCCGTTGAGGAGGCGATCTGCTTTGGTTGGATCGACTCGACGCAACGGACCCTCGATGAAGACCGCGCACTCCAACTGTTCACACCCCGCAAAGCGAAAAGCACCTGGACCCGGCTCAACCGAAAACGGTTCGCAGACATGGAAGCCGCCGGGCTCATGACCGACGCGGGGCGTCGTGCGGTTGAGGTGGCTCAAGGTAACGGGTGGTGGACCATTCTTGACCCGGTCGAGGATCTCATCGAACCCCCGAGTCTGGCAGCTGCTCTGGACGCACTCCCGGACGCCCGTACTTCCTGGGACGGCTTTCCCCCGAGTGCCCGGAAGATGATGCTGTGGTGGGTCATCAGCGCCGTGAAAGACGAGACGAGAGAACGGCGGATAGCCACAATCGTTGCCAAGGCGGCGATTGGTGAGCGAGCCCAAGGCTGAGCACCGCTGCTGCACATAGCGGAGCCGGCCCGTCGGACGCTACAGCTCGGTCCATCCCAGGTTCTCGCACATTGACCGGAGCGTGGTGACGGTTTGCCCGTACTGATCGGCCTCGATCCCTGAGCTGATTCGCTGGCGGGCCTCCCGTACTGAGTTGAGGGCATCAGTCAATCGACGGTTGCCCGCCTCCGTGAGGCTCGCCTCTCCTGCGGGCGTTGTTCGGATCCAGTCCTCAGATACGAGGACGTCCAACAACGAGTCGACTTGTGCCTGATCGACAAAGAATCCCTCGAGTTCTTGATAGATGGCCTCGCCATTGCTTGAACTTCTCGCCAGAACGTTGAGGATCTGCCATTGCCGACGGTTCAGATCAAAGGGAACGAGGGTCCGGTCAAGGTCTTCTTCGATAAGACCATCGAGAAGCTTGAGCCAATAGCCGATGGGTCTTGCTGCCCTAGACTTTTCAGCCATTCCAGTTTCCCTGTCTTCACCCTGTGACCCGGTTCTACGTCACAAAGCTAGCTAGTCGATCGGGTGGCCGGGCGTTCTTGTCGCTATCCGAGTGCCTCAAGGAACCGGAGTGCCTGATCCAGCCAAGTGCACTTCCTTGTCGTTGGTGAGGTCATCGGGTTCAACTACGACGAATGCCTTGGTTTCTCGCTGCCAAGTACGAGTGGCCAAACATGACAGCCAACGGCTTCGGTCTTTCCTTCCGGGTCAACCAGGACGGTGAGCCCCTTCTTGCTCGCCCCCACAGCACAAATGACCTCTGACCATGAAACCCTGGCCACCGCCAACTATTCGCTTCTCGAAAACATCGGAGCATTCTGACAGCATCTGCCTTACCTTTTCGACAAGCGCTGTCTCGTCAAACGCCATGGCGGTAATGCTCCTCTTCGACCCGGACCTCCCCGGCTTGTGCTGAACGCAAAGCGACGGCATGAAATACCACGACCACGGCAACGATGGCTCCATCGGCTAGAACTAACCCGCGCCCAAGGTTGGTCGTGACTTTTGCGAGAACCACGAACCCCAGCATCACCAGCGGGTACGGAGCGATCAGCAAGAGGTTGATTCGAACAGCTCGGTCAACGCCCAGTGACGAGATCAACCCGGCGATGAGGGCTGCATGAGCGACCAGCACAACGCCGAGCAATCGGAACCAGCCATCTATTGAGACGCCGAGCCAGGTGCCGACCGTACCGGGCGATATCAGCAGCAGCAGACCACTAACTAGCGACAACCACGCGTTGAATACCAGAGCTGATTTTGGTGCGAGTCGCATCGCAAAGAACACTAACGAAGTCCCGCCAGTCTCAACCAGAGTCTTCGCTCCAACTGCAGCGCAATGTCTATGGAGAACCAGCTATTTGGTACCGAATGGCTTTCGCCACTCTGGCGTCGGCCCAGAGTCTTCACTAACCCAATGTTCCGTGCCAGATGTGATGACTCCGTTATCCACCGAATAGAAGCCAGCACACCAGAAGGTCTGCTCGCCATGAAGGACGCGTACCTGGGCGGCCACCCGTTCCCCGTCGGCCAAGGTCTCGATAACCTCGATCGACCAGCCCTCAGGGTAGGCCCGGTTCATGGCGAGGAAGTTCGCTCCGTCGAATCGCTCACCCGTTTCCGAGAACTCGACATGGATCGTCGGTGACAGAAGCTGCCCAGCGCCTTGCCAGTCGCGAGCTTGCATGCGCTCAAAGAACGCTTGAACGACAGCACCTGGATCATCCACGTCGCCAGAGCCTACCCACTGGGACGTCGAGTATGGCCCGATGGCCTCAGCTCGGACGGAGGTAACATCCCGATGGTGCGTGGTGCAATATTGCTTGGAGCGGCCTGGGGCTTGTTCTGTGCGTTTGCCCGGCCCCCCATTGGATCGACGTTGGCACAGATGGCCGTGCCTTGGCTGTGGGTGGCGGCCGCCGCAGGGTACCTCTGGGGAACGGACGAGTTGCGCCGAACCGCCCTGATCGGTGGAGTGGCCCTTCTGTCTGGGAACTTCGGGTACTTCGGCGTCGCGGCCGTTGCTAGAGCCATCGCTGGCGACCCGGTGATCTCGGGGCTTCGCTTCCTGGTCATCTGGACCACGATCGGTCTGGTCATTGGGCCGGCTTCGGCCGTACTTGGACGAGGGCTGAAGGATCCGGCTCGGCAACTGGCAGCTACGACCGTCTTTGCGGCCGTGTCGATGGCCGAACCCCTGGCCTTATGGGCGCATATCGATCACATCGACGCACGCATCACTTATGTGACGGTCGCGGCGACCGGCCTCGTTTTACCCTTCGTGCTGTTCCGTGACCGAATGGGACTGGGGATCCGGTCATCGGTTTTAGCGCTCGCGGCGCTATATCCCTTGGCAGTGGTCTTGGAGATCACGCTCATCGTTCTTGGCCAAGTCTCGGCCCCCGTCCGCCTCCTGTGATCCGACTTTGGCTGCTAACCATGGCCCCAACATAGGCAAAACGGGTGTCCGGCAGGATCGGCATAGACCTGGAACCCATCTGCGGAGGTATGGTCGGCTGCCTGGAGCAGGACAGCCCCTTTTGCTATCGCCTCTTCATGCGAGGCGGCAATGTCATCGACATATAGGTCCAGGTGGATTTGCTGAGTTCCATTCGGCCAATCCGGAGAAACGTGATCCGGCGCCAGTTGCACGGCCAGGCGAGGCTGCACGTTGACGTACACCGTGTGCCAGTCATCTCCTGCTGACACAGTCCCACCCAACAGGTCGGCCCAGAAAGAGCTGACTGCGTCAATATCGGCAGCATCAAGTACGACAATTGTCTGTGAGATCTCCATAGGAAAAGTCTATCCGAGCTTCGTAGCACCGTGGCGGCCAGATCGTCGATGTCTGGCACCGGCCGACTACATTCATTTGAAATACGGAAGTGAGGTGGTAGGGACTTCCGGACCGGTTTCCGCGGTTTCAGCTCGAAGGTGGCCAGTTGGGGTTTTCGGTCAGCCACTGAGCGGCGAGGCGCTTAGGAGCACGCGCCAACCAAGCGCCGGCAATCATCTCGGCCAACTCGACTCGATCAAGCTCAGAAAGCCGACTAGCCCTGATGAGAACGGCCTGATAGCCATTGAAGTGCGGCGTCGTAAAGAAGGGCGAGGTTTCGTCTTCGACGAGGGCTCGTTTGTCAGCCTCGGATTCGACATGGAACATGATCACGTCGGTGTAGCGCTCACCGGTCTCCGGGTCCACTGCATCGGGTCGGGGATTGCGGAAGAATATGAATGTCTTCCCACGTACTGCGTAGATCGGGTTGTCATTGGAACCGCCGGCACGCACAGTTCCGGGAAGCGAGGAAGCTATCTCGTGAATGTCGGCGACGGTTGCGCGCGGTGGAGCGGTCACCGGGCAACGGTACCGGACCCAGCGGCGATTCGGTTATGAACCTTCCAACGTTTGGAGGCTCGTTCGTTTTTTGCTCTAGCTTGATGTAA